>DEBC01000031.1:43321-46278 GCA_002348365.1 Alphaproteobacteria bacterium UBA2966 | reverse complement strand
GCCAAGGTCCTTGCCATCGATTGATCGAAGGGTCGACCGCGCGGGCTGAGGTAGATAATCGGCACCTCAGGTCCTGCTGCGGCGGCAGCTTCGTCGACCGATTTGGCAAGTATGTCGGCGCGCAGCACCATTCCTGGGCCGCCACCGAACGGAGTGTCGTCGACCGAGCGGTGTTTATCGCTCGCAAACCCTCGAATGTCTACTGTTTCGAGATTCCAGATTCCGTTTTCCAGTGCTGTTCCCGCCAGCGATTCGCCAACGGGCCCTGGAAACATGGTCGGAAACAACGTCAGGACCCATGCCGTCCAGGGTGCGTCCGATGTCCGTGCGGAACTTTCCGCAACATCAGGCACCGTTCGGCTATGGTCGCTCGTCTGCTGCATCAGATTGCTCAGTCTGGATCCTCAACGTCCTCGTCCATGAGGCCTGGTGGCGCAATGAGAACAAGGTTTCGCTTTTCAACGTCAACCAGCGGAATCGAGTCGCGGGTGAACGGCGCAAATAAAGAGACTTCCTGGCCTCGATCGATCTCCAGGACGTCTCCTGCGCCGAAATCGTGCACGGCTGCCACCGTTCCAATATTCTCCCCGTCCTCCGAAGTCACCCGCATTCCGACCAAGTCCGCGTGATAGAACTCTTCCGAGTCCAGTTCTGGTAATGAACGCCGGTCGACGTACAGATGTGTCCCTTTGAGGTCCTCGGCTCCGGATCGATCAGCGATTCCTTCAATTCGTGCTGCGACACCACCCTTGATGGGTTTTGGCTCCGACAGTTTGAACGTCCGTGCCCCCGTCTCGTCCGTCAGCGGCCCATATTCGCTCATGCCTTCCGGGCGCTCTGTAAACGTCCGAATACGAACCTCTCCGCGAATGCCCCTGGCCCCGGTAATGATGCCCAGACAAACTCGTTGGGTTGAGTTCACGTCAGTTCGCCCAATGCATCGCGAAGGTTAACTCTCCTTGGTCTCCTCATCAGCCGGCTCTTCCGTGGCTTCCTCAGATGCTTCTTCTTCCTCAGCTTCCGCGGATGCTTCTTCTGCAGCAGGTTCTTCAGCGGCATCCTCAGCCGTCTCTTCCTCCGCAGCTTCTTCCGCCGGTGCCTCGGCGCCAGCGTCTTCACTCGACTCTTCTGCGGCGGCCTCTTCCGCAGGTTCTTCAGGGGCCGCATCTTCCGGGGGCGCAGCTGCTGCGGCCGCGGCGGCCTCCTCAGCCTCTTTCAAGCGTTCCTGCGCTTTCTTGCCGGGAAGGCCCTTGATGGGATTGTTTTTCTGGGCCCGCATTGGGATGATCTCGGCGCTACCCAGGAAGTGAGCCACGCGATCGGTTGGCCGTGCCCCATTTCCCAGCCAGTGCCGGATGCGTTCTTCATTGAGCGTCACACGGTTGGGGTCGTCGCGTTTCAACAGGGGGTTGTACGTTCCCAGCTTCTCGATGAAACGACCATCCCGCGGACTGCGGGAATCGGCAACGACAATTCGGTAAAAGGGCCGCTTCTTGGCGCCCGCCCGGGCGAGTCTGATTTTGAGTGGCATAGCTTATGTTGGCTCCTGTCTGAGGCTTACGATTCGAATTCGGTTCGTTCTTTCTAGTCTCATCTCATCGGCAAACCGGGCAGTCCGTGGCGCATCAGGCCGCGCTTACCCATTTTGCTGACCTTCTTCATCATCGATGACATCTGCTTGAATTGCTTGAGCAGCCGATTGACGTCCTGGACTGTCGTTCCTGAACCTTGTGCGATGCGCCGCTTGCGGGAAGCATTAAGGAGCTTCGCATTGCGTCGCTCCTTCGGTGTCATCGACTGAATAATGGCTTCCTGGCGGATCAAGGGGCTCTCGTCCATCTGGGCCTCGGCCATCTGCTTTTTCACTTTGCCGACGCCGGGCAGCATGCCCATGATTCCATCCATCCCCCCCATTCGGCGGATCTGGCGGAGTTGCTGGGCGAGATCATCGAGGTCGAAGGTGCCCTTGCGCATCTTCTCCTCGAGCTTTGCGGCATCTTCCTGCTCGACTGTTTCGGCCGCACGCTCAACCAGACCAACGACGTCTCCCATACCCAGGATGCGGGAGGCAATCCGATCCGGGTGGAACACCTCCAGGGCATCGATGGCCTCGCCTGTCCCCAACAGCTTGATGGGGCATCCCGTGGCGGCGCGCATACTCAGGGCCGCGCCGCCACGGGCATCGCCGTCCACGCGGGTGAGGACGATGCCCGTTACGCCGACACGTTCCTTGAACTGCTGGGCGACGTTGACCGCGTCCTGGCCTGTCAAGGAGTCTGCGACCAGCAGAACTTCCGCCGGTTCTGTCACGTTCCGGATGCCGGCGACCTCCGCCATCAGTGCCTCGTCCACGTGCAAACGCCCGGCGGTATCGAGAAGGACCACATCACACCCTTGGAGGCGCGCGGCATTCATGGCACGCACTGCGATGTCTTCGGGCATTTGTCCGGACACGATGGGCAGCGTTGCCACATTGGCCTGCTCACCCAGAACCTTGAGCTGTTCCTGCGCGGCCGGCCGCTGCGTATCGAGCGAGGCCATCAGGGCCTTCTTCTTCTCCCGCTCGGTCAGCCAGCTTCCGATTTTGGCTGTGGTCGTGGTCTTGCCTGAGCCCTGCAGCCCGACAACGAGTACGGCGACCGGTGGCGCTGCGTGAAAGTCGAGATTTGCAGTTTCGGGGCCGAGAACCTCGATGAGGTGATCATGAACGACCTTGATCACCATCTGAGCGGGCGAGACGGATCGCAGGACCTCTGTGCCGATGGCGCGTTCTCGGACGCCGTCCACAAAATCCTTCACCACGGGCAAAGCGACGTCGGCCTCGAGCAAAGCTACGCGTACTTCCCGCAAAGCCCCGTTGACGTCCGACTCCGAGAGGGATCCACGTCGCTTAAGGCCTTCGAAGACCGAACCCAGCCGCTCGCTCAGACTATCGAACATGGTTCAAATGGTTCCGT
>DEBC01000031.1:20503-43022 GCA_002348365.1 Alphaproteobacteria bacterium UBA2966 | reverse complement strand
TGTGCCATTTCAGATCGGCGACGAGGGGTCGGATGCGATCAACTTATTACGCTCGAGTCATCAGAGCGCGCAAACGCATTCATGCGGATCCATAATGCAGATGGAGGCGAAGTTGCGGCCTGCGGAAATNNGCTCCTAATCACAACACATGTTGGAGCGGGCGGAAGTTAGCTCTGACTGCCCATTTCCGTCAAGACGTGCGTGCCCGGGATCTGTGTCTCCAAAACGCGCCGACGGTGGACTTAGGGCGCAACATGGCCATATATGGCGGCCATGAGAGAGATCCCGTTCATAAAGATGCACGGCCTCGGCAATGATTTCGTCGTGCTGGATGGTCGCAAGGATCGTGTTGTCCTGACCCCGGAAGAGGTGCGCGCCGTCGCAGACCGGCGGCGAGGCGTGGGATGCGATCAACTCATTACAATCGAGCCATCGGAGAGCGCAAATGCATTCATGCGCGTCCATAACGCCGATGGTGGCGAAGTTGCGGCCTGCGGAAATGCGGCGCGTTGTGTCGCCGATCGCCTGATGGACGAGCTTGGATCAGAGACCGCAAGCTTGGAGACTGCGGCTGGGGTTCTCGGGGCCACCCGGGATGGCCAGGGGCTGGTCACCGTTGACCAGGGGCTCGCGCGGGTCGAGTGGCATGAAATCCCCCTGGCACGCGAAATGGATACCCTTCATATCCACCTGTCCTCAGGCGCACAGACAGTCTCGGGATTGAACGATGCAGTTGGCGTAAATGTTGGCAACCCCCACGCCGTGTTTTTCGTGGACGACGCCCAGTCGGTCGATCTGGCATCCATCGGTCCTGGCCTCGAAAACCACGATCTTTTCCCCGAACGGGCCAATATAAGTGTGGCGCAGGTTCTCACACGCCACTCCCTTCGAGTCAGGGTCTGGGAACGTGGGGTTGGTATCACCGCAGCCTGTGGGACCGCCGCGTGTGCGGTGGCAGTGGCGAGTGCCCGCCGGGAACTGACGGAGCGTTCCGTAGAGATCGAACTCGACGGCGGAAGCCTGCAGATTCTGTGGCGCGATGATGGGCATGTTCTCATGACCGGTCCCGTGGCTACGTGTTTTGCAGGTATTCTCGACTGTGCGCTGCTGAATGGGCGAGCGTCATGACCGCCCAGACGCGACAATCGCCCGAAATCGTGACCTTCGGCTGCCGCCTCAACGCTTATGAATCCGAGGTGATACGGCATGAGGCCTCGGCAGTTGGGCTCGCACGTGCGGTTATCGTGAATACATGCGCCGTCACCGCCGAAGCGGAGCGACAGGCGCGCCAATCCATTCGGAGACTGAAGCGCCAGGACCCGGAACGGCAGGTCATTGTGACCGGCTGCGCCGCACAGCTTCACCCGGATGATTTTGCGGCGATGCCAGAGGTCGATCAGGTTTTGGGGAACGTCGAAAAGCTATCCCGCGAAAACTATCGCCCAGAGGTTCGTGGGCGCGTGCGTGTGTCGGACATCATGACTGTGACGGATACGGCGGGCCACCTCATCGAAGGATTTGATGGCCGCACACGAGCATTTCTTGAGATCCAGCAGGGCTGCGATCACCGATGCACCTTCTGCATCATTCCCTTTGCCCGCGGACCGAACCGAAGTGTTCCCGTGGAACACGTGGTTTCAGAGGCTCGGAGCCTGGCAGCTGGGGGCTTTCGCGAGCTTGTTCTGACAGGCGTCGACATCACGGCATATGGCGATGACACACCCGGCAGTCCTGGTTTGGGTGGGCTGGTTCGTGCTTTGTTGAATGACGTTCCCGAACTCGCTCGCCTCCGTCTTTCCTCGCTGGATCCCGTCGAGGTGGACGATGAGCTGCGGGACGTCATCGTTGGTGAGCCGCGAGTCATGCCGCATATGCATCTGAGCTTGCAGTCGGGTGACAACCTCATACTGAAGCGCATGAAGCGACGTCACACACGCGACGATGCCATCAGGTTTTGCAGGGATTTGCGGGACCGTCGACCGGAGATTGTATTCGGTGCCGACTTGATCGTTGGCTTTCCCACCGAAACCGACGCGATGTTCGCTAATACGCTCGACTTGGTTGACGAATGCGGTCTGACCTATCTCCATGTGTTTCCGTATTCGCCGAGACCAGGTACGCCTGCAGCGCGGATGCCTCAAGTGCCTATGGACGTGCGCAAAGCAAGGTCCGCCAGTCTCCGCCGGACAGGTTCAGAGGCCTTGCAGGCTTATCTCGACAAGTGTGTCGGCGGTACGGAATTGGCATTGATCGAGCGTTGCGGGGAGGGTCGCACAGAAGGATACGCGCGGGTTGAACTGCGCGACTCCGATGTTGTTCCGGGCGAGATTGTTCCCGTCCGTATTTCCTCGGTCTCTCAGCAGCGACTCCAGGGCCACGTCGCAGCGTGACAAATTCAGGTGAAGATCAGTCGGGCTGGTTTGCTCGTCTCAAGCGTGGCCTTGGCAGATCAGCGAGCACGCTCAGTGGGGGTATTGCTGGTGTCCTTTCCAAACGGCGACTGGATGAAGAGACGCTCGAAGCTCTCGAAGAGCTGTTGATCACCTCTGATCTGGGTGTATCGCTGGCGTCTCGCATGACCGCGGAACTCGCCCGAACGCGCCTAGACAAAGAGACCACACCTGAGGAAGTCCGCGGACTGCTCGCCCTTGAAGTCACGAATCTTCTGAGTGGCGTCGCCGTTCCCTTCTCTGTGGACCCAACCCACCACCCTCACGTTGTGCTCGTGGTCGGCGTCAACGGAACCGGAAAGACGACGACTATCGGTAAGCTTGCCCATGTGCTTCGACAGGAAGGCCGAACGACGCTGATCGCTGCGGGTGATACATTCCGCGCCGCGGCGATCGAGCAACTTCAGGTTTGGGGGGAACGTTCAGGAGCAGACGTCATCGCCCGCGAGCCCGGTGCCGATGCAGCAGGGCTTGCCTATGACGCGCTGGAGCGGGCGAGGTCCGAGCATGCCGATGTCCTGCTGATCGATACCGCCGGACGTCTTCACAATAAGTCCGACCTGATGGCGGAGCTGGCAAAGATTGTTCGCGTCATTGGCAAGGTCGACCCGTCGGCGCCGCATAGTGTTCTGCTCGTCCTGGATGCTACGACGGGACAGAACGCGTTGCGCCAGGTCGAAGTGTTTCAAGAGATCTGCAATGTCACCGGCATTGTGATGACCAAGCTCGATGGCACCGCGCGGGGTGGCGTTCTTGTCGCCGTGGCCGAAAAATTCGGACTGCCGATACACGCCATCGGCGTCGGCGAGGGTATTGAAGACTTGCGTTCGTTCGAGGCTGAAAACTTCGCTCAGGCCCTCGTGGGCCTTGCTTGACGGGTCTATGCCTGCCCCACCAACCTGGATTGTGTGAGTGGGGGCCGTCGAAAATCCCTACGGAATGATCTTGGCGTCGCGCAGCTCGTCGAACTGCTGCAGAAACATGTCCTTTGTGTCGATGAAATCGAGAAACCCGGCCTTGCGGGATTTCGTGGTGTCCATGCAGACATCCCAATCCGAGGCAAAGGCGTAGTCCCCGAACGACCAGTTCGCCGCCTTGTCGAACGGTGTAGGTGCCAGATCGAACTTTTCGACGATCTCGTTCCACAGGGGCTCCTTGTCCGCCATCATCATCGCAAGATTGATTTGTTGTGGCGGGCCCACCTCCATTCCGAAGTAGCCGGCTACGTGCTCCCACATGTAGTCCCAACGAAACACATCACCATTCGTGATGTTGAAGGCCTCATTCGCACAGTCCGGTGTCGTTGCCGCCCAAACCATCGATTTTCCAAGAATCTCGTAGTCGGTCACCTGGTATATCGTGTGAAAGGCTTCGGGTTTTCCCGGCCAACGCAGTGGAAGGCCGAGCTCTCTTGAAATAACGGCATAGACGGCCAGTACCGACGTGAGATTCAGTGGATTCCCGATGGAGAGGCCGCAGACGGCTTGGGGTCGGACGGCCGACCAACTCCAGGGCTGACCGGACTGAATCTCCCGAAGATAGTCCTCCTGACCGAAATAGAGGCTGGGTGGCATATGGCGAGGGTCATCTTCCCGCGAGGGCGTTTTGTACGGTCCCAGATGTCGCCCGTAGTACTTTGCGCCCTGCAGGATTTGAATGTGTTCGAGGTTGGGCGCATTCGCAAGCAACCCGTCCATCGTATTCTTGAACATCTCGGTATTGGGTTCCGCCGCCGCCTCCCAGGTGGGGAAATCCTTATACGCGGTGTAAAACGCGTGGGTGACGTGCGGGACATTGTTCAGGCCGGCTAGGCATTCGTCGCGGTTGGTCAGATCGACGGCGAGATGCTCGGCTCGTGTATCGAAGTTCGGAGGGTTGCGCATCACACCGATGATGTCCCAGTCATTGAGGCCGTCGAGGTGCCGCAGGAAGCCCCGACCGATGATTCCGCTGGCACCGAATACCAGCGCCACCTTTCGATCCGTCATGACAGCCCTTCTCCTTTCGTGTGCCTCACACACTCCCATCAGGGAATGACGCGATTGGCGCGCAGCTCGGCAAATTGATCGAGGAACATCTGCTCGGTGTCGATGAAGTCCAGGAACCCAAAGGTACGGCACTTCGTCATGTCTGACATCATGTCCCATTCGTTATTGAAGATGTACTGGGCGAACGGCCAGTGAGCCATGTCTTCGTAGGCATTGGGAACAAGGTCATGCTTTTTTACGATCTCGTCCCAAAGAGGTGCTTTGTCCGCCATCATCAACGGCAGATCGATGCGCTGCAGCGGGCCTGTTTCCATATCGAAGAACTCGGCGAACTTTGGCCACATGTTCTCGAACCGCACGTAGTCACCGTTGATTACGTTAAAGGCTTGATCGGCACATGCAGGGGTCGTGGCGGCCCACTCCATTGCCCGCGATAGAAGGCCCGCTTCGGTGGCCATATAGAGTGCGCTGTAGGTAATCGGGCTTCCCGGGAATCTTAGCGGGAGGCCGAGTTCCTTTGAGATTGTGGCATACACCGCAATGCACGAGACGAGGTTCATGGGAATGCCGACTGCATATCCGCAAACCGCGTGTGGGCGCACACAGGACCAGGACCAGCTTTTCCCTTCGGACGCTCGAATTAGATAATCCTGCTGGCTGAAATAGAAATTTGGCGGCATGTGACGGGGGTCACTTTCCTTGGCCGGCGACTTGAAGGGTCCCAGTTGAGATCCGTAGGCCTTGGTGCCCTGAAGCAGGCAGACATGCTGCAGATTCTGGGAAAGGGGTTCAATGACATCCATCGGATTCGCCAGCAGGGCGAGATTGGGTGCGTCCTGCTCCGCCCAGGTGGGACGGTCGGTGTAGCCTGCAAAAAACACATGTGTGATATGAGCCAGCTCACCCAGTTTGGACCGGCATTCTTCCGGGTCGCTGAGGTCGACGGAGATAAATGTTGCGTCCGACTCGTAATAGGGCTGGCGGCGCGATAATCCGATGACCTGCCAGTCCTCCCGGCTGTCGAGGTGTCTGATCATATTACCGCCGACGATGCCGGTGGCGCCGATTACAAGGGCAACTCTCTTCTCGGCCATGGCCGGAGTTCCTTTTTAACTTTCGGAAGCTGGCCGACTGTAGGCCAGTGATCCGGGAGGGGTCCACCAAAGGTGACGGCGACGGGGATGATAAACTACGCTGAGCGAGAATTGATCGGTGGGAAGCCCATGCCAGAAATCTCCACGCGTCACTTGATGACATTTCGCATCCAACCACCTGAGCCGCCGCTCGGGCCACTCGAATACGGAAACACGCCATTTGGCTTTCGCTGGGTGATGCCGGTGCCAGGCGGCACATTCACGGGCGACCGGCTACGGGGACGGATCGTGTTTGGCAGTGACTGGCTGATTCGGCGGCCGGACAATGCCACGGAACTCAATGTCAGGCTAACCATGGAGACCGACGACGGGCATCTCATCGGTATGCGTTATCGTGGATTGCGTCTCGGACCGGAAGATGTGCTCCAACGCCACCTCGATGGCGATGTTGTCGATGCCTCGGAATATTACTTTCGCATCGCACCATTCTTTGAGACGGCTTCAGACAAGTATGGATGGTTGAACACGATCATCGCCGTCGGCATCGGTGACCGGACAGAAGACGGACCCGGCTACGAGATTCACGAAATCCTCTAGACCGTTCAGTTAAGGTTGGATGCTGCCAGCTCCGCGAGGTCGAGCAGTACTTCGTCGCGATTGCGCCATGCCATCAACGACAAGCCGACCGGACACCAGCGGTGTTCCGCCAGGGGAAGATGGATCTGGGGAGTGCCAGTCAAGCTCGACGGGCTGGTCAGTGCCATATTAGTTTCGCGTGAGGTCTGAAGCTGCTCGGGTGGCGCACTTCGCATTGGCGGAATCGTGGCCGTGGGAAGACAGAGCACGACGTTTCCCTCAAGAAGCAACTCCATTCGAGCGCGAATTTTCTCACGTTTCTCCCGCGCGGGCGCCGCGAGCTCTTCGGTGATCGATGGTGCGGCGGCCATGCGCTCGGCCACTCCGGGGCCGAACTTCGGCTTTGTGCGCGTCACCCATTCCTCGTGTTGGGTCCAGATCTCACGAGCCTGAACGATCCGGAAAACCTCGAACCAGTCATCGAGGTTTTCGTCCGTTACGGTCACCGGCTCCGGGGTCAATCCGGTCGTCTCGGCGATGCGTGTCGCGAGAGGGCGCAAGAGTTCGGCGAGGGAAGCATCAAGCCGGTCGAACATGTCCTCCGCGACCAATATCTTGCTGGGCGTGAAGTTCTCTGCGGCGTCGTTAAGCAGGACCGTACCAAGTTGATTGAAAAGACGGGCATCCCGGGCAAACCAGCCCACCGTGTCGAGGCTGGAAGCCAATGGCGACACCATTTCAGGGGAGACCCGGTCATGCGTCGGGCGAATTCCGAACAATCCGCACCACGCGGCGGGTACGCGGACCGAGCCACCGCAATCAGTGCCGAGGGCAAAATCGACGAGGTTACCTGCCACGGCGGCAGCCGACCCACATGACGAGCCGCCCGTGAATCGCTCCTGAGCGCGGGGGTTGATTGGGGTTCCATAGTGGGCGTTTGAGCCCACGAGGCTGTAACACATTTCGTCGCAGATGGATTTGCCCACAAGATCGGCACCGGCGTCCAGCAGGGCCTGAACGGCGGGTGCGGTTAAAGTGGGAAGGGGATGTGTTTCCCGCCAACCCGGATTTCCATTGCTGGTGGGGTAGCCCGCGACGTCGAAGACATCTTTTGCGGCAAATGTCCGTCCACTCAGTGTCCCGCCAGGCGCGCCCGAGATATGAATGTCGACATCCGGCATGAAGGCGCCAAATTCATCTGTCATGACTTATCGCCTATCGACATGGGTCCGGTGATCCTTTTGCGATTGATCCGGCAGCCCGCGTGCCGGTATCGGCGTTCCCTTGATCCCGCTCGTCCGCCATACTGCTCATCACATCAATATCTTCTTTTGGGAACCCGGTCATATGGTGAATCCGAGGATACCGTTTCAATACTCTCCGAAGCGGGGGACTCTACCGCCTCCCAACGGCAAGTCGCTCATCGTGCAGATCGTCGTCGCGCTCGAGATATTTCACTACGACCAGCCCATACCCCGGAAGATTCTGTCGAATCCTCACGGTATCGATCCGGTTCCTGACTTGGTCAATTACACGTGGATGGAATATGGCATGCGTTGCGGCATACCGCGCCTCATCCGCACGCTTAAGGAGCGCGATATCCGGGCCGTCGCTTGCATGAATTCCGACGTTATCGATGCATATCCGGATGTAGCTGAAGCGATTCTCGAGGCGGGATGGGAGTTTCAGGGTCATGGGAAACTCCAGAAATCGATGCCGGAGGATGAAGAGGAAGAGATTATCAACGTTTCCCTGGAGCGGATGAGATCGTTCTCGGGTCAACCGGTTCGTGGCTGGATTGGGCCTGCGCTGAAGGAATCGACCAAAACGCCGGAACTGCTCAAGGCTGCGGGCATCGATTACATATCCGATTGGGGCGTCATCGATGACCAGCCGGTCTGGATGCGAACGGATGAGGGACCGGTTGTGGTGGTGCCCTATACGGCGGAACTCAACGACGCCTACGTTTACCACATTGGTCAGCATGGCCCTGATGAGCAGTACAAACGCATGCGGGACATGGTGGCAGGCCTTGAGCCAGAGCTCGCAACATCTCCTCGGGTGTTGTCGATGTCATATCACCACTACCTCATGGGACAGGCACACCGCGCCCACTGGGTGGGACGTATGCTTGACTACTTGCTTGAGCGCCAGGACACGACGTTCATGCCCGGCGAGGAGATTTGCGATTGGTTCCTGGGCACGGATACCGCAAAGAAAGAACGGGCCGAACTGGCCTGATTTGCTATGCCTTTGACTTAGCCGTGGATACGCTGCTGCCGATTGATAGCATGAATTTCTGGTCTGCGCGGCCTTGATTGACCGCGATCTCGGCGAGACCGAGCGAGTCCTCGTACCACATCGCTACGCCGGGAGAGACGTCCGCGAAAGTGGAGGCGCGAGCCAGAGTTACGTCCCCGATCCTGATGTCTTCATCCCCAGAGATTGTTGTGGCGCGTAGCCCCGTCATAGCGTTCCCGAAAGCATCGATGTAGATCACCTCCGAAAGGTCCAATGGCCAATCGAGATTGGCGACGGTTGATACGTCACACGCCTGGTTTGCTGGAAGTTGGCCACAGGAAATCTGAGCCGCGACCGGCGCAAAGATGTCCCGTCCATGGAAGCTTGCCGAAAGCCGTTCGGGGCGCCAGGTAATCACCGAGGCTTCTACTCCCGTTGTCCGGTGCACCACGTTGGAAAACAGTCCGTTTCCGGGCCCCACGATCCATTTATCCGCAACTTTCAACATGACAGGTTCGCGCTGGTCGCTACCGACACCCGGATCGACAACCGCGACGACAACGGAATTTGGAGGGCAATCCTCGAACAACGCGCCCAGCAAGTATGAACCCGCTTGAACTCGATGATGCGGAACGTCATGCATCAGATCGATGATGGGCGCGTCAGGCGCAAGGTGATTGAGAACCGATTTCATTTGACCCACGTAGGGTCCTTCGTATCCAAAATCGGTGAACAGTACGATCGGGCGGCTTGGCATGATGACAATATGACCTGGGATGCGGACGTTGGGAAATTCAATGCCGGTTCATCTTGACCAATCCGGTCACTGACTCCACGTTATGTCTGAATCACAAATTGATCCCATCTGATCCAGTCAAGTGAACGGGCCCATGAAAGCAGGGGCGAACCAATACCAGTCGATGAACCCCATTCTCCGCCTCGGAATCGAGATGGGCCCGCTGGTCATATTTTTTGCGGTGAACGCGATTCACGGGATATTCGCGGCGACGGGTGTGTTTATGATCGCCATCGTCCTTTCCCTGGCAATCGCCTACGCCGCCGCGCGTCACATCCCGACCCTCCCGCTCGTGTCAGGGCTCATCGTGCTTATCTTCGGCGGCCTGACGCTCTACCTCCAAAACGAAACCTTCATCAAATTGAAGCCGACGATCGTCAATCTGTTGTTCGCCAGCGTGATTTTCGGTGGCCTCCTGTTCGGCAAGAACTACGTCAAGTCACTGTTGGGCACCATGGTCGAACTGAAAGAAGAAGGATGGCGGCAACTCGCAGTGCGTTGGGGATTGTTCTTCGTGGCCATGGCCATCGTGAATGAGGTTGTGTGGCGAAATTTCTCCACCGACACGTGGGTGACGTTCAAGGTTTTCGGCTTCTTGCCCCTGACTGTCGTATTCGCGCTGGCGCAAACACCGTTGATGAACCGCTACGCGGAACAAGGTGACAGTTCGTAGGCTCAAAGACTGCCGAGGTTGTTGATCGATCGGCGGAGAGCGCTCTAGCCTTCGGCCTATTTGTCTGGCTCCAGGAGTTCGTTGCCGGTTTGGCCTTCGGGATTGGCGAACGGAGAAAACGTGGAAAGGTCCCGGACCTCGCGGAAGTGATTCAATGCCCAGTGAACGCTGGGGAACGCGACTTCACCCCATGGAATGTCGTCCCATTCAAAAAGCGCGACATCGAGGGATTCGAGACCGGGTTTTACCTTCGGTGAGCGCAGGGATCCGCGATAGATAATTTGGACCTGGCTGATCCGTGGAACGTTGTAAACGGCAAGGATGCAGTCCAAATCGACATCGGCATGTGCCTCCTCCCAGGCCTCCCGCTTGGCGCCGTCGATGACAGCCTCTTCCTCTTCCAGATACCCGGCCGGGATCGTCCAGAATCCGGTTCTGGGCTCTATAGCGCGCCGGCACATCAGAATCTGGTTCTCCCATGTGCATACGGCTCCGACGACCACTCGTGGATTGACATAATTGATGAAGCCACAGGTATCACAGACCAGGCGGGGCCGGTCGTCACCTTCCGGAACCTTGAGTTCGAATTTCTCGTCAGGCACGAGCGTCTATGCAGCGCTGAGTTTGGATGGCATGGCCCGACCTTAATTGGCGGTTGAGCGACGGTCCAGACAAGCGAGAACACGCGCAGCCTGTCGGCCACGCGTGCTCTCACTCAAGCCATTTGTGCGCTCGCGCGGGGTGTATCTAGACCCAGACGTCTACCTGACGTCCCAGCCCGTCTGCGTCCTGCTCGACGTCTTCCCGGCGCTCTTCCTGTTCGACGGCCTGCTGCTGGATTTCAACTCGATCCTCTTGCGCTCGTGAGCCCGCTTCGGAGTCCGTATTACGGGTCTCCTCAGTTGCTCTTGCCGTCTCTTGATCCTGAGCCCTCTGCCTCAATTCCTCGGCCGATGGAGCGGTCAAGGGTTGCTGAGGCGCGAACGAGGTCGGCGATATGTCGACCATGCTTCCATTCCTTCTGTGCGATTTACGACGCATTCTAGCGTCGCTGCACAAGCCATCTTTTTGCGGCTCTTCAGGGGACCTTCCCCCTTAACCGATGCCGGATCGTCCCTCAAGTCCGGTTCCGAATGGAGGCGTTGCAACCCAACGCCTCCATTCATTTTTGGGCCAGATCAAATTGCGATGGCCAGAGAGGTCAGCGCGTCGGCAGGCTGTCAATTTGCTGTCTGACAATCTCGTAGGCACGACTGGTTCTATCCAGCTGGCCGAGCAATTGATTCCATGCGTTTCGGGCCTGCTGTATGTCTCCGGACTGGGCGTGCGCCATACCCATGAAATACATGGCATCAGGGTTTCGCGCGTCGAGTTCGAGCACGCGTCGGAATATCGCGATGGCCGAATCGGGCAATGGGGAGTTCATGCCGTTGCTGTCCACCATCGCCGCACCGAGTTGGATCAGGATGCCTGGATCGTCAGGAGCGGCGTCGCTTGCCCGCTGGAGTGCCTCCTGCGCCTTCTTCGGTTGATTCATGACCTGATAAGAGCGTGCCAGCATGATCCAGCCTTGAATGTCGGAAGGGTCTTCTTCCAAGCGTTGCGCCAGTCCTTCGACCATGCCTCCGATCATCGCTGACCGGTCTTCAGAAGACATCTCTTTTACGTTTGCGATGTCTTCCTGAGATGGGCCTCGACGCGAAGGGGAAGGGGTAGCAGTTTGGGATGGTTCGTTTCTGAGCGCCTGTGCCCGTGCCCGGGCCTGCGCCGCCTTCTCCGTTTCCCCGAGAACCTGGTATGACCGTGCGAGGCGTTCCCAACCTTCAAGGTCGTTAGGATTTTCTTCGAGACGCTCGGCCAGTCGAGCGACCATGCCACGGATCATCTCGGAACGATCACTCGCCGACATTTCTGCGGCTGCTTCCACGTCTTCTTGCGTTGGTCCCGGTAGAGGCATCCGCTCTGCTGATGCCATGGGTGTCGGGCGAGACTTCAGCGCGGCGGCAACATCGATGCCGAGTTCGGCACCAACTTCCTCCAGTCGGCCGACGACCTGAGACAGCCAGGGAGCGTCTGGCGGGGCGTCGTTGGCCAGTGCCAGCCAGAAGTCATAAGCCCCTTGAATATCGCCCGCCTGTGCGCGCGCCAATCCCAAGTAGAAGCGCGGCCCCGGGGTCTTCTTGTTGAGGAGGTGTGCGTTCCGGAACACGGATTGAGCTTCAGGTGTGACAGTGCCGCTGGCCGCCAGGACAAGTGACTCACCCAGCGAAGTCATGATGTTTGCATCATCCGGTTTGAGACCGTCGGCTCGACGATAGGCCGCGACGGCTTCGTCGTAGCGGCGCATGACGGTGTAGGACTGACCAAGCAAAAGCCAATCGGCAAGATTGCCCGAGTCCCTGGCGAGGCGGGCCTGCAGACGGCTGATCGCTGTCTCTAGATCATCCACATCCGCCGTTTGGGTCGATTCCACGGGAGTCCGGGTGGCTAAGGGTTGGTCGGGTGCCTGCGGATTTCCGATGTACAGGTAGAGCCCGGATGCCAGAGCTGGAATGCCGATGGCGACGATCAAGGCGCCGACGATCTGCGGTGTCGGAGATGCGCTGCCCGTTCCCGGACCGTTCATTTCGGCTGTCGTCAGAATCCGGCGCTCGATCTCGAGCCTCGCGGCACTCTCTTCTTCAGATGTAATGACACCGCGATCGAGTTCGTTCTGCAATTCCTCGAGCTGATGCCGGTAAACCTCGAGGTCATAATCGGACCGTTGATCCTGAACACGGGGTTTACGCAAGAGTGGAAGCACCGCACCGAGCAGAGCAATCACGGTCAGCGCCGCAAAAACAAGCCAGAGCAGCATCAGGACTTGCCCCGCTCGTCATCCAGAAGCGCCTTGAGCCGAGCCTGTTCGTCGGGGGTCAGGTCGGCCGGCGCGGCTTCCGGTTGATTCCTCTGTCTCCGCAGGATGACAACGGCAAACACGCCGCCGAGCAACAAGAGCACAACGGGGCTAATCCAGAGAGCGAGTGTTCGGATGTTGAATGGGGGATTGAGGAGCACCCAGTCGCCGTACCGGCCTACCACGTAATCGAGGACTTCCTGATCGGACTCTCCCAGTGAAATCCTTTCTCGGACGAGGACGCGCAGGTCCCGCGCCAGGTCGGCATTGGAATCATCAATCGCTTGGTTCTGACACACCAGACACCGAAGCTGCTTATGGATCGCACGAGCGCGGGCCTCAAGGGCCGCATCGGCAAGCGGTTTGTCAACGCCTATGGCGAGTGTTTCAGCGCTAAACGTCAGACAGACGATCATCATGATCGCCGCACACGATCCCACTCGGTGAAGGAGCTCTCTCATTTGCTCTGTAATTCTCTGACGAGAGGGAGAATGCGTTGGTGCATATCCTCTGCCATCATCGGGCCGACGTGTTTGTAGGCAATGCGGCCATTACGGTCGACCACGAAGGTTTCGGGAACCCCGTAGACACCCCAATCGATGCTGACGCGACCGTCGCGATCCGATCCAATTCGTGTGTAAGGATCGCCGAAGCGATTGAGCCAGGCCACGGCGTTTCGGGGCAGGTCCTTGTAGTTGATCCCGTGGACGGGCACTTCACCGCTGCGCGCCACTTCCATCAACAAGGGGTGTTCCACACGGCAAGGTCCACACCAGGAAGCAAAAATATTGACGATGGCAACGTCGCCGGTGCGTAGATCGGCGGCAGTCAATCCGTCGGGCTTGCCATCGACGGGGGGCAGTGCAAATTCGGGAACCGGCTTGTCAATCAAGGCTGACGGAATGACGCGGGGGTTGAGCGTGAGCCCGATACCAAGCGCGATGGCAACAACCACGAATAACGCCAGTGGCAGGACGTGGGTCAGACGCATTAGCTAGCTAGGCCTTGGCAGTTCGGGTCGATGCCGAAGGGGCTCGTGCCGATTTCCGTTTGGGTGCACCGATGCGGTGGCGGCGGTCTGTCAATGAAACCATGCCGCCCAGTGCCATCAGGATGGCTCCCAACCATATCCAATTGACAAGCGGCTTGTGGTAGAGGCGGGTGGCCCATCCGCCCGATCCATCCGGATCTCCAATCACTGCATACAGATCAGAGCCCAGCGTGGGGCGGATAGCGGCCTCCGTCGTGGTTTGCGGAGAGGTGTTGTAGACCCGAGATTCCGGTGTCATGACGGCGACCCGATCGCCGTTGCGCGTGACATCGAAGATGCCGCGCACGGCATCGTAGTTCGGTCCCTTTACGTTTTCGACGCCGCGGAATACGAACTCGTAGGCGCCAACTTCCACACTCTCTCCGCTGCGAACAACCTGCAGGCGTTCGGTTTCCCACGTGACACTGACGATGATGCCGAGGATTACGATTCCTGCACCGGCGTGCGCAATGGTCATCCCGTAGGCAGCGCGAGGTAAATGTCTAGCACGCCGCCAGCTCTCGTCTGGTGAGGTCCGGAAAAGCCTGAGCCGCTCGGCGATCTCGCTCAGCGATGCAGCGACAAGCCAGGTGCCGAGAGCCATTCCCAGAACGGCAAGCACCGGCGCCCTTTCAGCGAAGATCAGCGTCGCGAGGGCAATCGCCAATATGAATGCGAGCGCGACCCGAAGCCGGGACAAGGCACCTGCAAGGTCACCTCGTTTCCAGGCAAGCAACGGGCCTACGCCGGCGGCGGCGATGACGGGCACCATGAGTGGCACGAACGTGGCATGGAAGTAAGGCGGTCCGACCGAGACCTTTTCTCCGGTCAGCGCATCCAGGAACAGAGGGTAGAGGGTTCCCAGCAGGACTGTTGCACAGGCCGTCGTCAGCAAGAGGTTATTGAGTACGAGAGCACCTTCTCGACTGATGGGTGCGAAGATTCCGCCGCCCTTCAAACTTGGTGCACGAAGGGCGAACAACGTGAGTGAGCCGCCCACGACCAGAACGAGGAAGGCCAGAATGAACACGCCACGGGCAGGATCCGTCGCAAAGGCGTGTACCGACGTCAACACTCCCGACCGCACCAGGAAGGTCCCCAACAGGCTCAAGGAGAACGTCAGGATCGCCAGTAAGATGGTCCAGCTTCTCAGCGCCCCACGCTTTTCGACCACGATTGCCGTGTGCAGCAGGGCGGTTCCGGCCAGCCACGGCATAAAGGAAGCATTCTCAACCGGGTCCCAAAACCAGAAGCCGCCCCAGCCGAGTTCGTAATAGGCCCACCAGGATCCGAGGGCTATCCCGACTGTCAGGAAACACCAGGCAGCGAGAGTCCACGGCCGCACCCAGCGCGCCCAGGCAGCATCGACCTTTCCTTCGATGAGCGCCGCGATCGCGAACGAGAAGGCCATGGAGAAACCAACATAGCCCAGATAGAGAAATGGTGGATGAAATGCGAGCCCGGGGTCCTGCAGAAGCGGGTTCAGACCCTGTCCGTCGGCTGGTGCCGGCAGCAGGCGCTCGAACGGATTGGAGGTGAGCAACATGAAAAGGAGAAACCCGGTGCCGATCCATGCTTGCACCGACAACACGCGGGCCCGTAGTTCGGGAGGCAGGTTTCCACCGAAAACCGCTACGGTCGCGCCGAAAAGAGTCAAAATCAGGGCCCAAAGCAGCAATGAACCCTCATGATTGCCCCAAACGCCGCTGATCTTATAGAGCAGCGGTTTTGCCGAATGAGAATTCATTGCGACGTTCAGGACGGAGAAGTCCGACATCACATAGGCGGATGTCAGCGCGGCGAAGGATACCGTCACAAACCCAAACTGGATGATCGCAACGGGCCGGGCCATGGCGACCCATGAGTCGAAGCGAAGCTGTGCACCGATCAAGGGAAGCGTTCCCTGCACAAGGGAGAGCGCCAGCGCCAGGATCAGCGCGTAATGTCCGATCTCAACGATCATCAGTCTCTTCTCCTTGCCATTGGCCCGCCTTTTTCAAGGCTTCGGCGACCTCAGGAGGCATGTAGGTTTCGTCGTGCTTTGCCAGAATCTCAGTGGCGACGAACGTGCCCGAGCCATCGAGAGCACCGTCCGCGACGACTCCCTGGCCTTCGCGGAACAGATCCGGAAGCAAGCCCCGATATCGGACAGGGACAGAGACTGCAGTATCGGTGACCCTGAATGAGATGGTGACGCCGTCGTTGGCCTTTTCGACGCTGTTCTCTTCGACGAGTCCGCCCAGACGGAATCGACGTTCGACAGGGATGCCTTTTTCCGCTATTTCGCTGGGGCTGTGGAAAAATACGAGACTTTCGCTGAATGCATTCAGCATCAGTGCTGTCGCGACACCGAGCATGGCCATGCTGGAGAGAATGAAATAAAGCCTGCGTCGCCTACGCGTCATTCCCAGTCCCCGCTGTCTCGCCGCTGCCGCGTCTTTCGGCAAGTAATTCGAGAGTTTGACGTTCGCGCCTGAGATCCCGCCAACTCCAGATGAGCAGGGCCGTCATAACAATGGCCACCATGATGAAGGCCGGCCATACGAACAAGGCGTACCCTCCCATGTCCAGAAACTGAACCGCCGATTCCATCTGGTTGTCTATCTCCAATCGCGGTATTCGCAGCGCAACGGCGCCAAGTCGTCGCAAGCGTCAGTTGCGGAACGCTCAATCTTGATAAGCCCTAAATATATGTGGCCCATGAACGGCGTCCACCATGCAAAAAGCAATGTGCTCAACCTCGCGCCTGCGCTCGCCGTAGGGTTTGTGCCTGGCGTGCGAGAATTTCGCGCTCGAGCCGGATCAGCAAAAGCACGATGAAATAGCCGGTAAACGCAGCTATCATCACGAATAATGGTGTGAGCAACGTTGGATGAATCGACGGTCCATCCAGCCTCAGAACACTGGCCGGCTGGTGCAGTGTATTCCACCAGTCCACGGAGAACTTGATGATCGGCACATTGACGAATCCGACCAGCGCGAGGATGGCTGCCGACTTCGCGGCACGCGTATAGTCATCGATGGCCTGCCAAATCGCCATGTATCCCAGATAGAGAAAGAACAGGATCAACACCGAGGTCAGGCGGGCATCCCAGACCCACCACGTGCCCCACATCGGCTGACCCCACAATGCGCCGGTTGCCAGGGCGAGCAATGTGAACGATGCACCGATCGGCGCTGCGGCCTTAGCCGTCAAGTGGGAAAGGGGGCTCTTCCAGATGAGTCCGGCGGCGCTGGCACCGGCCATGACCGTATATGTGAAAAGCGCCATCCAGGCAGAGGGAACGTGCACGAACATGATCCGAACCGTGTCTCCTTGCTGATAGTCGGGTGGCGCGACGAACAAACTGAGATAGAGCCCTACTGCCAACAGAAGAGCGGTTATCACCGCCGCCCACGGCAGGACGCGGCGGCTCCACGTCAAGAACAGCTTTGGGTTCGCGAGGCGATGCCAGTTCACCATGGCCGGGTTATAGCACCATCTTCTGAATCGATCGTTTCACCTTACACACAACACTTGGTGATGCAGCGAATTCCCTTGAATCCAGCAGGTTATTCAAGATTCAGCCTGAGGGCCCCAGCAACTGCCCACGGTGCAAGCGGCAGCGCGATCAACAGAATCGCAGCCAGGACGAGAAGATGGGCATTGCCGCCCAGACCCACCAATGCCGCATCGATGGCTCCGACACCAAAAATGAGAACGGGTATGTAAAGGGGCAGAACCAGCAACGACAGCAGGACACCGCCCCGGCGAATTCCAACAGTCAGTGCTGCACCGATGGCGCCGACCAGACTTAAGGACGGCGTGCCAATGGCCATGGCGAGCAACAGAGTGCCATAAGCCTCGCCGCTCAAATTGAGAAGAATGCCCAGCAATGGCGATATCACCAGAAGGGGCAGACCGGTGGACAGCCAGTGCGCGAGACACTTTGCCGCCGCGACCAGTTCCAGCGGCAAGGGTGCCAGCGCCAGTTGATCGAGGCTGCCATCCTCGAAATCAACCTGAAACAGACGGTCGAGTGACAGCATGGCAGCCAAGAGCGCTGAGACCCAAATGACTCCTGGAGCGATACGCCGCAGCACCGAAGCTTCAGGCCCAACGCCTAGCGGAAACAAGGTCACGGTGAGCACGAAAAAGACGACGACCAGCATCGTTGCGCCGCCTTGCCTCAACGCAAGGCGGACATCTCGAGTCACGATTTCGATGAACGGAGTCACGATACGGGGGGCTCGCTTCCCAACACGATCGTCTTGCAATCCGGAACGGCGAGTTCACCGTGAACCGCAGCGATCACCATGCCGCCTGTCGACAGATGCTCGGAGATCAGCTGCACCAGAGTTTCACTCCCGGCGTCATCCAGGGAAGACGTGGGTTCGTCAAGCAGCCATAAGGGTCTGGCGACGGCGAGAAGGCGCGCCAGCGCCAGGCGGCGGCGCTGTCCCGCGGATAAATAATGTGTCGGCATGTCGGCAATTGCCGAAAGGCCCAACCGATCCAACGCCCGGGCATCAGTTTTGATGCCAGTAGAACGAGTCGATCCACTGAAAAGACGACGCCAGAATTCCAGGTTCTCGAGCACTGTGAATGCCGGCTTCAGGGCGTTGAGATGGCCCAGATAGTGGAGCCTGGTGAAATGGTTCTCAGGGTCTTTGGCAATGAGGTCACCTTCGCGGCGGAGTTCCCCTTCGGTCGGAGCAAGGAATCCCGCGGCCATCCGCAATAGGGAGGACTTCCCGCTGCCGTTCACCCCGCGCACGATGAGTGCTTCACCGGGATCGACGTCGAAATCAAGGTCGGTGAAGACCGTCGTATCGCCTCGCGTACAGGTGAGATTTTTGCCAGTGAAGGACAAGGTCGCTGGAGCCCGCATCTGTTGCAAAGGTAATCGGCAAACGCATGGCCTGCCGACGAATGGGCGCGAGATTACTCGTACGTTCGAATGTCGTCGATGACCTTACCGTCATTGGGAAGGCTCCCAGGCGCCACGATGGCGACCTCACCCCGCACCTTGCAGACGTTTTGCAACGACTCTGAGATCTTGTCGTCAAGACCGGTGGATGTTTCTGCAACTTCGCAATTCAAGGTCATGACATCCTGGGCGTTCTCCTGACCCACGATCAGTCGCGCTTTCGAGACTTCGGGATGTCGCGCCACGACCTCGTTGACCTGGCTCGGGTGAACGTACATGCCTTTCAACTTCGTGGTCTGATCCGCCCGGCCCAACCAGCCTCTAATTCGCGTGTTGGTACGGCCGCACGGGCTTGTGCCTTCCATGACGGCGGACATGTCGCCCGTTGCGAATCGGATCAAGGGATAGAGCGGATTGAGAAGGCTGGCGACCACTTCACCAACCTCACCTTCAGCGACGGGGTCGCCACTGCCTGGCCTGACGATTTCGACGATGATCTCTTCGTCCAGAATCATGCCTTCCAGTGATTCTGACTCGTAGGCGATGAGTTCGAGGTCTGCGGTGCCGTAACTTTGCAGCACGGTAACACCCCGCCCTTTGAATTCATCGCGCAGGCTGGGCGGCAAGGCCTCGCCGCCCACACCGGCCTTCGTGATGCTGGTGGTGTCGGTACCCGTTTCTTCTCCCTTGTCCAAAAGGATCTTGAGGAAGGAGGGCGTGCCGACATAAGCGGATGGCCGTAATGTGACCAATGGTGGCCAGCTGAAGCTCTGTATGCCCCATGCCTCCGGTGAACACCGGACATCCGATGGCTCGGGCCGCACTCTCCATCATCCTTCCCGCGGGTGTCAGGTGATAGGAGAAGGTATTGTGGACGATATCTCCCCGGCGCATGCCTGCGGCCCAGAACGAGCGCGCGAAACGCCAAAAATCGGGAGAATCGCCTCCCGGTTCGTAGATCGGGCCAGGAGATTGAAAGATCAGAGGTA
Source organism: Alphaproteobacteria bacterium UBA2966 (assembly GCA_002348365.1). Lineage (GTDB taxonomy): Bacteria > Pseudomonadota > Alphaproteobacteria > UBA2966 > UBA2966 > UBA2966. The sequence goes on along the minus strand of DEBC01000031.1, from coordinate 23,379 downwards.
CTTCCGCCAATGGGACGGCATTCAAGCCGCCAAAAGGCGGGTCAGTATCCTGTCGATCAATGAGATCGGACTTGCGGGTTACGGGGAGTTGAGCCAGAGCGCTTCGGGAGTCGATGGACGGCGGGTCGATTCCATTCAGCAGGTTTGAGTAGTAGGTGGAACGCTCCACTGCCAAGGCAATCTGGTTGGGCAGCGCGGACATGAGTGCCTGTTCTCTGTCATCAGGAGAACGGGTCTCCAGATCGTCGTAAAAGGCACGATCGTCTGCCATAGGTCGTTGATTCCCGTGAATTCGTTCTGGCTTACGGAAAGGTCAGGCAAGCCAACGCTTGCGCCGCCGGTAATGCTTGACGTCGCGATAGCTCTTGCGCCCACTCACGCCGAGGCCAAGATAAAATTCCTTCACGTCTTCATTTTGTGCCAGCGTAGAGGCATCGCCACCCAGCTAGACGTCCACTTCTACATCCCCGAGGGGCCCGGAACCAAACATCCTCCTCATCCTATTCACCGAACATTAGCAACATTCATGGACGGCGCAATACGCAACTTGCCCTTATCCGAATGGCCCCGCGATTGTGTCTTCAAGACCCGGTTGCGGCTTTCACTTCGGCGATCGTGAATTGTCGTGACTGCAATTTTCCTGTGGGGGCTGGTTCTCACGCCGGGATTGTGATTGATAGTGCGCAGATGGAACTTGCGAGGGACATGATGGGGCCCCGTTGCATCGCAAAATGGATGAAGAGGGAGGATCGTATTGTGACGACGATCGGCCATGACACGTTGAATGCGCGACGCACGTTGAGTGTGGACGGCGATTCGTATGACTACTTCAGCCTTGAAGCCGCTATGGACGCTGGTCTCGGCGATGTATCACGCCTGCCGTACTCCTTGAAGGTGCTGCTGGAGAACTTGCTGAGATACGAAGACGGGCGTTCCGTCACGGTTGACGACATCAAGGGCATGGCCGCCTGGTTGAGCAATCGCTCCTCCGATCGCGAGATTGCCTACCGGCCCGCCCGCGTTCTGATGCAGGACTTTACCGGTGTTCCCGCGGTGGCTGATCTCGCCGCTATGCGTGCCGCGATGTCGGATTTGGGAGGTGATCCAACCAAGATAAATCCACTGTCTCCGGTCGATCTGGTTGTGGATCACTCGGTGATGGTGGATCAATTCGGCTCTGCCGACGCATTTCGGGCAAATGTCGAACTGGAGATGCGTCGCAATCAGGAACGCTATTCCTTCCTACGATGGGGCCAGGGTGCATTTGACAATTTCCGGGTCGTTCCGCCCGGAACGGGCATCTGTCACCAGGTCAATCTGGAATACCTGGCGCAAGTGGTTTGGACTGCCGATGTCGATGGAAGGACCATCGCCTATCCCGATACGCTGGTCGGTACCGATTCGCACACGACCATGGTCAATGGCTTGGCAGTACTGGGGTGGGGTGTCGGCGGAATCGAAGCCGAGGCAGCGATGCTCGGACAGCCGATTTCGATGCTGGTTCCCGAAGTGGTCGGCTTCAAGCTGACGGGGGCTCTGAAGGAGGGGACCACCGCGACCGATCTCGTTCTCACGGTCACACAGATGTTGCGTCAGAAGGGCGTGGTCGGGAAGTTTGTCGAGTTTTACGGTCCAGGATTGGATCAGCTCTCGCTTGCCGATCGGGCTACGATCTCGAACATGGCGCCGGAGTACGGCGCGACCTGCGGGTTCTTCCCGATTGATTCCGAAACCTTGGCCTTTTTGCAGCTCAGCGCGCGCGATTCACGGCGCATCAAGCTGGTCGAGGCATACGCGAAGGCGCAAGGCATGTGGCGTGAGTCCGGGACCCCCGATCCTGAATTTACGGATACGCTCGAGATCGATATCGGCGACATCGAGTCCAGCATGGCGGGTCCCAAACGGCCGCAGGACCGAATCTCGCTGAGCGGCGCTGCCGAGGCATTCGAGGCATCGCTTGCGGAGGCGCGAGGTGGGTCGAGTGATCAGAAATCCGTCGCAGTTGCCGGGAAGGACTTTGAGCTCACAGACGGTGACGTGGTGATCGCGGCAATCACGAGCTGCACCAATACCTCCAATCCCAGCGTCATGGTCGGGGCGGGACTTCTTGCGCGAAACGCTGTTGCGAGGGGGCTGAAGGTCAAGCCATGGGTGAAGACATCGCTGGCCCCAGGATCCCAGGTTGTCACGGATTACCTTGAGAAAGCCGACCTACAGGATGCTCTGGACGCACTGGGCTTCAATCTTGTCGGGTACGGCTGCACCACTTGTATCGGCAACTCCGGACCGCTGGATGATTCGATTTCGAGTGCCATTACGGACGGTGACCTGGTCGTCGGCGCCGTTTTGTCGGGGAACCGAAACTTCGAAGGTCGCGTGAATCCGCAAACGAAGGTGAATTATCTCGCCTCGCCGATTCTCGTGGTGGCATACGCCATCGCCGGGAATGCCGGGATCGATATCACCAGCGAATCTCTCGGCGAAGGCAGCGATGGTAATCCGGTCTATCTCAAGGACATTTGGCCATCGAATCAGGAGATTACGGATGCCGTGCGTTCGTGTGTAATCCCCGAAATGTTCAGGGAGCGTTACGGGGATGTTTTCTCCGGCACCGATGCCTGGCAGAAGGTGGAAACGGTCACAGGTCTTACTTACGAGTGGGATATCGGGTCGACCTACGTTCAGCATCCTCCGTTCTTCCAGGACATGTCGCAGGAGCCCGGAACATTTTCTGATATCACAAATGCCCGAATGCTCGCCCTTCTCGGGGACAGTATTACAACCGACCATATTTCACCTGCCGGTTCGATCAAGCAGGACGGCCCGGCAGGGACCTATCTGGTCAGCCATCAGGTGCCGGCGGCGGAGTTCAACTC
>DEBC01000031.1:0-20112 GCA_002348365.1 Alphaproteobacteria bacterium UBA2966 | reverse complement strand
AATGAAATTGTGCCGGGAACAGAGGGCGGTGTCACTCGGCACATGCCCAGTGGCGAAGAGATGTCCGTTTACGATGCGGCGATGCGATATGAGGCAGAAGGAGTCCCACTTGTCGTCTTTGCCGGCAAGGAGTACGGCACTGGATCATCTCGCGACTGGGCGGCCAAAGGGACTCGGTTACTGGGCATCAAAGCGGTTGTCGCCGAGAGCTTCGAGAGAATCCATCGGTCGAATCTGGTCGGTATGGGAATTTTGCCACTGCAGTTCAAGGACGGAATGGACCGGAAGTCGTTGAACCTCGACGGAAGTGAGACATTCGACATTGTCGGCGTGGCCGATGGAATCACGCCTCGGATGGATGTCACTTGCCGCATTACACGCGCCGACGGTTCCGTTGAAGAGATCTCACTGACATGTCGTGTTGATACGCTGGATGAGGTGGAATACTACCGGCATGGCGGCATTCTTCAGTATGTGCTGCGTAACCTGATGGAGCCTGTAGCGGCCTGATGAAGGGTCCTCACCGGACCCGCCCAATGGTCGCCAGGGTAAGCGCGGTGAATGTTCGCCAGTAGCTTCCGGCAGTCGATGCCTCACTGAAGAGTGATTGGCCTGTGTTTATGGTGGGGCGTATATGGGCTGGATCATGAGCGCCTCAAGAATCTTTGGAATAGTTGTCGCGGTACTGTTGGGTGCGGCATCGGCAGTGGCCGGTGACCGGTCTCCGACCGTCGTTGAATTGTATACGTCTCAAGGCTGCAGTTCGTGTCCACCGGCCGACCGCTACCTTGGTAAGCTGGCTGAGCGTGAAGACATCATCGCGCTGTCATTCCACGTCAACTATTGGGATTACATCGGTTGGAAAGACACCTTTGCGCTGCCGGAATCGACGGCGCGCCAGCGTCGGCATGGGCGGGCTCTGAACGCGCGCTATGTCTACACACCCGAGATGGTCATCGGCGGAGTTGTCGACGTGGTGGGCTCACAGAGCCATGAAGTTGAAAAGACGCTCGCTGAAGCTCGGCTGTCCAGCCTCAACAGCCTTTCTGTAAGCCTTACAGAATCGGATCAGGCCTCGGCGACCATCAGGATCTGTGCGAAGGCCGAATGGCCGGAGGCGGACGTGTGGCTGATCGAGTTCGATAAGCAGCATACAGTGAACGTGCGTCGCGGTGAGAACTCTGGACGCCAACTCACGTACTACAATGTTGTGCGGAACATTCGGAAGGTTGGCACTTGGAAGGGTGACATGACCGAAATTCCTGTCGATCTTTCCGCCATCCGAGAGGGTGGCCGCGATGGCTGCGTGGTCATCGTGCAAAAAGCGCACGGCGGACCTATTTTTGGCGCTGCCCGACTTCAACTCTTGGCGAGCAACTAGAGGGCTTGGCCCCCGAGCTGAAATTACCCTAGTCCGCGTTCGTCGCGTCGATGCATTTCGTCATGACACCTGCCAGGCGCCGTGAGAATTCTGCCGGATCCGGCAGCGGTTCGCCTTCTGCTATACGGGCCTGATCGAGCAGCAGAAATGCCGTGTCTTCGAGGGCGTCCGATGCGCCCTTCTGAGTTGAACGCTCGGCCAGCGATCTGATCAAAGGATGTTTCGGGTTGATCTCCAGGACGCGTGGTGCGAGCTCATTGAGCTGGCCCTGCTGCTTCAGCATCCGGGCGAGATGCATGTCCAGATCGTGTTCGTCAGCGACCAGGCAGACGGCACTGTCTGTCATGCGCTCCGAGGTCCGGACGTCTTTCACCGCATCACCGAGCGTTTGCTTCAGCAGGGCGATCAAGGTGCCTGTCTGGCTGTCTGAAGGCTGATCGTCTTCCTCTGCCGATTCGTCATCACTTGGCAGTTTTTCGAGGTCAGCCGCACCTTGCGTGACGGACCGGAAGGGTTTCTCGGAATACTGCTGGACTGTCGGCACCCAAAATTCATCCACCGCATCCGTCAGGAGCAGCACCTCGACACCCCGAGCGATGAAGCCCTCCAACTGAGGACTGCGGCGTAATCCTTCAAGCGACTCGCCGCTGATGTAGTAGATGGCGTCCTGACCTTCCTTCATGCGCCCGACGTAGTCGTCGAGGGAAACCAGATCGTCGCCCGAGACTGTGGAGCGGAACCGGGCGATCTTGAGAAGGTCTTCACGCCGTTCCGCGTCTTCATAAATACCTTCCTTGAGGACGGCACCAAAATTCTCCCAGAACGTGGTGTACTCCTCCGGCTGTTTTTCGGCCTTCTTCTTCAGCTCTGTCATCACGCGCCGGACCACGGCGCTCTTGATGCGGGTGATAACCGGGCTCGTTTGGAGCAGTTCGCGGCTGACGTTGAGAGGAAGATCCTCCGAGTCGATGACACCCTTCAGGAAGCGCAGATAAGGCGGCACCAGGCCCTCGTATTCATCGGTGATGAAGACCCGCTTGACGTAGAGCTTCACTTGATGGCGGCGATCCGGGTTGAAGAGATCGAAGGGCCGGACCGACGGCACATACAGAAGAAGAGTGTATTCAATCTTCCCTTCCGCGCGGGCATGAATGGTCATCCAGGGTTCGTCGAAAGCGTGACCGACGTGGTGATAAAACTCCTTGTACTGATCCTCGCTGATGTCCTTTCTGGGGAATGTCCACAGGGCGGTCGCCGCGTTGAGTTTTTCGTCCTCGCCTTCCAGCAGAATCGGGATCGGAATGTGATCCGAATAGGTCTTGATAATGTGTCGAAGGCGCTCCGGGTCGGCGAACTCTTTTTCGGTTTTCTTCAGATGAACGGTTACCGATGTTCCGCGCGAGTCTCGTTCCGCTTCCGCGATAGAGAATTCGCCCGAGCCATCAGACGTCCAGCGCCATGCCTGGTTCTCTCCCGCTTTTCGGCTCGTCACCTCGACGCGATCTGCGACGATGAATGCTGAATAGAACCCGACACCAAACTGTCCGATCAATGCGACGTCCTTTGACGAATCGCCGGAGAGCTGATCCACAAATGCCTGCGTTCCTGACCTGGCAATGGTGCCGAGATTTTCGATCAGTTCATCCCGGCTCATGCCGATACCGTTGTCACTTATGACAAGCGTCCGCGCCTTCTGGTCGGCGCTCAAACGGATGCAAAATTCTGGGTCGTCTTCTGTAAGTGCGGGCTTCGTCAGCGCCAGATAGCGCAGCCGATCGCAGGCATCTGAGGCATTGGAAACCAGCTCCCGGAGGAAGATCTCTTTTTCGCTGTAGAGCGAATTGACAACAATGTGAAGCAGGCGGCTGACTTCCGCCTGAAAGGATAGCGTTTCCTCTGACATGGCCTTCTGGTTCCTTGCCTTAGATCGGTATCGATTCGAACCGTTCGGCGGAAAATATGTTCACCTTCGTCCCTAATTCAACCCATCTCGAGACTCTTGAGTGAAACTGTGGCATTCGGCGACATCCCCCTTCTGCAAACTTTGACGGTATTCTGAAACCCGATTGTCGATCGCCAGGCTTGCGGCCCCTTCCAGAATCGGAGTAGGTAGCCACGGTTGTGATGGATTGCACGCCTTCCAGGTTCGGTTCCATGTTTGGTTGGCAGAGCCAAGAGCGTGCCCAAGGAGGAATGTGATGGCGCGGAACAAGATCTCTCTTATCGGCGGCGGAAACATCGGGGGTACTCTCGCCCACTTGGCGGGCCTCAAGGATCTTGGCGACGTCGTAATTTTCGATATCGTGAAAGGGCTTCCTCAGGGAAAAGCTCTCGACCTGGTGGAGTCATCTCCCGTCGAGGGATTTGATTCCAGGATGTCCGGGGCCCAGGGGTATTCCGCCATTCGTGGTGCGGACGTGGTGATCGTCACTGCTGGCGTTGCGCGCAAGCCGGGCATGAGTCGTGATGACCTCTTGGGCATCAACACGAGTGTGATGATGCAGGTTGGCGAGGGTATCAAGCGCTATGCCCCCGATGCATTCGTAATCTGTATCACCAATCCCCTGGATGCAATGGTCTGGGCCCTGCGTCAGTCGACGGGATTGCCTCACAACAAGGTTGTTGGCATGGCTGGGGTCCTGGATTCAGCGCGTTTTCGCTATTTCCTGGCGGAAGAGTTCAACGTTTCTGTTGAGGACGTGTCCGCCTTCGTGCTCGGTGGACATGGTGACAGCATGGTTCCGCTCGTGAGGTATTCGACGGTGGCGGGTATTCCCCTTCCCGACCTCGTCAAGATGGGTTGGACGACCAAGGAACGCCTGGCCGATATCGTGCAGCGGACACGCGACGGTGGTGCGGAAATCGTTGGATTGTTGAAAACCGGTTCCGCGTTTTACGCCCCGGCGAGTTCCGCCATTGCCATGGCGGAGTCATACCTGAAAGACAAGAAGCGCGTACTCCCCTGCGCGGCGTATTTGGATGGCCAGTACGGCGTGCGGGACCTTTACGTGGGTGTACCCGTCGTGATCGGCTCAGGGGGAGTCGAACGAATCGTCCAGATTGATCTCAACAAGACTGAGCAAAAGGCCTTCAAGAGTTCCGTTGCCTCAGTCCGCTCCCTGGTCAACGCCGTCAAGCGATTGAAACCGGAACTTGCACCCCGCCGACGCAGAAAGCGGCGCACGAAGAAGTGATCCCACGGCAAGTCCTTCCACACTGAAAAATGGTTGTGGTTGTGTGGTTTGGGTGATGACCCTCACCTGCAGCACCGGTTTTCCCCCAATCCTGTCGGTGCTATAAAAGCCGGCGGCAAGGGCACGCGCCGCGTCAAAATTGTTTGGCGCTGGTAGAGTTCGGATGACCGGCGGGTGGAGGCCATGAATATTCACGAATACCAAGCCAAGAGTGTTCTCGCGAAATACGGTGTCGCGGTCCCGACCGGATACGTTGCCACCAGCGAGGGCGAGATCGCCGATGTTGTCGGCAAGATTTTAGGACCCGTGTGGGTCGTGAAGGCGCAGATTCACGCGGGTGGCCGCGGCAAGGGTGGCGGCGTCAAGGTGTGCAAGTCTGCGGATGAGGCGACCGAAGCGGCGCGCGGAATCCTGGGCATGACCCTGGTAACGCCTCAGACGGGCCCGGAAGGCAAGGAAGTCCGCAGGGTCTACGTCGAGGAGGGGTGTGACATCGCGCGCGAGTTGTACCTCGGCATGCTGATCGATCGGGCGACCAGTCAGGTAACGATCATGGCTTCGACGGAAGGTGGCATGGAAATCGAGGAAGTCGCCGCCGAGTCCCCCGAGAAAATCTTGATGGTCTCGATTGATCCGGCTACCGGCATTCAACCTCACCACGCGCGCCGTATTGCATTTGGCCTCGGCCTCGAGGGTAAGCAGGTCGGCTCCGCTGTCAAGTTCATGATGGGTCTCTATCAGGCATTCAATGATACCGACGCCAGCCTGATCGAGCTCAATCCGCTGGTCGTTACCAAGGACGGTGACGTGATGGCGTTGGACGCCAAGATGAACTTTGACGACAACGCGTTGTATCGGCATGCAGATATCGCCGAGATGCGAGATGAATCTGAAGAAGACCCGACGGAGATTAAGGCCCAGCAGCACGAACTCAGTTACATCAAACTCGATGGTAATATCGGCTGCATGGTAAATGGCGCAGGTCTGGCCATGGCCACAATGGATATCATCAAGCTCTTCGGCGGAGAACCGGCCAATTTCCTGGATGTCGGTGGTGGTGCCACGAAAGAGCGCGTGACGGAGGCATTCAAGATAATTCTGTCGGACGACAATGTGCAGGGCATTCTTGTCAATATCTTCGGCGGCATTATGCGGTGCGACACGATAGCCGAGGGTGTGGTTGCCGCCGTCAGGGAAGTCAGGCTGGATGTACCTCTGGTCGTTCGCCTCGAGGGTACAAACGTGGACCTCGGGAAGAAAATTCTCGCTGAGTCCGGGCTGCCGATCATTTCCGGCGATGATCTCGCCGATGCGGCGGAGAAAATCGTCGCTGAGGTCAAGGAGGCTGCCTGATGTCCGTACTGGTTGATTCGAATACCAAAGTAATCTGCCAGGGGCTGACCGGCGCCCAGGGTACGTTCCACACCGAGCAGGCAATCGCATACGGAACGCAAATGGTAGGCGGCGTTACGCCGGGAAAAGGGGGTACCACACATCTCGATCTGCCTGTCTTTGACACGGTTCAAGCGGCGGTCGATTCCACTGGGGCGAATGCAACGGCAATCTACGTCCCACCCCCGTTTGCCGGTGACGCAATTCTCGAGGCCATCGATGCCGGGATTGAACTTGTCGTGTGCATCACCGAGGGCATCCCGGTGATCGACATGGTCCGCGTGAAGCGGGCGTTGAACAATTCGACGAGCCGTCTGGTGGGTCCCAACTGCCCCGGTGTCATCACACCGGATGAATGCAAGATCGGAATCATGCCGGGTCATATTCACACCCGGGGGAAAACTGGAATCGTTTCCCGGTCGGGGACGCTCACCTACGAGGCCGTCGGCCAAACCACGGCTGCGGGACTTGGACAGACGACCTGTATCGGAATTGGTGGCGATCCGGTGAATGGAACCAATTTTATCGATTGCCTCGATTTGTTCCTTGGTGACGATGAGACCGAATCGATCATCATGATTGGTGAGATCGGCGGAAGTGCTGAGGAGGAAGCTGCGGATTTCATCAAGAGCAGCAAGGTCAAGAAGCCGGTAGTCGGATTTATCGCCGGACGAACAGCCCCGCCGGGTCGGCGGATGGGTCACGCGGGCGCCATCATTTCCGGCGGCAAGGGAGGGGCCGAGGACAAGATCGAAGCGATGCGCAGCGCCGGTATCACCGTCGCAGACTCGCCCTCGGCTCTGGGAACAACGATGGTGGAGGTTCTGAAGGGGTAGGGTGCCGACCATCCACCCCGGATTAACACGGGGCGAGACTTGCGCGTTTCAATAGTGGGTTATACGGAGCGACGGTAGCATCATGTCTATCGAACTCGACAAGACCGCCTTCCTGACGGGCAATGCCAGCGGCTTTCTCGAAGAGCTTTACACTCGTCACCTCAATGATACGGCATCGTTGGATCCAAGCTGGCGCGAATTCTTCTCCGATTTGGGTGACGATGCCGCCAGCGTCATCGCGGAAGCGCAAGGCGCACCATGGAAACGCCGGGATTTGTTCTGGGATACCGGCGACGGCGACCGCGACGGCAAGAAAGCGGCACCGGCGGGGGACCGTCAATCGACCCTGGACTCCCTCCGGGCCTTGATGTTGATCCGGGCCTACCGTGTTCGAGGGCACCTTGCAGCCACTCTCGATCCTCTCAACCTGGAGCCCCGTGAATATCACCCGGAACTCGATCCGAAATCCTACGGGTTCACGGATGCTGATATGGACCGGCCCATCTTCATCAGAAGACATTGCCCGAACCTGTCACGCGCATACCACGCTTGCGGAAGCGATCAAGGAAGCCGCTCTCGACGCCCAGGGGCGGGTGATTCACGCGTAGGATATTCTCTGAATTTTTGATGCCCGGTGCGCGCTTGCCTCTTACCCAAACGTGCAGGTCGGATCGGGATAGGAAGGACTCCCAAACAGAGAGGTTCGCGCCATGCGCGGGCTGAGCGGGCGGCACCTGATCGCGGTCATGTGCGTCGCCGAGGTTTTGGGCATGGCGAGTTTCGCCATGTTTCCGGCGCTGATGCCCGGATTCATCCAGGAATGGTCTTTGTCCAACACCGAGGCGGGATGGATCAACGGCCTCTACTTTGCCGGCTATACCGTGGCGGTGCCGATCCTTGTGAGTCTCACCGACCGTGTTGATCCACGTCGAATCTATCTCGCCTCGGCTGTCATTACCTCTGCCTCTGCGTTTGGCTTCGCGTTCTTTGCCGAAGGTTTCTGGTCGGCGCTGATTTTGAGGGCAATCGCCGGGGTCGGCCTGGCCGGCACCTATATGCCGGGCCTGAAGGCTCTGAGCGATCGTTTCGAGGGCCCCGCGCAAAGCCGGGCGGTCGCGGTATACACGGCGAGCTTCGGCGTCGGCGCCAGTGTCTCCTTTGCCATGGCGGGCGAACTGGCGGAGTTGTTGGACTGGCAGGGCGCGTTTGCAGTGGGCGGCGTCTACGGGCTGCTGGCTCTCTTCATTGTCACCGTGGTACTGGCGCCGTCGCCCCCTGAGATGCGGGAACAGGAAGGACATTTTCTGGACTTCCGTCCCGTGTTTCGAAATCGGCCCGCGATGGGTTACGTGCTGGCCTACGCGGCCCATAACTGGGAATTGTTCGGCCTTCGATCCTGGATCGTCGCCTTCCTGGTGTATGCGCAATCACTCCAACAGGACCTGGAGAGTGCGACCTGGTGGAGTCCTCCGCTCATTGCGGCTGCCATCAATCTCATTGGCTGGCCCGCGAGCGTTTTCGGCAACGAATTTGCGGTTCGCTTCAGCCGTCAACGTGTGGTGATTCTGGTCATGACGGTTTCGGCTCTTTACTCCTGTTTGTTCGGCTTCACTGCGTCATGGCCATTCATCATCATCGTCGGAATGTCACTTATCTACGGCGTCACGGTGACCGGTGATTCCGCTTCGATCACTGCTGGTGTTGTAGCAGCGGCCCAACCGGAACACCTTGGTGCCACCATGGCGGTCCATTCCTGCATCGGGTTTGCGGGTGCCAGTGCCGGCCCCATTGTGTTTGGCGTCGTTCTCGATCTGGCCGGTGGTGGAACGACGACGCTAGGGTGGGGGCTGGCGTTCGCTGCAATGGGGCTGGGTGTGGCCATGGGACCCATCGCTGTGGCAGTCCTCTCGCGGCGGCGTCCCGATTGAGGCCGGGAATCGGATTCAGGCTCTTCGCCGGGCGCTGGGATGTGCGTTGTTGTAAACCTCGAGAAGGCGCTGAGAGTCGACTTCCGTGTAGCGTTGCGTGGTCGATAGAGAAGCGTGTCCGAGCAATTCCTGAATGGTGCGGAGGTCGCCGCCGTCCGACAACAAGTGCGTCGCGAAGCTGTGCCGCAGTGCGTGTGGCGTTGCAGTCTCGGGCAACCCCAGCATTCCTCGAAGACGGCGGACCTGTCGCTGAATAATGCCAGGGTCGAGCCGACGCCCGCGCTTGCCGACAAACAAGGGATCGTCATCACCCAGCTCGAAGGGGCAATGGGCGAGATAGTCCTCAATGGCGTCATGGACGACCCCCAGCACCGGGACCATGCGCTGCTTGTTACCCTTTCCGGTTATGACAAGGACATCCCCCTTCGGGACGTCACGCCGGTTGAGGGCGAGAGCCTCAGAGATGCGAAGGCCACAGCCGTAGAGCAGGGTCAGAACGGCCGCATCCCGTTTCCCCAACCAACCTTCGTCCTGTAGCTGGGACACCTGTTTCACCGACGATACGGCCTGTCCCACGCTGAGCGGCTTGGGTACCCCATGGGGCCGTTTCGGCGTGCGCACGGCATTGATTGCCGGGTTGTGGACGCGGTCGGTTCGTTCCAAAAACCGGAAGAGACTGCGAATCGCTGACATCGATCTCGCGAGCGAGGTGTTGGACAAGCCTTCGCTTCGACGCCGCGCGAGGTAACTGCGAAAATCGACTGGTTTCAGCTTGGCGAGATCGGAGAGGGCGGCCGGGCCGCCGAGGTGCCCGGAAAGAAAGTATATGAACTTTCGGACGTCGCGACCGTAGGCTGCTGTCGTATGATCCGCGGTCCTTCTTTCGGATGACAGCCACTGGTTCCAGTCGCGGACGGCATCGCGAAGATCCGCGCTGGCCGGAATGTCGGCTATGACGGGGGTAGGTTCAGCCATCCTTTGAGACACTGCGCGACGACCCTGGAAAGAAAGCAAAGCAGCTCGGTTCCCTGCCCCGGATGGAACCGGTCACTGTCGCGGGATCCCAGGGCCAATACCGCTGACGGCCCCATGCTGTTGATGCGCAACCGGACCAATGCTGATGATTTGACCAGAGTGGATGCGCCACCGAAGAGTCCATGTTCTGCGAATTCGTCCTCGCGAAGGAAAATGTCGCGGTCTTCTCCCAGCATTTCGTCGACACGGCCTTGGGGAATGGTAAACACACCGTCGGTGCCAGCGACCTTCGCCGCGTATGTATCTGACTCGACACAGAGAGTAACGACGTCCACATCAAGCTGGTTTGCCAGGTCCGTCGTCACGACTTCGATCAGATGCTCAAAGGTTCGTGCCTGCATGAGGGAGAGGACCGCAGCATGGATACGAGCCTGACTCATCATGTTGCTTCGAGAGGCCGCGATCAGGTCCTGTTGTTCCGATCGCAACGCCACAACCTGTTTCTGCAGCCGATCGATCATGTAGTGCTGCATGTCGAGCACCCCGTCGCCCTGGTGGTGCGCGGGTGGCGTCAGTTCGGTCAGCAGGTCTGGATGCGCGGTCAGGAAGTCCGGATTGTCTGAGAGGTATTGTCGGACTTCGTGAGATTCAGGAGCCGTATCCCGAGACGATGCCTTGTCAGGCCTTGAGGTCATTCTGTGACTCACGCGCTACAGATATTTTGGCCGGTCTTCTGCCAGTCGGCCAGGAACGCGGCAAGGCCCTTGTCTGTCAGAGGATGCGCCACGAGCTTCTTGATCACCGCCGGCGGACAGGTGCAGACATCGGCTCCAATTCGTGCCGCTTCGGCGACATGACCAGGGTGGCGAATGGAGGCCACCAGAATTTCCGTCGAGAGGTCTGGATAGTTGTCATAGATGGTGCGGATATCCTCGATGAGCTGCATGCCCTCATGGCCGATATCATCCAGGCGACCCACGAAAGGGGAAATGAACATCGCGCCGGCTTTGGCAGCCAGGAGTGCCTGGACCGGGGCGAAACAGAGCGTCACGTTGACACCCGTTCCTTCTCCCGAGAGGGTCTTGCACGCCTTCAGGCCGTCCCAGGTCAGGGGTACCTTGATGACGATGTTGTCTGCGACCTTGGCGAGTTTGCGCCCTTCGACCAGCATGCCGTCGTATTCCGTGGCCGTGACCTCGGCACTGACGGGGCCGTCAACCACCGAGCAAATGTCTCGCAGGACATCAAAAAAATCCCGCCCGGTCTGAGAGACGAGGGAGGGATTGGTTGTCACGCCATCGAGCAGTCCGGTCGCGGCGAGATCGCGGATTTCATCGGTATCCGCAGTATCCGCAAAAAACTTCATAAGCCTCTTTCCGTTAGATCCATATCCACGAGACGGCGACCGGCTGCGGGGGTGCTTGTTCGCCCCCGATCTCAGGGGCACAGTGTAGACCATGGGGACAACCCGCACCAGAAATGACACCTGCAATGACGCGGGCTCCACGACGAATTCGAATGTTTTCGGGGAGGGGGTGTGTGTCAGCGTCATGCTGCCGCTGCCATTGGGGGGAGCGTATGACTACCTGGTGCCAGCGGGCATGGAGCTTGGCGAGGGCGACTTCGTAAGAATTCCGCTCGGTTCGAGGGAATTGAACGGCGTTGTTTGGGGCGAAGCGCTTGGAGATTTGGATCGCCAGAAGCTTCGTACCATTGCCGCGCGACATGACCTGCCTTCGTTGCCGTCTGACGTGCGCAGGTTCATCGATTGGGTTGCGGGTTACACACTGGCGCCGCCCGGTGCTGTCCTCCGCATGACCATGAACGTCGCATCGGTGTTCAAGCCTACCGCGCCGCGCGTTGCCTATCGTCTATCGGGACCGCTCCCGGACCGCATGACCAAGGCCCGTGAACGCGTTGTTTCTCTCATGCAGGATGGACCGCCCCGTGCGCTTGCCGACATTTGCGAGGCCGCAGGAGTCGGGGCGTCGGTTGTCCGTGGCCTTGCTGAGAGCGCCACACTAGAGCGCTACATATTGCCTGAGGATATCGGGTTCGAAATTCCCGACGTCGCCAGGGACGGGGTCGAGCTGATCCCGGGGCAGTTGAATGCGGTGGCCGCCTTGAACCAACAATTTGGGGGTGGCGGCTTTGAGGTGACCGTGATCGATGGCGTTCCCGGGTCCGGAAAGACCGAGGTCTATTTCGAAGGGATCGCGTCAGCACTTCGGCAGGATCGGCAGGCACTTGTCTTGTTGCCTGAAATCGCTTTGACCGCGCGGTGGCTGGAGAGGTTTGAAACCCGCTTCGGCGTGAGGCCCGCGCAGTGGCATTCCGAATTGAGCCAGTCCATCAGACGGCGCACGTGGCGCGCCGTGGCGAGCGGCAACGCCCGTGTGGTGATCGGTGCGCGATCCGCTCTGTTCCTGCCGTTCAAGGAACTGGGGTACATCGTGATAGATGAGGAGCACGACCCGTCCTACAAGCAGGAAGACGGTACCATCTACAACGCCCGTGATATGGCAGTGGCACGGGGACACTTGTCGGAGTTTCCCGTCACCCTGGTCTCTGCGACGCCATCGCTCGAAACGGCCGTGAACGCAGAGTCGGATCGATACAAGTGCATACACCTCCCGGACAGGCATGGCAGCGCAGCACCGCCAAAGGTTGACGCCATCGACATGCGTGACATTGGTCTTCCTGCGGGGGCCTGGCTATCGCCGAAACTCACCACCTACATGAAAGACACCCTGGCTTCGGAAGAGCAGGTCATGCTGTTTCTGAACCGCCGCGGATACGCGCCATTGACCCTGTGTCGGAATTGCGGATTTCGCTTTGAGTGTCCCAACTGTTCAGCTTGGTTGGTTGAACACAGACGTGTGGGACGCTTGATGTGTCACCACTGCGGGTTGGCCCTGGGATTTCCAGAATCCTGTCCGGAATGTGATGCGGATAACCGGTTTGCTGCCTGTGGACCGGGCGTTGAGCGATTATCCGATGAGGTTGCTGCCCAGTTCCCGGATGCAAGGATTGAGGTTGTGGCCAGTGATACGATTTCGGGGCCGCGGGCAACGCGCGAGTTGATTGGCCGGATCGAGAACCGAGAGGTTGATATCGTTATCGGAACCCAAATTCTTGCAAAGGGTCATCACTTTCCCATGCTGACTCTTGTCGGTGTGGTGGATGCGGATCTGGGGCTCGATGGTGGAGATCTGCGGGCGGCCGAGCGAACTTATCAACTGCTCTACCAGGTCGCGGGCAGGGCTGGCCGGGCGGACCGCCCCGGGCGGGTGTTCTTGCAGACCTATATGCCCGATCATCCGGTGATGGCTGCGCTGGTCTCGGGGGATCGGGAAGCATTTCTGGCGCGGGAGAAGGAGGCGCGGAAGAGTGCCGGGATGCCGCCCTACGGACGCCTGGCGTCAGTTATCGTGACTGGCAGGGACGACCGTGCGGTATCCGCAACTGCGAGACATCTGGGTGCCGCCGCCCCCCGCGGAGAATCGGTTGCCGTGTTTGGTCCGGCTCCTGCGCCTCTCTCCATCTTGCGCGGTCGGTACCGTTACCGATTGCTTCTCAAGGCCACGCGCCAGGTATCGGTACAGGAAATTGTTCGGAACTGGGTGGCTCGGGTCGACTGTCCGTCCAGCGTGCGGATCCAAATCGACATCGACCCTTATTCCTTCCTTTGAGAGCGTTGGATTTCTCGCACGCGGGACGTCGGAATTGTCGCCGATTTCACTCTTCGCCAGCAGTTGCAAGGCAAATACCGGTGTGCTACGAAACCCGCGCCGCAGCGGCGGATGTGGGAGAACACGCCCTGTTGGCGTTTGCTCAGTGAAATCAATGGGTTAGCCCGATTGCTTGGGCTAAGCGGATAGTCTCAATTGGTCAGCCAAACTAGCATCGTGTCGGGCATTGCAGGGCGTTATGCGTCTGCCCTGTTCGATCTTGCACGCGAACAACGCGTCCTCGACGAAGTTGCCGGCGATCTCGCAGCGATCGACGAGATGATTGACGCTAACGCGGACCTGGTACGACTGGTGCGCAGTCCCGTTATTTCGCGCGAAGATCAGGGACGCGCCATGGCCGCGGTGATGGAGGCTGCGGGAATCGGTGCCCTGGCCAGCCGGTTTATCGGACTTGTCGCTCAGAACCGGCGTCTGTTCGCGCTTCGGGACATGGTGGCGGCATTCAGGATATTGCTGGCCGATCATCGCGGGGAGGCGACAGCACGGGTTACATCTGCGCGTCCCTTGACCGAGCAGCAGGTCACGCGAATCAAGTCGCAGCTCGCGGGTATCGTTGATCAGGAAATTTCACTTTCGACAGACGTGGATGAGAGTCTGCTGGGCGGGCTTGTCGTGCGCATCGGCTCGCGCATGGTGGACAGCTCCCTGCGGACCAAGCTTCAAAGAATGCAGACTGCCATGAAAGAGGTTGGCTAATGGATATTCGTGCCGCCGAGATTTCATCGATACTGAAATCGCAGATTGAGAACTTCGGCACCGAGGCCGAGGTCTCCGAGGTCGGACAGGTTTTGTCCGTCGGTGACGGGATCGCGCGTGTGTATGGTCTCGACCAGGTTCAGGCAGGAGAGATGGTGGAGTTTCCCGGCGGCATTCGCGGAATGGCGCTGAACCTGGAAGACGATAATGTCGGTGTCGTCATCTTCGGGGAAGACCGCACCATCCGGGAGGGCGATACCGTCAAGCGTACGGGAACAATCGTCGACGTACCGGTCGGCAAGAATCTCTTGGGGCGCGTGGTCGACGCTCTCGGCAATCCGATTGACGGCAAGGGTCCGGCCGAGGCGGCGGAGCGCAGCCGCGTCGAGGTCAAGGCGCCCGGCATTATTCCCCGCAAGTCGGTGCACGAGCCCATGCAGACGGGCCTGAAGGCTCTCGATAGTCTCGTTCCCGTCGGTCGAGGCCAGCGCGAGCTCATTATCGGCGATCGCCAGACTGGCAAGACCGCTGTCGCGATCGACACCATCATCAATCAGAAGGCGGCAAACGAGGGCGACGACGAGTCGCGCAAGCTCTATTGCATCTATGTTGCCGTCGGTCAGAAACGTTCGACTGTTGCCCAGGTGGTCAAGGCCTTGGAGGAGGCCGGAGCCATGGAATACACAACTGTGGTCGCGGCGACCGCGTCGGAACCGGCACCGCTGCAGTTCCTGGCGCCGTATACGGGCTGCACCATGGGTGAATACTTCCGCGATAACGGCATGCACGCCCTCATCATCTATGACGATCTGTCCAAGCAGGCGACTGCCTATCGGCAGATGTCTCTGTTGCTGCGCCGCCCGCCGGGCCGTGAAGCCTTTCCGGGAGACGTGTTCTATCTCCACTCTCGTCTGCTCGAGCGCGCGGCCAAGCTCAACGACGACGAAGGTGCGGGATCTCTCACCGCGCTGCCGGTGATTGAAACCCAGGCGAGTGATGTGTCCGCCTACATTCCGACAAATGTGATCTCGATTACCGACGGACAGATCTTCCTGGAGACCGATCTGTTCTACCAGGGTATCCGTCCGGCCATTAACGTCGGAATCAGCGTCAGCCGCGTCGGCTCTGCCGCACAGATCAAGGCCATGAAGCAGGTCGCGGGCAGCATCAAGCTCGAGCTGGCCCAGTATCGCGAAATGGCGGCGTTCGCCCAGTTCGGATCCGACCTTGATGTGACGACGCAGCGGTTGTTGAACCGTGGCGCCCGCCTGACCGAACTTCTCAAACAACCTCAGTACCAGCCATTACCGGTGGAAGAGCAGGTTGTCGCGATTTTTGCCGGAGTGAATGGTTATCTGGATGAGCTTCCCTTGGAATCCATCACTGATTTCGAGGAGAAATTTCTTAACGAGGTGCGGGGGCAGCACGGAGAGGTGCTGGACGCCATTCGTTCGGAGCGGGAGATTTCAGACGCGACGGAAGAGAAGCTCAAGTCCATCCTTGACGATTTCACCCGCAAATATGCTTAAGGCCCAGATGGTGAATTCGCGCGAATTTATGGTGGGTTGACGGTTCATGGCGAGCCTCAAGGATCTCAGGGTTCGGATCAACAGCGTCCGTTCCACTCAAAAGATTACCCGCGCCATGCAGATGGTTGCGGCGTCGAAGCTGCGTCGGGCTCAAGAGCAAGCCGAGGCGGGACGTCCGTACGCCAACCATATGCGCAGAATGATCGCGTCGTTGACGTCGTCGTTGACCAATCCCGACGACGCACCGGATCTCATGGTTGGCCGTGGCGAAGAAAAGATCCACCTTCTTGTGGTGGCGACCTCGGAACGAGGATTGTGCGGTAGTTTCAATACAAACATTGTGCGACGCGCTCGGCTGCGCATATCGGCGCTTCTGCAATCCGGCAACGAAGTGAAAATCCTGTGCATCGGCAAGAAGGGCCGCGACATGCTGCGCCGCGACTACGAAGAGCACATCGTTGACACCATCGACATGTCCGAAGTCCGGCGCCTCGGGTTTGCGGATGCGGCGCCGATCGCGACCCGGATCACCGAGATGTTTGAGGCAGGTGAATTCGATGTGTGCTCACTGTTTTTCAGCCAGTTCAAGTCGGTGCTGTCTCAAGTGGTGACGGAGCACCAGCTCATACCTGTCGGCGTCCCGGAGGTGTCCGAAGAGGACACACACCCCGAGGGGTCCGACGCCATGTACGAGTATGAACCCGAAGAGGATGAAATCCTGGCCGAGTTGCTGCCTCGCAACCTTGCGGTCCAGGTGTATTCAGCTTTGTTGGAGAACGCGGCCAGCGAACAGGGTGCACGCATGACCGCCATGGACAATGCGACCCGGAATGCCGGCGACATGATCAATAAGTTGACACTGGTCTACAACCGCACGCGGCAAGCGATCATTACCAAGGAATTGATTGAAATTATCTCGGGTGCGGAGGCCTTGTAAGTGAACAGGCAGGCCTCGTACTCATACGGAAGATTGGGAGCGACCTAATGACCCAGCAGACAAATATTGTCGGACGGATTTCTCAGGTGATCGGCGCCGTCGTGGACGTGCAGTTCGACGAAGGCCATCTACCGCCCATCCTCAATTCTCTGCACACCCAGAACCAGGACCACACACTGGTGCTCGAGGTGGCCCAGCATTTGGGTGAATCGACCGTGCGGACAATTGCCATGGATTCGACGGAGGGATTGGTGCGCGGCCAGGAGGTCCTGGATACGGGTGACGCGATCAGCGTACCCGTGGGTCCCGAGACGTTGGGGCGCATTCTCAACGTTGTGGGCGAGCCCATCGATGAGCGCGGGCCGGTCGACGCCAAGATGCGCTATCCCATTCACCGACCGTCGCCGGAGTTCGTCGATCAGTCGACGGAGGCGGAAATTCTGGTCACCGGCATCAAGGTGGTCGATCTGCTGGAGCCCTATCCGAAAGGTGGCAAGGTCGGATTGTTTGGCGGTGCCGGTGTCGGCAAGACCGTGATCATCATGGAGTTGATCAACAACATCGCCAAGGCTCACGGTGGTTTCTCCGTGTTCGCCGGCGTTGGAGAGCGGACCCGTGAAGGCAACGATCTCTATCACGAGATGCTCGAATCAGGCGTGATCAATCCGGGTGGAGAAGGTTCCAAGGCCGCGCTGGTGTACGGGCAGATGAACGAGCCGCCCGGCGCCCGCGCCCGAGTGGGGCTGACAGGCTTGACGCTCGCCGAATACTTCCGTGACGAGGAGGGGCAGGATGTGCTCCTCTTTATCGACAACATCTTCCGCTTTACGCAGGCGGGATCGGAAGTGTCCGCGTTGTTGGGACGCATTCCTTCGGCGGTCGGCTATCAGCCCACCCTGGGAACTGATATGGGCCAGCTGCAGGAACGCATTACCTCGACGAACAAAGGGTCTATCACGTCGGTACAGGCGATCTACGTGCCGGCGGATGATCTGACCGATCCGGCGCCCGCGACGGCATTCTCGCACCTCGATGCGACGACGGTTCTCAATCGCCAGATCGCAGAGCTCGGGATTTACCCGGCTGTGGATCCTCTGGACTCGACATCGCGCATGCTCGATCCGCGGATTATCGGTGACGAACACTACGAAGTGGCGCGCGAGGTTCAGCGTGTCCTGCAAACCTATAAATCGCTCCAGGACATCATCGCGATCCTCGGCATGGACGAGCTCTCCGAGGACGACAAGCTGACTGTGTCGCGGGCACGCAAGCTGCAGCGTTTCCTCAGCCAGCCGTTCCACGTCGCAGAGGTCTTCACCGGACATGCCGGTGTCTTCGTACCGCTGGAGGAGACGATCAGAGGATTCCAGGAAATCGTCGCCGGCAAACATGACGACCTGCCCGAAGCAGCGTTCTACATGGTCGGCACGATTGATGACGTTGTCGAGAAGGCCAAGGAGATGGCGGCCGAAGCCGCGTAGCGCTCGGAGTTCGCATTTATGGCTGACAAGCTCGCACTCGAATTGGTTTCTCCGGAACGACTCCTCGTGTCCGCCGAGGCGGATATGGTTGTGGTGCCGGGAAGCGAGGGTGATTTCGGCGTGTTGGCGGGCCATGCGCCGGTTATCTCTTCGGTCCGGCCCGGTGTGATCGAAGTCCATGATGAAGGCAAAGAGACCGAGCGAATTTTCATCACCGGTGGTTTTGCGGAAGTGATGGCGCAGGGGCTCACGGTCCTCGCGGAAGAGGCCATCCCCGTCGCCGAGATGGATCGGGGCGATCTCGAACAGCGGCTGAAAGATGCCGAAGAGGATCTTGAAGACGCCGAAACCGACGAGGCGGCACATAAAGCGCAGG
This sequence comes from Alphaproteobacteria bacterium UBA2966, assembly GCA_002348365.1. GTDB lineage: Bacteria > Pseudomonadota > Alphaproteobacteria > UBA2966 > UBA2966 > UBA2966. The sequence goes on along the minus strand of DEBC01000031.1, from coordinate 1,635 downwards.
CCAAAATCGCCCTGGTGTCCGAGATGCTGAAAGCTGTGAACTGAGCACGTCAAAGATGTGTGCCTGGCACAGTCCCAGGCACACGGAATGGAGAAACAGCTGGTTCTGTTCGTTCTATTCGCCGCGCAGTCGCGTCAGCGGTTCTGAAAACTCTTCGAGCACATCTTCGTACAGGGCACGCTTAAAGTCGACGATCAGCGCGGGGAGCTCTTCGGGGTCGACCCATTTCCATTCATCGAACTCGCGGTTATGCGCGTCGAGATCAATGTCCTCGTCAGTGCCCATGAATTCGAACAGGAACCATTTCTGGCGCTGTCCCTTGTAGCGGCCCTTCCAGGCGCCGCCTTGAAGTTCTGCCGGGAGGTCGTAGCTGAGCCAGTCCCGGCTCTCGGCAATGATCCTGGCCTTGTCGGTCCCGACTTCTTCCGCCAATTCCCGGAACGCCGCATCCCTCGGGGTTTCGCCGGCGTCGATGCCACCTTGCGGCATCTGCCATGCGGCGGATTTCGTGTCGCTCCGATTGGCGACCAGCACCCGTCCCTCAGCGTTTACCAGCATTATTCCGACGCAGGGACGGTAGGTAGGGCCATCAACCGGCGTGCTGCTCACTCGACGACCTTGTCGTTCACCATGGCGGACAGCGGCGCCAATGCATACCTCTTTTGACGCAGTGCGCGCGCCCATTCGGAGACGCGCTCAATCGTTACGGGGAACGGAAAACCGATACCCACTGCACTGCCGGATGATTTGGCAATCCGCTCCAACTCGAACAGGCGGGCGTCGATGGCGACACGGGAGGCGGTGCGGTCGATGAACCGATTGCTCACGACGCTGGGCATCTCGAGTTCCTCGGCGATGTCGCCTGCCACGCTGTTTCGCGATGCTTTGCTGTCCAGGTAAAGCAACCCCCGATCGTTGAGCTCGGCGAGGACCGGCTCCAGGGAGTTCGTGGATGCCGTGAACTTCGCACCCATGAAATTGGTCACCCCGACGTAGCCGGTGAACCGGCTGAGCAGCCAGTCCAAGCGTGTGAGATTTTCATCCGACTCGAGCGTGGTCAGAAGCGTGTGCGGGCCAGGATCATTGTTCGGATAGTCAAAGGGTTCCATCGGCAATTCGAGAAGCACCTCATGGCCGGCCGCCCGCGCTTGCGCGATCCAGCCTTCCAGGTTGCGGGCATAGGGAGCGAAAGCCAGGGTTACAGCGCCGGGGAGTTGCTGGATCGCAGCCTCGGTGGCGGCCTGACTCAGCCCCAGGCCGGCGATGACAACGGCGACCTTGGGAATCTTGGGATCGTTGATCTCGAAGGGCTGGGCGTATACCTCCCAGGCCATGCGGCCATCCGGCGCGATAACCGGCAGCGGTCCTTCCGGTCCTTCGGCAACCAGGTCCTCCTGTGGTGCAGGCGCCAGCGCAATGTCCTGTTCCTCCGGAAGCGGGGGTTGTGCTGGTGCGGCCTCGGAGACTTCATCCGCTTCCGAAGCCGTCTCAGACGAATCGTCGGTGGCATCGGCTGAATCGACAGCATCTTCTTCCGATTCGGCAACATCTTCGTCTTCGTCGAAGTCTTCTGCCTCCTCGTCCTCGAAGTCTTCCTCATCCTCGTCTTCAAAGTCGTCTTCACCAGACGTTTCA
>DEBC01000077.1:20138-27633 GCA_002348365.1 Alphaproteobacteria bacterium UBA2966 | reverse complement strand
GCAGATGTCATTTTGTAGTCCAGCAGCGAAAGTGTCGCAGTAGCCTCTCTGATCAATCGGACGATCGGAATGCTTCCCACCCCGTACAGTCGGCGCCAGCAACCTGATATCGATGTCCGCAGTGAGTTATTTGAGGCCTTGCCAGCGATGGAGGCGGAACCCGGTATTCGAAGCAGGATGAAAGATATTTTTGATCGCTGCGACCTGAATCAGGCGAGTGAAGCGACAGAATTTCAGGGATTATTCACCCGCCAGTGCCTGGGCCATCAGCACGACAAGCTGATTACGCCGATTCGTGACGCAGTGTGGGATGCTATTGAGATCGGCAGTTAAGCCCGCTTCCTGCGAGGTGCGGAATCACTCGAGTTCTGGGACTTGCGCTTCCGGCCATTTCCAGACTTGCGTTTCGGGGCCGTTGCAGTCCTGCGAGTGCGGCTGGAGCGGGCGAGGTACTGCTTGAGGTAGCCGCCAGTGTAGCTCGCGCCGACTTTGGCCACATCTTCTGGTGTGCCTGCGGCAATTAGTTTACCGCCGCCGTCTCCCCCTTCCGGCCCCAGATCGAGAATCCAGTCCGCGGTCTTGATGACTTCGAGGTTGTGTTCGATGACAACCACCGTATTGCCCGTTTCGACCAGGGCATGAAGCACCTCGAGGAGCTTTCGGACGTCCTCAAAATGAAGACCGGTGGTTGGTTCGTCGAGAATGTAGATCGTGCGGCCGGTGGCACGGCGCGACAACTCCTTGGCCAGTTTGACACGCTGCGCCTCTCCGCCGGAGAGGGTCGTTGCGGCCTGACCCAGGTGAATGTAGCCGAGGCCGACATCGTGCAGGGTCGTCAACTTGTCCCGGATCGAGGGCACCGCGGAGAAGAAGTCGACCGATTCTTCTACTGTCATGTCAAGAACATCAGATATTGATTTGTCTTTAAACATTATTTCAAGGGTCTCTCGATTGTACCTTCGGCCCTTGCAGACATCGCATTCCACGTAGACATCTGGCAGAAAGTGCATCTCAATCTTGATCAAACCGTCTCCCTGACAGGCCTCGCAGCGTCCGCCTTTGACGTTGAATGAGAAGCGTCCGGGCTTGTAGCCGCGGGCGACCGCTTCAGGAAGTCCAGCAAACCAGTCGCGTATGGGCGTGAAGGCCCCGGTGTACGTGGCGGGATTGGAGCGCGGCGTGCGGCCGATGGGTGACTGATCGATATCGATGATTTTGTCGATGTACTCGAGGCCTTCGATGTCTTCGTGACTGCCCGGGACGACGCGGCTGCCCTGGACGCGCCGCGCGATCGCCTTATAGAGCGTTTCGATGATCAACGTGGACTTGCCGCTGCCCGAGACCCCGGTGACACAGGTGAACGTGCCCAGAGGGATTTCGGCAGACACGTTCTTGAGGTTGTTTTCCTGTGCGCCAACGACCGTCACTGTCCGGCCCTTGTGGGCCGCACGCCTTTCCGGTGGCAGCATGATCTGGCGGTGCCCCGTCAGGTACTGGCCGGTCAGGCTTTCGCTTGATTGCATGATGTGATCAGGCGCCCCGTGAGCGACGACCTGGCCTCCATGGACACCCGCCCCGGGTCCCATATCGACAACGTAGTCCGCACTGGTGATCGCTTCCTCGTCGTGTTCGACCACAAGCACCGTGTTTCCGAGGTCTCTGAGGCGTTTGAGTGTCTCGAGCAGGCGCGCGTTGTCCCGTTGATGAAGGCCGATTGATGGTTCGTCGAGGACATAAAGCACACCGGTCAAACCTGACCCGATCTGTGATGCAAGCCGAATCCGCTGACTCTCGCCGCCTGAGAGCGTGCCTGACGAACGGTTGAGGGTCAGATACTCGAGGCCTACCTTCACCAGGAATCCGAGGCGTTCGTTGATCTCCTTCAGGATTCGGTCCGCAATCTCCCTCTGCTTCTCCGTGAGGTGATCGGGCAGTTCCGTGAACCAGTCAGCTGCGGACGCTACGGACAATTCCGTAACATCACTGATGTGTCGGCCATTGATTTTTACGGCGAGAGCTTCGGGCTTGAGGCGCTGGCCGCCACAGGTTTCGCAGGATGCAGTGCTCTGGTACTTGCCGAGTTCCTCGCGAAGCCAGGACGAGTCCGTCTCGCGCCATCGGCGATCGAGATTGGGAATTACTCCTTCGAACGGTTTGGTCGTTGAGTACGCACGCTCACCATCGTTGTAGTTCATGGTGACCGGTTCGTCCCCGGTACCCGTCAAAATGGCGTCGCGTACGTTTTGCGGGAGATCGTTGAACGGCTCTCGCATGCTTACCTTGAAGTGGCGTGCCAGGCTTTCCAACGCCTGGTCGTAGTAGGGAGAGGAGGCTCGCGACCACGGCGCTATTGCCCCCTCCGACAAGGACAGACGGTCGTCAGGAACGACGAGCTCGGCATCGAAATACATTCTCGTGCCCAGACCGTCGCAGGTGGGGCAGGCGCCGAAGGGATTGTTGAACGAGAACAGCCTCGGCTCGATCTCTTCGATCGTGAACCCCGAGACGGGGCAAGCAAATTTCGCGGAAAACAGTGTTCTTTCGCCATCATCGGCGTTTTCGACGACAACGATGCCATCACCCACACCAAGCGCCGTCTCGATACTGTCGGCCAGGCGGTTGCCCAGACCATCACGCAGAACAACGCGATCCACGACGACTTCGATGTCGTGCTTCAGATTTTTCTTGAGGGCGGGTACTTCCTCGATCTCATAGTGCTCGCCATCAACCTTGACCCGCTGGAAACCACGCTTCAGCAGGTCGGCGAACTCGCGCCGGTATTCGCCCTTACGGCCGCGCGCGATGGGCGCCAGGATGTAGAGACGCGAGTCCTCCGGCATTTCGAGGACTCGATCCACCATCTGGCTGACCGTCTGACTCTCAATAGGGAGTCCGGTTGCCGTGGAGTAGGGGATACCGACCCTCGCGTAGAGCAGGCGCAGGTAGTCGTACACCTCGGTGACGGTGCCAACCGTGGATCTCGGGTTGCGCGATGTCGTCTTCTGCTCGATCGAGATCGCCGGCGAGAGACCCTCGATGAGTTCGACATCCGGCTTCTGCATCAGCTCCAGAAATTGGCGCGCGTAGGCGGACAGACTCTCCACGTAGCGCCGCTGTCCTTCGGCATAGATTGTGTCGAAGGCAAGAGATGATTTGCCGGATCCGGACAGACCTGTGATGACCACGAGCTGGTCACGTGGAATATCCAGGTCGACGCCCTGAAGATTGTGCTCCCGGGCGCCGCGAATGCTGATCAGTTTTTGCATGAACGAGGGAACGTCGGATCGGTCATGCGCATCATATGGGATGGCGGCGGCGGGATGCGACTCCGAATCGCAACAATAGGCAACGTTCCTGACATGATTGGCCTTTTCGGTAAGGAATCGCTGAATCGACACCTGCCACGCCGATACCTACAGTGTCGGCCATCATGAGCACAGAAGAACTCTTCCGACTATCTGCTTGCGAAGCCGTCAGAAGGCTTGCCGCAGGCGAACTAACCCCTTTTGAGCTGCTGGATGCCTCCGAAGCCCGGATCGCCAAGACGGACGGCGTCCTGAACGCGTTGCCAACGCTCTGTTTCGATCGCGCCCGTGAGCGCGCTCAGCAGCTCTCCAAAGGACATGATGCCGCGGATCGACCGGGATATCTTCATGGTCTGCCGATTGCCGTGAAGGACCTGAGCGATGTGGCCGGTGTGCGTACCACCTACGGTTCGATGGCCTTTGCCAACAATATCCCGACGCGTTCGGATTTCATGGTCGAGATGCTCGAAGCCAATGGTGCGCTGGTGGTCGCCAAGTCCAACACGCCGGAATTCGGTGCGGGGTCGCAGACGTTCAACGAGGTGTTTGGCACCACGACAAATCCATGGAACACGTCGCTGACCCCCGGAGGGTCTTCGGGAGGCTCCGCCGCGGCTCTGGCGGCGGGTCAGGTCTGGCTGGCGACGGGTAGTGACCATGGCGGTTCGATACGCAACCCGGGAAGCTTCACCTCGACCACGGGAATTCGCCCGGGCCCCGGTGTCGTGCCGCACGGCCCCCTCCGGCTGCCGTTCAATACGCTGGCCGTGAACGGTCCGATGGCGCGCAACGTAGCGGATGTGGCGCTCATGCTCGATGCCATGTCCGGGCTCGACCCGCGAGACCCCTTGACGCGCCCGGCACCTGCCATTCCCTATCGCGAGTCCACGGCCTCTCCGGTTCCGCCGAAACGCGTTGCCTTCAGTCCTGACCTCGGCCTCGGTCCGGTTGATCCCGAGGTACGACGCCTGTGCGCCGAAGGGGCGCAGCGATTCGCTGACGCGGGCGTTGTTGTGGAAGAGGCATGCATCGATTTTCACGATGTCGTGGAGATCTTCGAGGTCATTCGCGCCATGTACTTCTCGTCTGATCGCGCGCATTTTCTCGAACAACACCGGGACAAGTTCAAACCGGATCTCGTCTGGAACATCGAGCAGGGATTGAAGCTCGACGCAGAACGGATCGCCTGGGCTGAACGGGCCCGGGGCGATTTGTACCACCGCGCGGCTGAATTCTTCGAAACGTATGATCTGTTGCTCTGCCCCGCCGTCGTGGCACCGCCCTTCGATCATCGCACCCGGTATCTCGAGGAAGTGGACGGCGTGAAGTTCGGGCACTACTTCGGTTGGCTGGTCATGGCTTTTGCCATTACGCTGACGGCCTGTCCCTCAATGTCTGTCCCGACCGGGTTCACCACTGACGATCGCCCGGTGGGTCTGCAATTGGTCGCACCCATGGGACAGGAGGCCGCATTGTTGTCGGCGGCAGCAGTTTTCGAGGGCTTATCGGGCCTGAAGGATCGCGTGCCGATCGATCCACGCGTCAATTGACGCCTATGGGGCTCATGTCTTTGGTGATCTGTTCGCTGCCACGACGACGGGGTTGAACCCCAGCTTTTTCCAGAAACGCTCGGCCTCGGGGTTCCCGACGACGTAGTTGAGTGTGATGTGATCGATGCCCTGGTCCTCAAAAAACTTGAGGAGCGACTCAACAATCCGTCCACCCACTCCCGATCGCCGGAACTCGGGTGCGACCCACAGGTCGTCAACGTATCCGAACTGAGGCGGCACAAAGTCTGGGTGTCCGACAATCGACGCGAGGCCCATGCCGATCGGAATACCGGCGCCCGAGCATGCCAAAATCAGGTGTTTTTTGGGATCGTCAATTATCCCAGTGTATTGGTCGCGCTTCTTTTCTTCCCATCCTGCGGTTAGCCCGAAAAGGTTGGGGTTGAGTTCTGTTATGAAGTCCTGAAGTTGACAGCGAAACTCGACGAGTACCTCAATGTCAGCGGGCGTCGCCTCGGGGATGATGAAATCGAGTTCTTCATTCATGGTTCAGATGATCGACGCGTCAGGTCGGGATTGCAAATCTTTAGTCGTCCATCCCTCTCTGGAGCGCCGGAATGTGGGCCTTCAGGTATTCTTGGCGCGATGAACCTCTTACTCGAAACCAAGCGTCTGATCTTGCGGCCGTTCCGTCGGGACGATTTGCCGCATATGCAACGCTACGCTGTGCGGCCCGAGTTTTACCGGTACCTGTTTATTCCCAAACAAACGCCCGAAACCGTAGCAGTGTTCCTGGAGTCGAAACTGTCCCGACAGGCGAGTGGCCGCCCTGAAAAGTGCGAATTTGCGGTTGAATTCAAAGATGTGGGGCACATTGTCGGTACCATTCGACTGGGAGGCGTCGACGCCGAACACGGATCAGGTGCATTGGGGTTTGCTCTGGATACCGAATATCAGGGTTGTGGCCTCATGACCGAAGCCGTGCACAAACTAATGGACTATGGCTTCAACAATCTCGGTCTACACCGGATTTGGGCGACTGCAGACATTGAGAATTCCGCATCATGGCGCCTGATGGAGCGGGTTGGAATGCGGCGGGAAGGGGAGTTGCGTCATAATAAGAACGTGCGGGGTAACTGGCGCGATTCATACCTCTATGCGGTGTTGGAGCCCGAATACTGGCTCCACGTCAGTCGTAAGGCAAAACTGATCGACTAAAACACGTAGAGTGCGATCAGCGACACTGTCCAAAGTGCGGCGCTTAAGACAGCGGCACTCTTGATCATCTGGTTGCTGAATACCGATACTGGTCTTGCCCGAGAGGTTGGCCGTTTTCGCATCTTCTTGGTCCCGCGTGATTTGGGTGTGATCACTTACTTTCCGTCCGATAGCTGCCATGTGGGGACCACTTGTCGGCTTACCAAGTGATGCGTGTCACACCTTCGATATTTTGCGAATTTTTCGTTCTACCGCCATTTTTGAAATTTTATTGCGCGAAAGGTTAATTTATGCCGATGTCGGCTCACCAATCGACCGCCTGACACTCAAAAGTTTTGTGAGGCACTCACAGACACGTGAGCTACGGTGATTGGCAAAACATTCCCGACAAAACTATCTCCGGAGGAGCGGGTCATAGAGACCCAGCAGTGACATTCAGGAGACCACAATGGGAACGCGCAAGTTCATTTCCACTTGGATTGTTGGCGGTGGCATCTGGTTGACCGGTCTCATCGCATTGATTATCGCGGGTGCCGCAGTCGCCTGATCGGCCGAAATGCCTATCCACCAGCGAATAGTTTCTCCCTGACCCTTCCATATCCGGGGACGGTGGCAAATCTGTTCTCGACAACCATTTGTCGAGTGGCCATGTCGGTCGGCAAACGCGTATAGTGCGTTCGCCGGTCGCCTGGGTTGCTAACTTGGAATTTTGGGAGAGACGAATATGGCAGGGAGCCTGAATAAGGTTCAACTCATCGGCAATCTGGGGCGTGATCCAGAGGTGCGGAACACACAGTCGGGTGATCAAATCGTCCACTTGTCGGTGGCGACCAATGAAACCTGGCGGGACCGCCAGTCAGGTGAACGTCGTGAGCGTACCGAATGGCATCGCGTGGTGATCTTCAATCAGAACCTCGGTGACGTGGCCAAGCAGTATCTCCGCAAGGGTTCCAAGGTATACGTCGAGGGCCAGCTTCAAACGCGGAAATGGACCGGCCAGGACGGCCAGGAGAGATATACGACAGAAATCGCCCTGAGGCCCTACCGCGGTGAATTGACGATGCTCGATTCTCGAGGGGAAATGGGCGGGGGCGGCGACTTTGGTGAGCCTGATTACGGTTCACCCATGGACGAACCAGCACCGTCCCGAGACCCGGTTGCGGGTGCAGACATCGACGACGAGATTCCTTTTTAGAACGACAGCGGAGGCGCCTAGAATCCGTCGGCGACCTTGACGTCAATCAGCTTCGGGCCCTCACGGTCATAGGATGCACGGAGCATCTCGGAGAACTCCTCGATGGTCTCCACCGTTTGCGCCCACACGCCTAATGACCGTGCCATGCCAGTGAAGTCGATGGCCGGGTCGCGCATGTCCATCCCGACAAAGTTGTCGTTGCCGTGGAAGGCCAGAAGGCGCTCCTTGAGAATGCGATAACTCGCGTTGTTACAGATTACGTAGGTGAT
>DEBC01000077.1:12955-19738 GCA_002348365.1 Alphaproteobacteria bacterium UBA2966 | reverse complement strand
GACGGGGCGTGTCGGATGGGCAAGAGATATGCCGACAGCGCCGGCGATGGCAAAGCCGATCCCGCCACTATCCAGTGCGAAGAAATCGTTGCGGCCGCGGTATGCGAGCAGATTGGGAAGCTGTCGCGAACTGATCAGCCCTTCATCCACGACGATGGCATCCGCCGGCAGGGAATCCGTGATCTCCAGCATGACTCGTTCGGGGTCGAGTGCCGTCCCCGCTTCCCGGGAGAGGATCGTCTCGGAGATCCGCGCCCTGTTGGCGCTCCAGTTTCGGGATTCGATTTCCCTGAGGCGCTCGTCAGCGGCAGCGGCCTGGGAGTCGCTCCGGTTCTTCTCGATGTATGCGAGCAATGCCCCGAGAGTCGCTTTGATATCCGCGCGGACGGCCATTTCAGCGGGATAATTCTTGCCCATTTCCCGATCGTGTTGACCGATATGGATGAGTCGCGTGCCTTCGGGCACGGCCTCCACGGGGGCATAGACCGACATCCTGAAGACATCGCCGCCAAGTGCGACCACCACATCGTAGTTGGAAAGGACCTCACGGACCTGTTTTTGCACGCGAGTCAGGCCACCGACGTAGGTTGGGTGTTCGGAAAGATAATGCGCGCCCGATGGTACTGACTGCTGCATTGCCGCTGCGCCCAATAGCTCGGCCAGACGGGCGGCGTCCTCTAGGGCATCCGCACTCGCCACTTCCTGGCCCGCCACCAGCAAGGGGCGCTCTGCCGTCATCAAACGATCAGCGAGTGCCGCAAGTGTGTCCTGTGAAGGTACTGCGCCGGTTTCGACACGCGTGCGCTGGCCAATCTCAACGGCGACCTGGGCATTCAGGACATCGCCGGGAAGGGACAGGAATACAGGGCCCATGGGCGGAGTCAGGGCGATCTTGGCGGCTCGTCGAATCACCCGGGGCAGATCCTCGGCGCGGGTGACCTCAAACGCCCATTTGACGCAAGGGGCGGCCATCGGCACCAGTTCGCCATAGAGCATCGGTTCCATGAGACCGTGGCCCTGCTCCTGCTGGCCGGCGCTGACGATGATCGGCGAGCCGCTCCAGTTTGCATTGAAGATCGACCCCATGGCGTTTCCCAATCCCGGGGCGACATGGACATTGCAGGCTGCCAGTTGTCCGGATGCTCGGGCAAAGCCGTCCGCCATCGCGACCACCACCGATTCCTGAAGGCCCAGGACGTAGTTTAGATCGGGGTGCTCGGTGAGCGCATGCATCACCGGAAGCTCGGTCGTTCCGGGATTCCCGAAAAGATGGGTAACACCTTCGTCCTTTAAGACACTCAGGAATATGGAGCCACCACTCGTCGTGTTCATGCTGTTACCCTTATCGACCGCTCTGAGATGAAGAAGTTCCGCGGCGCATTCGGCACCTTTCTATCCCCGGATGACCGGGCGTGATGGCTGGTGTACCGGGAAGATTGCCGAGGGGCAAGTTCAGGCAATTTCGCGGCCCGGGATTCGCCCGAATCTTGGCTCGCAAAGTTTGCCGCGAACCACAATAACTGGTACATTCGGGGGGTAGCGTTACCCTATATGTCGCGTTTTTGCTGTTGCGAGCGACTTCATCCCCTGAGCGCCATACCGGCGCACCCGAACACGTGTGACTGACACCGAAATTCCACCTCCCGAACCGCCCACATCCGACGTTGCTCCGGTAACCATCGAAGAGGAGATGCGGCGCTCGTATCTCGATTACGCCATGAGCGTCATCGTCTCGCGCGCGCTCCCCGACGTTCGTGACGGGCTGAAGCCGGTTCACCGGCGCATCCTCTTTGGCATGCACGAACAGGGCTACACCCACGACAAGGCCTACAGAAAATCCGCCCGCATCGTGGGCGATGTCATGGGTAAGTATCATCCGCATGGTGACCAGGCGATTTACGATGCGATGGTCCGCATGGCGCAACACTTTGCCATGCGTCTGCCGTTGCTCGACGGCCAGGGCAATTTCGGATCCATGGACGGGGATCCACCGGCCGCCATGCGTTACACCGAAATTCGCATGGCCGAATCTGCCGAAGCCCTGCTTCACGACATCGACAAGGATACGGTCGATTTTATCGCCAACTACGACGATACGACCGAGGAACCGGCAGTTCTGCCCGCCAGGTTCCCGAATCTCATGGTCAACGGGGCCGGCGGTATCGCTGTCGGGATGGCGACTAATATCCCGCCTCACAATCTGGGTGAGGTCATCGACGCCTGCTTTGCTTATCTGGACGATACGGGCATCTCGGTTGATGATTTGATGGCTTACGTACCGGCGCCGGATTTCCCCACTGGTGCTTTGATCCTGGGCAACAGCGGTGCGCGCCAGGCGTACCACACGGGCCGTGGATCGGTGACCATGCGCGCCAAGCACACCATCGAAGAGGTCGCCAAGGATCGCGAGGCGATCATCGTCACCGAAGTCCCCTATCAGGTGAACAAGGCACGACTCGTCGAGCACATCGCCGAACTGGCCCGGGACAAGCGGATCGAGGGGATCTCGGATCTTCGAGATGAATCGGACCGGCAGGGCGTTCGTGTGGTGATCGAAATCAAGCGCGATGCCATGGTCGAAATCGTGCTGAATCAGCTCTACCGTTACACGCAGCTGCAAACCAATTTCGGCATGAACATGCTGGCGCTGAACGGTGGCAAGCCGCTGCTTCACAGCCTCAAGGATCTCGTCGTCGCCTTTACCGACTTCCGGGAAGAGGTGATCACGCGGCGCACCCGGTACGACCTTGGCAAGGCGCGGGAACGCGCGCAGGTGCTGGTTGGTCTGGCCATTGCGGTCGCCAACATCGACGAGGTTATCGCCATCATCCGGGGAGCGGCGGACCCGGCCATCGCTCGCACGAGTCTCATGGAACGGGCATGGCCAGTCGGTGACGTCGAACCGCTCATCGCGCTCATCGATGAGCCAGGCCGCGTCGTTGCCGAGGATAGCACGTATCGTCTCTCCGAAGTTCAGGCCCGCGCGATCCTCGATCTTCGGTTGCAAAGACTGACGGCTCTCGAGCGCGACAAGATCGGCGACGAACTCAAGGAAATTGCTGAACAGATCAAGGATTTCCTGGACATTCTGCGCAGTCGACCCCGACTTCTCGGAATTCTGCGCGAAGAGCTCACCGAAATGCGGGAGAAGTTCGCCACGCCCCGGCGCACGGAAATCCTCGAAGGTAATTTCGAAAGCCAGGATGACGAGGACCTGATCCAGCGTGAAGACATGGTCGTTACCGTGTCGCACGCCGGCTACATCAAGCGCGTGCGGCTCTCGACGTATCGTCCGCAACGGCGCGGCGGCAAGGGCCGCACGGGCATGTCGACCCGCGATGAAGACTTTGTTGCCAAGGTGTTCGTCGTGAATACCCACACGCCGGTGCTGTTCTTCTCGAGTCACGGCCGCGTTTACAAGATGAAGACCTATCGCATGCCGCTGGCTGCTCCCAATGCGCGCGGCAAGCCCATGCAGAACCTCCTGCCGCTGGCCGAGGGCGAGGTCATCCAGACATTGATGCCGCTGCCCGAGGACGAAGACACATGGGGCGATTTTCACGTCATGTTCGCGACGGCCGGCGGCAACGTGCGGCGCAATGCACTGTCGGATTTCGCCATCGTCAAGTCGAACGGCAAGATCGCGATGAAGCTGGATGAAGGCGATCACATCATCGGCGTCCAGCTCTGTCAGGAGGAAGAAGATGTCCTCCTCACGGCCCGCCAGGGGAAATGCATCCGCTTCCCGGTGACTGAGGTTCGCGTATTCAAGGGGCGCGACTCCACCGGGGTTCGTGGAATCCGGCTCGAGGACGGCGACGACGTCATCGGCATGTCGATACTTCAGCACGTTGAGTGCCCACCACCGGAAGCCCGCGCCTATGTGCGGCAGGCCAATGCAATGAGGCGGGGCGAAGAGGCTGACCCCGAAGCAGAAACCGAGACGGCGCCCGAGCCGGATGACGAAAACGGGACGGAAGAGGTGTCGCTTTCGGAAGAGCGGTTTGCCGAACTCGAGGGGCTTGAGGAATTCATCCTGTCGGTGACCGAGAACGGCTATGGAAAGCGCTCGTCTGCCTATGAATACCGGACCACCCGACGAGGCGGGAAAGGGATCGTCAACATCGTGACGTCAGAGCGCAACGGGGGGCTCGTTGCCTCCGGACCGATCGGCGAAGACGATCAGATCATGCTGGTCACCGATGGGGGCCAGATCATTCGCATGCCGATCAGCGATATCCGCATTGCGGGCCGAAATACTCAGGGTGTAACCTTGTTTGACACGGCCGAAGACGAACGCGTCGTTTCGGTCTCCCGCCTCGAGGAAAGCGCCATTAATGGGGACTCTGACGTGGACGCCGGACTCGAGACCGACGCCGAATCGGAACAACTCGATGAGCCCGAGGATGCTCCTGATGAACTGTCCGACGCCGAACCGAGCGAAGATGTAGACGAACAGGAATAGCTCTTTGGTCACGACTCGTACAGGCGTTTACCCAGGAACCTTCGATCCCATCACGAACGGCCATCTCGATCTCATCGGGCGGGCGACGCGATTGGTCGATCATCTGGTCATCGGTGTGGCCGGCAATCCGGGGAAGCAACCGATGTTCAGCCTCGATGAGCGCATCAAAATGATCGAGGAGGAGGTCGGACGTCTGGACAACCTCAACGGGGCAACCTTCGAGGTTCGGGCATTTGACAACCTGCTGATGCATTTCGCCGAGGAAGTTGACGCTAACATCATTATTCGAGGCCTGAGGGCGGTTTCGGACTTCGACTTTGAATTTCAGATGGTGGGCATGAATGCCCGGCTTAACGATCGGATCGAGATTGTCTTTCTGATGGCGTCGGAGAACCACCAGTTCATCGCTTCGAGTCTCGTGAAGGAGATCGCTCGCCTGGGGGGAGACGTGACGAGTTTTGTCTCTCCCGACGTCGCGAAACAGCTTGTCGCCCGCGCCAGTTCCGAGGGCGGCAATGCGTCGTAGTTCCCGAAAGGGTAGTCACCCTACAAACCTAAAAACGAAATGAGCTGATCATATGTTGCTTAGGCTGTTTCTCTCGGCCATCGTGGCATGTGTCTGGATAGTGGAGAATGCCATGGCCGCCGACCCCGAAAACACGATTTACCTCGAGCTTGAACACGGCAGGGTGGTTATCGAACTTCGGCCCGATCTTGCGCCCAATCACGTCAACCGCATCAAGGAGCTGGCGCGGGAGGAGTTCTATGACGGCGTGGTTTTCCACAGGGTCATCGAGGGCTTCATGGCGCAGACCGGAGATCCCACGGGTACGGGTACGGGTGGCTCGGACAAACCCGACCTCGATGCCGAATTCTCTGACGAGCCGCACGTACGGGGAACGCTATCCATGGCCCGGACCAACGATCCAAACAGCGCCAACAGCCAGTTTTTCATCGTTTTCGAGGGTGCGAGCCACCTGAACGGACAGTACACGGTCTGGGGTCAGGTGACCGAAGGCATGGAACATGTTGACAAGATCAAGCGGGGTGGCGGCCGAAACGGCATGGTCGATGATCCCGACAAGATCGTAACGATGCGGGTTGCCGCGGACGTCGACGAGTAGGCCGGCTCCTCTCTGAAATTAAATTGGCGCTTACTTCCTCCCCCAGCGAGGGGGTGGGAGGTTATTGCCTAGGACGTGTTCGCTTTCAGCCGTAGGCAAACTGAATCCGGGGTGTCATCTTCGTGCCATGCGCGTTGATCTATTCGATTTCGATCTTCCTGAGTCGCTGATAGCGGATCGTCCGGTGGAGCCGCGGGATGCCGCGCGGCTGCTGGCCGTCGGGGACACCCTAGATGATCACCGGTTTTCCGATCTGCCCGACCTGCTTCGACCCGAAGATGTGGTGGTGCTGAATGACACCCGGGTCATTCCCGGCAGGCTGGCCGGCGTTCGAAATGCCAAACGGGGAACGGCGCGCGTTGAGGTAACGCTGCTGAAGCAAATGGCCGGGAACGCCACGGGCAGCACCTGGTCCGCTCTGTCCCGGCCAGCTAAGCGCCTGCGGCAGGGTGATATTCTGGTCTTCGATGGCGTGCCGGAGGCGGAGGTTCTGGAACGTCGTCAGGGCGGAGAAATCGTGTTGAGTCTCCCCCTCAACCGGGCCGATCTCCTCGGCGTTCTCGAAACGCACGGAAGGATGCCGATCCCTCCGTATCTCGGCCGCCAGGCAGATGCGCGGGATACCCGGGACTATCAGACCGTTTTCGCGAGCGAGCCGGGTGCCGTGGCAGCGCCGACTGCATCACTTCACATAACGGACGATCTCTTGTCGCGACTGGAGCCGAAGACTGTTTCGCGCGTTCATGTCACCCTTCATGTCGGGGCCGGCACGTTTCGCCCCATTGTCGCGGACGACACCGAATCTCACGAAATGGAGGCTGAGTGGGGCGAAATCACCGGCGACGCCGCCGAGACGATCAATCGGCACAAGGCCGAAGGGGGGCGGATTGTGGCGCTCGGAACCACCAGTCTTCGGTTGCTGGAATCTGCGGCAAACGAAGACGGTGTGATCTCGCCCTTCTCAGGGGAGACGAACCTCTTCATCACGCCGGGCTACCGTTTCAAAGCTGCGGATGTGCTGATCACGAACTTTCACCTGCCGCGATCCACACTGTTCATGCTGGTGTGCGCCTTTTCCGGGCGTGAGCGAATGTTTTCCGCCTACGAGCACGCGAAGGGCGCGGGTTACAGGTTCTATTCCTACGGTGATGCCTGCCTGCTGACCCGGGTCGGGTCGGGTGCGGAGATGGCTCC
>DEBC01000077.1:0-12628 GCA_002348365.1 Alphaproteobacteria bacterium UBA2966 | reverse complement strand
GCTCCGTGACATCGGGATTGGGATTTACGGTCACCGGCCGGGACGGCGCGGCGCGGGTCGGGGAGTTGGCCACCGCGCATGGGGCGGTTCCGACCCCGGCCTTCATGCCGGTCGGCACCGCAGGCACGGTCAAGGCGATGAAGCCGGAAGAGGTCGCCGCGACAGGCGCCGCCATTATTCTGGGAAATACCTATCACCTGATGCTCCGCCCGGGCGCGGAAGAAGTGGCGGCTCTGGGCGGTTTGCATGCCTTCATGAACTGGCACGGGCCGATCCTCACGGATTCGGGGGGCTATCAGGTGATGTCGTTGACCGATCTTCGAACCATCGAAGAGTCGGGTGTGACGTTCCGTTCGCACATCGATGGCGCCGAGCACGATTTGACACCGGAACGCGCTGTCGAAATTCAACAGCTTCTCGGCAGCGATATCACCATGGTTCTCGACGAATGCACGCCCTATCCGGTCGATGAGGCAACGGCCCGTTCATCGATGGAGCTTTCCATGCGCTGGGCGGCACGTTGCAGGGCCGCGTTCACGCCAAGGGAAGGCTACGGGCTGTTCGGCATCGTCCAGGGCAGCACGTTCGAAGGGTTACGCGCAGAGTCGGCGGAAAGCCTGCAGGAAATCGGCTTTGACGGCTATGCCATCGGCGGCCTCGCAGTCGGCGAGGGCCAGCAGGAGATGTTCCGCATCGTCGATGCGACCGTACCCGCGTTACCTGCGGACAGGCCCCGCTATCTGATGGGGGTCGGCAAGCCCGAGGATATCGTCGGTGCCGTGGCCCGCGGGATCGACATGTTCGACTGTGTGCTGCCCACGCGTTCGGGTCGCACCGGCCAAGCCTTTACCCGGCGCGGGACCGTCAATCTACGGAATGCGCGGCATGCCAAAGACCCGCGGCCCCTGGATGAAGAATGCGGTTGTGCCGCCTGCGAATCCTATACCCGGGCCTACCTTCACCACCTCTTCAAGGCGAAGGAGATTCTGGGGAACATGCTGCTGACGGCCCACAACCTCACCTACTACCAGCAGCTCATGTCTGGCCTCAGGGACGCCATCAATGCAGGCCGGCTCAGCGACTTCATCGCGGCGTTCGACATCGCGCAGGCCCAGGGCGATATCCCGTTGACCTCAAACGGTAAAACAGCCTCTGACGCTAATTGATCCCGCGATCAGGCGGGGAGGGGATTGAGGCCGAGGCGGGTCTGGCGAAGGTAGATGAATCCGATGGTAGTGAAGTTCATCACCGTGAAACCGAAGGCGGCCAGGAAGGCGTTCGAGTAGCTGCCCGTGAGGTCGAAGATGTAGCCGCCCATCCATCCGCCGATGGCCATGCCGAGCGCGGCGAACATGTAGAAGGTGGCGATGCGCCAACCGGCCTGGTTCGCCGGAAACAGCAGCCGGATGATCAGGGGATAGCAGGGCATGATCCCGGCGAATCCTAGTCCGAACAACAGGGCCGAGATATAGAGCGCCGGCAGGCTGGTGACGTATGCGAAGGCGAGCAGCATGGTGGCCTGACACGCCGACCCGATGAGCAGGGTCCGCACACCACCGATGCGGTCCGCCAGCATGCCGTAGAGAATACGCGAGACGAAGGCGGCGGCGAACAGGACGGTCAGCAATTCCGCAGCCCGGGCGCGCGCAAACCCGAGATCCGTCCCGTGGCTGACCAGGTGGACGATCGGGATCGCCATCGCCGTGCAGCACCCGATGGTGGCGAGACACAACAGGCCCTGTACCGCATTGGCCGGCAAATTCAGGACACGGCCATCCATCATATGACCGTCCCGAGCCCGTCCGGGTGGTATGATGGGCGCCTTGGGCCGCAGCAGCAGAGCCAGGGGCACCATGGTGCAGAGCGCAAAGATGCCAAAGATCATGTAAGTCTCGCGCCAGCCGTACTCGTCATTGAGGAGGCGAAAGAGCGGCGGCCATATAGTGCCGGCCAGGCCTTGGCCAGAGGCAATGATGGATACGGCCAACCCCCGCCGCCGGTCGAACCAGTGAGTCACATTCGCGACCAGGGGTGTAATCATGGCGGCTTTGCCGAGGAGGCCGATCAAGATTCCGTTCGCGACGTAGAGACTCCATCGGCCCTCGGATTGGCTGGCCACCAAGGCACCGATCCCCAGCATCACCGCGCCGAAAATCACCGGTTGAAAGACGCCCTTTTTGTCCATCCACCAGCCCATCATGATGCCGCCGGCACCGGCGCCGATCATCATCATCGAATAGGCGAGGGACGGGACCGAACGGGGCCAGTCGAATTCAGCGGCAATCGGCTTGAGTGCGACCCACAGCACGATCGGCGATCCCAGTCCGATGGTGTGTATGGCGAGCGAGCCGAACACCACGATCCAACCGTATCGGGTTTCGACGCTGCCTTCGCGCTGAGCCATTGATTCTCCTCGGTGGGGCGCAACACGTCCCCGGAAGGACGGCGCGGCCTGACGGGTAGTTACAGCAAGGACGGGCAGCCGTCAAAGCACGCGCGCGTGACCGCTCCCGCTTCTGTTGACCCTCCGCAGATGCCTACCTAATGTCGCTCATCCTCTGAATTGCCCCGGAGCGAACGCCGTGAAGGTCTTTATTGTCCTCGCTCATCCCGAGCCTACGTCATACAACGGTCAGCTGTTTCGCATTGCCCAGGAAACCCTACGGGAATCCGGGTACGAGGTGCGGGTCTCGGATCTGCACAGCATGGGGTTCAATCCGGCCTCGGGATTCCACGATGTCACCGATCCCGTGGGCAGCGATGTTTTCCAGATGCAGGTCGAGCAGGAACACGCCGCGCAAACCGGGACGTTTGCCGCCGATATCGCGGCCGAGCAGGAGAAGCTCTACTGGTGCGATCTCGTGATCTTCCAGTTCCCTCTGTGGTGGTTCGGCATCCCCGGCATCCTCAAGGGCTGGTTCGACCGGGTTCTCGCTTTCGGCTGGGCCTACCACCGGCGTGAGCGTTTCGACAGCGGTCGCCTGCGCGGGCGCCGGGGAATGATCTCGGTGACAACCGGCGGTCCCGAGGCGCGTTTTGCGGAAGGCACGATGTTCGCGCCGCTCGATCAGCTGCTGTTTCCCGTGACGGTGGGGACCCTGCAGTACGTTGGCCTCGAGATGATGGAGCCCTATATCGCCTGGGCCGTGCCGCGCGTAACCGATGAAGAGCGGCAGGCGAATTTCGACCGCTTCCGGGAACGTCTCAGGGGCATCGACAAGGAAACGCCGATGCCGTTCCACTCGATCCAAAAGTTCCCCGATCCGGTGGGCGAGACCCTGTCCGAGCCCCAGGGAATCCTCGAAGCACTCATGGAGGAGCAAAAGCGCAAGTCTGCTTGAGTGATCCCTCACCCGGCTCGAGGCTTCGCCACTCGCCGCCCTCTCCCTGAGGGAGAGGGTAGAGAGAGCGTAGCAACCGAGGGTGAGGGGCTACGCGCTGGCGAGTTCCGATCCCGGCAGCAGATCTGCGACCGCCGTACTCCAGGCCGGGTCGTCGTGCTTATCCCAGTAGAGCTCATTGAGGCGTTGGGTCACGTCACCGACCTTGCCGTCCGCCACGGGAGAACCGTCGATCACCGTGACCGGTGCGATACCGCCGGCAGTCGAGGTGATGAAGACCTCGTCGGCGGCCCTGACCTGCTCTGCCGGCACAGTCGTGACGTCGATCGGCAGCTGGATCATCTCACACAGCTCGATGGTGGACTTGCGGGTGATCCCTTCGAGGACGCCCGAGTCCGGGGTCTTCATGCGTCCGTCGATCAGCGCGAATACGTTGAAGCCGGGACCCTCCGTGACGTTGCCGTCCTCATCGCAGAGCACGACATTCTCGTCGTCGTGATCGTAGGCTTCGTACAGGCCCATGATCATGTCGAGCCAGTGAAAATTCTTGACGGTGGGGTCGACCGCGCTTGGAGAAATCCGGGTTACCGACTGCGCGATGCGGAGGCGGAGTCCCCGTTCCCGTTGTTCCTCATTGGCGACCCAGCCGAAGGGCATGGCAAATGCGTACAGCTGATTGACGGCATCCCGAGGGTCGCGACTCGGCTGCGACGGCATGCCACGGGTACAGATCACCTCGACGAAGGCGTCTTCCAGGTCCGAACGGTGAACACATTCGGCAAGGATGGTGGCGAGTCCGTCCCGGTCGACATCGGCATCGAGATGCAGTCGGTCCACGTTGCGGAAGAATCGGTCGAAGTGGGCGTCGAGCCGGAAAAAGCGGTTCTTCCAGACATGGATGACGTCGTAGGTGACGTCTCCATGGAGAAACCCCCAGTCCATGAGGGGCAGGCGGGCCTCCGACAATGGCACGTAGTCACCGTCGACGTAGGCCGTTCCGTTGGGAATGAAGGGCTTCGTGCTGGTACTCATGGGTCAATCTCCGGAGGCCGATCTGTGGCCGGTGGTTGAATATCGCACCGGCGCGTGATGCAATGTCACGAGTATCGCAAAATCAGGAGTAGCCCGTCGATGACCATTAATGTTTGCCCGGTCACATCGGAATTCGTTGCCGAGGTGGGGGACGTGGACCTGTCACAGCCCCTTGATCCGTCGGACCTCGCGGACATCAAGAAGGCGTTCTGGAAGTACGCGGTGCTGATTTTTCCCGATCAGCAGCTGACCCAGGACCAACACCTTGAATTTGCGAAGAATTTCGGACCGTTGGAGATGTCGATCTCGGCCTTTCGCAAGGACGATCCGCAGCGCATGCGCCTGGAACTGGCCAATGTCTCCAATCTCGGCGCAGACGATAAACCGTTGCCGGAGCTCAGCCGCGTCCGGCTGATGCAGAAGGCCAACCAGCTCTGGCATACCGACAGCTCGTTCAAGCACGTGCCGGCCCTCACGTCGCTGCTTTACGCGCGCTCCATACCGCCGGTCGGGGGGCTCACGGAATTCGCCGACGCACGGGCAGCCTACGACGCCTTGTCCGGCGAAATGAAGAACCGGCTGGAGGGGCTGGTCGCGGAGCACTGGTATCTGAAATCCCGGGCCAAGGCGGGTTTCACCAATTTTACGGATGTGGA
The DNA here is from genome assembly GCA_002348365.1 of Alphaproteobacteria bacterium UBA2966. Lineage (GTDB taxonomy): Bacteria > Pseudomonadota > Alphaproteobacteria > UBA2966 > UBA2966 > UBA2966. The sequence goes on along the minus strand of DEBC01000077.1, from coordinate 7,599 downwards.
AAGGGAGAATCTGCCGCCCGTGCCGCAGGTCATGGTGCGGACGGGACCTGAATCAGGGCGGAAGTCACTTTACGTGGCTTCACACATCACCCGTGTGTTCGGCATGCCGGATGAAGAGGGCTTGGCCTTGGCAGAGGAGCTGATCGCCCATGCGACGCAGCGGCAGTTCGTCCACAGCCACCGCTGGCGGGTGCATGACCTGGTGATGTGGGATGACAGGTGCACGCTCCACCGTGGTCGGGACTTCGACGGCCAGCGCTGGTCTCGTGATATGCACCGGGCCACGGTCTCGGACGTGGCCAACACCTGCGAGCAGTTCGGAATATCGGTCGCGGCGGAGTAACCGGTGTCCGCGACTGTTCTCTCGGTCACGCCCGATTTCTTCGCCGAGGTCGGCGACGTCGATCTGTCGCAGGCGCTCGACCCCGGCGACCTCGTGGATATCAAGGAAGCGTTCGCGAAATACGCGGTGCTGGTGTTTCCCGGTCAGCACTTGACGCACGAGCAGCATCTCGCCTTTGCCGCCACCTTCGGACCGCTCGAAACCAAGCTCACAGTCTACCGGGAGGAAAGCCGCGATCAGGCGCCGGGCCAGATCGAGGACCTCTCCAACCTCGACGTCGACGACCAAATCAGACCGGAAGACGATCGCGTTCGCCAGATGCAACTGGGCAATCGCCTGTGGCATACCGACAGCTCGTTCAAGCGGGTGCCGGCGCGGGCCTCGCTGCTTTACGCAAGGGAGGTGCCGCCGATTGGCGGACATACGCAGTTCGCCGACCTTCGTGCCGCCTATGACTCTCTGTCCGACGAATTGAAGGAACGGCTCGAAGGCCTGATTGCCGAGCACGCGTTCCGATACTCGCGCGCCCGGATCGGCTTCGAGGACCTCAGCGCCGAAGAGAACGACGATCTGCCGCCGGTGCCTCAGGTCATGGTGCGCACCCACCCGGAATCGGGGCGCCGGACCCTGTACCTCGCATCGCACATGGGCCGCGTATTGGGCCTGCCAGAAACAGAGAGCGATGCGCTGATCGATGAACTCATCGCCCATGCCACGCAGCGTCAGTTTGTGCACACGCACCGCTGGCGGGTGAACGATCTCGTCATGTGGGATGACCGCTGCACCATGCACCGGGGCACGGCGTTCGATGATGTCCGCTGGCGGCGGGACGTGCGGCGCGCGACCGTGTCCGACGAGTTGAATACCTACGAGCGCGAGGGGATCGCTGTTGCTGCGGAGTAGGCTGTGACCGTCACCGTCTTTCCCTCGACCTCGGACTTCTTTGCGGAGGTCGGCGATATCGACCTGTCACAACAGCTAGACCCCGCTGATCTGTCGGCGATCGAGGAGGCGTTCTGGACTTACGCTGTGCTAGTGTTTCCCGACCAGCACCTGAACCACGATCAGCACCTGGCGTTCGCCGCCAACTTCGGCCCGCTCGAGACCAAGCTCGCGGTTTACCGTGAAGGAAACAGGGCGCGCACGCCGGCCGAGATCGAGGATCTTTCCAACCTCGATCTCGACGAGGAGATCAAGCAGACGGACAACCGTATCCGGCTTATGCGCCTCGCCAACCGTCTCTGGCATACGGACAGCACGTTCAAACACGTGCCGGCGAAGATCTCGATGCTCTACGGCCGCGAAATCGCGCCGATCGGCGGACAGACCGAGTTTGCGGACATGCGTGCGGCCTACGATGCGCTGTCGGACGAGATGAAAGCCCGCCTCGACGGTTTGGTCGCCGAACATTCCTACCGGGCCTCCCGGGCCCGCGTCGGCTTCAGCGATTTCAGTCCGGAGGAAGATGTGGCCCTGCCGCCGGTACCCCAGGTCATGGTGCGCACGATCCCCGAGTCAGGCCGCAAGTCTTTGTACGTCGCGTCCCATGTCGGCCGGGTGCTGGGCATGCCCCGGGACGAAGGGGATCAGCTCGTCGATGAACTGATCGCCCATGCGACGCAGCGCCAGTTCGTTCACACCCACCGCTGGCGGCAACACGATTTGGTGATGTGGGACGACCGCTGCACGATGCACCGCGGGCTGGCCTATGACGATGAGCGCTGGCGCCGTGACATCCAGCGCGCCACGGTTTCCGACGTCGCCAACTCCTGCGAGCAGGCCGGAATTACGATCGACGAGAACTGGACTGCAGCGGAGTAGGGCGCCACAAAGAAAAAACATTCCCCTCTACGCCCCCCTGCTAGGGGGGAGGGGAAAATCGAATAGAACTCAAACTGGATTTTTCACTCTCTGCTGGGAGGAGAGGGAAACAGGGTGCCGTTACGTCTCCTTCCCCCTGGTAAGGGGAAGGACGGGATGGGGGTTGCCGGTTCCGCTACGCCAGCAGGTGCGCGTATTTCTGGCGGGCCTTGGCGACCTTGGGTGCCACCACGGCCTGGCAGTAGGGCTGATGCGGATTGTTGACGAAATAGTCCTGGTGGTAGTCCTCGCCGACATGAAAGGTGCTGGCCGGGGTGACTTCCGTGACGATCTCGCCTGACCAGATCTCCGCGGCCCGCCCGATGGCGGCACGGGCCGCTGCTTCCTGCTCATCGGACAGGGTGAAGACCCCGGAACGGTACTGCGTGCCCACGTCGTGGCCCTGGCGGTTGAGCTGGGTCGGGTCGTGGGTGGCGAAGAACACGTCGAGCAACGTGTCGTAGCTGACCGTGTCGGGATCGAAGGTGATCTCCACGGCCTCCGCGTGGCCCGTCGTGCCCGTGCAGACTTCGTGGTAGGTCGGATTTGGGCTCTCGCCGCCGATGTAGCCCGAGACCACGCCGGTGACGCCCTTCATGGGCTTGAACACGGCCTCGGTGCACCAGAAGCAGCCGCCTGCGAAGATCGCCTTTTCCATTTCCGCCATCGTGCTGTTCCGATCGGTCCTAGGGCATGGGAATGGCTTCGTCGCGCTTGGGCACGTCGTAGCCGCGCTGCACACCCGGACGTTCGGCCATCGCCACGTACCAGCGCTTGAGATTGGGGTAGTCGTTGGGGTCCATGGTCTGGCGCTCGTAGCGCGCGATCCAGGGCCAGGTGGCGATATCGGCGATGCTGTACTCGCCCGCGAGGCATTCCTCCTCGCCCAGGCGCTTGTCGAGGACGCCGTAGATGCGTTTCGTCTCGTTAAGGTAGCGTTCCTCGGCGTAGGGCGCCTTGCCCGGGTTGAAGGCGACGAAATGGTGGGTCTGGCCGAGCATGGGACCGACGCTGCCCATCTGCATCATCAGCCATTCCATGGCCTGCCAGCGCCGGGCTTCGTCCTTGGGCAGGAGTTTGCCGGTCTTCTCGGCGAGATAGAGCAGGATGGCGCCCGATTCCATCATGGTGCGGCCATTGTCGTTGTCGACGATCGCCGGGATCTTGTTGTTCGGGCTGATCTTCAGGAATTCCGGCACGAACTGGTCATCCTTGCCGATATTGATCTCGCGGACGGTGTAGGGGAGCTCGACTTCCTCGAGCATGATAGAGGCCTTGCGGCCGTTCGGTGTCGCCCACGTGTAGAGATCGATCATGTCGTCCGTCCCTGTTGTCGTTCAGGGGAGAGAACATGATACGACGAGGCAGATGGATCAAGAGGGCGGAAGGAGACGGTGAATTCGCACAGTCCGTACATAGTCGGACGGTTATCGGAAAGTGAGTCCGACTAGTCGAATTCGCACAGTTCGTACGATGTTGGGGCAGGGAGATTATTTTCTTATTTATAAGATTAAAAAAAACATATAAGTAATTATAAAAAATGAATATTTATAAAGTTCAAAAGATTGATAATTTAGTCGCAATGATTCACTTGAACCCTCACCCCCGCCTTCGCCAAGGCTCCGGCTGGCACAGGCTGGCCCTCTCCCTGACAGGAAGAGGGAGGGTCGTTCGACCGGATCTGATGAGTGCAGCCAGTTCTAGAAATCGGGCTTCCAGCGGTAGCCGTCGGGATGTCCGACGACGTACCCCGCCGTCGGTGCGGCGAAATGGCCGGGAAAGACCATCACGTCGGTGTCCGCGTGACGTTCGAAGAACTCCTTGCGGGTCTTCCGCGTCTCTTCCTGATCCATGCAGAAAACGGTGCAGAGATCGGGCATCACGCACTGGATGGGATGGTGCATGACGTCGCCGCAGAGGACGGCTTCGGCGTCATTTGATTTCGCCCGCACGGAGTAGTGCCCGATAGTGTGCCCTTCCGAGGGCTCAAGCCACAGGGAATCGTCGATGCCGTGGTCGGTCTCGACGGTCAGGGACTGGCCGGCCTCGACAATCGGCGAGACCGAGTCCCGATAGGCCTGGCGGTGGTTCCCGTCCTCGGGAATGGACGACCAGTATTCAATTTCCTTGCGGGAAAACAGGTACTTGGCGTTCGGGAAGGTGGGCTTCCACACGCCGTTTTCGAACTTGGTGTTCCAGCCGATGTGATCGCCGTGCAGGTGCGTGCACATGACGTAATCGACTTCCTCGGGGTGGACACCGGCCGCCGCCAGTTCGTCCATGTAACGGGTGTCGTTGCGCAGGTGGTAGAGCGGCCGGGCCTCGCGTTCCTTGTCGTTGCCGATGCAGGTGTCGACGACGACCGTGTGACGCTCGGATTTGAGGACGAAGCCGTGGTAGCTGAAGATGATGGTGCCGGCGTCGTAATCGAAGAAGTAGGGGTCCATCCAGTCGCGGTGGGAATCGAAAACTTCCTGGGGCACGTCGGGGAACCAGTTCTGATAGCGGTGTTCCGTGCTCTCCTTGTCGACCATGCGGGCGATGGTGATATCGCCAACGGTTTTCGGCTTCATGGTGCCCCCTCGATTGAACGAACTTTCGTTTAGGTCAGCGTCACTGTAGTATGTCCGGCGTGCCGAGCGATAGACTTCAACGGCGATTGAGCTTACTTATGGCGGCTCAAACTAGAGGATTCCCGCATGGCAGTCCGTGAAATCTCCCCCGACAAGCCCGAACCCAAGAGCCAGCGCTATGGCGCCTATTACATCCGGCAGATTCCGCCGCCCGATCCCTATCTCACGGAGACCGGCCCGGGGACGCCGATGGGCGAATACATGCGCCGGTTCTGGCAGCCCGTCTGTTTGTCGGAAGAGCTCACGGACCTCCCCAAAGCCATCAAGATCATGCACGAGGATCTGGTGGCGTTCCGCGACAAGTCCGGCGAGGTCGGCGTCCTGCAGCGCTACTGCAGCCACCGTGGCACATCGCTCGAATACGGTGTCGTTTCGGAGAAGGGGATCCGCTGCTGCTATCACGGCTGGCTGTTCGACGTGGACGGGACCATCTTGGAGACACCCGGCGAACCGGCCGAATCAAAGATCAAGGATAATCTGTTTCATGGCGCCTACCCGGCCATGGAGTATCACGGCATCGTCCACGCCTACATGGGTCCGCCGGATCTGATCCCGCATTTCCCGCGCTACGACATCTTCGAGATTCCGGGCGCCGAGTTTGCGCCGCTCTCGATTCCATACGAGAACAACTGGCTGCAGACTTACGAAAACCATCAGGATCCGTTCCATTCGGTTTTCCTGCACCAGCGCATCATGCAGCACTTCGAGGAGGAATTCGGCGTGCTGCCGCAGGTCCATTTTGCCGTCACCGACGATGGCGCCAGCAATCGCAACACGTCGAAGCGGCGCATCGATGACGAGACGGTATGGGTGCGGATCTTCCACATCCTGCCGGTCAACGACACCTTCCTGCCGTCGACATTCCAGCTTTCCGGCGCCCCACTCTACTTCCAGCGCACGTTCCACTTCCGGCGTCCGGTTCCGATCGACGACGAAAACACACTGTTCATCGGCTGGCGTCTCCATGGCGACGAGTTCCCCGGCGGCGACTGGACCTTGAACGGTGCCGGGACCACGGACATGGATGGGCAGACCAAGCGCTTCGACTATGAGGAGACTCAGCGCTTTCCCGACGACTGGAACGCACAGGGCAGCCAGTGGGGCGGCGTGACCCGGCACTCCATCGAGCACCTGGGAAAGACGGACATCGGCATCGCACTCTCGCGCCGGGTGCTGAAGAGCATCCTCGACGGCGAACTGCCTCATGCCTGGCCCGTGCCGGCGAGCGAGCAGCCCGATGGCCCGCCACTGACCAAGGTTTATTCGCAGGACACCCTGCTCAAGCTGCCGCGGCACCCCGATCCCAAGGTCGATTCACAGCTCATGCACGACCTCGGCGAGGAAATGACGCAGGTCATCGTCGACTCTGCTGAACAGTTCGAGGACCAGGGGGCGCACCAGGAGAACGTCATCGCCCGGTTCAAGGAACTGGAGATCGAGTACCGCGAGAAGTTCGCGGGATAGCGCGGGCAGATTCGGCAGCGCGGATTGCATCAGCTCGGTCCATCGTCATAGGGATTGAGGACGGTCGTGCCTTTTGGTTCGCCGTAGCTATCGCCGCCAGCGGCGCAAGCAATCACAACATCAATCTGCTAGAGGTGAACGTTGTTCGCCACCAACATGTGTGGTCGGGACATACTGGTTCAGTGAGGATGGTCGAATGACGGATGCGCAGGCGAACGGGTTGCAGGTTGGCCTAATCGGCCTTGGCAAGATGGGGCGGGGTATCGGCCGCAACCTGATCAAGAACGGCTATCCGCCGGCGGTGGCGGACATCGATGTCGAGCCGGTGGCGGAACTCGTGTCGTGGGGCGCGCGGGATCCGGGAGGAGTTTCTGAGCTGCTCGCCGATTCCGACATCGTCATCACCTGCCTACCGACGCCGGCGGCCAACCGCACGGCCTATTTGGGAGGGGACGGGTTCGTCGCCTTGGCGAAGGAGGGGAGCGTCCTCGTCGACTGCTCCACCAGCGATCCCTTGCTTGCGCGTGAGATCGGGATCGCGGCCGCGGCGCGCGGCGTGGCACATGTCGACGCGCCCATGCTGCGGACCCCCAAGCACGCCTGGGAAGGAACCCTGCATCTTGTCGTCGGTGGGACGGATGAAGATTTCGCACGCGTGCGCCCGGTGCTTGAAGCCTTCTCCGAAGCAGTCGTGCCCGTCGGCGGCCTCGGCAACGGTCACGCCATCAAGGTTATCAACAACACCGTCAACCTCGGCATGACGGCGTTGATCTGCGAAGCCTTCAACATTGGCCGGGCAATCGGCGTCGATCTCACAACTCTGCACAAGGCCATGCAGACCAGCAACGCGGCCAGCCCCAAGCTCGATCAGATGGCGCCACGTATCATCAGCGGCGAGCACGAGCTCACCTTTTCGGTTGATCTCGCCCTCAAGGATGTCGATCTGTTCACCCAGTTGGCCAACAGCGTGCGTGCCCCATCATTGGTCGGCGATGCGGCGCGGACCAGCTATCTCCTTGCCTCGCTTGCCGATTACGGGGAACGGAATCATTCCGAGCTTTCCGAGTACCTGCGCGAGTTGACGGAAGGGGGCGACGGCCAGTCGGATAAAACCTGACAGGTGCGTGCGCGGGCTGCTCTTGACGTGTTCCCATCACGGGTCATCTGCTCTATGTTCCCGCGCATCTGTCGGGCGCGACACGTTTTCCGCGGCCGCACCTTGGGCGCCCGTAGCTCAGTCGGCAGAGCAACTGACTTTTAATCAGTGGGTCGTAGGTTCGATTCCTACCGGGCGCACCA
>DEBC01000131.1:46265-46797 GCA_002348365.1 Alphaproteobacteria bacterium UBA2966 | reverse complement strand
CGTCACCTGACATCCCTCGATGTTTCGAAGTTCATGCTGCAGCAATTCGGTATAGGCCTTCACCGCAGCCTTGCCGACATTGTACGGCGTGTTTCCCGGCGGCAGTGTGATGCCCTGCTTCGAACTTGTATTGACCACGGCGCAGGGGGTGCCCTGGGCGATCATGGCTGGCACGAAGGCCTGCGTGCCGTTGATGACGCCCCACATGTTCACGTCGAGCGACCGCTGCCAGCCCTCGTAGTCCTCGAGTGCACCGACCGAGCCACCGATCCCATAGGCCGCGTTGTTCATCAGCACTGCGACCTCGCCGAACCGGTCGTAGGCCGCATCCTTGAGCGCGATGATCTCTTCGCGGATGCCCGAATCCGTGGGCCTGACCAGTACATCGTCCTTACCGCCCTGGGCGATCTGGGCGACCTCCTCGGCGCACGCGGACAACCGCTCCTCGTCGATGTCCGCCATGCAGACCTTCATGCCTTGTGATGCGTAATGCCTGCTGGCTGCAAAGCCGATGCCGCCAGCAGCACCGGTG
>DEBC01000131.1:38429-46159 GCA_002348365.1 Alphaproteobacteria bacterium UBA2966 | reverse complement strand
GGCGCAATCGATGAGCGCGGTCACCGCACCGCAATCTGCCGCCCAGGCTTCAACCGCCGCGCGGTCAGTCACATCCAGTGCCGTCGCAGACGACTCGCGACCCTTCGATGCAATATAGTCAGCGAGTGCATTCGGCGCTTCAAGGTCGGCAACGAGAACGTCTGCGCCCATTTCCGCGACGAGCCTAGCCGTCGCGCTTCCGATGCCGCCAGCAGCACCGGTGACGACCGCGACCCTGCCGGCCGCCATGGCTGGATGACTCATGATGAAAACTCCCTCAGACCAGTGTTGCGAAAATTTCTGTGCTGTTCGAAACGTAGGCAGGTGACCGTCGGCCAGCAAGCTGCAGACCGGGCAACCGCGCCAGGCCGTCCCAAAAAGCTTCGACCTCCCGAACCGTTTTGATAGGCTCCAGCACCTTTTGCAGGGGGGAAGGTGCGATGGACTACTACGATCTCGGGTCCTACGGACGGCCCGTCACCACATCGTCTGAAAAGGCGCAACTTTGGTTCGACCGCGGTCTGGTCTGGACCTACGGCTACAACCACGAAGAAGCGGTGGTGTGCTTTCAGCGGGCGGTGAAACTGGATCCCGACTGCGCCATGGCCCACTGGGGGATCGCGTATGCCATCGGCCCCAACTATAACAAGCAGTGGGGCGACTTCGAGGATGACGAGAAACCCGAGGCCCTCACCCTTGCCCGCGACGCCATCGAGCAGGCAGTTCGCCTCACGGACCGGGTCACGGCACCGGAAAAGGCGATGATCGAGGCCATCACCCACCGCTATCCCGCGGACGCATCGGTCGAGGATTTCGGACCATGGAACGACGCTTATGCCGATGCCATGCGCGGCGTCCACAAATCCCATCCGGACGACCTCGATATTTGCTGCCTGTTCGCCGAAGCCATCATGAACCGCACCCCCTGGCAGCTCTGGGACCTGCCGTCAGGCCGCGGCTTAGGTACTGCCCCAGTAAATCCGAGGGTTCGGGTGTGACCCGGCCCACTCCACACATCTCATTGAAATCTCTGAAAGGGAGGAACGAACATGAGAAAAGTCGTCAAGGAAGTGCCCGGCTATGAGTTGCACGATGAAGTCAACTCACCGGCAGGCCATCACACGAAACAGGGCTGGCGCTCGGATGCGATCCGCAGTGGGCCGTTTATCTTTGTCGGAGCACTCGGAACCCGTCCCCATACCCATGAACTCGGCGATACCGTTGAAGAGGAATGCCGCATCATCTTCGAGCACTTCAAGGTTGCTCTCGAAGTCCACGGCGCGACGATGGAGGACATCGTTCAACTGACCATGTACTTCACCAATCGCGAACGCGACTGGCAGTACCTCGAGAAGGTTCGCCGGGAATACTTCCCCAAGGACCCGCCCGTCTCAGTCGGTGTCGGCGTGACCGATCTGGCCTATGGCGGCGCCGTAGAGATCAGTGCCATCGCCGTCGCGCCCGACGTTTAACGGGGTGGGTCCTGGATCCCCTTCCCCTACCTGAAGTTCTGGGTTGGCGGAGGGGGACCGGGGTCGCCGTGTTGTCACCCTCGGTCCGGGGAAGAGTTCCTTCACGAATGGAATCTCCGCGTCGTCGCCGCAGCTCGGCTTCAAGCCAGGCAACCCGAATCGACAAAGGTCCTCAACTTCCCCACCATAGGCAGATCGAAACTGTGACGATCACGGATGGGACGGATGCAAGGTCAGACACTCGGCATTTGGCACAATCTCAACGCAATCGCGGCGGCCGATCTGGAGGGTTTCGCCCAACGGGTAGAAACGCTCGGCTATTCTGCGTTGTGGTACCCCGAAGCGATCGGTTACGAGGCCTTTTCCCTCGCTGCGCACCTGCTTTCGCATACCACGTCGTTGGAGGTCGGCAGCGGGATCGCCAACATCTACGCACGAGACCCTCACTCCACGGCGCAGGCCCACGACACGCTGAACTCGATCTACGACGGCCGGTTCATCATGGGCCTGGGGGTTTCCCACGTGCCCCAGGTCGAAGGCGTACGCGGTCACACGTATGGCAAGCCGATTGCCACGATGCGGACCTATCTCGAAGCCATGGCCGCCGCGGATCTCATCACGCCGGACGTCGAGTCCCAGGTCGTTCTCGCAGCGCTTGGGCCCCGGATGTTGGCGCTCTCTGCGGAACTCAGCCAGGGGGCACTCCCCTACAGCGTGACTCCGGAACACACGGCAGGCGCGCGCGAGATTCTCGGGCCGGACCGCTGGCTCTGCGTACAGCAGAAGGTCTGTCTCGAAACGGACGCGGATACGGCGCGCCAGGCGGCCTCCGTCGCTCTGGGTCGCCACCTGCAGCTCCCCAATTACCGAAACAGCTGGGTACGCCAGGGCTTTTCGGAAGAGGACTTCGATGATGGGGGGAGCGCGTCCTTCCTCGACGCCATTGTTTCCTGGGGTACGGCCGACAGCATTCGCGCCCACATCCAGGCTCACTTCGATGCCGGCGCTGACCACGTCTGCCTTGAGGTCGTCAATCCCCGGGATCCCGCAGTGCCGGACTGGGACGCGATCGAAACATTCGCGCCGGCGAACTAGGAACGAAAATGGCAGCTCGCGAACTCACGGCCCCGGAGGTCGACCTCCCCGTCGCCGAAGACCTGACCTATGGCAGCGGCGTGATATTCGAGCTTTCCAGCCACACCCGGGCCCGCAGGGCCTTGGAACTGGGCCTCCTCGATTCTGATTCCGGCTTCAATGTCTTCGTCCTGGGCGAGGATCAGAGTGGGCGGATGACGTCGACCCTCGCCTTCGTGCGCGAGCAGGTGGCAACCCGGCCGCCGCCCGATGATTGGCTCTACCTCAACAACTTCCACGCACCCGGCCGACCCTTGCCCGTGCGTCTTCCCGCCGGGACGGGGCGCGTCTTCCGCGACACCATGGCCGGCCTGATCCCCAAGCTCCGCGACGCTCTGACGACGGTGTTCGGCAGTCAGGAATACGAAGGCCAGGTCAAAGCCCTGGCGGAACGGCCCCAGGCTGAGATTGAGCGCATGACGCAGGAGGTTCGAACCGATGCGCGAACCGCCGGGATGGACCTCGTGCAGACGCCGCAAGGGCCCCAGCTCTATCCCCTGGGAGAAGACGGCGAACCGGTTGATCCCGACAAACTACCTCAGGACCGTCAGGAGGAATTCCGCCGTACCGGGGAAGCTTTTGTCGAACGCATGCGTGAGGTCGGCCGTCGCGCCGCGCGCCTGCAGGCCGAGCTGGAACGCCAGATCCACGGTCTCAACCGTCGTGTCGCCGAGAACGCCATTTACGCCATTCTCGACAGCGTTCAGGAGGAACTCGCGGACCATCCCGTTCTGGTGGTCTGGCTGCAGCGCATGCGCGAGGACATCCTGGACAACATCCCCCTGTTCAAGGGCGACGTCGATCCGCACATTTCACCGGAACGGCGTTACGCCGTGAACCTGCTGGTCGATCATGCCGAGGACGAGCACCCCAACGTGGTTCTGGAGGCGAATCCAACGTATGAGCACCTTTTTGGCGCTATCGAGTACGCCCACGAGGGCGATTCGCTGCACACCGATTTCACGATGGTCGGTCCCGGCGCCCTGCACCGGGCCAACGGTGGCGTTCTGCTGTTGCGCGCCCAGGACATTGCCAAGAATGCCGCTGTGTGGGAATTCCTCAAAGCGGCCCTGCGCGATCGTGAGATCCGCATCGAGGAGCTTTACCGGGGTGGTGGCGCGCCCGTTGCAGGCGCTCCCCAGCCCGAACCCATCCCTCTCGAACTCACGGTGATCCTGGTCGGATCACCGCGCTGGTATTACACCTTCTTCTCCGTCGACCCCGAGTTCCGCACCTACTTCAAGGTCAAGGCGGATATCGACGCAGATATGGTCCGCACACCCGAGAACCTGGCCTGCTATGCTGCACTGATCCAGAGGATGGCCAAAGCTCACGATGCGGTTTGCGAGGACGACGCCGTCAATCTTTTGCTGGGTATCGCATCTCGCTGGGCCGCCAACCGGGAGAAACTCACCTCCAGCTTCGAGCTCATCGAGGACGTCCTTTCTGAAGCTGTGAAAGTGGCGCCGCCCGCCGATCAGATACGATTGCCGGCCGAGATCGTCTCCCGCACCCTCGTCGACCGGCGCCACCGCAACGCCCGGGTCGAGGATCGCATGCTCGAGAGCATTGCGCGGGGCACCATCATGATCGACACGACGGATGCGGTTGTCGGCCAGATCAACGGTCTGGTCGTGCGCAATCTCGGCGATCACGAGTTCGGCGCCCCCACGCGCATCACGGCACGCGCGTCGGTCGGGCGGCGCGGCGTGATCAATATCGAGCGCGACACCGAACTCGGCGGACCCATCCAGCAGAAGGGCGTCATGGTGTTGCAGGGCTTCCTCGCCGGACACTTCGCCCGTCGCATTCCCCTGTCGTTCAATTGCTCGATCACGTTCGAGCAGAGCTATAGCGGCGTTGAGGGTGACAGCGCCTCGCTGGCCGAATTGCTCGTCGTGCTCTCGGATCTTTCTGGCATACCGCTCCGCCAGGACCTGGCGATCACCGGTTCCGTCAATCAACTCGGCGAGACCCAGCCGGTCGGTGGCGTACATCATAAGGTCGAAGGCTTCTTTCGCACCTGTCTCGAGGGAGGCGGGTCCGGAACCGGCCTCAGCGGAAGTCAGGGCGTCATCGTCCCAACCTCCAATGAGCCCAATCTGATCCTGCGCAAAGAAGTCGTAGAGGCCGTGGACAGCAGCAATTTCCATATTTGGAGCGCCGAGACCGTCGAGGATGCCATTCTGTTGTTCACCGGTGTCAAAGCCGGCGTCCCCGACGCCAAGGGCGCCTATCCCGCGGAGTCTGTGTACGGCAGGGTTCAGGCCCAATTGGACGAATTCGACCGGATATTGATTGAACGCGAACGTGGGCTCACCTGAATCGGCTGACCACCTCACCGGATATGGATCGCATGCAAACGCGCAAACTTGGAAACAGCGGAATCTCGGTTTCGGCCCTGGGGCTCGGTTGCATGAGTATGGGGCCGTTTTATGGGGGTGAGGAGGATGACGGGGAGTCCCAGGCCACCTTGCGGCGCGCGGTGGAACTCGGGGTCACCTTTTTCGACACCGCCCTGAGCTACGGCAATGGATCGTGCGAGGCCTTGCTCGGCCCGGTTCTAAAAGATCACCGGGACAAAATCACCTTGGCCACCAAGTTCGGGGTTTACTACAAGCCGGATGGGATCGGCTTTAGGACCGATCCGCACTACTGTCACATGTGCTGCGATGCCAGCCTCTATCGGCTTAAGACCGACGTCATCGATCTCTGGTACCTGCATCGGGTCGATCCCGACGTGCCGGTGGAGGAGACCATCGGCGCCATGTCGCAGATGGTCAAAGCCGGTAAGGTCCAGGCCCTGGGTATGTCCGAGGTGAGACCGGAAACGTTGCGTAAGGCTCACGCGGTTCACCCCATCTCCGCATTGCAGAGCGAGTATTCCTTGTGGTCTCGAGATCCCGAAGGCGATGTGCTCGACACCTGCCGCGAGCTCGGTATCAGCCTGGTTCCCTACAGCCCCCTTGGCCGCGGGTTTTTTACCGGAACCGTCACGGATCAATCCGACATTCGCGAGAATGATCGACGTGCAATTTTTCCAAGATTCAGCCCCGATAATCTGGAACGCAACGTCCCGCTCCTCGATGTGATCAAGAACATTGCCCAGGCCAAGGGGTGTACCATGGGGCAGGTTGCGATCGCCTGGGTGATGGCGCAGGGCGACGATGTCATCCCGATCCCCGGAACGCGACGACGAAAGTATCTCGAGGAGAACGTCGGGGCGGCAGAGGTGACGCTGGACGCGGAAGATTTGACCCGTCTCGACACGGCCTTTCCCAAGGGTGCCGCTGAAGGAAGCCGTCTGCCGGGCGACATGGCAGCGGCGAGCGATCGTTAGTGGTACACCAGAACGGAAGACGACCACGACGCGACCCAAACTGGGTCCGCAACTAGATTCCAGGGGAGATCGACTGAATGCAGACGCGCAAGCTTGGTAACAGCGACATCGAGGTATCAGCTCTAGGTCTCGGCTGTATGAGCATGTCGCCATTTTATGGAGACCCCGACGATACGGAGTCCATTGCCACGCTGCATCGCGCCGTGGAGCTCGGTGTGACGTTTTTTGATACGGCCATTACATACGGCAGCGGTGGCAACGAAGCACTCATCGGATCGGCCCTGAAGGATCACCGCGACAAAGTCGTGCTTGCCACCAAGTTCGGGGTCTACGTCACGCCCAAGGGGATCTTTTACAGCGGCGATCCCCACTACTGTCACATGTGCTGCGATGCCAGCCTCTATCGCCTCAAGACCGATGTCATCGACCTCTGGTACCTGCATCGGGTCGATCCCGACGTACCGGTGGAAGAGACCTGGAGCGCCATGGCCGAGATGGTTCAGGCCGGCAAGGTCCGGGCACTCGGCATCTGCGAAGTCGTCCCAGAAACGCTGCGCAAGATTCACGCGATCCATCCCGTCTCGGCGCTGCAGAGCGAGTATTCTCTCTGGACCCGCGATCCCGAGGGTGGGGTGCTCGACGCCTGCCGTGAACTCGGTGTCAGTCTGGTCCCCTACAGCCCTCTCGGCCGCGGATTCTTCACCGGCACCGTGACCAACCAGACCGATCTGCGCGAGGGCGACCGGCGATTCAATTTTCCCCGTTTCAGTGAAGAGAACCTGGAGCGCAACGTGCCGCTTCTCGACGTCATCAAGGGCATCGCCGAGGCAAAAGGCTGTACGATGGGTCAGGTGGCCATCGCCTGGGTGTTGGCCCAGGGTGAGGACATCATCCCCATCCCGGGCACGCGTCGGCGTACCTACCTCGAGGAAAATGTCGGCGCGGTCGACGTAAAACTCGACGCCGAAAACCTTGCCAAACTCGATCAGGCCTTCCCCAGCGATGCCGCCATCGGGCATCGTCTGCCTGAAGTCCAACAGCGCTACGTCAATCAGTAGAGGCCAGCATCATGAGTCACAAGTTCGGAAGAATTGCTCAAACCGCTTATGTCGTGAAGGACATCGAGGCCGCATTGCGCCACTGGACGGACGTGATGGGCGTCGGCCCCTGGTTCTACCGCGAAGACGTGCCCCTGGAGACCTTCACCTACCACGGCGAACCTTCCGGCCTCGAGATGTCGATTGCGCTCGGCTACGACGGCGACATGCAGTACGAGCTGATTCAACAGCGCAACGATGCTCCGTCCGTCTACAAGGATTTCATGGAAAAGGTGGGCTACGGACAGCAGCACTACGGATTCCTGGTCGATGACCTCGACGCCAGCGTCGAGGTCGCACGCGCGAACGGGTACCAGATGGAGCAGGAAGGCTTCATCACGAACTCCGGTGGCTTCGTCTACATGTCGACAGGCGCGGTGGGAACCTATCCCTTCGGCACCATGATCGAATTCATCCCCATGACGGACTCGCGCCGAACGAATTGGCCGATCATCCAAAGCTGGTCGGTGGACTGGGACGGCAGCGACCCTGTCCGGACGTCGATCTAGGGAGAGAGATCAATAGAAAATCCACCCTCTCCCCGGCCCTCTCCCTGGTAGGGAGAGGGAGCTACTTTCACCGTTATCTCTCCTCCCCCCAGGTTACGGTTTAATCGTAAGGGGGAGAGGGGCGGGTGGCGACGTTCGATCTCCTTCCCCCTCTGCAGGGGGAAGGCCGGGATGGGGG
>DEBC01000131.1:37889-38123 GCA_002348365.1 Alphaproteobacteria bacterium UBA2966 | reverse complement strand
GGGAAGGCCGGGATGGGGGTGGATCACCCAGCATTTCTGCTGCGTTCATGATGACCGGATATCCCCATGACCGACACCCATAACGCCGATATCGAAGCCACCTTCCGCGAAGCCGAGGCGACCGGCCTCCGCCTCGCCATCAAGGGCCGCTTCGTCGCACTGCTTCTCGTTGCCGTCTGGATGGCGGCAACCCGCTCGTCTCCGGTCGTGGCCGGTTATCTGTCTGGACTGTCA
>DEBC01000131.1:37303-37555 GCA_002348365.1 Alphaproteobacteria bacterium UBA2966 | reverse complement strand
TTCTGGCCCTGCTGGGCGTCGTGCACTACTACATTATCGGCAGCCGCTGAGACCGGCCGTGGATCAAGTACGTCTTCATCACCGCGGACATCGCCCTCATTTCGGGGGCCGTCGCGACACAGCCGGCCATGGTGGCCGCCGATCTTCCGGCCGTTATCACCCTTTGGCGCGCCTGTTCAAGCGCACTGCCTTCTTCTCTTGCCACGCCGACCCCGATTGTTTGCGCCGGTTGCTGCCACCACCACAGTGAGC
>DEBC01000131.1:36823-36964 GCA_002348365.1 Alphaproteobacteria bacterium UBA2966 | reverse complement strand
CAATTGCGCGTCAAATTTCGGTGAAGGGTTCCCGGCACCAGTTTCTCCACTCACTTGCCCGGAAAGCGCCGGCGCGGCACCATATGCCCGCCCAGAAGAGAGCTGCAGATAAGGATGATCAATGGATCGCGCCAACGCTCC
>DEBC01000131.1:36186-36479 GCA_002348365.1 Alphaproteobacteria bacterium UBA2966 | reverse complement strand
TTCGACCCGGTTAGCCTCAAGATCATGTGGGACCGTTTGGTGTCACTCACCGACGAATGCCTCGAGGCCATGGTGCGTGCGTCCTTCTCGACCACGGTACGCGAATGCTACGACCTGTCAGTGACGGTCATGGACCGGCATGGTCACTTCATGGCCCAAGGTTCACAGAGCATTCCCTCTTTTACTGGGTCTACACCAGCGTCGCTGCGCCACATGCTCGATCGCTTCCCGCCCGAGACGCTGGAGCCCGGCGACGTCCTCTGCACCAACGACCCCTGGATGGGCACGGGACA
>DEBC01000131.1:0-35874 GCA_002348365.1 Alphaproteobacteria bacterium UBA2966 | reverse complement strand
CGACCCCTGGATGGGCACGGGACATGTCTTCGACCTGACGGTGATGCGCCCGGTGTTTCGGGGGACCGAGATCGTCGCCTATACCATCAGCATCTCGCACCTGCCGGATATCGGGGGCGTGGGGTACGGCACCGCGGGCTCCGAGATCTATCAGGAAGGTCTGCGTCTGCCGGTCTGCAAACTGGTCGAGGCTGGCACCGTCAACGAAACCGTTATCGATCTGCTGCGTTACAACACGCGAGTGCCCGAGCAGGTCATCGGCGATTTCATGGCGAACGTGAACTGCAATCAGATCGCCGGTCGTGAATTGCTGTCCTTCATGGAGGAATACGGCCTCGATCAGCTCGACGATTTGTCATCGGCCATTCGCGAGCAATCGGAACAGGCCATGCGCACGAAAATTCGGGCGCTCCGCGACGGCGTCTATGAGCACAGCATCCAGATCGAGGGATTTCCCGATCCCATAACACTGGCCTGCCGCATCGAGATCGACGGCGACAGCATGCATATCGATTACGAAGGCACGGACGATAGCGTGCCGCGAGGCATCAACGCCCCTTACTGCTTCACCAACTCCTACTCGCTCTACGCGGTGAAGTGCCTTGTCGGACTTACTATTCCCAACAACCAGGGCATGATGGCCCCGATCACGGTGGCGGCACCCGAGGGCTCTTGCCTCAACACGCTGCCGCCTTCCCCCACCGGCGCTCGTCATCTTACGGGATATTTCTGCATGCCCCTGATCTTTTGCACTCTGGCCGATGCGGGACCCGAGCAGCTCCAGGCCGACTCGGGCATGCTCAACGTGTTCAACATGCAGGGACGTCACAAGGACGGACGTCCCGTGACTGCGCTCTACTTCTCATCTGGGGGATTCGGGGCGCTCGACGAACATGATGGTTGGCCCAATACGGCGCTACCGGCCAACGTCGCCATCGTGCCTGCCGAGGTTTGGGAGAACATCACCGGTATGGAGGTAGTGCGCAAAGGCCTGCGACCCGACACCGGTGGACCCGGCGCGGCGCGCGGCGGTGTCGGCGGCGAG
Organism: Alphaproteobacteria bacterium UBA2966; assembly: GCA_002348365.1. Classification (GTDB taxonomy): domain Bacteria; phylum Pseudomonadota; class Alphaproteobacteria; order UBA2966; family UBA2966; genus UBA2966. The sequence goes on along the minus strand of DEBC01000131.1, from coordinate 34,829 downwards.
ACCGTCCTGCGCAACGCCACCGGCTACCCCATGACCGTGTTCGGCATGGAGTGCCGTACCGTCTTCCCGCCCGTTGGCATGCATGGTGGACTCCCGGGTGAGTTCCGCGAGACCCGCATCAACGGTGAACCGGTGGTTTACCGGAGCAGCTACCGGCTGGAGCCGGGCGACATGATCGAACTCATGGAGTGCGGCGGCGGCGGATACGGTGACCCTCACGCACGGGCGCCCGAAAAGGTCCTCGATGACGTGCGCCACGGTCTCGTGTCGCCTGAACGCGCGCTCGACGATTATGGCGTCGCTGTCGACCTTGAGAACATGACCGCCGAACGCGTCCGTCCCGCAGCGGAGTAGGATCGCTCACTCCGCTGCTTCGAGAAGCTCCGCGCTGCAGGATTTAACGAGTTTGGCGAGCTGTTTCGGTTTGTTGAACTGGATGTGTTCCCCCTTCAACAGAGAGTCCACCATCTTCAGCCGGATGCTGCGCAGCAATTCACGGTTTTCGTACACATCCGCTGGATAGCCGAGCTCTCTGAGACGATTGCCGATCACCCACGGCGGCGCCCACGACGGTGTGACCTGATATTCGGCCTCCCGGCCGATCCATTCCGGCGGCAGGTCGCATGGCCTTTCGGCTGTCTGGACGAACCCCGGATCAAGATAGCGATAGGCCCGCTCGCCGATGATGGGATAGTCCGGCGTGATGGGTTCCCCCATATGTACCTTGACCATGCCGTTGCCGATTTCGGTCAGGCGCTCGAACAGATACGCCTTGCGCACGTGCTTGTTACCTGCCCGCAACAGGTTCGTGAGCAGCATCATTGACGAGCCGTGATAGCCCTGAGCCGCATGTGGCGTCAGAGCCGACCATACGCCGTCGGCACCCGCGAGAACGCCGTCGAGCACCGCTGCGTCCTCCGTACCGTTCCCCGAGTGCGGGTGTAGAAGGATCACGCGGGGTGACGGATTGTAGCGGCGAATGAGTTTGACGATTTCTGCGGTCTGGAACGGGAAGTGTGTGCCGCGCAGGTCTTCGAAGATGACCCCACTGATGGGCAATGCCGCGAACAGCTTCAGCATGCGCACGAAGAATTTCGGGTCCTCATCCCAAGCGTCGAAGATATCGGCAAGGCGTATGTAAATGCGGCCGCGGCCCCGCCTGGCGTTTTCTGCAGGCAGGTGTTCGCGCAGGTAATTCACCGTGTCCTCGATGATGCGGAGCAGCCCGTCCCGCGTCCGACCCTCATCCTCCAGATAGGAGGGGCGCGTCTCGAGGTAGATCACGGTATTCGGCACCTTGCCCCAGAGCGTCTTCTCGATGCCGTAGTTCATCTGGAAGGAACTACCCGCATCCGGACCGCCGTCCTTCATGCCCATCGTCGAAACCATGGTGTAGACGCCGTCCATGCTCTTCTTCTTCTTGACGAACCACTCGAGGAACTGCACGTCGACATTTCGGAAATCGAAGAAACTGAACAAGGCCAACTCCTTGAATCCAAAGTCCCGCGCGAGCTTGTAGAGCTTGATACGATCCTTGAGCGTGTGTCCGCAGGGCGCCGGCAATCGTCCTTCCAGGACTGAGAGATCGAGGATGTGCGGCACCACGCTGCGCAGCCGCGACATCTTTTCGTCAACCCGCCGGGTCATTCCGGCAATGGCCGTCCGGTCTCCCTTGTTGAGAGTCGTCTTTTCGGTCGCACGCGGCATGGGTCCGTCCTCCCATTCGACATGTTCAGGAATCTGCGGTCATTGTACCCAAAATCTGGCGTTGCACCTTGCAAGGTGCAAGTGGCTGCCGCCGCTACGCCTTTCGCTTGACCAGCAGTTTCTTCGGGCGCCGGGAACGAGCTGTCTCGAACAGCGAAAATGTCTGAGAGACGTAATGTGTGACACCATCCAGGCCACGGCAGTATCGGATCAGTTCATCCGTCACTTCGGCATGTGTCAGCCGAACATGGGCATCAGGATTCTCTGTCTCGAAATGGACGTAAAACCAGGGGTCGCCACGCCGAAGCACAAGGTTTCGCGAGATATCGAACCACTCGAAAGCCCATGACAGCGCCCGCGGCCAGATATGGATAGGCATCCGGCCACCGATGAGTCGGCCGGGCGGATGCTGTTCCGACCAGTGGAGAAATGCGGGCATCTGACTCATCCACACGGGTTCATCGGCGATGAACCGATACGGTGCCGGCATCTGCAGGATGGGCCGCTCCGGATGGCGCCATTCCTGACGTGGCATAAGCTTGACGAAGTTCCGGAGTGCGCCGGTGGAGACAACACCGTCGGACCCCGCTGCGTTGTAGAGCAACGGTTTCTCGTCGGGACCGAATCGAAACTTCAGATCGAGGTCGAGGGGGCAGGGAATCTCGAAATAGCGGGATTCAAAGTCGTTCACCGCCGGGCAGGCCTGAACCGCTTTCGAAGACGGCGGCTTGGCTGATACCGAGTGAATTGGCCGTGGATCATCGTGGATCAAACTGGCTTTTTCCGAATCGACAAACCACCCGACCTCTACCTTGCGAGGCCGCGGTATAAATTTTCTGAACTGGTCAACCAGTGCCATGCGTTCGGCTGGAAATTCTTAACGCAACCGCCGAAGCCGCTTGCGAAAACCAGTGCGTCCCTCTGCCATCGCTTCAGCGTATCTGGATGGTGCGCTCGACTTCAACCACCACCTCTTGAGCACCGTCTACACGACGCTGCAAGGCTTAAACTCCCCTGTATGTACCCGGTGGCCATGCTTCGCGCCGGCGCTTGCCGACTGTGATGAACGACTGAGCCTGGGTCTTGGCAGCCACGTTGCTGTGCTCAGCCATAATTCGTGAGTCTGGACCGATGAGCTTAATAAGCTCTTTATCGCTCGCCTGGCGCCCGTAGACCGCAACCCAGAACCGGAGCTCCGGTGCATCTCTGTCTATCGAGATCGAGTCGTATCGTCCCATATCGATCGAAACCAGGTCAGGTGCAGCGGTGGAGAAACCCGCTGCGTGAAGACCCGTCGATACTTACGGCATCAAGGTGAATGTTTCCGGATGCCAGAGCGGCACCCCTGACTGATCCCCGCAACCGGCAGAAGGGTTCAGGCCAGTGAATGGATCGACGATCTTTCCGTCCCGCTTCACTTCAAAGTGAATGTGGGGAACCTGTGTATCACCGGAGAGACCCACCAGACCCAGTTGCTCGCCACGCGCGACCCTTTGACCTTTCCTCACCCTGACACAGGTGTCCGTAAAATGCGACGACACCGTGGTCGTGTTGGATCCTGACAACATTTCCCAACGCAAGGCGAGTTTTGATCTTTTTCACCGCCTCAAGATCCCGAATTCTCGTGACACTGACGTCCGTCATGCCGTCCCTTACAGCCGTGACAACGTCCGGCACCGCAGCAATGACCGCGACGCCCCTATCCCATGGCTTTCAGACCACGGATGCGAAAGTCGGTCCCCCGGTGGGTGTCGTAGGCACGCATGGCGCACGTGTAATCGGCGACGCCAGCACCTGGATCCGTGTCGACGTAGTCCTGGATGTAGCAATCCTTACCGACTTCGCAATCGATGGGCATGCTCAGGAATGTGTGGTCTGCCAGCGCCGGAGTGGCGATCCACAGACAACCCGCCAGCAGCCAAAAACATGGATTTACTATGCGCTTCATCGCGCTCATAAAGTGGCTCTCCGCCGTCCCAGAGGCAAGGCCAGAGCAGCCTAATTTAGTACTCTGCACCGGGATCGACGCGGCCGTCCAGCGGCTCCCCGCGCTGCACCTGAAGGATCTGGGCGGCCAGCATCGGCGCCGCTGTTTCGGCCGCGGTCAAGCTGGAGACGTGGGGCGTGATGCGCACTTTGGGATGTGTCCACAATGGATTGTCGTCGGGCAGAGGCTCGATATCGAAGACGTCCAGGGCGGCGCCCGAGAGCTGCCCCGAGTCGAGCGCGGCCAGCAGATCGTCTTCGACGACCAACGCGCCACGCGCGCAGTTGATGAGGTAGGCGCCGGCTGGCATCTGTCCGAAGGTCGCGGCGTTGAGGATGCCGCGGGTCGCCGAAGTCAGCGGCAGCAGGCAAATCAGCACCTCGGCGCCCCCGAGGAACTGCGCCAGCGTGTCATCGCCGTGATAACAAGTCACGCCCGGTTCCGACTTGGCCGTGCGGCTCCAGCCGCTCAGGGCGAACCCGAACGGCCGCAGGCACCTGGCGGATGCGAGGCCCAGGGCGCCCAGCCCGAGAATTCCGACGCCCCGGTCTTTGGCATCTTTTTGAGCCACCTGCTGCCAGACCTTGCGGCTTTGAAGCACGGCGTAATCGTCGAATCTTCGATGCGACCACAGCGTCAGCGATGCCGTGTATTCGGCCATGCGGTCGGCCATCAATGGGTCGATGAGCCGCCCGATGGGCACGTCGTCGGGCAGGTCCAGATCCTCAAACAGGTGATCAACCCCAGCGCCCGGCGAGAGAATGGCCCTGAGATTGGGGCATTTCGCCAGTTCACCGTGGGGAAGCTTCCACACAATGGCGAATTCGATCTCTGTCGGATCACCCACATCCGGCCAGATGCGGATATCCATATCTGGAATCTGGGCCGAAAGATCTTGAAGGATCTGCTCGCCCTCCTCCCACTCGCAATGGAACAACACCGCCATGATCATCACCTCTCCCGGAAACTCGCGGAAGTGCTACCATTGCCACGGGCTGACGCCAACCCGTAACTGCCTTATTCGGCATGATGGCTCATTAGGAGTGTGGCGCATGACCGATCTTCGCGTTCCCGTCATCGACGTTGCACCGTTTCTTGCGGGTGATGCGGACGCGACGCGGACAATCGCGCACCAAGTGGATGAAGCCTGCCGTGAGATCGGCTTTCTCACCATCATCGGACATGGCATTCCTGAGGCACAGATCGATGCCGCACGCCGGGCGGGCCGAGACTTCTTCGAACTGCCTCTCGAGCAGAAACAGCACACCCCGCGGCCTTCCCATGAATCGGGACGGGGCTACACCGTTTTCGGCGATCAGGCATTGGCCTATTCGCTGGGTGTGGAGACACCGCCCGACCTTCAGGAAAGTTTCGGCATCGGCCCCCTCGACGTGCTGCCGGACGATCCCTACTACCATGCCCCCGAGGCCTGGACATTTTTCACGCCCAACATCTGGCCCGAGTCCCCGGCGGAATTTCGCCCGGCCCTGAGCGGCTATTTCGCCCGGGTGGATCTGCTTACACGTGACCTGATGCGGTTGTTCGCGCTGGCCCTCGGCCTTGATGAACAGTATTTCAGCGATAAGGTCGATCGACCCGTCAGCAGCATGCGCATCGTCCACTATCCGCCACTGCGTGGCGCGCCGCGCGACAGTCAGCTCCGCGCTGGCGCTCATTCGGACTACGGTTCCATCACCATCCTACAGACGGACGACGAATCCGGTTGCTTGCAGGTCAAAACGCGGAGTGGCGCGTGGGTCGACGTCTTGCCGCCGCCCGGAGCCTTTATCGTCAACCTGGGTGACTTGATGAGCCGCTGGACAAACGATCGCTGGATTTCCACCCTTCATCGGGTCGCGGTGCCGCTCGACGGTCAAGGCCGCTCACGACTCTCGCTCGTATTTTTTGGCCAGCCCAACTACGACACGGTCATCGAATGCCTGCCGACCTGTCGCGGACCCGGTGAACCGCCCAAGTATCCGCCGATTACGACCGTGGAACTTTCGCAGTCCAAGCACATGAAGGTGCGTCACATGGACACCGGCTTCGAGCCGTAAACGATGAGACTTGACTGAGGTTACTCTCGATCCACGACAGCAATGACTTGGACGTCGATCAAATAGCGGGGATCAGCGAGGCGGATAACCTCCACTACGGTTGAAGTCGGACGTGACTCACCAAAGAAAGCCGCAGCGACGGGGCTGCCGTGCTGCCGATAGCTGTCGAGGTCAGTGGCAAAGACTGTGCACGAAACGGCGTTACCGGGGCCCGCCCCCACAGCAGCAAGCGCCCGTCCAATGTTTTCGTAAACTGCCGTTGCCTGCGCAGCCATATCGTTCTCGCCGATCAGGTTCCCGTCGGCATCAACGGCGACGAGACCCGAGAGATAGATCTGTGTCCCTTGCGAAACACGGATGACCTGTGGGTACGCCCGTCCCCCCGCATCACGGAGTTTGTACAGTCCCTCCGGAGACAGTCGCTCAATCACGCTGTGCCTAATCGTCTTGTCCGCCGGCGATACGTGACCTGAGCTTCTTGAACATCTCTGCACCCGCCGTCACGGGCGGGTACTTCGGCGGGTTATCGGGCGAGGTGCAGGTCTCCAGACATGCAACGTCGGCATCGTAGTTCGGATGCAGGAAATAACCGATCGACTGGCGCCGCATGTTTGCGGCGTCCGACGGCGGCACCACGACACGGTGCAGGGTCGACGTCCAACGGTCGTTGGTCCATCGCACCATCATGTCTCCGATATTGACCACGAGTTGCTGTGGTCCGGCCGTGACGTCCTCCCACGTACCGTCGGGTGCGCGGATCTGCAGACCGCTGGGAGCATCGTCGCGCGACTCGTCGCTCATGGCCAGCATGGTCAGGCTGCCGAAATCGGTATGTGCGCCACAGCGCAACTGCCCGGTCTGCGCGGGCCCATCGAGCGCCGGATAGTGGAATGAGCCGAGCGGGCTGAAATGTCGGTCGATCTTGTCGGCGAAGTGCGTCTCCGGCAGGCCCAGCGCCACGGCGAATATTCGCATCACTCTCTCCGCAAGTTCCTCCATGGCCCGATAGAGGCGAAGATGTACATCGGCAAACCCTGACGGGCGCTCGGGCCATATATTCGGCGCGTAGAGATCACTGGCACCCGGAAGGCCCACATAGTCTTCGGCGAACCGTTCCCCTGGACCGACGGTATAGATCTCCCGCAGATCGGGCGGCCTTTCTTCACCGAGTGTGGCGGCAAGATTGCGGGTCTGCGGTGCGGTATAGCCCAGGAATTGAAGGCCGCCTGGCGAGAGGCTGCGACGCTTTTCGGCCTCGGGAAGATCGAAGAACGTGCGCCCGGCGGCCAGGGCTGAATCGATTAGGTTCCTCGGAACACCATGACCGGAAATGACGAGAAACCCGATGGAACGGCAGGCTTCGTCAACAGCGCTTGCCAGCGCCGCTTTCTCCGGCCCGCTCCCTTCCTCGAAGGCACCGATGTCGATGATCGGCACTGCCCGTTCTGCCATGTCCAGCCTCACTCAGTGGTGTCGGATCCCAATTATCCGACGCCGGTCCATTAGTGCCTGACTGATACCATTTTTTCATGACCCAACGCCCACCGCCAGAATCCTGTTGTTTCCGATGCGGTCGCACACGGATAATGTCGGTCAACTTGCCATTCACCTCGAAGACGGGATCGAAACTATGAGCGAGATCGACGGCGACGCCATTTCAGCCTGGCTCAAGGAGCATCAGGACCTCGATGTCACGCCCGAACGGGCCAAGGAGATCGCAACCATCGCCTTCCGGCTCAATCGCGTCACCCTGGATGCTGCCATGGCGCAGGACAGTCTCGACGATCCCGCCCGCTACTTCCGCACTCTGGTGGAGCTGGCTGACTACAAACGCGACGCATGAGTCTACCGCTCGCCGATCTGACACTGGCGCAGGCCGGAGACTCGGTGCGCCGTCGCGATGTGTCGTCGGTCGCACTGACCGAAGCGACTCTGGATCGTGCCGAAGCGGTCCAACCGGCACTCAACTGCTTCCTCCGTATCGATCGCGAAGCCGCTCTCCAGGCTGCTGACCATGCCGATACCGAGATCGCCGGCGGCAACTGGCGCGGCCCTTTGCACGGCGTTCCTCTGGCCCACAAGGATGTGTTCGACCGGGAAGGACACGTTGCAACTGCCGGAACGATTCTCTTTGAGACGCCGGCCACCAGTCGCGCCACCGTTATGGAGCGATTTGACGAAGCCGGTGCGATTTATACCGGTGCTCTCAATCTTGACGAATTCGCCGCGGGCGGGACCGGTGCCAACGATCACTACGGTCGGACCCACAATCCCTGGAATACGGACCACATCAGCGGCGGCTCGTCCGGCGGTTCGGCAGCCTGCGTGGCGGCACGGGCAGCTTTCGGGGCGCTCGGCGGTGACGCGGGCGGGTCGGTACGAATTCCTGCCGCCATGTGCGGAATCGTCGGTCTGAAGCCGACATTCGGGCGCGTCAGCCGGGCTGGGACGGCACCGCGAACCTTCTCGGTCGACTGTACAGGGCCGATGACGCGAACCGCAGAGGACTGCGCCCTCATGCTTCAGGCCATCGCCGGTCACGATCCACGGGATACGACCTGCCCTGACGTCCTTGTCCCCGATTACGCCGCTGCACTGCGCACTGACTTGAAAGGCGTACGGATCGGCGTCGCGGTCGGCTCGCCCTTCGATCAGGTGGAACCTGAGATCGGGCAACGGCTCACAGACGCCAGTGATGCATTCCGCGATCTCGGCGCGGAACTCATCGAGCTGGAGGTGCCCGACGTCATGCGGTTCAACGACCTGCAACAGATCCTCGGCAAGACGGAAGCGGCGGTAATCTGCGGCAAGTGGATGCGTGAGCGGCCCGGCGACATGACGTTCGCTGCCATCAGCGTGGTCCAGGAAGGACTCTTGATGCCGGCCACCCGATATCTTGAGGCAAAATCCCTGCGCGGACCGCTTTTGGATTCCCATATCCGCGAGATCTACGGTCAGGTCGACGTCCTGTTCGCGCCGGCTCTGGCGGGCCCGACCCCCACAATCGCCGAAACCGACTTCGGGGACCAGGATCGGGTGGAGGAGCTTTTCACCCGCTCGGCCCGTTTCACGCGTTTCACCAACTATCTGGGAACACCGTCCCTGTCAGTCCCCTGCGGCTTCTCCGCCAGTGGCCTGCCGGTGGGATTTCAGCTCCACGGCCCACCGTTCGGTGAGGCCAGGCTCCTCGCCGCGGCCCACGCCTACCAGAGCGTCACCGATCACCATACCAGGGCGCCTGCACTGTCCTGACCTCATCCGGGCTGGACCTGGGAACCGACATGGACCCACGGTTACAGATGACCTCTTACGCGCGATCGATCAGATGGGCGAACGAACCCATCACACTGCCGCGTACGCACCCGAGAAACGTCTCTTCTTCCCCTCGGATATCACGAGCTGCGAACAGCGGTGCGGACTTGTCCTCCGTGACGGTCCTGCAGACATGGAACTCGTGCCCCCGAAAAACCGTGCCCGAGAGACCCAGGACTGAATCCGTCGCTACTGTGAGTGCGCGATACCCAATGTGCATGACGGGGGCCGCGAAAGATGTCACCACGGGCAGCAAACCGGCCATAGAGTGGCACAAACCGTCGGCGTCGATGAGGGCCTCGCCCAGCACTATATAGCCACCGCATTCCCCATAGACAGGCAACCGTCGCTCGGCGGCCTCGCGGAGACCGTTCAGGAATGTCGGGTTGCCACTGATCGTACCTGCGTGAAGCTCGGGATAGCCGCCCGGAAGGTAAATCGAATCTGCACCTTTCGGCACTCCTTCCTCCGCCAATGGAGAAAACGGCAGGATCTCGGACCCTGCCCCCCGCCATCCGTCCACTACGTGCTCATAAACGAAGGCAAAGGCCGCGTCCTGCGCAACGGCGATGCGCTGACCAAGGGGCGAAACCGACGACCCGCAATTGCTCGCAGCAGTATCAATCGCTGACGCCGATCTCAACAGCGCCTCCACGTTGACATGTCGTTCGACAATGTCTGACGCGACTTCCAGGAACGACCCCAATTCGTCGATCTCCCCGGCCTGGATGAGGCCGAGGTGGCGCTCCGGCAATGTTAGGCGCTCATCCCAGGGCATCATGCCCAGCACCGGCACGTTCAACGGCATACAGGCCTCCCGCAGCGTCTTTGCGTGCGCCTCACCACCGACACGATTGAAGATCACCCCAGCGACTTTCACATTGGCGCGATAGTCCCTGAACCCGCGTATCAGCGCGCCGGCCGAGGCAGCCTGCGCACCAGCGTCGACGATGAGCACGACGGGCAGGCCAAGGATTGCCGCCAGCTCTGCCGTCGAGCCTTCCTCCCCATCCGCACCATCGAAGAGGCCCATCATGCCCTCGCCGATGACGAGATCCGCACCACGCGCGGCAGCGGTAAGAGCGGTCGCGCACGTCTCCGATCGCATCCCCCAGGGGTCCACATTGTGGCTCGTCCCTCCCGTCGCAGCGGCATGAAATGCTGGATCGATGTAGTCGGGACCCACCTTGAATGAGGCCACATTCAGATTCTGACTGGTGAGAAGTCGTAGAAGGGCCAGGGTGAGTGTGGTCTTACCGCAACCGGAGGCAGGTGCAGAGATGATCAGGCCGCGCGAAGTCACGCGGTTCACGCTGTTGGTCGTGGCCGTATCCACGATGATCTAATCATTCGTCAGGACTCGAATCGGTTCTCAAGCAAGGAGCAACAAACCATGGCAATCAACGCGGAAGTCATCAAGCTCGACCCCGATCCATTCAAGGACTACTACATCGCCCAGGGGTACCGGGTTGGCGATCTCATCGTCATTTCAGGGCAGGTGGCGATTACCGAGGACGGCACCATCATCGAAGGGGATTTCGACACCCAGGCAGAGGCGACCTTCCGGAACATTCAACGGGTACTCGAAGCGGCTGGATCCTCACTCGCCAAAGTTATCAAGGTTACGATCTACCTGACCGACATGCAGGCCCACCGCGGCCGTATCATGGAACTGCGGCAAAAATGGTTCACGCCGCCGTACCCCGCTGACACACTGGTCGGCGTGAAGGAACTCGGTCACCCGTCCCGCCTCCTCGAGATCGAAGCGATTGCCCTCGCAAACGGCGATATTATCGGGTGAGCCCGGCGATGGACGTGCCTGTTAGTCCAGCAACTGGATAATGGACGGTTTGCGCCGAAGATCGACCAGCCATCGCCTGAAAACTTTCAGGTGAACGACGACATTGGAGCTGAGGACCTCGAAGACGGTCTTCGACAGGCGCCAGTCTTGTCGCCGCCACATTTCGGTTTCCATACGAAACGGCATAATCCAAAACACCAGGCTGATGATCGCCAGCGGGCGCCAGGTCAGTAGTGGGTGAATCGAGTAACCCCAGGTTTCATAAGCGTCGGCGAACAATAGTTGCAGGCGGAGACGATCGAGGACAGGGATGAACCGGTGGTGTTTCTTCGAGATGGTGGTCGTCTGAAAACCTTTGACCGTGACACCTCCCGTTGTCCTGAACTGCCAAGGAAATCCATCAAATGTGCTGTGGAGAAGGCTGTCATTCCACTCAATGCCAAGCCAGGCAATGACGCGCTCCAGCGTTTCCCGCGGATGGACGTGAAGGTCTTCCAGTCTGACACCCCGCGTATTCTCGATGGCCCACGCTATGATGTCCCGGGATCGACTCTCGTTAGGGAAATGATGAGCGTATTGAGCAAAAATGGGCTTTGCGCGATCGATTCCGCGAGCCATTGACGCTCCTGCAAGCTGGAGCTGCTGCGGCGCACCTTTTGGATTGGTCCCTGTGCACACTTCCCACCAATGAGCGTACCAGGACCCCAGCGTTTGAACTGGCTCCCGCAGACAATGGAGAAATTTAATGCCCTCGCCGAAGTCTTCGTAGAGGGCTTCCACCTCCTCGAAATAGGGATTGTGGGTTTGCAGCACCAGAACGGGATCCTTGGAGGGGATTTCCCGACCGAGGGCTTCCGCGTAGGCCACGTGAACAGCCTGCAGGAAGTAGCGTCGCGAGATTTTTTCGGTGTTGGCATCACTGCAGACACGGACCACGTGTGCGAGCAAACACTCGATGAAGACTCCCTGGTCGACTCCCAGCGTGTGGTCCTGGCCGTCGCCCATCGCATCGAACCCCAGCGAAATGCCGGCATTGGCACCGACATGAAAGACAGGTATCGGCGATCGGGCATCGAATAGTACGTCGTAATTCGTAATGAATGCGGCCATCATTTTGATGGCTGGCAACTGCCCGAACATTTCCCAAAAGCGGTAGAATCCCGTCATATAGGTTCCCGGGATCATGAGGAGTTCCGGGTGATTATCCAGCAGGCTCTGAAGAAATAGAGAGCCACTACGGCCGTAATAGTGGATCGAAACCACTCGCCGCAGTTCTTCCGGCCGTAGTCGACCATCGTCCGTAGCGTCGGCGAATTTATGCGGAGGTGAATCGAGTTTAGCGGCGACGCTCATATGGTTAACGCGAATCCGGTATGCCTGATCATTGAGGTACGCACGGCCCGCGCCACTATTCGCCGACGTACATGGACAGGACGTTTCCTTGTCCACTGAATGTCGCGTGTGGATGGGTTCGCCAGATTTCGGGCATGAGCCCAGTCGCCATGGTGCGAAACTCCAGGCTGCGTCGTGTTCGCGTCATCGATTCCGTTTTCCAGGTGCGATGAATCGTGTGGCCGTCGAATGCCAGTGCGTCACCCGCCCGGCAGACGGGCCGCCACAAGTAGTCGCTGAACAGACGGGTCACCGATGCCTCGTCAAGTTCCGCCGCCCCGTGATTGGTGCGGGCGTGCTCCGTTGGCTTGTAAATGTCATCGACACGGCAGTGGACGATCTCAAGTCCGGGAGTCTCTTCGCCGGCATCATCCAGGGGAATCCAGGTGCTGATAATCGGATCGGCGCCCACCGCCATGCTGTCCTGGTGATAGGGTGAGTCCGCGAGGGTCCACCCGGGTCGCGCATAACGCGCGAAAGCGAATTCGAACGACACCGCCACTTCATCGCTTTCCAGATAGTCGCAGTATGCGCCCAGAATATCCGTCGAGAACACGGCACCAATGATGTCGTGCAGCTCGTAGCCCAACACGCTGCCGGATATCAGTTTGAAATTGCCGCAGGTCTTGATGAAATCTCTGAGGGCCGATCGGTCGAAGCGCTCTTCCCAGACCACGTCAGGCGACATGATCTGGTGGTAGCAATCATCGAAACGCTCTCAGAAGAGTTCGACATCCGCCGTATCAATCGCAGATCTGATGTGAACTGACCCTGTTTCATGCAGAGCATTCACTACCCCGGAGGCGTCGGGAAGAGCAGACCTCAGCCGCTCAATGGGCGGAATTTCGTCAATCAACATCATACGGATCTTACGCTCGCAGGTCGTGATCTGGCCCGTCAGATTAGGCGCTGACCGGTTAAAGAACCGTCTAAATGGATTCACGATCGCACGCGCGGCCTCATTCCTTTCCCCGAGTTCGGGGGAGTGTAGAGGGGAGCGTGTGGGTCGTATTGCCGGCCTGGAAGTCCTCCTCCCGGGTTCGGGGGGAGTGTAGAGGGGGGCGTGTTTGTTGCTCTGCCACCTCGGTACGGCCGGCCCCCTAGCGCCAATCTCCCCACTCGCGGGTAGGGGCGTTACCGGCAGGCACCTCGTCGATGATGAAGACGTCACCGTCTGAATGGGCCTTACGGATCGCGGCCGCGGCCTTGTATTCGTCCGAGTTGTACCAGGTGTGCGCCGCTTCCCTGGATTCGAATGCAAGGATGACGAACCGTCCGGGTTGGAAGTTGCCTTCAACGATTTCGGCGTCACCGACGGCGCCGGCGCGCCCGACGTACCATCCGCCATGGTCCGCGATCGTTCTCCAGACAGAAGCGCTATATTCCTTGTATCCCTCCGCGTCGTGGACGTTGATGTTCGCGATGACGTACACGGTCATGAATGTCCCCCAGGGTTCTGGATATCTGCGGCCCGATCATAGGCGTCACAGATGGTGCCGCGCAGAAACGGTACTGTCCAGGGATGCCCATACCGATCACGAAGGTTTGGTTGGCCCCTGGTGGACATCAAGGGAATTATTACCCCGGTATTCGTGTTTGTTTCCGAAACGGAGTCGCAGCAGCAGACGTTCTGGGAGAAAACAGATGAAAAACCTCGTTTCCAGGCTTTTCCCGGCCGCAGTTCTGGCCATGGTCCTGGTCGTGCCCGGCATTGCCGTGGCCCAGGACGCCAAACGCGCCATCACACCGATCGCAGGGGATCTCTATCGCTTCCAAAACAATTTCCACTATTCGGTATTTCTGGTGACGTCCGAAGGTTTCATCGTCACGGATCCCATCAATGAGGAGGCCGCGACGTGCCTCAAAGCCGAGATCACGAAACGGTTTAACCAACCCATCAAGTATCTGGTGCTCAGCCATGATCACCGGGATCACAGCGCCGGTGGTGAAGTGTTCGCCGACACGGTAACGGTCATCGCCCATGAGAATGCCAAAGCCGCAATTCTGGGTGAGGGCCGACCGACCGCGGTCCCGGACATTACTTTTTCCGACCGCATGACCCTGGAACTCGGCGGCAAGCCCGTCGAACTCATCTACACCGGACGCAATCATTCAGACAACTCGATCGTCATGCTTTTCCCCGAGGAACGTACGCTGTTCGCAGTCGACTTCGTGTCGGTCAAGCGACTGCCGTTCCGTAACCTTTCCGATTCCTACTATCCGGATTGGATCGATTCGCTACGGAGGGTCGAGGCATTGGATTTCGATATATTGGCGCCGGGTCATGGCGCGATGGGCACGCGTCAGGATGTATCCGATCATCGGCAGTATCACGAGGATCTCTACAATGCCGTGGTTTCGGCGGCGCGGGCGGGCCAGAGTCTCGAGCAGATGAAGGGGTCGATCACTCTCGACAAGTACAAGGACTGGGGTGCCTACGCCGACTGGCGTGAGCTCAACTTCGAAGGTGTCTACGCCCGCGTCGTGCTCCAACGCCGAGGGAACTAAGTCAACTGCGGTTTGGGCCGGACTCGGATCTCGTGGCCGGCCCTCCCTCATCGTCGCGCTCCGCTCCATCGGGATGGCCGTCTGACGCGGCGGCTTTTTGCGCCCTCAGTTCTGCCGCGTAGCGTCGCTCTGCTTGGAATTTGTTCAAGTTTGGATAGCGTCCTCTGGCGGCTACGTTGAATTCCTGGACGTCCTTTACAATCTCACGCATCACCCGAGATCGGATTTCATTGGTGATTCTGTCGGGATGTGGTTCAGGTTCTTCTGGTGCCTGGACCGTAGCGCCATGTGCCACCCCGCTTTACCGGTAACGCTCCGGACAGTGTGCCCGCATCAGAAACATGGCCAAAGCGTCAGAGTAATACGTCCAAGCGCCGACGCACTCCCCCTTGTAGTAGACAGGCCGTTCGACCCCTTTGAAGGCCCGTTTGTGCAACTCCGCTTCAAGCAGATCGATTCCCTCGTTGAGGGCTGCGTCCCATCTGGCCGCAAATGCGGGGTCGGTCTCCCGCCAGTCATAGGCCGTTCGCCGGGGAATGCCGGCCTGGCGACAGGCCAGGGTGACGTTTACCGTTTCCACCAGGGTTTCGAGAAATATTTTCTTCTTCCGCGGGCGACCCGCCGCAGCAATTCTTGAATTGCCTCTGATCGATCGATCCTGTTCTGGTCGGTACCCCAATGCCTGGTGCAAGCCGCACGTCATGCAAACTGATAATAATCTTAACACCACAATGGATAAAATTCAATAAATATCTCTGACATGGTGATAATTTGTGGATAGATATATATCAATAGGTTTATTTTTATAAATTTATTCTCTCTAAACTTGTATTTACCGAATGGGCCAGATTCTCAAACATCGTACGAATTGTGCGAATTCACTCCCCCAACCGGGCGGCCGATCGCCCACGGAGAGCGGCTGACCGGCACATGCTAAGGGGGAGTATGTTCTGCCGGGCGGCTATGGTACCTATGATGAAGACCCCAGAGGAGAGGCAAGCCCCAGCATGCATGACCTATTGATCACCAATGCGAACGTCGCGGATGGAACCGGTTCACCGCTCAGGCATGCCGACGTCGCCTTGAAAGACTCGACGATCGTTGCCGTGGGCGATCTCCAGGGGGAAGCCGCGACGGAGACACTCGATGCCGATGGTCTCGTCTTGGCACCGGGTTTCGTCGATATCCACACGCACTACGACGCTCAAATCACGTGGGACCCGTTGGCAACACCCTCCACCTCGCTGGGCGTCACCACAGTCGTAGCGGGCAATTGCGGGTTTGGCATTGCGCCGTGCAAACCCGAATACCGCGATCTTCTGGCGCGCAACCTGTCGATCGTGGAAGGCATGTCTATCGACGCGCTCCGTGCCGGTGTGCGCTGGGACTACGAGACCTTCCCGGAATACCTCGACATGCTGGAAAACCAGGGCATCGTCCCGAACATGGCGGTTTTCGCCGGTCACTCGGTGACGCGTACCTACGTGATGGGTGAAGAAGCCTCGCTGCGCGCGGCGAACGATGACGAAATCGCTGCCATGCGCACCATGGTGAAGGACGCCTTGAAGGCGGGTGCTGTCGGGTTCGCAACATCGTATTCGCATAACCACTTCGGGGACGACGGGCTGCCCATGCCGTCCCGCGTTGCCGAACGCGCGGAGACCGATGCCCTGGTCAGCGCGCTCGCCGAAGCCGACCACGGCGTGTTTCAGATCGCCAACGGCCCAGATGTCGGCGTCGCCGATATGGAGGCCTGGGCCGGTATGACCGGCCGCCCAGCCTTCTTCTCCGCCCTCCTCCACACTTCAGCCTTTCCCGATCGCCCGCGGAACATGCTGCGGGAGGCCGTTGAAGCGCAGCAACGGGGCCATCAGGTCTATGCCCAGGTGACAAGCCAGCCGTTCAGCATGGAATTCACGCTGGAGAACGCCTATCCACTGGGCAGTCTCGACGTCTGGGAGCCGCTGCTCGGCGCGGACCGGGAGCAGATCTCGACGACCATCGGTGATACGTCCTTCCGGGATGCTTTCCGGGCTCAGCTCGCGGACCCCAAGGGTGGCAAGATCTTCTACGGCGACTGGTCACGCGTTGAAATCGCCGGCGTCACCTCGCCCGAACATCGCGCCATCGAGGGTGACACCATCGGCACAGCCGCCGAGAAGAACGGTGAAGATCCGACCGACTTCTTCTTTGATCTCTCTCTCGATGAAGACCTCAAGACCGTGTTCGTTGCGCAGATGCAGAACATCGACGAGGAAGCCGTCGGCGAGATGATCATGCACCCGGCCAGCGTACTGGCCCTGTCAGATGCGGGCGCCCACCTGTCCTTCCTCTGTGACGCAGGCTACGGGCTCTACCTTCTGTCTCGCTGGGTCCGGGAGAAGCAGAGCCTTTCCATCGAAGAAGCAATTCGCCAGCTGACCAGTGTCCAGGCCGATCTCTATGGCATCATCGGTCGTGGGCGCATTCAGGAAGGAAACTTCGCCGATCTGGTCCTGTTCGATCCCGCGACGGTCGGAATCTCCAAGGCGCGCCGGGCATTCGATCTGCCCGGCAATGCCAGTCGCTTGGTTCGCGATCCCGTCGGCGTCCATGGCGTCTGGATCAACGGTACGCGCATATGGGACGGTGCCGAATATTGCGTGAACGGAATACGCCCAGGTCACGTGCTCCGAGAGTTCGCCAACTAAGGCAATGAACCCCGCGGCAGACCACTCTCAGGTACTGGCAGCCTTTTCGTTGACATCGGTCTTGCGAAATCCCGCGACCCGCTTGTAACCCTCCGACAATGTAGCGATTTCCTCAGGCGTGATCACGTCACTGATATCCGTGAATGGCTGATCACACGTCCGCTCGAACACCTCGCGAAGGATCGCATCAGGCGGACTGGTGCGGTTTGCCAGAACGACCGCTGAGGTCGTCTCCAGGCGAGCGCTCTCATAGGCCGTGAGCGCTTCCTCAGGCCCGGCCCCGCTGGACAGCTGTGTGGCAAGCGAATCCGCATCCAGGATGGCCTGACCGGCTCCGTTCGACCCGCGGGGATACATCGGATGCGCCGCGTCTCCCAGCAGCGTTATACGGCCGAAACTCCAGCGTGGCAGAGGGTCTTTGTCCACCATGGGGTATTCGAGGATTAGATCCGCAGCTTTGACCATCCCGGCGACGTCGAGCCAGTCGAAACGCATATCCTCACAGGCGGAAATGAAATCACCGAGCTCTCCGGGCCGGCTCCAGTCACCGTCGGGATACCGGGCGGGGCACTCCAGCTCGCACAGCCAGTTGACCATATGGCAGTCATCCTCCGCCATATCGTGCCGAATGGGGTAGATCACCATCTTGCCCGTGGCAAGCCAGCCCACCAGGGTCATGCTGGCACCGGTCAGGTAGGGACGCCAACGCGTCACACCGCGCCACATGGTCACACCTGAATATCTGAAGGGCCCGTCTCCTGGATGCAGCAGTGCCCGGACCGCGGAATGAACACCGTCGCAGCCCACCAGAGCGGAGCCTTGCGCGCCGTGGCGCGGGGCTTCATCCTCACCCGAGACGAATTGCGCCGTGACGCCTTTCGAATCCTGCTCGGCGTGGACGAACCGATGATCCAGCACGAGGGCATCTTCGCCCAGACGTTCACGAACGGCGTCGCAGAGAACCTCCTGCAGCGTCCCGCGACGAATGGAATACTGCGGCCAGTCGTAGCCGGCAAAACGTCCACGCAGTTCCGAATGGATGAATTGTCCGTACTTGTTGTAGAAGCAAAGTTCTTGGGTCTCGACCGAAATCTCGGCCAGGCGCTTTTCGAGACCGAGGCGCGATAGAATTCGCGTGGCATGGGGAAGCAGGTTGATCCCCACACCCAAGGCTTCGACCTGTGGCGCGGCCTCGTAAATTCGGCAAGGCACGTTGCGTTCGTGCAGACACAGGGCCAACGTCAGGCCACCAATCCCTGCACCAATTATGGTGATGGTCACATGCCCTCGCTTTCAGGGGTGATGCTGCGTCAACAATGCCTCAGCGTCAGAAGGAAGTCAGCGCTCGTGCCCTCAGGATGGTGGTTTCTCACCAGGGCTGCGGTGCAAGGGGCGACGTATCCTGGTCGGCAACCCGCGTCCCATAATTCGGCCGGTTGATCTCCACCGCACCGCCCCGGTTCTCGACCACCACGGCGCCGGACCACAGGCCGACCTGAAACACCCCGTCCAGATCGCCCGCCCAGAATTCGGTTCCGCGAATGCCGATGGTCGCCGAATCCGCCCCCATCGTGAACTGTGCACCCGCAGCCTTGGCAAGCTGGCCCGATGCCGCATTGACGGCGCCCGACATAAGTCGCGGCAAGCCATTGGGGTTGCCGCCACCGAAGGTATAGTCGATGACCATGAAGGTCCTGCTCTCACTCAGCGTGAAGATGCCGTCGTCGATCATTTTTATCTCGAGCCGCGAGTCGGGCCCGGTGGACAGCACGTCACCAATATAAACCGGACTGTCCACTTCCAGGATGCGAGGTACCGCGTCCTGCATGGCGATCGCACTGCCTTCGAGTCGCGCCACCGTCCCGGCGAGATCCTTTTCCGTGGTCGCTGCCTGCCCTTGAAATGACACCGTACTGAAAGCCAACACACCAATGGCGAGCGCCACGGCAGCAACAATGGATATGCCCCGATGGGTTATGAAGAATGTCACGTTGTTCTAGCCCCCCGGCTTGAAATGAATTACATGCGGCGAACAGCCGCGACGAACTGTCTGCGGGCACATCGACAGGCACCCACGAGACATAGATGGGAAGCGCACGGAAATCCTCAACGGAAGGCATTGCGCAAGGAAATTGCTGTCAGACCCACTAGACTGTGAACACCACTAAGAACGATAGTATTCCTCTGGCTCGAACCGAAGGGCGCATCTCATGTACAACGCGACCAGGGACATTATCCTGCCGACGACCATCACCGGATCCCTGCCCCGTCCCAAATGGTTCACCCAGAATCTGGGCCCGAGATCTTTCCTCGAAGCCATGATGGAGTCCGCCTATCGCGAGCAGTATACGGACACCGTCTCGGCCTACCTGCGCGAGCAGGAAACCGCGGGCCTCGATATCTGCACGGACGGGGATGCGCACTACGACGAACAGATTGGCGGCCAAAGCTGGACGTCCTATCCACTGTTTCACATGGACGGGTTCGATCGTCACAATCCAGAGCTGTCGCGCATGCAGACAGGCGGCGTGGGCTGGCCGATGGGACACATCCTGCACGATTATCTCGAAGCCCGTGTCATGCCGCGCATCACCGGACCTGTCGGGCGCGGGGACCTGCAATACGTCGAGATGTGGAAGACGGCCCAGCGGCTGACAGCGAAGCCGGTAAAGTTCGGCACAATTGTCCCCGACCTCCTGGCCATGGCCGTGCAGGATGACTTCTATCCGGACCCCGTGGAGCGGCTCATGGCACTGAGCGCGGCAATCCACGAAGAACTCACAGCCCTCGCCGACGCCGGATGCCCGGTGATTCAGATTGAAGAGCCCCCACTGCACCTGATCCCCGGGCGCGGTCCTGTGTTCGACAAACTCGGCATGCCCGAACTGGTGGAAGTCTTCAACGAAACGGCCAAGGGTCTACGCGACAAGACCGAGGTCTGGTGCCACACCTGCTGGGGCAATCCCAGCCAGCAGGGCGTGTTTTCCGAGGTACACAGCTATCAGCCCGCCTTAGAACACATGAATCAGCTCGATGCCGACGTCATCACGTTCGAATCCTGCAGCACGGGCCACATCGATATTGAAGCCATCGGAAAGACCATCACCGACAAGAAGATCGCGATCGGTGTCATCAACCACCGAACGCTTCAGGTTGAACGGCCCGAAGACGTGGCTGATGGAATTCGAACCGCGCTGAAGCACATTCCCGCCGAACGTCTGGTCATCAGCACGGACTGCGGCATGGGCCGAGAAGGCATGAGCCGCCGCCACGCCCGCTACAAGGTGGTGGCGCTGGTCCAAGGCACCAATATCGTCCGCAAGGAACTGGGCCTTCCGGAGGCCGAATGCCTGGCGGCGGATGGCCGTTACTCTCTGGTCACGGAAGGTTAAGCCGCCGCATCCTCGAGGATCATGGCCGAAGCCTTCTCGCCGATCATGATGGCGGCTGCGTTCGTGTTCGCCGAAACGATGGTGGGCATGATCGAGCAGTCGGCGACGCGAAGTCCCGCGACACCATTGACCCGAAGCCGAGGATCGACGACCGCGCCGTCATCCACACCCATACGGCAGGTGCCTGTGGGATGAAAGATCGTGCTGCCGGCTTCGCGGGCGAAGGCGAGGAGTGCCTCGTCGGTATCGCATTCGGGACCAGGCACCATTTCGCGCTTCAGGTGGTTTGCTAGCGCAGGCTGGTCGACGATGCCGCGAAGGATCCTGAGGCCCGCGACCACGGTGGTCCGATCGACTTCTTCGGAGAGATAATTGGGACGAATGCTCGGATAGACCTTGGGATCACTGGATCGGATCATGATCTCCCCGCGGCTTTCAGGACGTAGTTGCCCCATCACGAGTGAGATGCCTGGATAGTCGTGCAGGCCATGCCCCGGCTTGTCTGCACTGAACGGCATGAAGAAATACTGCACATCCGGTGTCGCGACCTCGGGCCGTGATCGAGCAAACAGAAATGCCTGCCCCGCCGAGACGGTAAGAGGCCCGCTGCGGGTCAAGGCATACTGAACACCCATCATGAGCCGTTTGAGCGGATTGCGGACATCCGTATTGAGGGAATGCAGTCCGTCGAGTTCGTAGATCGTGCGAACTTGGAAATGATCCTGCAGGTTCCGACCTACCTGCGGCAATGCGTGCACCACGGGAATTCCCAACTGACGTAGATGATCGGCATCGCCGATGCCCGAGAGCTGCAGGAGCTGCGGTGAGTTCACAGTGCCTCCGGACAGAACGACCTCGCCATCCGATCTGGCCTGTCGTGCCTCGCCATTTCGCTCATAATTGACGGCGACGGCGCGCCCTTCTTCAACGACGACTCCCGTCGCCAGCGCTCGCGTGATGACATGGAGGTTCGGCCGACGCTTGGCCGGCTTCAGGAATGCCGTTGCCGTACTCGAGCGGCGCCCACGCCGCGTCGTCGTCTGGTAGTATCCGAAACCATCCTGCCGGGCGCCGTTGTAATCGGGGTTGCTCTCGTAACCGGCTTCCTGGCATGCCGCGAGAAAGGCTTCACAGGCTGGTCGCCTGTCGGAGATTTCCTGCACGCCCATCAACCCCCCGGTGCCTCGAAGTTCATCGCCCCCCTTCTCGTAGTCCTCCGAACGCTTAAAGAGGGGCAGGACGTCCTCGAAGCTCCAGCCGGTATTGCCAAGCTGCCGCCAGTGGTCGTAATCCTCGGGCTGTCCTCTGACATACAGCGTCCCGTTGATCGAACTGCTGCCGCCCAGGACCCGTCCACGCGGCCATATCACCTTACGGCCGTTGATGTTGGGGTCGGCCTCCGTCTCGTAACCCCAGGACAGATCCGAGTCGAACATCGTCTTGAAATAGCCGACCGGGATATGGATCCACGGGTTCCAATCCCGGCCGCCCGCTTCAAGCAGGAGGACCTTGTTTCTCGAATTCTCCGACAGGCGGTTTGCGACCACGCAGCCGGCCGAGCCGGCACCGATGATGATGTAGTCGTATCGTTCGCTCACGTACGCTCCCCACAGTCTACCCAAGGGTTTATGAAACACGACGGAATGCCTTCGACCCCGGCTGGACGATTTCTATTCGGCTGCCGCGTACATGTCGATGATATTTTTGAGTGTGTTGGCGACGTGCCGGGTTCTTACGGCTCGTCGGGCACGGGACCGGGTGGACCGACGGGCTCGGTGCTCTCCTGCGCCGCGCTGGTCGCCGCTTCCTCTTCTTCCTTGGTCAGCAGCCGGTCACTCCTCAATTGATTGACGTGGGATCAACCCGGGAAAAGTCCGCTACTCAGAATGCCAGGATGTTGTTCCCGACAACGCGTCAGTCAGGCGGCGCTCGCCCGGCTTTGGCCGAGTGCACCCGGTACGGACCCCGATACCCAGGCATCGACATAGTCCGCAATTGTGAGGATGCGGACGCTGTTCATATCCGCATCGAAATACTCGAATAGTCTGCCGTCCGGCGCAGAGATCGCCAGCACGACCGTGCCGCCATCCGGTCCGCCCCGTTCGTTGTGGGGCAGAGCATCGGCTTCTGCGAACGCGTAGTCGCCCTTCTTACGAACGGTGGAACGGATCGAACCGTCAGGCTGGATCTCATCGATATGCTGTTCGCCTTCGATGACGAGGGTCGCCGTGGATGCGATATGGCGATGGCGTTGACAGTGACCGCCATTGCTGCCGAACCGCAGCATCATATCGAGCCGCCCGGTCTCCAGATCGTATCCGAGAAGGCTGTATTCATAATCGATCAGAAAGCTCGGATCGGAGGCATCGATGGCATGCCGCCAGTCGACGGATTGGGGATCAAATCTCTGAGATACCTTAGGCAATGGTCAGACTCCCGGCTCCAACTAGCGCGCATCGACGGGGCGATCGCGTTCCCGAGCCGATGATTATAGGAGACGTTTGCCGTATTCAGAACTCGATCACGAGACGCCCCCGGGTGCCCCCGGCATCGAGCCGCCGATGGGCCTCGCCCACCCGCTCCGGTGGGACCACGTCGGCTACACGCAACGTGATTGCGCCGTCTTCGACCAACTGCCGGAGCCGATCAAGTTTCTCGTATTCACAGTCATATGAACGAACGAACGTCGTCGTGAAGGTGATGTCGCGCTGAGGCTCACCCACGAAGCCACGGATGGAGGTGAAAATCCCACCATCGCGGACCGCAGGTATGGCACGTTCGTTGAACAGGGCGCCATCAGCCAGGCCATCAACGCCATCAGGCAAATGCTCGCGGATGAGAGAGTCGTAGTCGCCTCTCCGGCGAACGACGATGTCGGCGCCGAGTGAGCGCACGAGCTCTTCATCGGACTCCGCAGCATCGACAATGACGGTCAAACCCTCGGTCTTGGCGATCTGCACGACGTAGCCGCCATAGGCACCCGGAGCACCGGTTACCGCAAGGCTCTGTCCCAGCGACAGCCCGAGCAAGTCCAGAGACTGGCGTGCGGTCAGGCCGTTCATGGGAAGCGTGCATGCCTCGACGTGCGTCGTACCGGCCGGCGCGGGCACGACGGCACGTTCATTCAAGACAATCTGTTCCCTATACGCGCCGTGTGTTCCTTTCGAGACAACCATCGCCATGACGGAATCGCCAACCTTCACGCCCGTCGAGACACCATCCCCGACCTGGTCAACGACACCCGCGATGTCCATGCCCGGTATGTACGGGGGCGGATCGACCTTCAGTCGCTCGGCATGACCACCGTCTCTCGACATGATATCGGTAGGATTCACGGCCGCGGCGTGTACCTTGACGCGCACCTCACCGGGACCGGCCTCGACTTCAGGTACATCGATCACCTGAAGAACCTCCGGTTCACCGAATTCATAAAATCCGACTGCGCGCATCGCTTGCCCCTTTCCTGCTTATGTTCGCTGCAAGTTCGAAACCTGTTTTTACCCGACCCGGATGAAGATCAACCAGGCCAGCCGCGGATAGTGCCCATTGCGTGCGGCCAAATCCTGATCGATGTCATCTTCACTGGCGTTGACCGGCATTCGACTGGACGCCTTCGGCAATCGCCAGAATACGTTCCATCTCCCGCAGCACGGGCTTCTCGATCAGTTTGCCATCGACCACCACGAGGCCTGTGTCTGCTGCCGCAAATTCCGTCACGATCCGGCGCGCCCGCGAAACGGTTTCCTCGTCCGGGGTGAAGACAGCGTTCAACGCCGGAATCTGCTTGGGGTGGATGGATCCTTTCCCACTGAATCCGAGATCACGAGCGAGTTCGGCCTCGCGCTGCATTCCCGTCAGGTCCTCCAAGTCGAGGTAAGGAACATCGATAACATCCAGGCCAAAACTCGCAGCTGCGTGAACCACCCTGGACCGCGCATAGAGCAAGGGTTCCCAAGCATTAACACAGCGGAGTTCCGCGGCCATATCGACCCCTCCGAAGAATAGGGCATCGATGCGCTGGCTTGCCTCGGCGATCTCAAAGACGGCTTCAAGCGCCGCGTTGGTCTCGATGATGACATGGAGGCGCGTGTCGTGCCCCCGCTCGGTCAAGAGTTCATCGAGCCAGACAATTTCATCGGGCGTACGAACCTTGGGCAGCATCAGGGCCGGAGGAGGCAACTCCGTGGCAAGGATTGCGGCAACGTCGGCGAGACCAAAAGCCTCGCGAAGGCAGTTGATCCGAACGATGCGTTCCACGCCGTCGTCGGCCTGCGGTTTTGCGAACAGTGCCAGAGTGTGAGCCCGGGCCTCGTCCTTGTCCTTGGGTGCGATGCCGTCTTCAAGCTCGACACACACGATGTCGGCGCCGGATGCCAAGGCCTTGGGGTACATAGATGGATTCAGGCCCGGCGAAAAGATAAAGCTCCGCCGCGGCCTCACCTGTCTGTTCGAATTGCGATCCATAAAGTCCTCCCGAACATCATTGTATCCTGTCCGCACATCTGTGGCAGACGCCTGGCTGGCAAATGACGCCTGACCAGCGCTTAATTGATCCGGAAGAACAGAAAAGTTAGGTTAGCGATATGGCTAAGAAGGATATTTACCGTATCGGTACGGGTGCGGGATTCTCGTCGGACAGACTGGACCCGGCAATTGATCTGGTTGCCCGAGGAAACCTCGATGCCATCGTGTTCGAGTGCGTGGGCGAGCGTACGCTGGCCTTCGGTCACCGCGACCGCCAGGCAAATCCAGACAAGGGATACAATCCAATGCTGGAGCGGCGCATGCGTGCCATTTTGCCCCTCTGCCGGGAGCATGGTGGGACCCGCGTGGTCACCAACATGGGTGTTGCCAACGTGGAAGGGGCAGCAGAGGCCACCGCCGCGGTGGCACGCGATCTCGGGTTGAGCGGGCTCAAGATCGCCGCGGTTCTGGGGGACGACGTATCCGAGGATATCTCCGCGGACGACGACCTGTGGGAACCCGGTTGCACTGTGGGCGAGGTTGGCCGGCCTTTCATCGGCGCCAACGCCTATCTCGGTGCCGACGCGATCCTGCCGGCACTGGAAGCGGACGCCGACGTGGTCATCACCGGGCGAGTCTCCGACCCGTCATTGTTTCTGGCGCCGTTGCGCCAACATTTCGGCTGGGAGGAGGATGCCTGGCCGGTCCTGGGCGCCGGTACCATGGTCGGGCACCTCATGGAGTGCGCCGCCCACGTCACAGGCGGTTATTTCGCCGATCCGGGGCTTAAGGATGTGAATGATCTTGCCAACGTCGGATTTCCTATCGCCGAAGTGACCGCCGACGGCAGCGCCGTCATCACCAAACTTGATGGCACCGGCGGCCGCGTCGATGAACAGGTTGTCAAAGAACAACTGCTCTACGAAGTGCACGACCCTACCCGCTATCTGAATCCGGATGTGGTCGCCGATTTTTCAGGTGCCGACCTCAAACAGGACGGGAAGGACCGCATTCAAATCAGTGGCGGGTCCGGCACCGAAAGACCGGAGAAACTCAAGGTGACGGTGGCCTTTGATGGCGGCTATCTCGCCGAGGCTGAAGTCTCGTACGCTGGCGCCAATGCCACGGCCCGAGCCCGCCTGGCCGGGGACGTTGTCGAGGAACGGCTGGCACGCATACACGGCAGCAACGCGCCCCGGCGTATCGACCTCATCGGGGCGGCTTCCATTCACGCCAGCGCTCTCGAAGACTTTGACGAAAGCCGAGACGTGCGCCTTCGCTGTGCCATGCGCAGCCAGAGCCGGGAGGATGCCGAGAACCTGTTATGGGAGGTGGAGTCCCTCCTGAATTGCGGGCCATCCGGCGGCGGCGGATACCGCGGACACATTACACCGAGCGTGATGACTTATTCGGCGTTCATCGAGCGGGACCAGGTCTCGTCGTCGGTCGAGTTCATCGAGACATGAGCCGGCGCCCCCTGCGCGAGATCGCCCATGCCCGCGCGGGTGACAAGGGCAACCGCTCCAACGTGTCCGTCTTCGCCTATGAGGCCGAGCATTATCCGGTGATCCTGGCGGAAGTGACACCAGCCCGGTTGAAGCAGGAATTCGGCAACCTACTGCGCGGCGAAATCACGCGCTACGAACTGCCCAACCTGAACGGCATCAACATGGTCATGGATCAGGCCCTGGAAGGTGGCGTGAACGAGTCACTCAACCTCGACGGGCACGGCAAATCCTGGAGTTCGCTGATTCTCAGTTTGGAGGTCGAGGTTCCCTGAGACTGTGGCAGGTCGAACCACATCGTTGACTCTCTCACCGATCACGAAGCATTTTTGTAACGTGTCGAATTGTAGCAGGCCGCGAGAAAGGGGTTTGACATCTCACGGTGTCGGGAATCGAGGATAGTCATGGCAGTTACTGAAAGCGCAGAACGCAAGCGCAAGACAGCGCGCGGCAAAACTTCCCGGAAGCAAACCAAATCGCCTTCGAGGAAGGTCGCAATGACAAAATCACAGGTCGAGATTAAGCGTGTTTCGCCCGCCCTCGGCGCCGAGATCCTCAACGTGGACCTGAGGGAGGACCTGTTGGACGACACCATTGCCCAGATCAGGAAAGCGCTTGTCGAGAACAGTCTTGTGTTGATCCGCGATCAGGACATCACGCCGGAACAGCATGTCGCCTTTAGCCGCCGTTTCGGAAAGCTCGAGATTCACGTTCTGACGGAATACCTCCTGAAGGGGCACAAGGAAATCCTGGTGCTTTCCAACCTCAAGAAGAATAGCAAGTTGTTCGGTCGTGCCGGGGTCGGGAACTACTGGCATTCCGACCTGCAATACATGCCCAAGCCTTCATTGGGTTCGATCCTGCGCGCGCACGAGGTTCCCGAGATCGGTGGGGACACCATGTTCGCCAACCAGTTCCTGGCCTACGACGCCCTGTCGGATGGCATGAAGGAGCTACTGGCCGGTCTGCGGGTCGTGCACGACTTCGCCAAGGCCCGCTACAGATCTCCGCAACCTTACAGCGACAAGGCGATGAAGAAGACGCGGCCCGTCACCCATCCTGCTATCCGAACGCACCCCGAATCAGGCCGCAAGGCGCTCTATGTCAGTCCCGGATTCGCGCTGAGATTCGATGGCATGACAGAAGAAGAGAGCGAGCCGATTTTCGAATTCCTGTACGAACATGCGGTCGATCCGCGCTTCGTCTACCGCCACAAGTGGCGGGCCAACGACATCGTGTTCTGGGACAACCGCAGCCTCATGCACAATGCGGTGCAGGATTACGACCTGCAGAAAGACCGCCGTCACATGCACCGCACCACGATCTCCGGCGACGAGCCGTTCTAAATCCCCCCAGGTGCGACCCATTCAGGCAATGCTTTCCAGCGGTTGGCGCTTCAATCCATTGAACGCCTGTGTCAGCGCTTCCAGCCGAGCCAGTCGCACACCGCATCACCCATAATCAGGTCCTTATCGGCATCCGGAATCCAGTCGATCTCCTGGAAATGAGTCACGCACTCCTTCCATGAGCAGGGCATCTTCGTGATATCGGTGCCCCAAAAGAGACGGTGAGGTCCGAATGCGTCGTACATGGCCCGGTAGTGTTTGTGGAGACTCTTGAAGGGATAAGTGTCGTCCGCATAAAAGGGCCCACCAGTCAGCTTGACTGCGACATTCGAGAATCGCGAAAGAGCCGTCAGCTCCTTCATCTTGGGGAATGCTGCGTCACCTGTAGCACCCCTTACCGCGCCCATATGGTCCACCATCAATTTTAGTGCCGGATGGCGGGCGGCGATCTCGCCCAGCAAGGGCAGCCAGTCGCCCGCCAGCAGGGCCAACGGCGTGCCCGCTTCCTCTGCGGCGGGCCACAGCCAGTCCAGCGTGCCATCGATGGGCCAGGCGCGATTGTGTGGCTGATTGAAGTAGAACCGGTAGCCCAGCATGCCGGGACGTTCCTTCCACTCTCGTATGAGTTCCGGGCTTTCCGGCTGATCAACCGAGGGACAGCCCAGAATGGCAAAGCGCTCGGGATATGCCTGGATGGCCTCCACCGCCTGCTCGTTGGAGAGTGGATCCCAGCTCGCAGGTGGATGAACAAGGGCGCGATCAATTCCCGCCTCGTCCATTCCTGATATTGCATCCTCGACCAGAAAAGGCTTGGCTGGATGAGGAGGGTGGGCAATCCCTGTGCGCCAGAGATGGACCTGTGCGTCGACGATTGGCATCGGATCTCTCTGTAATCTGCAAGAACCAGCAGCCACCAGCATAACAGGCGTCAATGGATCAGGTTCAGGGATCTACGAGACCGAAGCACCTGAACACGATGTGATGGGAAGGCTATATTTGACGGTGAGATCAGATCGAAGCGAGGAACCATATGGCGAGCAGCGGAGCCCTTGAAAAGCCGCGCCAACTGTCGCTGCAAGACCTGGACGCGCTGGCACTCGGTGCCTGGATTCTCGGTACGGGTGGCGGTGGTGATCCCTATCACAAGCTCCTGAACACCAAGATGCTCTATCGCGAGGGCATGTTCGCAGCTCTCATCGATCCGTTCGATCTGGCAGACGATGCGCTGGTCGCTGTGGTTTCCACCATGGGCGCGCCACTTGTCGGTAAAGAACGTATCCCGGACGCCTACCATGCGCTACGCCCGGTCCGAACAATGGAAGATTTTCTCGGCCGCCCCTTCGACGCCGTAATGAGCATGGAAATCGGTGGTGGGAACGGTGTGCATCCAACGATGGTCGCTGCATTTACTGGATATCCCGTTGTCGATGCCGACGGCATGGGGCGGGCCTATCCGGAACTCCAGATGACCAGCTTCGCTGTTGGGGGACTGTCTTGCATACCCTTCGCGCTGTCTGACATCCGCGAGAATGACGTTCTGATTACAACGGCGGTTGATAATCGCTGGGTTGAACGCCTGGCTCGAAGCTTAACCACCGAGGTGGGTTCGACTGCGACGATCTGTATGGCGCCTAGAACCGGGGCCGAGATCAAAGAGCACGGGATTCTCCATACGACGACCCAGGCGATCGGCTTGGGGCATGCGGTACTCGAGGCCAGACGAAATCATCTTGATCCGGTTGACGCCATTATTTCGGTGGGACGCGGCTTGAGACTTTTCACCGGCAAGGTCATCGACGTCGACCGTCATGCAACCAAAGGGTTCTTGAGGGGCCGGGCACGCATTGAAGGGTTGGGCGCAGATGCCGGCTCGGAATTCACGGTGCATTTCCAGAACGAATTCTCCGTTGGCTACCAGGACGACAAGGCCGCGGTCATGACCCCAGACCTTATCTGCGTGGTCGACAGTGTCAGCGGAGATGGTATTAGCACCGAGGCAATCCGTTATGGCCAACGCGTGACTGTCCTGGCGCTTCCGGGTCCAGACGTGTTCAAGAGCGAGAATGGGCTCACCTTCGCCGGCCCTCGTGCCTTCGGCTTCGATCTGGATTTCCGCTCCGTATTCCAGGACGAGTCGAAATGAGACGGATTGGCGTAGACGTCGGAGGGACAAACACCGATGCGGTACTCGTAGAGGATGGCACCGTCCGATCCACCGTAAAAACGCCAACGACCGAGGATGTGACGACGGGAATTCGGACTGGTCTGGCGGAGCTGTTCGGGGAAAACCCTGACAATGCGGCCGGCGTCGACGCGATAATGATCGGAACGACCCATTTCGTGAATGCCGTGGTTCAGCGCAAGAGCCTAAACCGAGCAGCTGCCCTGCGTGTCTGCCTCCCTGCCTGCGCCACACTGGAACCGATGGTCGACTGGCCGGAAGATCTCTCGCAAATCGCGAACGGTGGTCACTTCCTGGTCCACGGTGGCCACGAATACGATGGACGCCCGATAACGGCACTGGACGAAAAGGCCGTCGCGAACGCCGGTCGCGGAATGCGGAATTCCGGCGTTACGGCGGCGGCGGTGACCGCCGTGTTCTCACCCTTGACAACAGAATGCGAAGACCGAGCAGCAGAAATTCTCCTGCAGGAACACCCCGATCTGCACATCACAAAATCCAGCGCCCTGGGCCGCATCGGACTTCTGGAACGCGAGAATGCTGCGCTTCTAAATGCATCTCTAATCGATCTCTCAAAGAAAACCATCGACGCCTTCCAGACGGCGATCGCTGAAAGCGGACTCAACGCACCGCTATATATCTCGCAGAACGACGGAACCGTCGTGGACGCAGAAACGGCTCGCGACCAGCCGGTGTACAGCTTCGCCTCCGGTCCGACGAACAGCATGCGTGGCGGCGCTCACCTGGCGGATATCGACGAGGCAATCGTCATCGACGTCGGGGGAACGACAACGGACATCGGGCATCTCCGGTCCGGGTATCCACGGGAGGCCAACAATGTCGTGGACATTGGCGGCGTGCGAACGCTCTTTCGAATGCCGGACCTGCTGTCAATCGGCCTCGGTGGCGGCACAGTGGTAACGACTGATCCTGTGACGATCGGCCCGCAGAGCGTCGCGCACCGTCTGACTGATGAAGCGCTGGTGTTCGGGGGAGTAACAACAACCATGACGGACATGGCCGTGGCGGCGAACTTGTTGGAACTGGGTGACGCAAACCGGGTGGAGCATATCGGGCGCGAACTTGCAAGGGACATTATGGCCCAAGCCCACCAGATCCTTTGGGAGTCGGTGGATAGAATGAAGATCGACGCCTCTCCCGTGCCAGTTCTGGCGGTTGGCGGCGGCGCGATGTTGATCCCTGAACACATGGACGGAATTTCCGAAGTGATCCAGGTACAGCACTTCGCCGTGGCCAACGCGGTCGGCGCCGCCATTGGCCAGATCTCTGGCGAAGTGGACCACATATTCCGCGATATGGACCGAGATGCCTTCCTGGCCGCGGCTGAGCAGATGGCCTACGAACAGGCAGCTTTGGCGGGCGCAGCTCCCGAGTCTCTGAAGGTCGTCGACGTCGAAACCATTCCGCTTGCCTATCTCCCCGGCCGATCGGTCCGAGTGCGGTTACGCGTCGTTGGAGATCTGCCGAGTTAAAATGTGAATGGCAGCATCTCGAGCGATCTCCGCGGCTTCGAGTCGCAGTGTCGGGTTCAACGAATTCGGCTGTAGTCCAAGGGTCGGAGCAAGGCACTGTCCATGTGCTGAACGCGCGGCATCCACTGGCTCTTGATGAGCTGATTCAGTGACGGTTCGTTGTCCTGTGCTTCGCGCCACGTTTGCCACTGCTCCAGCGAAGAGAAATGGCGCAACTCCACACTGCGCATCGACCTGCCGTTCGTGGTGCCCTCACCTATCATGGTATCGAACAGGCCGATGAGCCGGGCACCGTCGCGCTCCAGTGCCGGTAACACAGCTTGTTTGTAGAACGCATGATGCTCCGCTGCTGCGCCAACCCCAAACCGCAGGATGCGTTGTTGGATATAGCCGCGCGGCTGTCCGCGGATCTCATCGATGTCTGGCCACTCAGTGGGCAAGGCCGGTGAGATATCAGCCAGACGGAGGATCGATGTGTTGACCTCATCCAAGTGCGGGAAGAGGCTGCGCTGACGTGCCTCGGACAGCGCCTGATCGGCCGCCACCCGGTCCTGAAGCTCAGTCCAGGCCGTCAGGCTTTCAAACTGACGCAGTTGCCATACGGCACTACCCGTTTCCTGGCCTAGATACACCTCCCAGGCACCGATCAGAACCGACCCCGCAGCATCCAGTGCCTCCAATGCCTTGGCTTGAAACTGTTCGTGACGCTTTTCCAGCTTGCCGGCACGCGCGATGACAATTCGGTGTTGATAGATCATGGGTACGACGATCAGAACTTAAGGAGTTGAATTCCCCGTCTCAGAGGTTAGGCGATCAGGCCTACGAGAATTCGATGACCTGTCGGGCCACTTTCCCGTCCGACAGCCGGTCGTACCCTGTATTGATATCGTCGAGGGTGATCAAGGCGCTCATCAGCTTTTCGACAGGAAGGCGGCCCCGCTTGTACATGCGGAGGAACTTCGGGATATCGCGGCTGGGGACACAGCTCCCCATGTAGCAGCCCCGCACGGATTTCTCGCCGGAAACGAGGTCGTAGGCGTTGACGGAAAACTCGTCTGCAATATTAGGCAAACTTGCAGTCACCATGGTGCCGCCGCGGCGGACAAGGTCATAGGCCGTCTTCATACCCTGCGTGACACCCGACATTTCAAAGGCGAAATCGACACCACCGCCAGTGAGTTCACGGACGGCCTCGATGCAGTCCGGGTCGGAGGCGCGAAACGAATGGGTCGCCCCAATCTCGCCAGCCAGCGACAGCTTTTCGTCATGAAGATCCACGGCGATGATCCGATCTGCACCGACCAACACAGCGCCCAAAATTGCCGATAACCCGACGCCGCCCAGACCGACGACCGCCACGGCCGCACCGGCAGGGACCCTGGCAGTGTTCACAACAGAGCCGAGGCCTGTCATGACGGCACACCCGAACAGCGCTGCTTCCGCCAGGGGAAGCTCGGGGTCGATGGCGACGACGGACAATTCCGAGGCGACCGAAAATTCGGCGAAACAGGAAACGCCACTGGTATGGAAAATCTTCTCTCCATTCCACGACAGTCGGGAGGTGCCGTCGAGCATCATTCCTTGCGATTTGGCCGCAAGGGATGCGGTGCACAACGCTGGATGTCCCGACAGGCAATCGCGGCACTCGCCGCAACCCAGTACCGGACCCAGCACCACGTGATCGCCAACTGCGAGTTCACGAACACCCGGACCGACATCGCGCACGACACCGCCACCCTCGTGACCTAGCACGGTCGGCAGCTTGCGAGGGCGCTGCCCCTCAATTGTCGAAAGGTCTGAGTGACACAGTCCTGCCGCCACCATTTCTATGAGTACTTCGCCCTCGCGAGGGCCCTCGATATCGAGCTCCTCCACGGTGAGCGGCGTGCTCTCGGCGTAGGGCTTTGAGCGCCCCTGTTCGTGCAGGACGGCGGCACGCATTCTCATCTCAATTTCCTTCCGTATGCGTCGATTTGCAATTTAGCCTATTGGGGGATACCCCTGATAATACTGGTTTGTGCTGCACTGTCCCTGATCATCAAAGGGGCACGACGCGCCCGGTGCCCGTCAGCGAATTGTTCAGAAAATAGGGAGAAATAGAGCCGTGCAACTCGGGGTATCACTTCCGCAAACGGATATTGGCGGTGACCCGTCGGTCGTCAGGGAATTCGCCACCACCGCAGAGGCGCTGGGCTTCAGTCATCTGGCAGCCTACGACCATGTGGTCGGAATCAATCCGCAGAGCCGGCCCAATTGGAGCGGGCCCTATACTTCCGGGGACTGCTTTCACGACGTCTTTGCCCTGTTCGGATTTCTCGCAGCTTGTACGCAGAGCATTGAACTGAGTTCGCATGTTCTCATTCTCTCCCAGCGACAAACCGTGCTCGTTGCGAGGCAGGCCGCTTCGGTCGATCTGCTAAGCGGCGGTCGGCTCCGTCTCGGTATCGGCGTGGGCTGGAATCCAGTCGAGTATGTTGCGCTGAACGAGACCTTCAACAATCGCGGCAAGCGGTCTGAGGAACAAACCGAAGTGCTGAAGGCTCTATGGACCGAGCAGCACGTGAATTTCAAGGGCAAATGGCATGACATACCCGATGTCGGCCTCAACCCCATGCCCATTCAACGCCCTATTCCCCTGTGGTTCGGCGGCAACATTGAGTATGTCGCATCTCGAATTGCGCAACACGGCGAAGGCTGGATCACGCTCTACCAATCGCCTGGGGATGATGCCGAGTCCGCACGGGAATCAATGCTGGAGGCTGCCGGGAAAGCCGGCCGGAATCCCGACGACATTGGGCTCGACGCCTGGGTCTCAATGGGTGATGCAACACCCGATGACTGGCGCGCGGAGGCTGCCGCGTGGAAGGAACTGGGTGCTACGCACCTCACCTTGAACACGGCATTCAAAACACGTCACCATCGAGTGCTGACGTGCACCCCTAAAACTGGTCCAGGGCAATTGAGAGAGTCCGGCTAATCTGAACTCTATTGAG
>DEBC01000113.1 GCA_002348365.1 Alphaproteobacteria bacterium UBA2966 | reverse complement strand
TCTCATTCATGCACATTGATCTCAGTCAATGCCAACCAACTTCACAATTGTAAAATTCGCCTACAGAACAGATACAACATTCAACATCAATTGATGACGAATCTGCTTGGCTAGACCCAAGGTCATGATAATTTGAGGTTGCATGACTCATGGGCAACCGCTTACGCGTGTCAGCGATGAAGCGTGCAAGGCCACGTGTTGGTATTGAGTTGCGATTAGTTGGGTGGGAAGGCCCATATGTCTGTGCAATCTGAAGATCAGATCGACGATATTCGTCGGCTTATAGCGCTCCATCAGGCGTGGCTGAAGGATCCGCCCTCTGGGGAAAAGGCAGATCTTTCCCGTACCGATCTGTCGGGCATGGACCTCTCAGGGATAAATCTTTCCAAAGCTTCTCTCACGGCGGCGACCCTGACCGGGACCATCCTCGCCCGTGCGAATTTGCAGGAAACAGATTTCTTTGCCGCTGACCTTAGTGGTGCGGATATGAGCTATGCGGACCTCAGCCGTGCGGTGCTGCGTGGCGTGGTCTTGAAGGGAGCAAAACTCAACAACGCCAATCTCGATGACACAGACTTCCGTGGGGGCACGGTCATGAATGCGAGCGGCCAGACAGAGGGAAGAAAGTCTGCGGATCTTACTGATTGCATGATGGACTTTGCGACCATGGCACGGGCGGAGATGACCGGCGCAAACCTTGAAGGCACGAGCCTGATCGGCGCCAACCTGTGCGGAGCCAAACTGACTGGGGCGAGCCTCGTCGACGCCGACCTGTCGGACGCCGATCTGTCGGACGCCAACCTCTCTGATGCGCGGATCGAGCGCGCTAATTTCGTCCGGACGTCGTTCGCAGGTGCGTCCTTCACCCGCGCCAAGATATCGGAAGCAAACTTCGAAAATGCCGATCTTGACGGCGTCGAAATGAAAGACGTCGATCTCAGTAGCAGCACGCTAAGCGGTACGCATGTGATGCTGACCGTGAAAGATCTCAAACCGCACATAAAGAGGGCATTCGAGGACCACGAAAAGTGGATTGAAACAAACGGCGTGGACGGCCGCCGGGCCAGCGTTGAAAAGGAATCCCTAAGGTTTGTCGATTTGTCGGGTCAGAACCTCAGCGGCATGATGCTCCGGGAATCAAACCTGGCGGAAGCCGACCTGTCCAACGGCATCATGATGATGACGGACTTGGCCGGCGCGAACTTGGCCCGGGCGAATCTTCATGGTGCCACGCTGCTTGGAGCCAATCTTGCCGGCGCGAACCTGGAAGGTGCGAACCTCACGGGCGCCAAGCTGTATCCCATCGAGGTTCGTGACCGGAGTGGAAAATCGACGGGTCGCATGCGGAAGACCAACCTCGACCGCGCCAACATGACCGGCGTGCGGCTGGGAAAAACCGACCTCACGACGTGCAGTATGGAAGGTACGCGGTTCAGCTAATCCCTTGGGGCGGAACGACGCCTCACGATCGACTCATACAAATCGAATCTGGATATCCTCGGCATCGTCCGTTCGTGCATCGAACGCTTCCAAGTCGTGTTGCTGGATGCCGAAGTAGACACCACTTCAGTTGGACACCTGCACGTTGAACTTCCCGTTGTAACAAGGATGCTCGATACCGTGCTTGTCGCCAACGTAGTATTTCTTGATTGAGAATATGTTGTCGGTTGCCTGAGATCCGGTGAGGTAGGCTTTGACCCCGGCGATCTTGCCTCCCGGAATGGGAAGACCGACAAACTTGGCAAACTGCTGTTGGGCATAGGCCATGAATGCCGGCGTTTCGATTTTGGCTATTCCATAGGTCTTCTTCAGTTCGGCTTCGGATTCTCCCAGCTCTCTCGTATAGGCGCCGATCAGAAGCTGATCCTGTCTCGCCTTCGAAAGGAGTCGCGCCAGATCAATTGTGACGTTACCGATGATGTAGCTTCCGGCATTCGTGGTCGAGCTTGCCGTCTGGAAGTACTCATAGTGGTTGCCAAAGTGAATTCCGCAACGCAGGCGCGGTACACTCTGCGTTTCCGTCAGGTCGCGCGCGGACGTGGAATAGGCGAGCGAAAGCATGGCCGTACAAAAGAGGGCGACGTCCGCATCCAACCCTTCACTCGCATTCCAGATGTAAAAGCCATCTCCCGTCGTGGACATGCACAGGTCCCTCGGCATGCCGAGGGCCTCGCAGCGACGGGCAGCCAGCCGAACATAGTGAGAGAGGACACTGACCTGGGTGATTTGTTCGAAAGGCGAGTGAATCGAAAAGTTCACAATATCGAACAATGCAACGGCGCGACAATCGGAGTCTTAACCAGGCCGTCCTTGACCCTCGAATTGGGATTGAACGGAATCGCCGGCTGTAAGCCGGTTTCGAATAATGCCAACATTTTCACCTGCCCCTAACTAGATAGGGTTCGACTCGTCTCGCCCCGTTTGTCGGGATCTGCGAACCTTCCTTTATGGCATCCAGTAGACACCGGTTAGGGTTAACGAAGCGTTTCGCGAATCCAGTTTTCTGGGACGTGAAATCCGCGCGGCACGCGAAGTTTTCTACAAGATTCTTCGATCAGGATTCGGCGATGTCCGCTGCAATACGGCCGAGGCATCGAATGGTGTGAAGCGCCTTTTCCTGCTCCAGCCCCGGCCAACTGGCTCGTACGATCAGGTGGTTGAATCCCAAATTTTCCTTATATTGCAGCAACTTCTCTCTTACCGACGACTCATCACCCACGAAAAACCATCTATCCGCCAGCTCTTCAAATGACGGGGCCTCGTCCAGTCCACCCAATCCTCAGGACGCGTAGAAGTCGTATTTCCCCCCGAGTGGCCCCGCGCATTCCTCGAGCGCTGTTTCGGCACTGGCACCGATGTAACATTCACGCATCAAGGGCCATTCGGTAGGCGCGGATAGACCCGCCTTCGCCCTTTCTTCCTCGAAAACCGCTTTCTGATGCGCGAGCTGGTCGTAACTCAACGTAAACAGGTTCATCCAGGCGTCGCCAAGACGCGCGGCGCGGCGCACCGCGGCATCAACCGTGCCTGCGATCCAGATCGGTGGGTACGGCCGTTGTGTCCGCCGCAGGCCCAATCCGAGTTCATGGATGGCGTAATGCTCGCCTTGATGGCTGACTGTTTTATCCGAGAACAATCGCTTGAGGACCTCCACGCTCTCCGTGAAGCGTGACACCCGCTCGTTCATCGGAACACCAAAGGTACTGAATTCTTCTTCTCGGTACCCCAAACCAAGGCACAGGACGAAACGGCCACCCGTCAAGAGGTCCATAGTCACGGCTTCCTCGGCGATCTGCGCCGGGTTCTTCAACGGCACGATGACCAGATTTATCCCCAACGTCATGCCGCCCGCCTCCGGGATGAGGCGGGACAGCAGCTGATACGGCTGAATAAACTGCATCGGCGAGACGAGATAGTGCTCACCACACCAGATAGATGCGAAGCCACAGTCTCGCGCCACCTGTACCTGCTCGATGGCGTTGGCCAGAACGGCAGTGATGTCCTGATCGCCATAACACTGGTTGAGGAGATAGAGGCCTACTTTCATATCTTGCCGTCTCCCATATTTATCTGCCCCAACGTTCACAC
>DEBC01000086.1 GCA_002348365.1 Alphaproteobacteria bacterium UBA2966 | reverse complement strand
TACCCAACGTTATCGAGATCGTTGTGCTTCCCACCCGCCCGGACACACTTCTGAGACGTTACGGCACGGTTGTAGTCGCGGGCCTCAACTCCGGTGAATACATTCTTGAACTGCACCATCCCGGCATTTGTGAACAGAAGCGTCGGGTCGTTGTGTGGCACAAGCGGACTCGATGCGACGGGTTCATGCCCATGTGCCGCAAAGTAATCGATAAACGCTTTGCGAATATCGGCTGTCGAAGTCATCACTACACCTTTCGACGCATCCCCATGTGCGACGTCTTCTCGGAAAGTTTTAGCCGGCCATGCAGACGGCTCAGCGAAGTTTGTAGCCTTGCGTCAGAATCCTGTCCAGCAAGTGACGAATTTCCATTTCAGGCAATCATTCCGCAGTGCTCTTGTAATAAGCATTGTCCGGCCGGAATGCCAAAAGAAAGCGGCGCGTTCGATGAACGCGCCGCCGTCCAAAGGATCGTGGGGAGATCCTTATGCCAAGTATCTCGTGATCAAACCCCGCCGGCTGCCGCTTCCTCCTCTTCATCATCGGCGACGGCAACCGGTTCTTCCATAATGGTATCGGCAATGAGACCTGCGTTGCGCCGAATCTCGGCGTCAATGGCTTCCGCCACCTCCGGGTTCTCCTTGAGATACGTCTTGACGTTCTCACGGCCCTGGCCAATCCGCTGACCGTCATAGGAGAACCACGAACCCGATTTTTCAACGATGCCGGCACGGACGCCGAGGTCTATAAGTTCACCGGTGCGGGAAATCCCCTCCCCGTACATGATGTCGAACTCGACCATCTTGAACGGCGGCGCAACCTTGTTTTTGACAACCTTGACCCGGGTCTGGTTGCCGACGACTTCATCGCGATCCTTGATGGCCCCGATGCGACGGATGTCGAGGCGCACGGATGAGTAAAATTTAAGTGCATTCCCACCGCTCGTCGTTTCCGGATTACCGAACATGACGCCGATCTTCATGCGGATCTGATTGATGAAGATCACCATGCAGTTGGAACGGGAAATCGACGACGTAAGTTTGCGAAGGGCTTGGCTCATGAGTCGGGCTTGAAGGCCAACATGAGTGTCGCCCATTTCACCCTCAAGCTCAGCCCGGGGGACGAGGGCCGCAACTGAGTCGATGACTAGAACGTCGATGGCGCCAGAACGAACCAGCGTATCGGCAATCTCAAGCGCCTGCTCCCCGGTATCGGGCTGCGATATCAGCAAATCCTCGATGTTGACGCCAAGCTTTCTGGCATACACCGGATCAAGTGCATGTTCGGCATCGAC
Organism: Alphaproteobacteria bacterium UBA2966; assembly: GCA_002348365.1. Lineage (GTDB taxonomy): Bacteria > Pseudomonadota > Alphaproteobacteria > UBA2966 > UBA2966 > UBA2966. The sequence goes on along the minus strand of DEBC01000086.1, from coordinate 9,439 downwards.
AAAAGCACAAGTGCCACCCTGTTTCTGTGCCTCGGCGGATACGTGAAGGGCCAGGGTGGTCTTTCCTGAACTTTCCGGGCCGTAAATTTCGACAACCCTTCCCCGTGGAAGACCGCCGATGCCCAGAGCGATATCCAGTGCGAGAGACCCCGTCGGGATTGCCTCAATCTCGACGGCCTGCTCACGTTGACCGAGCTTCATGACCGAACCTTTTCCGAAGGCTCTCTCAATCTGGCTTAGCGCCGCCTCAAGTGCTTTTTCCTTGTCCATTCCGCCATCCACGACGCGAAGTGCCGATTCGCTCATTGTTCAGATTCCTCTCTTATTTCACACAGGGTTTCCGCATGCAAACTCGCCAGGTTTTCGTTGCGGTGCGTCATCTCTTACCCTGGTGGACTGCCTGTCCCGATGCTGGTCGGATCAAATGTACCTATTTTGTTCTCATTTGCAAGAAAAATTATAACCTGTTGTTTGTTCATATAAATTTGGACCTTGTTCACATTTTGTCCAGGGTAAACGGGAACTCTAGCAGAATATGCAAGGAACAGAGCTGTAGTGCCGTGCTGATGTGGGCCCAGTCGCCCTAATCGAGCGCGACGCGGTGTCAGCTCGACATTACCTCTTTCACCTTGGCGGCAAGCTCCTTGAGATTGAAAGGCTTGGGCAGGAAGGTGAAGGGGATATTCGGGTCGAGATTCTGGCCAAACACCTCTTCGGCATATCCCGAAATAAAAATCACCTTCATCCCGGGACGCATGGGGTGAGCCCGCTTGATTAGCGTCGGACCATCCATGTTCGGCATGACGACGTCGGTGATAGCAATGTCGACCTGTTGATCACTGTTCTCAAGGAAATCAAGCGCAGTCTCGGCCGATTCAGCCTGAACCACGGAATACCCTTTGTTCTAAAGCGCTCGTGCCGCGAACAATCGTACCGGTGCTTCGTCCTCAACGATCAGGATCGTTCCCTTACCCGTGAGGTCACGAGGATACGACCGCTCGACGCTGGCCGCTGGTAGGACTTCACCCTCTTCACGGACATGACAAGGCAGATAGATGCGAAATGTCGTCCCCTTACCCGCTTCACTTACCGGAACGATGGCGCCGCCGGTCTGATTGAGGATTCCGTAGACAGTTGAGAGTCCCAGACCCACCCCGGCCCCTACCTCCTTCGTTGTTAAAGAAGGGTTCGAAAATTTTGTCGAGATCCTCTTAAGGGATACCGACACCTTCGTCGACCACTTCAACAAGAACATAGTCACCAGGTGGCAGTGCCTCCTGTCCCGTGTGGGTATCCGGCCACACAACGGAGTTGCGCGTCTTGATTGTCAGCGTGCCGCCCTCAGGCATGGCATCCCGTGCGTTAACGGCGATATTGATAATCACCTGCTCGAATTGGCCCTGATCGGCCTTCACGAGGCCTACATCCCGGCCCAACGTCAGTTTCAGTTCGATATTCTCGCCCAAAAGGCGACGCAGCAAATTCGACAGTTCCGCGAGAACGTCAGATAACACCAGCACTTTCGGCTGCAACGCCTGCCTGCGCGAAAATGCCAACAACTGACCTCCACGTCGCAAACGCCCCTCGTCCGGGCAAGCGGGCCACGCTTTCGGTTCGCCAGATCTACGCTGCGATCAAGCGGCACGGACTGAGTTGGCGGCCGCGCGGCGTGCGAAGCATTGTCATCCAACGCCTGAGCAAGATTGTTCCACACGGAGATCTTGTTGCTGTACTCGAGCGTGCGGCTCTGGATCTGAGCCCTTCAGATCGGGTGAAAGTCGAATTCGCATCTCGGATTCCCGTAATCCATGTCCCGCGAAGTGCCGAGCCTACCGTTGAACTTGAGAGTTTCCGACTCAACGAACGCTCTGGATCGTTCTCCGCCATCGTTCGTGCACCAGCGGAAGATGATGCAGCGCCACGAGTTACCGTCAAAGGTCGTGTCCATGCCGTTGTCGAAGCACCCGTTTTGGGACGATCCGTGGCTATCGGTGACGTGATCGAAGAATCGGACATCGTGTGGAAGGATATACGCCTTGATCACGCTCAGAATGGCATCGTCATGGCGGTCGACGACTTGGTCGGTTTCGTGCCGCGGCGGCGGATCCGCCCGATGCACCCCATCCGCTCTCGCGACGTGCAACGTCCTTTGCTGGTTAGAAAAGGCGAACCCGTCACCATGTCGTTCGTCCGTGTCAATCTGACACTCACGACATCGGGTTGGGCGCTAGAGAATGGGTCTAGAGGAGACTCGATCCGAGTTCTCAATACACGGACCAAAAAGACCGTCGAAGGCGTCGTCGATCGGGCGGGTCATGTCAGTGTTGATGGCCGGCCTAATCAGGTTTCATCTCTCAGGTAACGCTTATAAGGATGCCAATCATGTTATTGGACCGCCTCTCTCCCCGACTGCACCGGATGCTGATTGTGACAACTCTTGCAGCCACCCTCATCGGCTGCAACGCGGTCGACCGCATGGCCGAGCTTGGGGAACAGCCCCCGCTCGCGCCAATCGAAAATCCAGGTGAGAGACCCGAGTTTGCATCGGTTTCCATGCCGATGCCTGCGGCACAATCACCATCCCACCTGGCGAATTCCCTGTGGCGGCCAAGCGCACGCGCATTCTTTAAGGACCAACGTGCTGCGCGTGTCGGCGATCTCGTGACTGTTGTGGTCAACATCGACGAGACTGCAGATATCTCTAATTCGACAACCCGGACCTGCCAGTTCTCGGAAGACTCAGACATAACCGGTTTGCTCGGCTATCAAAGCTCACTCGGGCGGGTGCTACCACAAGCTCTGACGTCTGGAACCGACATCGTCAATCTGGCGAATTCGAACAGCAACAGGGGGACTGGTACGGTCGAACGCGAAGAAGAGATCTCATTCCAGGTGGCTGCAGTGGTCACCCAAGTTCTGCCGAATGGAAATATGGTGATCTATGGTCATCAGGAAATCCGGGTCAATTTCGAGATCAGGGAACTGACCGTTGTAGGCGTGGTCCGGCCCGAAGACATCACGGCATCAAACACCATTCAACACACGCAGATCGCGGAAGCCCGCTTTGCTTACGGCGGACGCGGTCAGTTAACGGATGTCCAGCACCCGCGCTACGGCGCCCAAGTACTGGATATTATCCTGCCCTTCTAGCCCCACTTGATGCGTGTGTTCGACGACGGCCGGTGCCGAATGCGCCGGCCGTCTTCCTTTTCACCGAACTGCTGACAATCTCAATCGTCGCGGTAGGTCCGCTCCCGCTTTTCGTGGCGCTCCTGCGCCTCGATACTCAGTGTCGCAATGGGACGGGCATCCAATCGCGAGAGTCCAATCGGCTCACCTGTTTCCTCGCAATAACCGTAACTGCCGTCTTCCAGTCTCTCCAGTGCGTTATCGATTTTGGAGAGGAGCTTGCGTTCCCGGTCGCGCGTTCGCAGTTCCAGAGATCGCTCTGACTCCACGGACGCACGATCTGCGAGATCCGGCTCCTGAAGACTATCCTCTTGAAGATGCTGAAGAGTTTGCGTCGATTCTCGCACTAATTCATCTTTCCAGCTCAGCAGCTTGCGGCGGAAATACTCCCGCTGCCGAGCGTTCATGAAAGGTTCGTCATCACTAGGCTTGTAACCCTTGGGCAGGCGGGTCGCCATTGCACCTCCTATAACCTCAGAACAACCGTTTTTGAGCGGCGCGGAGTATATGAAGGTGAGCGGTCCGCAAGCAAGTGCGGAGGCCAACAATATTTGCCTTTTTTCGGCCGGAAGCCGAAATTTATCTATGAAAGCTGATCTAGCTTGGCGAGTTCCACGGAGGTTCGAAGCTCGATCTCGACGAGTAGCGGATTAGCTTCGATGTTCCTGGGATTCCAGAATGCGACGAACAACCCGCCAGGACGCAAGATTCGGGCGAATTCATCCATCGCGACGTCGAATTCGGCCCAGTGGAATGACGACGCCATCAAGCAGATATCGAATGCGGATGTTGGAAGGCCAGTATCTTCGGCACTGCCCTTCAACCAACGAATTCCCAGTCCTTCGTTCGCCGCAAGACCTTCACTGCGCATAGGATCGCTAGGTTCAACGGCAGTGGTGCGACACTCGAACCGGGCCATCATACGGGTCCAAATGCCCGTTCCGGCACCGATATCCGCAAAATCAACATCATGGGGGATACTTCAGTCAGCGACAATATTGCCAGCGCGATGGCCTCGGAATAACCCGGTCGATGCCTAGCATAGTCTGAAGCGAGGTCATCAAAATTTCCATGCTTGTATGCAACAGCTGTCACCATTTCTGTGGTCCCGCTCAAAGATTCGATTGTGTCGAATGTATAGACGCATCAGCCTTAAAAAACGGTAAGCGAGACCCGCGAGATATGGCCCAGGTGGGGGTTTCCGACTGGTCATCATCAAACAACTGTGGGATACAGGGCGCCAGCGAATGCAGCCCAGCAAGAAGCCATTAACCCGCACCTTTCCGCATCATATCTTCATGAGAAACCTTCGATGACCGGTGACCTCCCTCCTATTCCGATCCTCAACCTCGAAGCCCAGCACAAACGGCTGCGAACCGAGATCCTAAGTGCACTGGAAGATGTTTACGACTCCATGGCTTACATCCAGGGACGGCACGTCGGTGTGTTCGAAGAGCAGTTCGCTGCCGCACATGGCATCGCGCATGCCGCAGGTTGCAGCAACGGGACTACGGCGCTGTCACTTGCATTGGAAGCGGCGGGTATCGGTCCCGGAGACGAGGTCATCACCGTCGCCTATACGTTCATTGCGACGGCGGAATCCATCCTGCATTTGGGTGCGACTCCGATTTTCGTGGATATCGAGCCGGGTACCTACAACATTGACCCTGATCTCGTGCGACAGGCGATAACGCCACGAACCAAAGCGATCGTACCAGTCCATATCTACGGTACCCCGTGCGAGATGGGTGCATTACAGGACATTGCGCGTGAACACGAGCTCCTTCTGGTCGAGGACTGCGCACAGGCACATCTTGCGAAGTACGATGGGAAAGCGGTTGGGACGTTCGGGCAGGTGGGCTCTTTCAGCTTTTATCCCGGGAAGAATCTGGGTGCATGCGGAGATGCCGGGCTTGTTGTGAGCGAGGATGACGACACGATAATTCGCGTCAAAAAGCTGCTGGATCACGGCCGCGAAACGAAATATCTGCACGATATCGTGGGATATAACCGACGCATGGACGCCATGCAGGCTGCCATCCTGGGCGTTAAGCTGCGCTATCTAGAAGAGTGGACAGCGCGCCGCAAAGAAAATGCCGCAATCTATGATTCACACCTTAAACCGGTGGGTTTTCAAGTCATCGAACCGCCGGCAAATGTAGTCCCAGTATACCACCTCTACGTCATTCAAGTATCGAACCGCGATGAACTCGCTGAAGCACTAAAAGCGAACAAAATTGGATTCGGCGTGCACTATCCAATACCATTGCATCTTCAGCCTTCGCTGGCCCAATTGGGTTACGAGCGGGGCGCTCTGCCGGTAACGGAACAGGTTTCTGATCGGGTCATCAGCCTGCCAATGTGCGCCGAGCTCACGCGAGAGCAGATCGACCGGGTATGCGATGTCGTCATCAAGCACGGGCGCCCTTGAAGAGAATCGGAGAAGTTTGGTTTAGGCTGTAGGCCGAGCCGGCGATATATGGCTCCTCAGGCCCGTCCCGAATAGGTCGGACACCCTCAATTGATATGCCGTGGAACGAATAATAGCTATGGCGACGGAATCGAAAAGGTAGTTTGTGCGGGTTAATGCTGCGAAGCATACCTAGCGGAATCCCGATGCCACTTTGCCGCTGAAATTACGTCTTTGTTAACCATGTCCAGCGATGTTATTGAAGCCGATGCACCATGAATGTCGGTGAACGTCGCCAGCATCACAAGCAACAGATGAAAACTGACGTCGCGCGATGGCGTATTAAATCAGAGATCGAATGCCTCCAAGCCTACCTATGAAAGAGCGAGCAACGCTACCGTGGCGTAGCAGGGCAGCACGCGGTCCGGGGCGATTCGTATTCGGATCGAAGGCGGAAACGCTCGAGCGTTTGCACCCACTGATCGAGGGAGCAGACATCCTCGACCTGATGCACTTCCGCGCAGCGGATTGGGCGTCAAACAAGGCCTCAATTCTCAGCGATATCGGTCAAAGATTTGGTCCCGCTCTGTTGGCAATCAGAAGCAGCGCGATCGGCGAAGACAGTGCCGACAACACAATGGCCGGCGCCTATCACACTTGCCTCAACGTTGATAATCGAAGCCTATCCGAGGTTGAAACCGCCATCGGAGAAGTCATCGCGTCATATTCGGGCAACCCAAATGATCAAGTGCTCGTTCAACCGATGCTCGCGGATGTGGCCGTCAGCGGCGTGATAATGACTCACGATGTTCAACGGGGCGCACCGTTCTACACAATCGAGTATGACGATGAATCAGGCAAAACGGACTCAATAACCGGGGGCACAAATGTCACCAAAGGTGTCTTGATCTTCCGAGATGCCGATGACTCTTTGGTCATGTCTGACCGTGTGCGGGCAATGATTGGCCTGGCCAAAGAGCTAGAGGACATTTGCGGCCCAACGCCGCTCGATATCGAATTCGGAATCGGACATGACGAGCGCATGTACCTGTTTCAGGTTCGACGAATTGGCCTGCAAAAGAATTGGCTTGCAGGCACAGAAAACCGCGTGTCGCGCCGCTTGGAGTATATCGAATCATTTGTCGAGGGCCGATCACAGTACCGACCTGGAATCGCGGGTAACCGGACAATTTTGGGTGTCATGCCTGACTGGAATCCCGCGGAAATCATTGGGACGACCCCTCGCCCACTGGCATCCTCAACATATCGCAACCTTGTCACACGCAAAGTCTGGCGTGAAGCAAGAACACGGATGGGGTACCGCCGCCTCCCATCCGAAGAACTCATGGTGATGATCGGCGGCCACCCTTATATCGATGTCCGTAACAGTTTCAATTCGTTCCTTCCGGAAGGATTGGACGACAGTATCTGCGACCCGCTGGTGGACGCTTGGATTGATCGCCTCGATGCGCACCCGGAACTGCACGACAAGGTGGAGTTCGAAGTCGCCCAGACCTGTTTGAATTTCACATTCGATGAGGAGTTTTCACAGCGCTACGAAGGCGTGCTTGGCGTGGAAGGTTTCCGAACTTTCAAGAACGCGGCGCAACACCTGACCAATCAAAACGTCACACTCGCTGACGAGGGCACACTGGCACTTTCCCTTGACGTCATCGATCGACTGACCACGATCCAGGGACGACGTCAAATGCTCCCCGAGAAGCGCCGCGGCCTGGAGCCGTTGCTCTACGCAACGGATCTTCTGGAGGAATGCAGGCAGATGGGGACCCTGCCGTTTTCGATCATTGCTCGGCATGCATTTATCGCGGAAGCGCTTTTACGATCTGCCGTACGGAGAGACGCCCTTACTCAGGAAAGACTGATCACATTCCGTCGAACGATTCGCTCGATCACCAGTGAGTTGACGGCAGATTTCAACGCCGTCTGCCGGAATGAAATGAACCCAGCCGCATTTCATCACAGGTATGGACACCTGCGACCCGGCACGTATGACATCACATCGCTAAGATATGACGAACGCGATGACCTCTTTGCCGACAGCTTACCGTTCGAGGAAATGGATGCCATCGACTTCAGCCTCTCGCCGGGTGAACGCCGCGCCATCGACGCTTTGTTGGCGGAATCAGGGCTGGAATATGTCGATGCGGAATCCTTGTTCGAATATGCCAGGCGAGCCATTGCCGGACGCGAGGATGCGAAGTTCATATTCACGCGCAATCTGTCAGATGCCCTTTTGGCGATCGGCACTTGGGGAGAACAACTGGGTCTCAGTAGAGACAATCTATCCTACATTGGACTGGATGAAATCCTTATCGCCGTGACCAATGCGGTATTGGAGGATGCTGACGTCCATTTCATGGACCTCGCCGAAGATGGCCGCCGTTCAGTTGCGCTCTCCGAAGCGATCAAATTGAGCTATTTGATCAGGGACAAGCGAGACATCTACGTCGTACCGCTTCATAGAAGCGCGCCAAATTTCATCGGCGATTTGCGAGTCGAGGCTCAAACGGTTCTGCTGGACTCATTCGCCTCGACGAGCGCCGACCTCTTCGGAAAAATCGTGTGCATCGAGAACGCTGACCCAGGTTACGATTGGATTTTCGCGAAAGGCATCAAAGGTTTGGTGACGAAGTTCGGTGGCGCCAATTCGCACATGGCTATCAGATGTGCGGAATTCGGGTTGCCAGCCGCGATCGGTTGCGGTGAGCGCACATTCGAGCGTCTCGTGGGCGCGCGTAAGATCGAACTGAACGCAGGTGAAAAGATCCTGCGGCCAATCGACGCGACTTGAGCGAAAAGCCCTCCCATCCGCCGGTCCAGCGGGTCGGCCTAACAATGCGCATCACAAAGGCGAATGGTTATGAGGAACCGCGCGACTCCCTGGCGCAGGACTGGGCTCAGTTCATGTCAGCCTCTCTCCCCGAAGTCGCCTGGATGTCCGTTCCCAACACCGGCTCGACCGCCGCATCGGTGGTAGAAGACTGGCGTCTTGATGCCCTCATTCTCACGGGTGGAGATGACATTGGCGAAACACCCCTTCGAGACGAGACCGAGCGTACGCTTCTCCATCACTTCATTGATAATGGTATGCCGGTGTTCGGCGTGTGCCGAGGAATGCAGCTCATTCAGTCAGAGTTTGGGGGCAATCTGAGGCCTTGCAGTCGAGATGAGCACGTGGCGAGCAGGCACGAGGTTGAATTTCGGAGTGCCTCTCCATGGCCCACCCCGAACCAGGGGGCGGTGAGCGTTAACTCGTTTCATACGATGGCGGTTCATCCTGATGATCTGGGCGAAGGCCTCATCCCACTTGCCATCAGTGCGGACGGGTACGTTGAAGCCCTATACGCCTCTGACATACCCCTACTGGCCGTCATGTGGCATCCAGAACGCGAAGCATCGCTTCGGGAGCACGACCGATCGCTTCTACGTCGTCTGTTCGGTTTTGGCGAAGACGCGGAGCTCTAGAGTGAAGGGCATTATTCTCGCAGCGGGTCGTGGATCGCGAATGGGATCGCTGACCGACACCAAGCCAAAGTGCTTGACTGAAATTGCGGGTAAGACACTTTTGGACTGGCAAATGTCGGCCATGCGTCACGCCGGCCTTCATGATCTGGTCGTCGTGCGGGGGTACCGGTCGGAGGAATTGTCCGGAAACGGGTACGAAGTCGTGGATAACCTGCGTTGGAACGAAACCAACATGGTCATGTCTCTTGCGGCGGCCTCTGATCACCTCGAAAACTTCGTTTGCACCGTTTCTTATGCCGACATCGCGTATCATCCAGATGCCATCAGAGCTTTGCAGTCTTCAAACGAGGATCT
>DEBC01000006.1 GCA_002348365.1 Alphaproteobacteria bacterium UBA2966 | reverse complement strand
CCAATGGAGAGGAAGAAACCCAACAGGAACAAATCCTTGAAGCCGAGCATTGTCTTGGCCATCTCATCGGCCTTGACGTGATTGGCGATCATCAAGCCCAGCACGAGAGCGCCCAGATCTCCTTTCAGGCCGACCATTTCGAAGATTTCCGCTCCACCGAGGGCGAGCAGGAACCCGAACAGCACGAGGAGTTCGCTGTGACCGGCGCGCTGCAACAGTTGATGCAGAACCAGTCGCAGCGGGATGAGGAGTGCGATCGCCAGGGCCCAGAGCGATGGCCATTTGCCGGTCGAGATGGCGAGGAAGACGACGGCAGCAATATCCTGCACGATCAGAATTCCGATCGCGATCCGGCCATGCAGTGAGGCCATCTCTCCTTTCTCTTCCAGTGCTTTCACCACGAACACGGTACTGGAGAAGCTCAGTGCAAATGCGATCAGAAGCGACTGATGGAGATCGAGTCCTGCAAGGAAAGGCGTCCCGAACAGGGCCAATATATAAATCGTGGCGCCGAATACCACGACGATCACCGAAGTGTGCAGGCTGGTTACGGTCCAAACCTGGGGCTTCGCAAGAGTGCGAAGGTTGAGTTTAAGTCCGACGATGAACAGAAGCAGAGTAATGCCGAGATCCGACAGCTTCTGAAGCATCTCTCCGCTGACAATCCCGAACACGTTGAGCAGAAACCCTGTCGCCAGAAATCCGACCAGGGGCGGAAGACCCACGGACTTCGACAACATGCCCAACACAAATGCCATGCCGATCCAAGCGACATCTCCTAAGGCAAATGCGATCCACTCGAAGTCCATGGTCCGACGTATTGTTCTGGCGCGTGGCGGTTGGGAATATTGGTACGTTGAGCCACAGAAGTGGCAATCATCAAAGACCGCAGGTAATTCCATGAAACGGTCAGAGAGCATGACGGTCGTGGGCGCCCACGCAGAAGGCGAGGTCGGCCGCGTGGTCACCGGCGGCGTACTTCCCCCGCCTGGAGCCACGTTGTTCGAACAGCGGGAATACTTGCGCACCCAGGATGACGGGTTCCGCAAATTTCTGCTCTACGAACCGCGGGGCGGAGCATTCTGCCACGCCAATTTGATCGTGCCGCCCAAGGATCCGCGAGCACAGGCGGGGTTCATCATTATGGAGGCGACCGACTATCCGCCCATGTCAGGCTCCAACACGATGTGTGTGGTGACAGTCCTCCTGGAGACCGGAATGTTGGAGATGCGGGAACCCGAGACGCGCCTTGTTCTCGAAACGCCAGGTGGATTGGTCGAGGCCGTCGCCACTTGTAGGGGCGGCAAGTGCGAGTCTGTCGCCGTAACCAACGTGCCCTGTTTCGTGGCCAAGTTGGACGCGCCGGTCGAGGTTCGAGGGCAGGGAACGCTGACCGTCGATATTGCTTATGGCGGAGCGTTTTTCGCCATCGTTGATTCGCAGGAATTGGGATTCGCATTGAGTCGGTCGGAAGCCCGCGAACTTGTCGAAATGGGTGAGACCATCAAGGCTGCAGTCGTTGAACAGCACGCGATAGTGCACCCGGAAAATCCTGATATCCACACGGTGACGTTCACGGAATTCGCGGCACCGGTTCAAGTGGATGGGGAGGGCCGTAAATCAGGTCGCAATGCTGTGGTGATATCGCCTGGCAAGCTCGACCGCTCGCCGTGCGGCACGGGCAGTTCGGCACGCCTTGCAGTATTGCACGCGCGAGGTCAGGTTGCCGTCAACGAGACGTTTCTGAGCCTCTCGCCTATCGACTCGGAGTTCCGGTGCCGAATCGTCGACACGGCGACCGTGGGCGGTGCTCCCGCCATTCTACCGGAGATCGCTGGGCGCGCCTGGATCACTGGCAAGCACGAGTTCAGCCTCGATCCGTCTGATCCCTTTCCCGAGGGCTATACTCTTTCGGATACTTGGTATCGCACACTTGATTGATGGAGATCGGTTTGGGAACGCAATAATTACTATAAGTTGAGTATAATATATTTAATTCTTAAAAAAATAGCGATTTAGATTACAACCCAGACATTGTGCGAAGTGTGCGAATTGGATCACAATTCATGGCGTCATCACATTGATTTCAAATCATTATCTGGTGATTTAGCGGGGATGGCATAGACGACTCAATTTATGCCGATGCGGCACTCTCTGAGCACTTCGTAGTGAGGCATGCAAGCAGCCGCGAGTTCGGCCTGCGCACGACTCAAATCCGGCTTTGTGGATCTACCCGATCCGAAACCCGTTGAAGCCTCTACATTGGCGTACCAGTGCCGGGACCACACACCGTCCGTGGATCGCGGGCCTGGTGGCCAGCTCAGCATGTCGGCGGAGAACGGAAGACCCAGTGCCCCGCACAATGCAGTCAGACACCGCTCAGGATCGGCCAGGACGTCGGCCGAATCGAGAACGGGCGGCACCGGGTCAAGTTCCCGCCTGACCGCTGCGAAGATCTCCGCCTGTTGGGGATACCCCAGGTCCTCTGCCGTGGCGTTTGGGCGCACCCGCTCGTAGGACACGACGACTTCGTGGGGATCGCGGATGAGAAAGCAGTTCCGAAGATGATGGAGCCAGTCTTTCTCCACTTCCGGGAGGATGTGGTGAGTCATGTGCTTCTGGTACCAGACCGTCCGTCCTCCAGGGACGGGGCCGGTAATCTCTCGCACGATCTGGCGCCAGTCGGTTGCCATCGACGCGATGATCTCATCTCGACCCGGATGATCTGCGCCGGTTCGTTCGAGGTAGTAGCCGTAGAACGGCTCGTCCGAAACGGTCGTGTCGGTTCTTGTTTCCCAGGCGCGCATCATGGCCGTGGAGATGTTTCGCGGACCCGACCACATCGCTATGCGGACAGGATCGCCAGTCGAGTTCATGTAAATCCTGTTATGCCGGGCTGAGCATTCAGCGACAATGCATCAGGCAGCTATGCGCCTCTCACTGAGGACGGCTTTAGCCTCCGCCTCGATGACGGTCCCTTTGAAGAAGTCAGGATTCATGCCGCCATGCATTTTGACGGCATTGGTGAACGTGAAATCACGAAAATCATCATGGGATAGCAGACCGTCCTCTACGAGTTCATAGGACTCGGCAAGCACTTTCGTCGCGTCCTGAACATCCCAGTGACCGATGTCCGAGCCCAGCATGGCATTGAATTTCACGTCCATCTCGTTCACGCGATCTTCGAAGGCCCAGGCGATGCAGCGGTCATCCGCCTCGCAACCGAAATAGAAATTGGGAATGAAGAGGTCTCGAATATCTTCTTCCGTCTCGATGGCGCAGTTCGCCCATTCGTCGAGGTCGGCTTCGTTCTCGGGATTGTTCCAGAACGCCGGGTTCATGTAGCCGGCCAATTCATTTGCCTTGGCCTTGACCCGGTCGTGGCCGTGCTCTGATAGCAGGGCCAGCAAGGCGTCCTGATCGATATTGGCGGGATTCAGGTCGCGTTCCAGGGCAACACGGTTGCGCTTTTCCCAGTGCTCGATGATGTCGTGATAGAGACTCACCGCCCAGGCCACGCCGCATTCCAGGAAACCGATCTTGAGATCTGGGAAGCGTCGGGTGACCCCGCCAAAGAACATGGCCTTGCAGCAGGCTTCGGAGGATTCCGCAAAATTATGGATGTGGTTGTAGTTGAAGTTGCTCGGCGAAGTCCTGTTGGGCCAACCCATCCCGTGGCTGTGCGTGGTCGGCGCCACTTTCAGTTCCAGGCACTTTGCCCACAAGGGGTCGTAGTCGTATAGGCCATCCATGCCCAGTGGATCGAGCCAGAACGAGGCGGCGACAGCACCGTCGGCGTCCGTTTCAATGGGTCGGCGCACCACGCCTTCCATCATCATGGCCTTCATGCCCAGCTCGTGCACGGCGAATTCGAGCTCGGCGATGGCTTCGTCCGGTGTGTGCATGGGAACGGTGGCCACGGTCATAATGCGGTCCTCATGACCGCGGAAGGCATCAGCGTTCATCAGGTTGTTGGCCCTCACCACGGAGAGGCGGAGTTCGTCGTCTGCAATGGCCAATGTGTGGAGACCCAGTGTGGGATAGACGATGGTAAAATCCACACCGAACTCATCCATCCTGTCTCGCCACAGTCGCGGGACCATGGCCGTGGCGCGGTCCACCGTGTTTCCGGCCAGCGCCCAGTGCGGCGGCCGTTTGATCCGCTGCTCGCGGACTTCGTCCCGCGATCGATTGTACCAGCCCCAGAACCGGCCGTCCTTCATCAACGCCTTGTAGCGGTCCACCATTCCGGGCCCGGCAACCTCGGAGAGATACTCGTATAGCACCGGTTCGATCTCGATCATGTGACCATCGTTATCGATGACCGGATGATCGAGGCGTTCACGTATGGTGGCGGAATCGGATTTGGGGCCAGACATGGCATTCCTCCATGTGTGCGGGCGCTAACTGTCGAACGTTAACATCACGCCCCCCTGCGGGACAGGCACCCTTCGGTTCCGTGGCCGGAATTGAAAACGGCGCGATCTCGAAGGAACGCGCCGTCCAATTCTTCACAAAGTGGAGCGTCTCAGGTTTCCAGGATAGCAATCTCCTGGTCTTCCGTGACTTCATCGCCCTCACCGACAAGGAATTCCTTGATCGTGCCGTCAGTATCGACCATGACCGGAATCTCCATCTTCATCGATTCCAGGATCATGATTTCGTCGCCATCGGAAACCTTGTCTCCGACCTTGGTGACTATCTTCCAGACCTTACCGGTCATCTCTGATCTGACGCGCTCTTCTGCCACCGGTGTCTCTCCTGGTTCAGGTTTGTAAATGCGTTGTCACTTCTTAAGCGTAGCGACGACGTCCTCCGCCAACCCCGTATGCACCGCGCCGGAAACAAATGCCTCGTTCTGCAGCGTGGCCTGGATAAACGGAATGTTGGTCTTTATGCCCTCGATCATGAATTCGTCAAGGGCTTCCCTGAGCTTGTCGATGGCATCTTGCCGATCGTCGCCGCGCACAATGACTTTGGCGATCATGGGATCATAGTACGGTGTGACCGTTCCGCCCTCGGCGAATCCGGTGTCGACCCGAATTCCATCGCCGCTCGGTGGGCGAAATACTTCGAGGGGTCCGGGAGAGGGGAAAAACTTAATCGGATCCTCGGCATAAACGCGCGCTTGGATCGAGTGGCCGGAGATCTCGACATCGTCTGGCAGGATTTCCGACAACGGCTGCCCGAAAGAGCTTCGTACCTGCGTTGCAACGATGTCGATCCCGGTAACTTCTTCCGTGACACCGTGTTCGACCTGGAGCCTCGTATTCATCTCCAGGAAATTGAACCCGCCGTTTCCGTCATAAAGCGTTTCCACCGTACCGATGTTGTTGTAGCCCATCTTGGTCAGGATGCTGGCCGCGGAATCGGCTAGATCGACCACTACTTCCCGGGCAAGCGCCGGCGCCGGCGCCTCTTCGATCACTTTCTGATGTCGGCGTTGAACGGAGCAGTCGCGCTCAAACAGGTGACGTACATTGCCGTGTTCGTCGGCCACCATCTGGAATTCGATATGCCGTGGCTGTTCGAGAAGTCGTTCGAGGTATACCTCAGCCGTACCGAAGCTCCGCTCCGCCATCGATCGGGCGCGTTCAAGCATTTTGACGAGTTGCTCGTCGTCGCGGGCCGGCAGCATGCCGATACCGCCGCCTCCACCCGCTGGCTTGATCAGGACCGGATAGCCGATGTCCGAAGCCGCCGCGAGTGCTTCGTCGTCGTCCTTCAGGACGGACGAACTCGACCCCATCGGCATGCCGTACTCTTTCATCATGTCGCGGGCCCGAGTCTTGTGTCCCATGGCTTCGAGCCACTGAGCGGCCGGACCGATGAAACGGCACTCCGCCGCCTCAACGCGCGCGGCGAAATCGGAATTCTCGGCCAGAAATCCATAGCCTGGATGCAGGCCATCCGCGTTCGTCTCCTTCACGACGTCGAGTATCGCGTCCTGATTGAGGTAGCTCTCCGCCGGCGCCGCGCCGCCGATGGCGTGCGCTTCGCTTGCCTCTGCAAGATAGGGGGCGGACTCGTCCGCTTCCGAGTAGACGGCGACGGACTTGACGCCCATGCCGTTCAAGGCGCGAATGATCCGAGCGGCGGCTGCGCCGCGATTCGCGACGACGACTTTTTCAAACATGGGATTGACTCAGTAGGTTGTGGGCCAGTTGCAGAGCTGGTGTTTGGAGATACCCCCCGTCCGTTCCCGACTGTGGACCTCCAGCAATCGGATGATCACATCGCGGGTCTCACGCGGGTCGATGACGAATTGTGACGAGAAGATGCTGGCAAGATCGTAAGCGGAAGACTCCTGGGACACCTCGTCCAGCAGTTGTGTGAATTTTTCGGGATCCTGTTCGTAGGTCACGCCGTGGACGACGTTGACCGCGACATTGGGATCCATGAAGCCGATGTCCGCAGAAGGCCACGCCAGCATCTCATCTGCGTTTCGCGTACCGGCCATGTTCAGGTATGCCTGGCCATAGCTCTTGCGCATGACGATGGAGATTTTGGGAACCGAGCAGAGCTGCATCGCAGTCATGAAGTTCATGATTTTGCCCGGCGCTTTCTTGACTTCACCGGCGAGGCCGATGAGGAAGCCCGGGGTATCGGTGAGGAATACCAGCGGAATATTGAACGAGTCGCACAGCACCAGAAAACTCGTGACCTTGTCACAGGCGTCCGGGTCGAGTGCGCCGGCTTTGAACAACGGGTTCGAGCAGACGAAACCAACGGTCGATCCGTTCATGCGGGCAAATGCCGTGGTCGCACCACGCGCAAACCGGGGCTTCATCTCAAAGACACTGTCCGTATCCGAGAGTGCCGCCACGACCTTGCGCATGTCGTAAACTTTCTGGCGTTCGGCAGGGACGATATCGAAGATTTTTCTTGCGGCGTCGCCCGATCCGGAGGGCACGGCGGCCACCGGAGCTCTTTGATTGTGATGACTCGGCAGATAACTGAGGAACTTCTTGATGAGGTCGATCGCCTCTTCATCGGTGTCCGTCGCATAATCGACTTTGCCCGTGACTTCCGACTGCATCTTCCAGCCGCCAAGCTCTTCAGGGTCGACCTTCTCCTTGATGGCAATTTCCGTGACTTTTGGACTGGAGACGGCCAGAACGCCGCCTTTTCGCATGGCGACGAAATCGGATAACTGGGTAAACCAGCAGGCGGTTCCGTAGGCGGGGCCCAAGACGGCTGCGGCGTAGGGAACCTCCCGCCGGCGCACGAATTGTTCGTTGTCTTGACCCAGGGCGCCGGTCCCGACGGCACCCATGGTGTCTGGGATGCGGGCGCCAGAGGACTCGTTCAACAGGACCAACGGCATGCCGTTCTTGATAGCGGTCTCACGCATATGTCGCATTTTCTTGACGTTGGTCAGGCTGCTCGAGGCACCTTTGACCGACAAGTCATGGGAAACGACCGCTGCTTCGCGACCATCTATCCGGCCGTATCCGCATACCTTGCCGTCTGTGGGAGTGGAAGGTTGTGCCTCGGGAATAAACGAGGTCGCGAAAAGGCCCGATTCGATGAACGTTCCGGAGTCGAACAGGTAGTCGATGCGCTCCCGTGCGTTGAGGCTCCCTCGCGCCTTGATCTTGGCGACGCGTTCGGGGCCGCCCATTCCGAGTGCATGGTCGCGCCGCTTTTCGTAATCATCCAGGATCGCGTCGAATGACATGGTACCCCTCAGAGAGCTCTATGAAGTTGGTTGTGCGCACGTCTTCGGCGGCCTCAAAAGGCCCGGAACAGCGCGGTTCGTTTCGTGGGTGCGGCAAATTAGCCCATTAAACCTTTTGCTGCCAAGCGGGTTGCCGCACATTCCCGAGAATGGTCGCTGCGGCGTAGCCCAACGCTTGACACGGCGGCGTCGCACCGGTACGCCCACGTCCAGACAAAAGCCCGGAGAAACGGTCGTATCGGGCACCAAATATAGGTATCGAAGGGGCAACGGAACCCATGAGCTGGTTACCCGAGGTCGAGGAGATCGAGCGCCGCAAGCAGTTCGCCTACAAGCTTGGCGGCAAGGAGGGCGTGGATCGTCAGCATAATCAGGGAAGGCTCACTATCCGCGAGAGGGTCGATGGGCTCGTCGATCCCGGAAGCTGGCGTGAGATTGGCGTTCTCACCGGCACCGCGACTTATGGAGAAGATGGGCAACTCGAAGATGTGAAGCCGGCGAACGCGGTTATCGGCACCGGACGATTGGATGGACGCAAGGTCGCAATCGACGGTGATGACTATACCAACCGGGGTGGGTCTTCGGAGGCAACGGTCTCAGAGAAATGGATCTACGCCGACCAATGGGCGCACGAGATGAATATCCCGCTGGTTCGTCTGGTGGAAAGCGCCGGTGGCAGTGTCCGTCTAGTCGAAAAAATGGGACATACAAAGATTCCCGGTTATCCGACTTGGCCGATGGGGCTCCTGCTCGGGAAGGTTCCGGTGATTGGCCTTGCCCTTGGGCCGTGCGCGGGGCTTGGCGCTTTGAAAGCCGCCTGCGCACATTTCTCGATTATGGTGAAGGACACCAGCCAGGTCTTCGCTGGTGGCCCTCCGGTCGCGCTTGAGGCCGGAATGTCAGGATCGCGTGTCGACAAGGACGAGCTTGGCGGCTGGAAGATCCATACCGAAATGAGTGGGGTCATCGACAACGCCGCC
Source organism: Alphaproteobacteria bacterium UBA2966 (assembly GCA_002348365.1). Classification (GTDB taxonomy): domain Bacteria; phylum Pseudomonadota; class Alphaproteobacteria; order UBA2966; family UBA2966; genus UBA2966. Next base: position 35,113 of record DEBC01000006.1, on the reverse strand, counting down.
GACAACGAAGCCCATGCTTTTGAACTGGCGCGCCGCTGGCTCTCATACATGCCCAACAGTGTGTACGAACTGCCTCCCGTCGTTGAAACCGATGATCCTCCCGACCGGCGTGAGGAGGACCTGATTTCCGCCATCCCTCGGGATCGCCGAAAGATCTACAATCCGCGCCGCATCATCGAGCTCGTGTTCGACAAGGACTCGGTATTTGAGGTGACGCCGAAGTTCGGCCGTTCCACCGTGACTTGCCTGGCTCGCCTCAACGGATATCCCGTTGGTGTCCTGGCCAACGATCCCCGTTTCTTCGGTGGCGGCATGAACAGGTCGGCGGCTGAGAAATTCGAGACATTCATCGACATCTGCGACACGTTCCATCTGCCCATCATCAATTTCGTTGATCAGCCAGGCACTGTTGTGGGCGTCGACGCTGAGCGCCAGGGGAACGTCCGCAAGGCCGTCCGGGTGCTCACGGCAATCGAACAAACCCAAGTGCCGTGGTGCGCAGTCGTTGTGCGGCGGCTGTTCGGGCTGGCGGGCAACTGCTATGGCCGCATGCAGGGCCTCAATTATCACGTCGCCTGGCCATCGGCGACGTGGGGGTCGATCCCCTTCGAGGGCGGAATCATGGCGGCGTACCGCCGTGAACTCGACGGCATGCCGGAAGAGGAGCGAAATGCGCGACTCGAGGAGCTCGACACATATTATTCTCGCCTCTCGTCACCGTTCCTGACAGCTGAACGGTTCCGCGTGCCGGATGTTATCGATCCTCGGCAAACACGTGAGATCTTGTGGAACTGGCTCGAAGACGCCTGGAAAACACTCCCCGAGCAGCTTGGGCCCGTGAAGCGTTCCATGCGGAAATAGTATCGTAATGCACAAAGATTCTATGCCGGACATGCAAGGTAGAGTGACGGAGATTTATTGAAGGAACCGAATTCAATTCGGTGAACTCGGATGGTTACATCTTGATTGTGCTGGAAATGGCCGGTACTTTCTCGCCAATGATATAAGTCTCTCCAGAAAACTGGAGGGTATTTCAGGGGGTAGGCCAGCTTTAATCGCGGTTCAGATCGCCTCGCAACAGAATACTGCGATGCAATCGAAATCTGGGAACTAAGCGGGTCTATGTCATTTGGGTTTGGGCTTGGTCGCGGAAACGGCGTCTTTCATGTCGTTTCAACAGTATCGCTGGGTGCGGTGCTAGTGCGGCCAAAATTGGAGAGCTGGGGAACGCATGGCTAGTATTCTTCTTCTGAGTCTTCTGGTCATATTCGTGCTGTTGGGTGCGCCGATCGGATTTGTGCTGGTCCTGATCCCGACCGCATACATCGTGATCACGGGCGAGGTTCCGTGGACGATGATCCCTTACAACATGTACGAATCCTTGGCGCACCCGCCGCTGATCGCCATTCCCTTCTTCATGTTGACTGGTGAGCTGATGACCTCGGCCACCATCACCGATCGATTGATCATACTTAGTCGCGCACTTGTGGGTCGTGCCCGCGGCGGGCTGGCTCAGGTGAATATCGTTGTGTCGATGTTCTTCGCTGGCATGAATGGTTCGGTCGTTGCCGATACGGCAACGGTCGGTTCAATTCTCATCCCCGCCATGAAGCGGGCCGGTTATTCGGCTGCGTTCTCGGCGGCCATCACGTCGGTCAGCGCCACCATCGGCGGCATTATTCCGCCGTCGATCGGCATGATCATCCTGGCGACCGTGGCGTCGCTGTCGGTTGGCGCGCTGTTCTCGGGCGGCATCATTCCCGGTATCCTCATCGGCTTTTCGCTGATGGCAATCACCTGGGTCATCGCTCGCAAGCGGAACTACGAGCGTAGTGAGGAAGGACTCAGCCTCAAGCGGATTTGGAGCGCGTTCCTCGGCTGTGCCCTGGCGCTGTCTATCCCGATCGTTCTGGTGGGAGCGATCGTGGGCGGCGTTGCCAGCCCCGTTGAAGCCGGTGCCATCACAGCGATCACAGCGTTCCTGTTGGGCCTCTTCGTCTATCGCAGCCTGGATGCCGAGATTCTCATAGGCGCCATCACCCGCGCCTTCAAGACGGCCGCCGCGGTGTTCATCATCATTGCTGCGGCGGGGCCCTTCAGCTGGCTCCTGACACGCCTTGGAACACTGAAGTTCGTACAGGATTTCATGCTGAGCTATACGGACCAGCCATTCATGTACGCCGTCGTCTTGATCATGCTTATTCTGGTGGTGGGCATGATCATGGACGCCGCAGCCAACATCATCGTGGTGGGGCCGGTGCTGATCGCGGTGAGCGTCCAGGCTGGTTTTCCCGAAGTTCAGGCCGCACTGGTTGTGGTCGTGGGCTTCCTGATCGGTACGGTGACTCCGCCAATCGGCGTGGCTTACTTCACCGGATCATCGATAGCGAGGGCCAGGTTAGAAGTTGTGGCCGTGGAAATGGTGCCGTTTCTGATCGCGGAATTCGTGGTGCTCTTCCTGATGATGATCATCTCACCAATCACGATGTGGTTACCCAAGGTGTTCGGGTTCGTGGAGTGAATTAGGTCCCTCCGCGTGGGAGGGACGAAACACAGTCTGAGAACGTAAGGTCAAGCAAGGAAAAGCTGAGAAATGGTTGCTCTGGCACAGAAGTTTGATACCGGTCTGAAGGGACTCCTGAACACGATTTGCGCGACGTTTATCGTGCTCATGGTCTTCTTCACCGTGTGGACGGTTGTGATGCGTTACATCTTCCTGAACGCGCCGTTCTGGAGTGACACGCTCACCATGTTCTTCAACGTCTGGATGGTGTTCCTGGCGCTGGCCATCACGGTCAGGGACCGTACGCATATCTCGATGACCATGTTGTACGAGGTTTTGCCGCCGATTGTCGGGTTCGCGTGCGAGTTTCTCTGGACGGTGCTGATTTGCGCCTTCGGCATCTTCATTGCGATCTATGGCTTTGAAGCGGGCTGGAATGTGCCGGGCAAGTATTGGGAATTCGGCTACATGTCCAAGAAATGGCCGATGATGATCATGCCGACAGTTGGCGTGTTGATGTTCATTATGGCGGCGATTGTTATCATTGAGGACATTCTTCGCGCAAAAAGGGGTGATTTCGTGGTGCACGCGCACGAACTCGAAGACATCGAGGAATATCAGCGTATGGCTGGCATCAACCACGATGAGGTCGCATCCGTCGAGGAGCGCTCCGACGCACACTAGAAAATTCGACCCCGTCAATTTGGCGGAATGTAAGAAGGGGCGCCTGCGGCGCCCCTTTTTTGCAGGTTGTCAGTCCCGAATTTCGGTCATCTAGCCACCATAGGTGATGGCCTCATCGTTTGCCTTTACACGCCCTGCCTTTGCCGCCTGGACCGAGTCCGCGAGATCGGAAAGATACTGGTCGACCACGGGCACGTGGGTCATCGTGAGCATGCCCATGTGGATGGCGCGGGGTTCCGCGGAACGCGTGACCAGCCAGCCGCGTTGCGTCATCGCTTCCGCGACAGCGAAGATATCGTATGTGGACGATGTGTAACTGAGGATCGTCAGGGGGGGATCGGCGATGATGGACAGGCCGTCGATCGAGCGAATTCCCTCTTTCAATCGGTCGATGGCATCGAACAGTTCCGTAGCGATTTGCACGTACCCATCCCAGCCCAGGTAATTCAGTACGGCCCAGGCGGCAGCAATGGGACCGCCCGGCCGGGTACCCGGTACAGTTGGTGATGCGTAGTGGCCGCGAGACCACTCATCGAACTCGAAAACCTGATATTTGCGCAGCGATTCATCGCAGAGCAGGAATGTCGATGCGCCCTTGGCCGTGAAACCGTACTTGTGAAGATCCGCGGACATGGACATGACGCCGGGAACGGTGAAATCAAAATCCGGAATGGGACGACCGAGTTCCCGTGCAAACGGCGCGATGAAACCACCCACACACGCGTCGATGTGGAGCCAAAGGTTTTTTTCCTGGGCCAATGCGGCAAGTTCGGGTATCGGATCAAAGACTCCGTGTGCGAATTGAGGCGCGGACCCGACCAACATGATTGTGCTCTCGTCGATGGCGTCACGCATCCGATCCAAATCCGCGCGAAAGTCATCACCAATCGGCACCCGTCTGACCACCAACCCGAGGTAGTGCGCCGCTTTGTTGAATGCGGGATGCGCACTGTACGGCGCAACGACCACCGGTTCTTCAATGTTGGGGTGGTGCTCGCGGGCCCAGTCGCGGGCAGTCTTGACAGCCATCAGGATACTTTCGGTGCCTCCCGACGTCATGCTGCCTGCCGCCGTATCGTCGCCGTTCAAGAGACCCAGCGTCCAGGAGATCACGTCGTTCTCCAGGCGAGCAAGGCTCGGAAATGCGCTGGGACCTAAGGCATTCTCCGAGAAATAAATGCGGGAGGCATCCTTGGCGACCTCGAGCACATCATCTCCCCCGAAATGGGTATAAAGACCAACCCGGCCACCACGCCAATCGACATCGTCCGATTTATTTGCCTCAAGCTCATCGAGAACGTCATCTCGGTTACGCCCGTGCGGTGGAAATCGGTTTGTCATTCGGAAATCCCTGCTTTCTTGTGCTGGATTGTGGTTCAGATTCGGCCGGTAGCTGGTCGTTCGTACATCTTATGACTGTCGCTTGTCACGGTTCTTCTTAGATCAAGCGAAAAATTGCCGAATGTTCACTACACACCGACCAATTCAAGTGCATCACGATCTTGTGAGGCGGTCCGCAAGAGATAAATTAGAGTATCGGCAGCGTCTTTATTCAATTCGAGGAGAATGCAAGAAAAATTTAGTCATTTCGATACTGGACGAAGCAGTGTCTACATAGGATAATCCGTCCTGTTGCGACGGGATCATATCTGCTTCCTCACCGGTTGGGCTTAAGTCGGGCTGAGAACGATAAATCAAATAGCCCGCGATCGGCTTGGTCGATCTCTTGGAGGCGCCACTAATTAGAGTCCCTTCGCACATTTGAGACTGACTGGCACCAGACCAACTGGGAGGTAAGACAGTATGCTGAGAAAGACTTTGATCGCACTTGCCGGTGCGGCCGTATTGGCCGCCAGCGGCAGCGCCATCGCCCAGCAGAAGCTCATCCTCGGCACCGTGCAAGGACCGCCGACGGGCTTCGGCATCGCGCTTCTCGATCACTTCATTCCACGTATCGAGAAGTATTCAAAGGGTAAGGCGTTTGTTGAGTTCGATGGACCTAGCGCCATTTGCGTCGAGCACCAATGCGTTGAGCAAATGCAACAGGATCTGATCCAGATCTCGACGTCCTCGACGGAAAATATCGGTTCGTTCGGCCGCGTCTTTGACGTGATCAACCTGCCGTACTTTTTCCGTGACCTTGAGTGGGCCGACATTATTCTCAATCAGTGGCTTGGCGATTGGCTCGACGCCGAATCCCGCAAGCAGATGAACGTCGGCGCACCCGCCGTGGTTCCCTGCGGTGGCTTCCGTCAGCTCGCCAACAACGTTCGCCGGGTTAAGGCACCTGGTGATCTTGAGGGTATCAAGATCCGCGTCACCAAGAGCCCGACAGCTTACGAGCTGATCAAGGGTTGGGGTGGCATCGCGGTTCCTTACGACTGGGCGCAGCTCTATCAGGGCATGCAGGCCGGCGTGGTGAATGGCTTCTACATCCCCGACGGCTGGACGGTTCACGTCAAGCTGAACGAGGTTGCGCCGTACATCACCGAGACCGGTGGTTCCTACACGGGTTGTGGTCTGTGGACGTCGCACGAGCACCAAGGCAAGTGGGACAAGGACGTAGCCGAGGCCGTCAACGCGGCGGGCAACGACCTTCAGCACGGCCTGGTCTTTGAGATCGATCGTCAGTGGCTCAAGACCGCCACGATCGAACTCAAGAAGTGCTGTGACGTTTACTATCCGACTGACGAAGAGATGCTTGAGTGGTTTGCCGGCTCGCTCCACGCTTGGGTCGAGGCAAAGGGAACCTATCCCACGGAAATCGCCGAGCGTGCACTTCGGCAACAGGGCATGGATGAATTCATCGAGGTCCTGAAGGGCGAAGGCGCTCTCTAAGACTGTAGTAAAAGTTTGAGATACCTAGGGCGCGCTTCGGCGCGCCCTTTTCTTTGGGTGTAACATGGGCACAATTCACTGCCAGGTAACCGGCACCGGCGGGAACGTTCAACTGCACAGGCCGGATAGAGAGATGCCATGGAACTTCGTCCAGTAAGCGATGCTCTTGGTGTCGAGGCCGTCGGCGCCGATCTCAATGCCCTCGCGCCAGACGAATTCGATGCGATGTATGACGCCTGGCTGGATAACCATGTTCTGTTAGTTCGGGGACAGGAGTTGACCGACCCTCAGCTCGTCAGGTTCACCCAACGGTTCGGCGAACTAGATGACGAGGTGATGATCGCCAATGCCCTCGAGTGGGGTACTCAAGAACCAGGTGTACTCGTCGTTTCCAATGTCGTCGAGGATGGAGTTGAAATCGGGATCCTCGGTTCGGGCGAGGCGATCTGGCATACCGATATGAATTTTCTTGAGAAGCCGACCAAGGCCAGCTTCCTGCTTGCATTGGAGTTGCCGCCAACCGGTGGCGATACTGGTTTTGTGAATATGGAATTGGCGCTCAAAACGATGCCTTCCGAATTGCGTGAGAAGATTGAGGGTCATTCAATCAAGCACGACGCCAGCACGGACAGTAGTGGATACGTCAAGGAAGGATTTGAGCCAGTTACCGACGTCACCAAGACGGAGGGGGCGATTCATTCATTCATTCGGCCAAACACTGAAACAGGCCGCGAAACGCTCTATTTAGGCCGGCGGCGCAATGCGTACGTCGTGGATGCTCCAATCGCCGAGTCTGAAGCACTCCTGGATGAGGTATGGAAGCATACATTGCGGCCTGAACACATCTGGTATCACCAGTGGCAGGTCGGTGACCTGATCGTCTGGGACAACCGGTCCACAATGCATCGTCGCGATCCCTTCGACCCAAACGCCAGGCGGATCATGCATCGCACTCAGGTCAATGATACACCTCGCCCGGCGGCCTGATAAATCTGGAAAGGGGTGAAACGGCCGGTCCTGCACCTAACAGCATTGAGATGTTCTTGATCTGCGCACATCGCCAAACAAATTGCGGGGCAGTATCCTGATTTCTCGGGCAAAAACAGATACTTCGTCGGGCTCAAGCAGTCGTGATCCGATTTTGGTCATCGTCCAGGAGATAGGTGCTTGAGAATCATTCCCGCTGTGTATAGTTTATAGGTGCGCTGAGTTTCCGAAGGAACCAGGCAAATAAACGATAATGCCCGTAAAGGGTGTGTAGCACAGAGGCTCATGGACACTTGAGGAGGCGTTCTATGATCAGCAAATTTTTCTCTACGATTGGAATTATTTTTGTGGCCTCCCTGTTGCTGGTCGGTTGCGACGAAGCGGCAGAAGAGGCAAGCAAATCAGAGCCCGCGAAGCAGGAAGCGGCCGAAGAAGAAGTGAAGATGGGCTCGAGCATGAAGGCCGAGGAAGAGCTCACCGAGGACGAAAAGAAGAAGCTTGAAATGGCCGAAAAGCTTCACAAGGCTACTGACTGCGGCGGCTTCGACCAGACCTGCACCCACAAGCAGGAAGTGAACCTGTATGCCATTAAGGACGAGAAGTCTGAAGTCGAAGGTGGCGCCACACTGACGCGCACCAATGACGGCCGTAACCGCGGTACGGGCCTCTGGTCCAAGCTCAAGAAAAAGAAGGAGTAGTCGGTCGGCGCGCGAGCGTTCGTTTGAAACGATCGACATCCTACAAGGCATGAGGAACGGAGCCGCATCGCGGCTCCGTTTTTTTTGTGCGCCCCTCGAATCAGCCCAGCGCCGCGTTCAGTAGCTCAGGGATCTCACCTAATCTGTGCGCAACATGTGCACCTGATTCGGAAAGGAGTTTCTGCTTGGCGGACGCCGAATCATCCGACGAGCGAATCATCGCGGCCACGTGGCCGAAGCTCAGGCCTGCGGGATGGCTTTCCTGGAATACACCAGCGATCATAGCCACCACGGGTTTGGTGATCTCTCCTTCTTGGAGAGCTTTGGCGAGGCCCTGCTCGTTTTCTGAGCCGGGTTCACCATAAAACAGCATACCGTCAGTGTCGGGGTCCGCTTCAAATTCGCGGGCGTACTCGACCATGTCATTGCCTGTGATCGGATCACCGCCCATGGAGATGCAGGTGGACACACCATATCCGCCCGCGGCTAGTGCAGCGCTTAGTTCGGCAGACATTCCCCCCGATCGCGAGCAAACTCCGATTCGACCGGGTACATAGAGTTCATCGGCGCGATCGCCCCCAATTCCTCCAAGTTTACTCTTACCTGGAGATACCATGCCGTTGGTGTTGAAGCCGATGAGCCAGGCCCCGGCGGCGCGTGTGGCCGCTACCGCGGTTGCGGCATCGTGACGCGGCACATTTTCCGTCAGCGCGACGATGACTTTGATGCCCGCGTCCACGGCTTCGAGCACCGCATCTTTGATTCCGGCGGCAGGTACGTAGATTACCGACGCACTTGCCCCGGTCTCGTCCACTGCATGCCGGACCGTGTTGAATACTGGAATTCCCTCGACATCCTGACCGCCGCGACCCGGGGTCACACCGGCAACGATGTTGGTTCCGTAAGCGACACAGTATTGAGTGTCGAAACGACCCTGGGAGCCGGTAATGCCTTGAACGAGAACACGGGTAGTTTGGTCAATCAGGATACTCATGATTTCGACCCGCTAGCCACTGCCTCATTCGTCAGGTCTACTATCAACTTCACGGCTTCATCGAGTGAAGCTTTCGGCGGCATGTAGCGCACGCCGGGAAACTCCTCGACCATGGATCGTGCCTCATCCTCGCCGGGACCGAAAACGCGGACCACAACAGGAAAACTGGTGGCATCGACGCCATGTTGTCGAAGGGCTTCACATAACGCCCCCACCAGAATGTTGCAGGGCAGGAGCTGGAGGTAGTTGAAGCTCAGCAGCAGCCCCCTTGTATTGGGGTTCTCCAGGATCGCGTTCAGGACAGCCAGCGGTTTCTCGATCGATGGCGCGGGGCTGAAATCAGTGTGATTCGCCAACTTGCCGCCGAAATCGATGATCATGTCATGCTGCAACAGGCTGGCGCCGCCACCTCCCATGAGAATTCCGATGTTTCCATCCAGCTCGGTATATCGAAGCGCGCCACCGGGCAGCGTTTCGTTTGCGTGCATGACGGCAATTTCGCGTTCGTTCAGAATCCGTCCCTCGGCACCAAAACTGTAGCCCTCACTCGACCAGTCCCTGTGTCGGAACATGGCGTTGTCATCGATTTCCATCATGGCGCCGACAAGGCTGAGATGGCCGTCCGCATCGACTGCGATGGGATTGCACTCAATCATGATCGCATCGGCATTACGGAAGGCCGAATGGAGGCGCGATGTGAGCTGTCCGAGACGTGCCAGTACGGGGCCTTCCACTCCAGCACGTTCCCAAAGGCTGACGGCATCCCACGGCTTCAAGTCGGTCAGTGGATCGATATCTTCGGTCACTACTGAATCAGGGTCTCGCTCGAACGTCTGCTCAATCTCGACGCCGCCATGGCGACTCACAACGAGTTTTGGAGCTCGTGGGCCAAAGGCGAAGCTCAAGTAATACTCCGATTGGATCGGGAACTTCGCTTCGACGTAGACCTCCTTCACAGGATATCCGTTGATTTCTTGGCCGATGAGGGCGTTGGCGGCCTCGGCAGCCTCTTCGGGTGTCTCGACCAGATGCACCGCGCCGGCCTTGCCACGACGCCCAGTGGGCACGATTGCCTTCACGGCAACTCCGCCCAATTGTTCAGCGACGGCTGAGGCTTCTGATGAATTTGCCGCCGAGCTTCCCTCGGGTACGGGAAACCTGTTATCCCGAAGCCACTCCTTGACCTTTTCCTCCGTCAGCCGCATTGAGATTTCCTTCCAGGTGGAGCTGAACGAGGCAATGTCCTAAATCCGGTACGTGCGCTCTGCATTGTCGTGAAAAAGTTTTTGTTTGTCCGAGTCTGAAAAATCAGCCACGACTTCCTTGAATGCGTTGAACAATGTGTCGTAATCGCTCATGACACTGTCGACGGGAAAATTTGACGCAAACATGCAGCGGTCGACTCCAAATGCCTCGATACCGTGAAGGATGAAGGGTCGAATGCTGTTCACCGACCAATGGAAATCGGTCATACCCAATCCGGACAGCTTTACGGAAATGTTGGGGCAAGCCGCCATCATTTGCATGTTCTGGCGCCAGACCTCGATGCCGGCGTAATGGCGCTCCAAAGGGAATGCCAAATGCACCAGCACAATCTGTGTGTCCGGATACCGCTCGGCCAATCGGACGGTGTCTTCCGCCTGGTGAGCGCAAATCTGATGGTCGAAAGACAGGTCGTGTTTCCGCAGGAGCCCAAAGTTTTTCAGCCAGGTGTCATCTTTCATCAGGTCCACGGGGTGGAGGTCGAGCAAGGGCTCTGATGGATGACGGCTTGCGATCTGGCGGATGCCCCGAAAATTCGGGCTTTCCATGTGTTCTTCCAGATGGCGTTCGCAGTCGGAAGAAAGAAAATCGACCCAACCGACTATGCCGTGGGGGAAGCCATTCGACTTCGGGTCGTCCGCCACGGATTGAAGCCAGCGTGTCTCCCCGACCGGGTTCTCGTGGTCGTAATTGGCTTGTACATGGACCGATTTGACGACGTCCTGATTCTTGATGTCGTCGAGAAGATCTTCGATGAGGTAGTTTTTGCGGAGTCTTGTGTTGGGCCCCCAGATTCGAATGGATTCTGGGCCCTTCATGTGGGGATAGTTGTGATTGTCGATGTCCCACAGGTGATGATGCGCATCGATGATCTGCATCGCGAAGGGTCTCCAGACGAACTTGATGAAATGGGCGAGGAAAAGGAGTAGACGGGAAGGTTACGTCCCTAAAACTAGAAGAAAAGCGCGAGTGTCAGCAAGTTAAGGTTGCTGGCATTTTGCATCGCCGCGGTTCATGTTATCAAACCGCACGGAATTCAGATACCTGTTGATTAAGAAGAATGACACCGCAGCTCCGACAACCCGTGACAGGCAGGTCCCCGTGGAAGTGGGCGACACTGGCGGCTGACTCCTCATGGCAGTTCGAGTTAGAGTCCCGGCATGTCGACGAGATCGCTGCGCTTCTGAAAACGTTGCGTACAGCCAAGCTTGAACCCCCTCATATTGAACGTGAGCACGTTTCTGGACCTGCTTTGTGTGAGCTGATCTCCGCGATGCGCCAGGAAGTTGAAGCGGGATATGGCGTGGCACGCGTCACCGGTCTACCCGTAGAAGACTTCAATCCGGAAGATCTGGAAACTCTCTTCTGGGCACTGGGGTTGCTACTCGGGCAGCCTGTGTCACAGAACAGTGCCGGTGAATGTATCGCGCACGTTGTCGATCGAGGTGTTTCCTACGATCAAGCCAACGTTCGTGGCTATACCACGCGTGCCGAGCTTGTTCCGCATTGTGATGCGGGGCCTGATTTCACTGGATTGTTGTGTGTTCACCCATCAAAGCGTGGCGGTGAAAGCTCGGTGGCCAGTTCAATGGCAATCTACAACGAGATCTTGAATCGCCATCCGGAGTATCTCGATGATTTGTACCGCGGGTTCTTCCACGACCTGCGCGGAGAGGGCCCAACTGGAAGTCTCGATGAACTCACAAACCATCGCATTCCTGTCTACAGCTATTTTGATGGCGACCTGAGTTGCAGTTTCAACACGAAATCCATGGAACAGGCGAACGACAAGATGGGGACGCAGTATTCGGCAACCCAACGGGCGAGTGTTGACTACATACTCGAACTCGCCGGGAATCCCGAGTTTCGTTATGACATGGTGTTTCAATCAGGCGATATTCAGTTCGTGAACAACCACACGATTCTTCATTCCAGAAACGAGTACGAGGACTATCCCGAACCTGAGCGCAAGCGGCGCCTGCTTCGTATGTGGATTGTTCAACCCGAATGCCGATCTCTGGATCCGCTTTATGCAGATCGCTTCAATACCGGGCCGCGTGGTGGTATTGCACGGCGGCATGACCTCGGTCGCGCCTTGCCGGGGCTATCCTCGACGCAACCATGAGTCGGGAATCACACGCAAAATCGGCGGTCGTAACAGGCGGGGCCGGGGGAATTGGTTCTGCCGTTTCGAGAGTGCTGGCGGACTCCGGCTTCTCCGTCGTTGTGGCGTACAACAGCAATGCGGACCGTGCTCGCGCCCTCGTTGAAGAGCTGCCCGGGGACAGGCACTTCGCACAGCATGTGTCCATTGAGGACGCAGACAGTCTGGTAGAACTCGCCGGTGTCGTCGCTGAGAGGTACGAGGGTCTTGATCTGCTCGTGAACAACGCAGCGACTTCCCGATTCATCCCTCACGACGATCTGGATGCTCTCGATGACACACTGTTTGACCAAATTCTCAAGGTCAATGTGAGGGGGTCGTTTGCCTGCATCCGCGCGCTGAGATCGGCGCTCGAGGCGGATGAGGGTGGTTTGGTGGTCAATATGTCTTCAATCGCGGCGACCAGTGGGATGGGCAGCAATGTTGCCTATTGTGCTTCCAAGGCCGGGTTGGACAGCCTGACTCGCTCCCTCGCACGGGCTTTGGCGCCCAAGATACGTGTCGTATCTATTGCCCCCGGGGTGGTCGACACGCCCTGGATTCGTGGCTTCGATCAGGAGTGGCAGGATCAGCAGATCCTGCGGACACCGCTTCAGCAGTTTGCCAGCCCGGAGGACGTTGCCGATGCGGTTCTCGCCGTTGTCGCAAATCTCAAGGCGACAACGGGGAGTGTTATCAATGTTGACGGGGGCCGGCTGCTTGGGTGAGCCGACGTTCTAATTTCCACAATTCGCACAATCACAGGGAGAAATTTATGACGGAGAAACCGCTCGACGGAAACGAATTGGCCGCATTGCGCGAACTCGATTCTCCGACCGTTTACAACACAATCGAAATGCTGCGGCCAGAGCGCCAGGGTTTTGGCTATACGACCGACACCATGGTTTCCGTCGATCCGACAATGCCTCCGCTTGTGGGATACGCCAAGACTGCAACCATCCGAAGCGTAAGGCCTGCCGGCAAGCCTGCGGATGAAGTTCGTAAAATTCGTCTAGGCTATTTCCGCTATATCGCAGCGGATCCCGTTCCCGGCATCGCTGTCATCCAGGACCTGGATGGAGATCAGGCCGGATACGGTTCGTTCTGGGGAGAGGTGACTTCAACTACCCTGAGTGCTTTGGGGTGTATCGGTGGAATCACCGACGGCAGCATTCGTGATGTCGATGCCATCGCGCCGGGATTTCAATTGCTAGCCCGGAAGGTTGTCCCGAGTCGTGCTTTCGTTCACCCCGTCGACTACGAGTGCGAGGTCAATATTCTCGGAATGGTGGTTCAGCCAGGAGATCTCATTCATGCCGATCGCCACGGTGCCGTCGTCATACCCCACGACATGGCCCGGGATATCGCAAAAGGTGCCGACCTGATCACGCGGCGTGAGAAAATCATACTCGATGCGGCGAAGAGCCCCGGATTCACGGTCGATGTGCTGGAGCAGGCCATGATCGAGGCTTCCAAGTTGAAGGAATAAACGGCAGGCCTGCCGCGGAACTACGCGCCTTTCGACGGTCCCCGGTGGACGAGGCGTGCACCGAACGTTTGAGCGACGGGCATGACTTCGAGCGTATTGACGTTGACGTGTGATGGCAGCGTCACGATATCGAGCAGAACCTGGGCAATATCATCGGATGTCATAGGTTTGAAATCTTCGTAGAAATTCGCGTCGGGATTCCCGGTTCGAACGATATCGAACTCGGTTTCCGACATGCCCGGTGAAATCGAAGTCACCCGAACATTCCGGCCGATGAGGTCTGCACGCGTATTCATGGCAAATTGTGTGACGAATGATTTCGTCGCCCCGTAAACCGGACCTCCAGGCCCGAAGTGGTTACCTGCCACGGACGCCACGTTGATGACGTGACCGCGGTCTCGGTCCACCATTCCCGGCATGATGGCGCGTGTGCAATACAACACACCTTTGATATTGGTATCGATCATGGTCTCCCAGTCATCGATATCCGCTTCCCAAGCCGGTGCGCGGCCCAGGGCGAGGCCCGCATTGTTGACGAGGATGGATACCTCTGCGAATTCATTGGTAAGACCTGCGATTGCGCTTTCGACGGCTGTGCGGTCTCGGACATCCAGCGTGACGGTCAGGCAACCGTCACCGAGGTCGGATTTCAGGGCTTCAAGTCGGTCGCTGCGGCGGCCGGTCGCAATCACCCTGGCCCCCTCGGCGGCAAACAATCTTGCTATTGCTTCTCCGAATCCAGCTGTTGCACCTGTGATGAATGCAATTTCACCGTCGAGTTTCGCCATGAATGACAGCTCCCAAGGTCTAGTGAAGGTTTCAAATAAAACAGGCGGTTCCTGAGTGTTCAGGAGCCGCCTAAGGGTTACACCCGTGAACCAGGAACGTGTACCTAGCTTCCCGCCGCGCGTTTGACAGCGACTTTTTCGTCAGCGCTGTCGCTGGTTTGCGGTGCGGGTTTACCTTTTGCCGCAGTCTGTGCATTGGCCGCAGACTGTTCAGGAACGGGAGCAGCCTTGACCTTGATGGGCTGAGGCATCTCTTTTTCCGCTGCGCCCTTCTTGGCCCGCTTTAGCTGTCCCTCGATATAGGCGCCAGTTTCGATCGACAAGACTTCATGCCATATGTCGCCGATTACCTTGGCGGTTTTAGCAAGCTTGATCTTGCGCGCGCGTATCTTGCCGGATACCGAACCGTGAATCTCAATGTCGTCCGCGATAATTTCGCCACTGATCGAGGCTTTTTCCCCGACCGCCAGGGCTTGGGACGTCACATCGCCTTCAATACTTCCATCAACCTGCATCTCGCCATCCGTACTCAGGCATCCGATGATGTGCAGGTTTGCGCTGATGATGGAGGGCGCGGCCTTAACGCCTGCCGCCCCACCAGCAGAAGTGTTGGTCTTCTCACGCTCAGTCTTTGAAAACATATTTACCTGCCTTCAGGAATTTCTCTGGGTCTTGGGCCCGTCCCTTAAACAATACTTCGTAATGGACATGAGAACCAGTACTACGTCCAGTACTACCCATCATTCCAATTTTTTGACGAAACTTAACCTTTGAACCCTTCTTTACAAGAATTTTATGCAAATGTGCATATCTTGTCTTTACGCCGAGGCCGTGGTCGATCTCCAAGAAACGTCCATAGGGACCCTTTCGTCCCGCATAGGTTACAACCCCACCCGCGGTCGCGCGCACGATTGTCTTGAAGGGGCCCGCAAAATCCAGCCCGTAGTGCATGGCCCAGCGTTTTGTAAAAGGGTCTTTTCGCTTTCCGAATCCGCTGGATAGATAGTAATTGTCCGCCGGCGGTGTGAGCGGCAATGTTTGCAATACCTGCTGCAAACCTTCCCATCGAGCGAGATGTAGTTCCAACTCCAGAACGCTGTTCTCGAATTGGTTCCCCATGCCGGAAAACTCATTCGCAGACTTGGCGGCGTCGAGACTGACAAGTGGACCGCCTTGTGCCGTTTCGGATGCATCCGTGAGCCGAAGCAGTGCGCCGACATCGAGGCCGGTAAGTTTGACCATGGACTCCATCTCGCCGACGCTGATGTGGGTGCGGTCTTGGATTCGGTTTATGAGGTCTTGCTGAGAGGATTTCAGTTCTGTCAGCCGATTCTCCAATGCAACAACCCGTTTCGCGGCCGAATGGTGAAGTTTGCGTGCACCATCTCTGTCTCGCGTGATCTGACTGAGAGATAGTCTGGTCTCCTGGAGCGAGTCTGAAAGTGTGGAGTTGTGGTTCGACGTGGCGCTCAGGTTGTTCTCCAGGCGTTCGACCTGCGCCTTAAGCACGCGCTTTAGGGTCAGCGCTTTGTCGCGCTCGCTGATCACCGTATCCAATTCGTCGGTGAGAGCGCTCAACTTGTTTTCGAGCGATCCCTTGTAGTGCACAAGATCCAAGAGCTGTTTGTGTTTGGCTTCCAGATCGCTGGTCAGAGCAACAAAGTGGTCTTGTGTGTCCGATAACTCCTGAGCGAGTTGTTCATAGGCCGATTCCATATTGGCGATCCGGCGGTTCTTCGCTTCGATGATCTGATCCTTGAACAGGAGGTACACCGACGCAAACACGACCCAACCGAATGATGCCACCAGAATAGTGGCCAGAATCCCTTGTGCCGGCTTGTTAAGCGAGACAAATCGAACGTTTCCCTGGCTTCGATAATAAAACTGCCGCTCGGGGAAAAGCCGATCGCTCAGGTCACCAAGAACGGCACGCCAGTCCCTGGTTTCTTCATTGTTCATTATTTAGCCCGAGGCCTCATTTAGGTCACTCACATACCAATCTCAGAGTCGCTCACCAAATCTGATTGCGGGTAAAATACGGCCTGCGATCTCTTTCCAGGAATGCGTCCCCTATCCCATCTCAAGCGTTCGACCGACGGTTCGCTTGTCCTTCGCGAATCTCCCCCGACCTAAGCCATTTCCTGCTCGGTGCTCAACATTTGACCAGTGGTGTCCTCCAACGCGACGTCCCTGATTTCACTGGGCACCGAATTTCGGAGTCCGATCTCCCTCACGTGGCCCCAATACCATTGTTTCGGGTCACTCCAGTTGAACTCCCAACGCGGCGATGAAAACTACATGAAACATCATGTAGTTAAAAGCGTTTCGTCCTAGGTAATTGTGCCTCCTTGATTGTGTGTCAGCAAGCAAATCTGTGGCCGAAGTGGATCATTATTCCGCATTTCATACGATTTCCCGGTGATCTTGATAGAGCATTCAGACGAGGTGTGAGATTTGCAAATTTAAATGACATTATAACAATAAGTTAGAATGGTATTTTAATAATTTAAATTAATATATGAGAAATGTCTTGCTTGATCAGTTGGAGGGCTCATTCTCGATTGCGTCGCTGATCTGGTCTTGGGCAGGCTCCTCGATGATCTCAACGAACAACTGATGGACCCGTTCTTGCGTCTCCTGGAGAATTACCCTGAGCGCCTCGAAATCCACCAAACCCGTCGCCCGGGCCAACGCAGACCTGAGGCCTTCTGGCGCAATTTCTTCGACGTTTCCTGCCTGAAGTGTTTGGCGAAGAAAGCCCTGGATGTTTCGTAGCAGCTGAAGTGCGCTAGATATCTCTTCTGCCAGGCGCGAGTCGATGGCACCGGCATCTCGCAACCCGAAGATTGCGTCGATTGTGCTCCTGCTCGGTGTTAATTGATGATCCCCGGCGTGCCGGAGGATCAGGTACTGGCAAAGGAATTCGAGTTCGAAGAGTCCGCCACGAGCATATTTGATTTGCCACATATCCTCCGTGCCGTGCTCGCGCTCTATTCTTTGGTGCATGTCAGCGACCTCCATCAGCAGGCTATTGGGATCGCGAGGTAATCGGATAATCGATCCGATAAGCTCTTCGAGCCTAAGCCTGAACTCAGGAGGTGCGACGATCACTCTCGCCCTCGTAAGTACCATGTGTTCCCAAGTCCAGGCCTTGGATTCTTGATAGTCCTGGAAGCCGTCGATATGTACTGCGATGGGTCCGCTTGCTCCCGATGGACGCAAACGCATGTCGACTTCGTACAACCGTCCTTCCGCCGTCAATGCGGAAATGGAATTAATGACCCGCTTGCTCAGGCGCGAATAGTAATCCGCAATGGAAAGCGGTCGTTCTCCGTTCGACATCCTTGCAGCGGCCGGCGTGGCATAAATGAACGTGAGATCCAGGTCAGATTCGGGCGTCAGTTCCCGTGCGCCATACTTTCCAAGTGCCACAATGGCAAAAGCTCCCCCTTCAATGCTGCCATGTGCTTGGATGAACTCCGCCTCAGTGCTTCGAAACAGCGATTCCAGCAAGACGTCCGCGACATCAGCCAGCCTGGGACCAATTTCATAGGCTGTGGAGATATTTCGGAGGATATGAACACCTGCCTGAAATGCTTGATCATGCCCCCAGCGTCGCGAGGCGTCCAACTTTTCCTCGTAGTACTCGCTGCCTTGCATGATCTCAGAAAGCTCGGCAGCCAAAGTCTCATACGCTGGCATCGGATCGTAGAAGTCGGGACTCAGAACATTGTCCATGAGCCGTGGATTCCGAGCCAAATGTTCTGCCAGTCGAGGAGCGCTGCCCATAATCTCCGCAACGAGATCGAGAAGTCCTGGGTTGGCATAAAAGAGCGAAAAAATTTGAACCCCGGCTGGCAGTTTTGCCAGGAATTCATCAAACTTGAGCGCCGCGGCGCTGGGATTGGCCGTACTCGCAAAGGCTCGTAGTAGAGTTGGTGTTAGCTCCGTAAGCAGCTCTCTGGCACGGGCGCTTCGCATGGCTCTGTATCGGCCGTGATGCCAGTTCCGTATCAGAGCTGCCGTTGTCGATGGTTCGTGATAGCCGAGACCTGTCAAAGTCGCGATGGTTTCGGGATCATCTTCCGTGCCCGTAAAGACGAGACTTCCCACGTCACCCAACGCAGGCGCATGCTCAAACAGCCTCGCGTAGTGACGTTCCACCAATCGCAGCGTCTCAATGGTTTTGCTTAGGAAGGAGTCGGGTTCTGGAAAACCCATAAACCTCGAAATGTGTGCTAGTCCCTCTTCACTCTCTGGAATGGAATGGGTCTGTTCGTCTGCGATCATCTGCAGCCGGTGTTCAAGTCGACGCAGATAGCCGTATGCGTCTTCCAGTTCGCTGGCAACCTTTCGCTCCAGACGGCCGCAGGTAACGAGTGCCTCCAGCGCGCCGCATGTATCCGGCATTCTGAGCGAAAAATCGCGACCGCCCGCAATCAGTTGCTGGGTTTGAGCGAAGAATTCGATCTCACGAATTCCGCCTCGGCCGACCTTGATGTTGTGACCTGGAACTGCAACGGCGCCGTGACCTTTGTGTGCATGAATTTGCCGTTTGATTGAATGAATATCTTCGATTGCGGCGTAGTCGAGATACTTGCGCCAGATGAATGGAGAAATCCGCTCCAAAAAAGCGTTTCCCGCCGCGATGTCTCCAGCGACGGGCGCAGCCTTGATGAGTGCTGCTCGCTCCCAGTTTTGCCCGACGCTCTCATAGTAACTCTCTGCGGCAGCCATCGACATGGCGAGCGGAGAGCTCCCCGTATCGGGCCGTAGTCTCAGATCCATTCGAAACACGTAACCATCGGAAGTCCGCGTCTGCAGTATTTTCACCAGGTCGCGGGTCATGCGCACAAATAGGTCCTGCGCCGACTTTGAACCGGTGTATGAGACATCTTCCTCGTCGAATAACGCGATCAGGTCTATGTCGCTCGAGTAATTCAGCTCGGCGGCGCCAAGCTTGCCCATCCCAAGCAAGGTATATCCGCAGTCCAATTGAGGTTCGTCTTCATCGTGCAGCGCCAGTTCCCCCGCTGCGGCGGCGCGCATCAAAAGGTGATTAACGGTTGTATCGATGGAAACGACGGCAAATCTACTCAGTGCCTGTGTAACTTCTTCGAGGGTCCATATGCCCCCAATGTCGGCGGCGGCGACGAGCAGGGCCATTTTCATGCGCGCGTCGCGCAGCTTCGCCATCAGGACGTCTTGCTCGAGGGATTTCCAGGCAGGGACAGTTTCAAGGATTTCAGAACAGAGGTCTTCGGATTCCTGCTCGAGCAATGTCTTGGCAAACGGCAGGTCGCGTAACAGGCAATGCGTCAGAAATGGGCTGTTACCGAAGATCGCAGCGAAAAATCTCTTGCCGACCGGATGGTCTGAGACTTGTTCCGCAAATCTCTCGAGATCGTGGATTTCGGAAATACTTGCCCGACGCCGCAGTTCCTCAAATCCGTTTTCGACGCGTTCTGGTGAGTGCGGTGCGGGAAGTTCAATGATCTGTGATAGAAACAGCAATACTCGCGTTCCTTCACATCAAGCGATGGGGCACACTGCGCAATTGGCTTATGGCGGTCAAGCATCGCCAATATTGCAGGTAACACTCTGACATTCGGCGCGACTGACAATTGATTGTCTCCACCAGCAAATTTCTGCTTCGACTGCTTGCCGCAGTCACGGCGGGGTCAGCCATCGTGTTCGTCGTGGCGGGATGGTTGCTCTGGTCGGGGCCAATTTCCCTTCAATTTCTTACCCCTTACGTACGTGATGCCCTGAACATTGGTGTGCAGGGGGTCCGCATCGATCTCGAGGATACCATTCTGGCGTGGGCCGATTGGGAAAGGACCATCGATATCCGTGTCAGGGGCGTCCGGCTGTTGGACAGCGAAGATTCTGTCATCGCGGGCGTTCCCGAAATGTCGCTTGGTGTCAGCGGCCGCGCACTATTGGGAGGGCGAATTTCACTCACGCGGGTAGATCTACTGGGACCTGAACTGAGATTGTTCCGAGATATCGATGGATCGTTCGGGATCGGAACCGATGATGAAACCGGGCGGGATGCTGGCGTGGTCGTGGCCGCCTTGCTCGAAAGACTGCAGGCTGAGCCACTCAAACACGAAGATACCCAGCACTTGACGCGAGCCAGCGTTCGCGCAGCGACGATCACCATCGTTGACAAGATCCTTAATCAAACGTGGCGCACGACGGATGGCAACATCTCACTGGTCCGAGATGCGACGAGCATCTCCGGAACCATCTCCGCTGTGCTCGATCTCGATGGCGTCGCGACACTCGTGACGGCCAAGGTGTCACACGGCCGAGATAGCGGGGAAGTCGCAGTCCAGCTGGAGTTGGAGGGGATGGAGCCTCGCACATTGGCGAGTTATGTCCCCAGACTTGAGCAGCTTTCCGCCCTCCGCACGTCGATAAGCGGTTCCATGGAATTGACTTTGGGGGCCGAAGGTCCCGTTGGTGCGGTCGAGTTTGATTTTGCGAGTGTTGCCGGTGAAATTCGATTGCCCCAGTTCTTCGATGAGGATCTCGAATTCCAGCAGGTCGCGGTGAAGGGGCGGGTTCAAGATAATCTGACGGCAATCCAGGTCGATGAGATGTTTCTCGATATCGGGCCTGCAACCGCCAGCCTGAACGGTCTGATCCTGCTGGATGAAGATCTGGCGTTGAATCTGGAAGGCAATTTCCGTGATTTTCCGGTGGATGACTTAGAGCGGTACTGGCCCAACAGTCTTGCCCGAAAGGCCAGGAACTGGGTGACCACCCGCGTTCGCGGCGGCGTGGTCACGCGCGGCGACGTGCGCCTTGCCGTTTCTCCAGAACTTCGTGTCGAGCGAGGTCTGAAGGATGAAGCGGTTGATTTGACGTTTGAGTTCAACAACGTCTCCACGCGCTACTTGAACAGTATGCCTAAACTCGTGGAAGCACGGGGATCCGCCCGAATGTCCGGTGGCGAGGTTGCCTTAGTCGTGGACAGCGCCCGAATCGGAGAAATTGCTGTTTCCGAGGGAACTGTTCGCATTGAAGGACTGAATCAACAGCACAAAACGGCCCACATCGGATTTGTGGGACGCGGTGAAGTATCAGACGTGCTGTCTGTGATGGATCGGGAACCATACAGGTTCGCCCAATCGATCGGCTTCAACCCCTTATCAGCCAACGGATTGAGCGCTGCACGAGTCCGTTTCGATTTACCCATAAAGAGCGCACTGAAGGCCGCGGAGGTGCGCTATGTCGCAGCAGCAAACGTACGCGATTTTGGGGTTGCAAGTGTCATGCGAGATCACGTCATCAGTGATGGCGATCTACTGATTCAGCTGGACGGCAACGGTATCACTGCGAGCGGGACCGCAGCGATCGATGGAGCGCCGGTAAGCTTGGAGTGGCGTCGAGCGTTTCGGCCGGCGGGGCCGGCGACCAGTTGGCTGTCGTTGACGGCCAACCTGGATGAAGTTGGTCGTGAGAGATTGGGCTTGCCGACGGCGCCGCGCGTGTCCGGAACGACGCCAGTGACCGCACAAATCCTGACCAAGGGATGGGAGGTCCTGGAGGTAAGTGCCACCGCCGATCTCACGTCCGCCCGACTGGAGTTTCCAGAGCTGGTCTGGAGTAAAGCCGCAGGTACCGCCGCCGAGGTGAATTTGGACACGGCCGTGGGTGGCGAAGAGGGTGCGCTGGTTACAGCGTTTGAGCTTACCGCTCCGGGCCTTACGGCCGTGGGGCAGGCAGAACTGGATCAAGAAAATGAATTGCGACGACTGGACCTGTCATTACTAGAAGTTGGTGAGAGCAGTGTCTCGGCCGCAATTCGACCGCGCGCCCCGGATGGTTTCATCGTAGCTCTCGAAGGTGGCCGATTCGATATGCGGCCCTATCTCACCCGATTGTTCGGTGAAGAAGGCACGCTCGCCATTCCACCACTCGTCCTTTCGATGCGTGTTGGAGAAGTGATCCTCGGTGACCGGCACAGTCTTGCGGATGCGAACGGCAGAGCTGTGTACTCCGGAGAGTCCTGGCAGGAAATCGAAGCGTCAGGGGTGTTGAGCGGCGAGGCCCCAATCCAGATTTCGCTGCGCACCGAGCCGGGGAAGCGCAACCTCGGAGTCAGTTCGAGTGATGCCGGGGCCTTCGTGCGCTCCCTCGGCGTATTCGATAACGCTATTGGGGGAAAGTTGGGCCTCACGGCGACAATCGATGAATCATTGCCTTCCCGCCCATTAACGGGGCAGGTCGAAATTGACGAGTTCAAGGTCGTCAATGCCCCGGTTCTTGCCCGAATACTGACGATTGGTTCCTTGACCGGAATGGTAGACCTCTTGAACGGCGAAGGAATTTCATTTGTCAGGTTCCAAGCCCCGTTCGCCATACAGGATGGCCGTCTCGAGATTGATCGGGCGCGGGCGTTCGGGCCGGCACTGGGTATCACGTTGGAGGGTGAACTCGATCAGGAACGGGGTCAGGTCGATCTGCAAGGGACGCTGGTACCCGCCTATACCCTCAACTCGGTGCTCGGGAACATCCCTCTGTTAGGCAACTTGCTGGTTGGTAAGGAGGGCGAGGGAATATTTGCTATGACTTATGGCGTAGACGGTCCCATCGGAGAACCAACAGTGACGGTAAATCCGTTGTCGGCGCTTGCCCCCGGCTTCCTCAGATCAATTGTGTCGGGGGATGCGACACCGGTCGAAGAGCTGTCGCAG
The DNA here is from genome assembly GCA_002348365.1 of Alphaproteobacteria bacterium UBA2966. Lineage (GTDB taxonomy): Bacteria > Pseudomonadota > Alphaproteobacteria > UBA2966 > UBA2966 > UBA2966. The sequence goes on along the minus strand of DEBC01000006.1, from coordinate 12,018 downwards.
GATAATCAGCCTCAGGGCGAGTAACGCCACGTCGCTGGGGATCAGTGAATGTCTAGACCGGCTTGATGAGCGCGTGGCGCTTCTTGCCCGCCGATATCTTGATCACGCCCTCTGCGCCCAGATGGTCCAACGTGACCAATTGGGCCTCGTCTTCTATCACGCTGTCGTTGAGACGTCCCCCTCCACCCTTGATAAGCCGTCGCGCTTCGCCCTTGCTTCCGCAAAGTCCGGCACGGTGCAAAAGATCGAATGCAGCGACGCCTTGGCTCAATTCCGTCCGATCGACGTCGATGCCCGGGAGGTTTTCGCTCATCCCGCTGCCCTCGAATGTATTTCGGGCGGTCTCGGCGGAGAGTTCTGCCGCTTCATCGCCGTGACACAGGCGAGTGGCTTCGTTGGCGAGGATTTTTTTGGCCTCGTTGACCTCATCACCCTCCAGAGCCTCCAATCGATCGATTTCCTCAAGGGGTAATTCTGTGAACAGGCGCATGAAGCGGCCGACATCTGCATCATCGGTGTTTCGCCAGAACTGCCAGTAGTCGTACGGCGAGAGCATGTCTTCGTTGAGCCAAATTGCACCGGCCGCCGTCTTGCCCATCTTTGCGCCGGAAGACGTGGTGATCAGGGGTGAAGTCAGGCCGAAAAGTGCCCGGCTTTCCACCCGTCTACCCAACTCAACGCCGTTAACAATGTTGCCCCACTGGTCTGAGCCTCCCATTTGCAGCACACAGTCGTGGCGGCGGCACAACTCCACGAAATCGTATGCCTGCAGAATCATGTAATTGAATTCCAGGAAACTCAGCGGCTGCTCTCGTTCCAGACGTAGTTTCACGCTGTCCATGGTGAGCATGCGATTGACTGAGAAATGGCTACCGAACTCGCGAAGAAAGGGGATGTACTCCAAGGAATCCAGCCAATCCGCATTGTTGACCATCAAGGCATCGGTTGGGCCATCGCCAAACTGCAAAAATTTAGCAAAGGCTTCTCTGATTCCCGCCATGTTGGTGGCAATCGCATCTTCAGACAGGATTTGCCTGCTTTCCTCCTTGCCCGAGGGGTCTCCCACCTTCGTAGTGCCGCCGCCCATCAGAACGATCGGTCTGTGCCCTGACCGCTGTAATCGTCGCAAGAGCATGATTCCGACGAGATTGCCGATGTGAAGACTTGGCGCCGTGCAATCGAATCCAATGTATGCGGTGATGACACCTTCTGATGCGGCTTGGTCGAGACCAGCCAGATCCGTGCACTGATGTATGAATCCGCGGTCCGTTAACACCCGCAGAAAGTCAGAATTCATTTGTTGCATGACTCAGCAGCCAGAAAGGTTTCTTGATGCCGACTCGCCCGACAAATTCTGTGCTCGCGCGAAAATAGTCGCAGAAAGTATAACGGGGACAGGGAGCGGGCGGCGGCCAGCCATGTATCACAATCCCGAATTGACGACAACTCGCGATAGTAACCTGAACCGACTGCAGAATCTGAAATCAGGCCATGACCACTGAAATCCATGCGCGTTCCGAATTGACGGCACTCGGATTGATGAGCGGCACGTCAAGAGACGGAATTGATGCGGCGATCATTCGCACGGATGGTTCATCTGTGGTCAATCGTGGACCATCAACGACATGGACTTACGGCGAGGAATTTAGACGCCGGCTCTCAGATGCGAGCTTAAACATTGGAGACGCATCAGGTGTGGAGGCGGAACTGACTGCCTTGCACGCAAACGTTATTGATAAATTACTAGAGAAAAATCAATTAACTTATTTAGATATAGATATTATCGGGTTTCACGGTCATACGTTATTTCACGCGCCTGAACAACGTGAAACCATACAAATTGGGGACGGAAAATTACTTGCCTCACTGACCGGAATTCCTGTTGTCAACGATCTCCGGAGTGCAGACGTTGCAGAGGGTGGGCAAGGGGCGCCCTTGGCGCCGGCATACCATTGGGCGCTGGCGAAGGAACTGGAGAAACCAGTGGCCGTTCTCAATATGGGCGGGGTCGCAAATGTGACTTGGATTGGAGATAGTCCACCGAATTTGGGTGACTTCGATACTCAGGATCAGATAGTTCCCCAGATGCTGGCCTTCGATACCGGACCGGGGAACGCTCTGCTGGACGACTGGACGGCGCGACACACAGGCGAACGATACGATCGAGACGGTAGGCTGGCAGCTACGGGAAATGTCGACGCTGATGCGCTGGCGAGATTGTTGGAGAACCCTTACTTCTCGGCGAGTCCGCCGAAATCATTGGATAGGGACGCATTTTCGTTGGAGCCCTTGGCACTTCTGTCGCCGGCCGACGGTGCCGCCACGCTGGTCGCGTTCACGACCCAAACGGTCAGCGTAGCGGCCGATTTTCTCCCATCTCCACCGACGCGGTGGCTCGTAACAGGAGGAGGGCGGCACAATCCAGAAATGATGAGCGCATTAACCCAGCAAGTTGGGGCGCCGGTAGCGCCAGTGGAGAGTGTCGGCTGGGATGGCAATACCCTGGAAGCAGAGGCATTCGCTTTTCTGGCGGTCCGCTCCGTGAAGGGGTGGCCGAACAGTTGGCTAAATACGACGGGAGTCCCGAGGCCTTGCGTCGGAGGTGTACTGCACCGACCCTAGACGAGGATTTTCACCTTGGATTCCAGCGTCGAACTCAGCTCAATCGACGGCTTTCTTGAGGTATTTGTCGACTATGGTGTTGAGATCGGGCAACTTTTCCTCAAAGAAATGGTTTGCGCCCGAGATCGTCTTGTAGGTGATTTCGATCCCTCGCTGACTCTGCAGCTTGGCCGCTAGCTTTTCGACGTCCTCAGTCGGCACGATGTCGTCTTCATTTCCGTGCACGATCAATCCGGATGCTGGACACGGCGCAAGGAAACTGAAGTCGAGCATGTTCGCCGGAGGTGCGACGGAGATAAAGCTATTGATTTCGGGGCGACGCATCAGCAGTTGCATGGAGATCCAGGCGCCAAAGGAGAAACCGCCGACCCAACACGCTGAGGCGCTCGGGTTAGAGGCCTGCAACCAGTCCAGCGCTGATGCGGCGTCCGATAGCTCACCTTGTCCGTTGTCGAATACGCCCTGGCTCTTTCCAACGCCCCTGAAATTGAACCTCAGTGCCGAAAAGCCCTTACGTACGAATGCATGAAACAGGTTGTACACAACCTTATTGTTCATGGTTCCGCCGAATTGTGGGTGCGGGTGAAGGATCAGCGCTATGGGTGATTGGGGCGCGTTTGGTTGGTGGTGATAGCGGCCTTCGAGGCGGCCTTCCGGACCAACGATGTTAACTTCTGGCATTCAACCTCCAAGCGCACGGTGCGTACCGCGATTTATCTGTGATGTACCCAGGCAAGGCATACATTTCGTGTAAACGGTTGGCAAGGCCACCATTGGTGGGGTTCCAACCCGGCTCAAGTCATTGACTGGTATGTCTAGCTAACCTATATCCAAGAAGATAGGTGCCGAAGGCCCTTGGGCGTACGGGTAATCACTCAGCTCGAAGTTTTGTCGGCACCCTAATATTATCGTGGGGATGCCAATGTTCAATACCATTGGCGCAGATGTGCGGGCCGTATTCGATCGCGATCCCGCAGTTCGGTCAAAGCTCGAGGTTGTCCTGTGCTATGCAGGCTTCCACGCGGTGTTGTTTTATCGCGCGGCAAACTGGTTCTGGGCGCGGAACTTGAAGCTATTGGGTCGATTTACATCACACTTGGGTCGATTCTTTTCTGGGATCGAAATCCATCCAGGTGCGCAAATCGGCCGAGGCTTCTTCATCGATCATGGTATGGGTGTCGTGATTGGAGAGACCTCCATCATCGGCGAGAATGTCACGCTGTATCATGATGTTACGTTGGGTGGGATCGCCCCGGCTGTCGACAGCCACACCCAAGTCAACGAAAAGCGGCACCCCACATTGGAAGACGGCGTCATCGTAGGCTCCGGTGCACAGGTTCTCGGTCCAATCACGGTAGGTGCGAACGCCCGGATTGGAGCGAATTCAGTGGTTCTGAAGGATGTCGCGCCAGGAAGCACGGTCGTAGGGATTCCCGCCCGAGTGGCCGGGGCAGCCGCCAAGAGCGACCCTCCGAAGCGATTTGATCCTTACGGAACACCAGTTGACGAAGACGCAGATCCGATCGCTCGGCGCATCGACGCATTGTTGGACAAGGTACAGTCCCTGAGTTTGCGCGTCGCTGAGTTGGAAGAGGAGAAACGAACGGGAGAGAGATCAATCTCGTGGCAGTCCGAACCTGAAGGCACTGTTGAAATTGCCCCCGAGGACTCTCCTGACTGCAATAATTAGGTTTCTCGCGATTGCGGAGCCCGAGAAAAATCACATCAGATTGAGTACTCAGGTATGCGCCATACCGTAGACCTCGGTACCAAGGGACGGTACGCCGTGATGGCCATGGCGGATCTTGCCCTCCACAGTTCTGGTCGTCCGGTCGCCTTAGCTGAGATTGCTCAACGGCAGGACATTTCGCTGTCCTATCTGGAACAGCTGCTCACCAATCTGCGCAAGAAGGGCATGATTAAGAGTACACGGGGACCAAGATGGGGTTATGTCCTCGATCAATCTCCAGCTGACATCAGTGTTCTCGACATCGTCAAGGCGATCGAAGAGCCAGTCCGCCGACGCCGGCGCAAGAACGGCTTTCCGGTAGACATGACGACGGCACGAGGGTGGGATCTGACCGCCAGTTTGTGGCGAGAACTTGATGAACGAGTCGAAGAATTTCTCGGATCAGTTTCGCTCGATGATATCGTGAACCGCCGCGTCGTTGGAGGAGGGCAGGTGTTCGAGCCCGGCCAGGACCCTTTTCCCGATCCATCTACCAGCGGTTGATGAGTGAGCCGTTTCCCTGATGTCCGAACGATTTTCCGGCTACCTCGATTACAATGCGACCGCGCCAGTGCGGCCAGAAGTTAGCGCCGCGATCTCCTTCGCTCTCGATTATCCGGGCAATCCTTCCTCCGTCCATATGTCAGGCCGGGAGGCCAGGTCACGCGTTGAGTCAGCAAGAGAAGAAGTCGCACGACTGGTCGGTGTCTCGCCTGGAGGCGTTGTGTTTACGAGTGGCGGGACCGAGGCAAATAATTTGGTTCTTCAGAATTCAGCGCGTCAGAACCGACACGTCTTTGCTTCTGCAATCGAGCACGACTCGATCCTCAACGTTTTGCCTGCGCTTCAAAACGGTGCGACTCTGATCCCTGTAGGCGTGGAAGGACTGGTCGACGTCGACGCGCTCGCCGAACAGCTCGGCAAAAACTCTGGACCGGCACTCGTTTCGATCATGCTTGCCAACAACGAAACCGGTGTTATCCAGCCGGTGCGGCAGGTGGCCGAAATCGCTAAGGATCATGGTGCCGTTGTCCACTGCGACGCCGTTCAAGGGCTGGGCAAAGTCGCTGTCTCAATTGCGGACCTGGGCGTCGACTGGCTGACCATTTCGGCTCACAAGTTTGGGGGACCTCAGGGCATCGGGGCCTTGATCGTCGGCGATGAATCGGAAACGCCGACCGCCATGCTATTCGGCGGCGGACAGGAACGGGGACGCCGCTCCGGTACTGAAAACGTCCCGGGTATCGTGGGATTCGATGAAGCCGCAAAATGCGTCGCGTCAATCCGCGACGAGAGTCAGCGGGTTAGGGCACTGCGCGATAAGCTGGAAAATGAGATTCAGGCTGCGGCCGACGGTGTCGTCATCGTTGGCGAGACTGCTCCCCGGCTTCCAAATACGTCCTGTATCGTCATGCCGGGTGTTCCTGCCGAGACACAGGTAATGTCTTTAGATCTTGAGGGGGTCAAGGTCAGCGCTGGTGCCGCGTGTTCTTCTGGCAAGGTATCAGCGTCACACGTCTTGAAGGCAATGGGTTTGCCTGACGAACAGACTGGTTCTGCCATTCGCGTTAGTCTCGGTTGGGCGTCCGGCGCGGAAGATGTAGATCAGTTTGTGGCGGCTTGGACGAAGCTCCGTCAGCGGCTGGACGATCGGCCGGCTGCTTAATCCGGGCCGAGACCTGCTCAGCTCTTTTTGGACGGCCGTTGGGGCCGGCTCCCATCAGGGTCACGAAAGCTTAACGGTGAGAGGTACCTCGTATTCCGAAGTATAGGACGTGTGGCTGATCAGGCCCGTTTCTTCCCCCCAAATATGAAGCTGGCAGGCGGGCGGTTCCATGATGACCTGCTGTCTACCGCCTTCAAGCATGTTCAGACCCATCTGATGGGCGGTGCTGGGTGCCACACTCAAGACGGTGCCGTGCCAACGCGCTGTAATCGGCCGGTGCAGGTGTCCACAAACAATTCTCTCAATGTTGCGATATCTCTCCACAATCGCGCCCATTTCAGCGCCGCCCGCATCGAATCCATGTCGATCCATTGCGCTCATGCCACTCTTGATGGGTGGGTGGTGCATGAATATCAGCGTGGGCTTCTCGGGGTCTTCGGCCAACCGGTCTGAGAGCCATCTCAATCTTTCTTCGCACAATTCCCCGCTGATCTTTCCCGGTATAAGGGTATCCAGCCCGATGAGGCGAACTGGCCATTCATCGATCACGTAGTGCAGAAACTCGTCATCGCGTGACCAATAGTCGAGATCCGAAAAAGCACGACGCATCTCATCTCGATCATCATGATTTCCAGGAATGAAATAGAGCGGCGCATCAATGGGATTCAGTATGTCTTTCAGGCGCGCATATTCTTCAGGCACGCCCTTGTCCACAAGATCCCCCGTTGCCAGCACCAGGTCAGGCGAAGGCTCCAGGGAAAGGAGATGCGCAACTGCTTGTTCGAGGAACGAAGACGTCCGAAACATCTCATCCATTCGCTGGCCGGGGAGAGAAATGTGGAAATCAGTGATTTGGGCAATAATCATAAGTAGTCCGGGGGTGTCGGCGCATTTAAGGAGCGCGAGAATATATCATCGGATTGGGATGTTTTCTCAATGGAAGCTCGGGAGGCGGGATCGGATCTGCCAATCGTTCACGAACGCATGGTTTTCGCGAAAAATGTGGGGTCCACGTTGATCGCGCACGCGTGTTACCATGGGAGGACGTGGAGCCGATAAGGAAGCGGCATATCGATAGCCGTTCTTAATATTGACGCGACTCGGTCTCCGATTTCGGAGGACCGACTGGCAGCCCTGGTGAACGCGCAGCGGGCTGAATTGCGGAGTCAAGGCGTCCCCAACCGTGCGAGCCGCGTGGCTTTGTTGCGGGCTCTCGATGCTCTGCTGAAACGGCATTCATCGGAAATATTGCAGGCGATTCAATCTGACTTTGAATCACGTTCCATCGTCGAATCTTGGTTATTCGACATTCGTCCGGTTCGGCGTTCTCTGGCAGATCATATTCGCCGTCTGAAAACAGCTGCTGCGGTCGAGCAGGTGTTGGGGTCGCGGACGGCTGCCCGCATCAACGATAGCACCAATGTTGGCGTCGGCGGATTCGTTCCCGCCTGGCACTTTCCAGTCTCACAGTCCTTCTTGCCGGTTATAGAGGCGATTGCTTCCGGCAATAGAGCTGTGCTAGCGCTGCCGCATCAGACACCGAGCACAAGTGATTCCTTGAAAAGAATTGTTGGAGATGTCTTCTCTGCCGAACACGTGGTTGCTGTCACCGGTGGAGAGAATGTCGCGTCCGCGTTCGCTCGCCTGCCTCTCGACTGGTTGCAGGCTGCCACTCAATGGCCGCAAGCGAGGAGCGCGTCTTTGGCGGCAGGAAGCCAGCTCGTTCCACTATCTTTGGCTGTCCCGGGTCGCGGTGTCGTAGTGGTCACGCGCGGTTATTCGCTTGATTTGGCAGCGCAACACATCATGAGGTCTAAACTCTTCAACGCCGGCCAGCACCCTTCAGCGCCTGATATCGTGTATGTCCCTCGAGGCGCGGTGGGCATATTTCTTGGTTACGCCCGGCACGCGTTTGCGGCCATGTATCCGTCGCTGCTGTGGAATCCGGATTACGGTTCCATGGTCAGCGTGTAACACGCTGATGAAGTCAGGTTCCTCATTGAGGATGCCATCGATCGGGGCGCACAGATAATCCGAGCAAATCCGGGCGGAGAGTCCTTGAGAGAGCAGAAACGCAAGATTGCTCCAACGTTGGTGGTCGAGGTCGGCGACGAGATGGCGGCGCTCAGGCAGCCAATTCTCGGTCCGGTTCTTGCCGTGCGGACGTATCAACACCTCGAAGAAGTCATCGAACTGGCGTCAGCCGGAAATGAATTGAGTTCCTTGTGCTGGTTCGATGTGGACGCGGATCGCGCTGACGGCATGATCCCACGAATGTCTTCCCGACGAGCGTGGCTTAATGCAGCACCCCCATTTGGGTCGGCGCTCGCCACTGTGCTGCCACCGTTGTTATCAGGGGATTCCGATTCGCGAAATGGTTTTGGAAGCGGAGATGCTCGCTTCCCGATTCGCAGCACCGTCATAGACCGGATGTTCAGTGTGAGGCCACCGTACGGGGGCATGATGCGCACACTGTCAGCCTGGAGACTAGGTGCCAGGGCCGCGGACTAGAACCAATTCGCGCGACGTGATCAGGTCGCGATCTGCCCTACGTAAAAGCCTTGAATGCGATAATTGTGAAAGTGTCCTTTACTCCGGACAATCTCTGGATGCCCTCAGTGACGAAGTGACCGATATCAATCTCATCGCCGAGATAACACTTCATCATCAAATCGTATTGACCCGACCTGGAATAGACTTTCCGAGACCTCGTCGACCTGTGCCGCCGCGTCAGCAACGCGATACGCTTCCCCAAGGTCGCATTTCACCATGACGAATATCGTCTGCATGGTCTGACTATTCCGAAATCAATCTGTGCGAACCCGCGACGGACGTGCAAGGAACGCTGGCACATCGTCGGTAACGCCAAATTTTAGGTTCGTCTGAGCGGAAGAACCACCACTATCGCGCGTTGATTCTCCCTGATTCTTGCGAGGGGCGTCTTCGCTGCGGCTTCGGGACTTCATACGCCTGCCGCCGTTCTTCGCCGTCGCTTGCGGCTTGTCCGACTTGCGGTCATTCCGTCCGTCCGATTGCCCGTTCGTCTTTCGCCTGCGGCCTCGCCGTGCGCCCGCGACTCGACCGCTTTGGCCTTGTTCGGTGCCGCTGCCCAGTTCGGCACTATAGACGTCATAGACTTGCATGACGTCGATGGAATTACCGATCAGCCGTTCGATTGCGGAAACGAGCTTGGTGTCATCGGGCGTCGCCAGCGTGATCGCAACACCGGACTGTCCCGCACGGCCAGTTCGGCCGATACGATGAACATAGTCCTCAGCATTTGAAGGAACATCGAAATTCAGTACGAAGGGAAGGCTGGAGATGTCCAGTCCTCTTGCGGCAACGTCGCTTGCTACCAGCAGATTGACGTCGCCATTCCGAAACCCCTCGAGCGTGTCCATACGCACGGATTGCTGCATGTCACCGTGCAAAGGTTTCGCATTAAATCCATGCTTGTCCAACGAACGTGCGACGATATCCACATCACGTTTTCGGTTGCAGAAAATCAAGGCCGACTCGACTTTCTTGCTTCGAAGGATATTTCGCAGGGCATTCCGCTTATCTTCTGGGCGAATCACAACGAGCTGCTGTTCGACGTTTTCCGCCGCCGACGCCGGCGGATCCACGACGACCTCTTTGGGATTGCTCAGGAAGCGTTCAGAAATTCTTCGAATCTCTGGCATGATGGTAGCCGAGAAGAACAATGTCTGGCGCAGCGGTGGCAAGAGCTTGACGATCCGTTCGACGTCGGGAATGAAGCCCATATCAAGCATGCGATCCGCTTCGTCGATCACCAGAATTCCAACGCCGCTCAAAAGTAACTTACCGCGCTCGAAATGGTCGAGAAGTCGGCCAGGAGTAGCGATCAAGACATCGACGCCGCGATCGATTTTCTTGTCCTGCTCGTCGAAAGAGACTCCCCCGATGAGAAGCGCCATCGAGAGCTTTTGATATTTGCCGTAGACCGTAAAGTTCTCCGCAACTTGATCGGCGAGTTCGCGGGTCGGTTCAAGTATGAGTGCGCGCGGCATTCGAGCTCGAGCCCGACCGCGTGCCAGCATATCGATCATCGGTAGGGTGAAGGAGGCGGTCTTACCCGTGCCGGTTTGAGCGCAACCCATAACGTCGCGCCCTTGCATTACAAATGGTATCGCTTGTTCTTGGATCGGTGTGGGGGATTGATACCCCGTTTCGGTGATCGCTTTGAGAACGTCGGGGCTTAAACCAAGATCAGAAAATGTCATGTGTTGCCAAATATTGCGGCGTACAATGTAAATGTCGGGCCACAGGTTCGCCGCCGCAATACTCTACGTAACTTTGGATGTCAACGGCCAATCACTGGCAGACCTCTGTCAGGGGCTAAAATTACGGACCTGCTCGTGACGTGGAATCGTGCCAGCACTACTTTGCAAATGGTACCGCGCACGGGCGGTTTCAAGCGTGGAGGCATTGAATGAAGTCAATCATCCCGGTCTTGGTATTGCCGGGCCATCTCTGCAATGGGCGCTTGTTTACGCATCAGATAAGCCGGTTGAGTGACGTCGCGGAATTCACCATCGCTGAACTCTACGGTGCAGACAGTGTTCAAGATCTTGCCGCCCAGGCCGTTGAGCCGATGCCCGAGCAATTTGCGATACTGGCCAACTCCATGGGGGGGGCGGTGGCCTTCGAAATTATGCGACAGAACTCCAAGAGGATCATGGGACTGGCCCTGGTGGGCACGACGGCGCGGCCCGAATGGCCTGTTCAGAGCGCCAGGCGTAAACCGGCAGCTGAGCTTGCCGCCGAGGGAAAGTTTGGCGCAGTCGCCGAAATGTACGCACCCGTTTTCTTCCATCCGGAGCGAACGCAAGACGGCGCTCATGTGCGCACGCTTGAATTGATGATTGCTGAAGCCGGGTACGACGGATTGCGAAATCAGCAGAAAGCGTTTTCAGGCCGGCCAGACAGCCGGCCGGACCTCGAGGGCATTACGTGTCCAACATTAGTGCTCTGCGGCCGCGACGACATTATTACGCCCCCGGAAATGTCAGAAGAGATTGCGACAGGAATCCCAAATGCCGAGTTGATGTTGCTGGATACCTGCGGTCACATCCCGATGCTGGAGTGGCCTGACCACACCACGGACGCTTTACGAGGGTGGTTGGAAGGCCTCGGGATTTAGTCGCCAGTGGCTTCCGCGGCGATCTTCTCAAAGATTGCATCCAGCTCTTCGGCCAGAGTGTTCATTTCCGCACTCTCGTAGGGCCGGAAAACACTGCTCGGCGAGCGATACGTTAGCGTTGCAGTTCCGTCCGCATTCTCCGTTACGTAGAAACGCAGTGGAGCCTCGATCCCAGCGGGAATGCTGGCTGCCAACATTCGTCGAGCAAAGTCATTTCGAAACACCATGACCACGGCATTACCGGGAATCTCAAACCCTTGGGACTTGGCGCCCATGCTTGCACTCGCCCGACCCACAATTCCCATTCTGTTGGCCTTGACCGCCGATTACAGATTGCTCCAAAGATCTTTGAATGTCTGATTGGTCGAAATGAATTGGGTGTCCGCATAGGGTGCTGGATTCCCGGCGATCGCAGGCACTGGCGGAACCAACAGGCCGATGGTTGTCGCCAAGACAGACAAGGTTCGCACACACAATGCCATGACAGATCCCTCACCACTCGGTTTCGTATGAGTTGCGAGCATCATAGTTGAACAGGCATTGCCGCATGTACAGCGGTCACCGAAATGTGACGTCAGTCCGGTGCGAGGGGCAGGAGGGTGGGAAGGATACCTGGATGAGGCGCTTCAGGGGTGCCTCCTTCTGACCCGAGCTAGCGACCTTTGACACCATATTCCACTATTGGAAATATGGCGTTTGATAGACTCACCATAAGGCGCTGAAAACTTCCCTGTGATGCGGCACGAGGCCGGGGGGCAGTTGCGCTGGCAACTGAGAGTGGTTCGTTGCCATTGCAGAATGCGGCAACGACTCGAAGTGCGCCGCGTGTGCCCGTGG
>DEBC01000103.1:18947-38029 GCA_002348365.1 Alphaproteobacteria bacterium UBA2966 | reverse complement strand
TGGCATCGGCTGAATCGACAGCATCTTCTTCCGATTCGGCAACATCTTCGTCTTCGTCGAAGTCTTCTGCCTCCTCGTCCTCGAAGTCGTCTTCACCAGACGTTTCAGAGGCCTCGGGCGGAGGCGGAATTTCGGCTACGATTGACGGCGGCCGCATCGCCGCCTTGAAGGCTTCTTCGTCGAACGCCAACCATGCCCAGCCCACAAGGCCGAGCACGATTCCGAACAACGCCAGCCCAGCGATCAGAGGAATATTGAGCTGGCGCCCCCTTTCCTCGCTATCGCGGCGGCTCCGTCTCGAACGTGAACGGGCTCGTCGCGCCACTGTTCAATCTGTCCGCGTACCGGTAACCCCCGAACGCGCCTCTAGTTGAACCCTCGTCCGTACAGTGTGATTCCACGCAACAAATCGAGAGCACGTACAAGCTGATAATCTTCGGCTGTGCCGGTGGGCCCCGCGCCCGGCGTCGTGGCGTCGCCCGACTGATCCTCGCCGTTTTTCTCGGATTGGAGGGCGTTCTGCAACGATGCCTCGGTCCGTTGAGGGCCAGCATCGATGGGTTCGACACGCGACTGCACAATCTCGATGTCCGGCTCAATGCCGGTGGCCTGGATCGACCGGCCTGATGGCGTGTAATAGCGCGATGTCGTCAAGCGCATGGCGCCATGACCGGCCATCGGAATAATCGTCTGCACCGATCCTTTTCCGAATGAATTCGTTCCAAGCACGAGGGCACGCCGATGATCCTGCAGCGCGCCGGCCACGATCTCCGATGCAGACGCCGAGCCGCCATTGATCAGGACCACGATTGGTTTGCCGTCTGACATGTCTCCACCCCGCGCCGAGAACCGTTGAACGTCGTCAGGGCTGCGGCCCCGCGTTGAAACGATCTCACCTTGATCGAGAAAGGCGTCGGCCACGGCGACAGCCTGTTCTAGCAGGCCACCTGGGTTATTGCGAAGATCCAGCACCACACCCCGCATCTCGTCGCCTAGATCCTTCTTCAGCTTCGCCATCGCCTTTTTCAGGCCAGACTCGGTTTGTTCGTTGAAGGAGGTGATACGCACGTAGGCGGCATCACCTTCGATCCGGGATCTCACCGAATTGATTTTGATCACTGCGCGGGTGATCGAGATGTCGAACGGGCGCTCCTGCCCGGGGCGCGAGATCGTCAGGGCGATGCTCGTGTTGACCGCGCCCCGCATTTTTTCGACGGCCTCGGTCAATGTCAGCCCCAAAACCTGCTGGCCGTCGATTCGGGTAATGAAATCGCCGGCTTTGACGCCGGCCCGGAATGCCGGCGTGTCGTCGATCGGAGAGACAACCTTGACCACGCCATTTTCCATGGTCACTTCGATCCCGAGACCGCCGAACTCACCTTTGGTCTGCACCTGCATATCCCGGTAGCTCTTGGCATTGAGGTAGCCAGAGTGCGGATCGAGCGAGGTCAGCATGCCATTGATCGCCTTCTCGATCAGGCTCTCGTCGGTCACTTCCTCGACGTAGTCGGAGCGAACGCGCTCGAAAACGTCGCCAAAGAGCTGTAGCTGGCGATACGTTTCTGAACTGCCCGATTGGCCGACCGCCGGCAGAGAGGAAAATGCCAGCCCCACCAGGGCAAGACACAACGCTGTACGCTTCATCCGCTAACCTTTCTCTCGTTTGCCGCTAACCAGGAAAGCGGGTTAATCGGCACCCCGTTTCTTCGCAACTCTACGTATAGGACAGGGGCGGTGCCATCATTCTTGCCCATCCGCCCTATGGGCTCTCCGGCCAGCAGCCACTGGCCCACAGCACCGTCAATTCGGGACATCCCGGCTATCAAAGAATGATATCCCTCGCCATGAGAAATTATCAAGAGTTGGCCATAGCTTCGGAAGGGTCCCGCGAACAGTACCCGGCCATCATAGGGGGCAACCACCTGCGCCTGGGATCGCGTGGCCACACTGAGGCCGCGGTTCCGGGTTCCGAATTGGTTGCGTTCGCCGAATTGGGTGACCAGTCGTCCCCGGGCGGGCAACGGGAGGTGTCCGCGGGCAGTCGAGAATGCTTTGCCAGTGGGGATAATGGAGGTGTCCGGAGACTCCCGTGCCAGGCGATCCTCCTCTTTCTGGAGCTCACGCAGCAGGGCGCGCAGGCTCTGCGCCTTTTCAGCGAGTTGCGCGATGCGCTTCTGCGACCGGGCCTTTTTGTGCAGGGTCTGTTTGTGCAACCGAGAGGTCTGGGTGTGCAGGCGGTCGAGGGCCTGTCGTTCGCGGAGAAGCGTCTCGGATGCGGAGGCCAGCGCGGCCCGCTCTCCGGCGATATCCCGCCGCACGCCCCGCAGAGCGGCCAGCTCGGCGCGCAATCCGTCGGTCCGCGATTGAAGCTCCGGGATGATGCTGGTCAATACAATTGTGCTTCGCACGGCATCGACCGGGATCGTGGGCGCAGTGATCAGAGCTTCGGGTGGACGTCTGCCGAGGCGGGCCAGGCTTCCGATCACGGACGACAGTTCACCGTGTCTTTCGCGCAGATCGCGGGCCTTCGCGCGTTCTTCGGCACTCAAGGCCTTTAACTTGATTTCAATTTCCGAAACCTTGTCTTCGTGTGTCTGAACCGAGGCCGCGGTATCGATTAGGTCGCCTCGCATCGATTTAAGGCCCCGATTGAGACGATCAGCCTTGGATTCGAGGTTTTGTTCCTGCTGCCGGCTCGACTCGATTTCACGCTCGATCTGTTGAAGTTTCTGCTCGGCGGACTGCGCTTCAGCAGAACGGGGGGCGCACAGGCAAAACAGGACCGCGCATACGGCTAACGCGGCGGCATAGGGGAGTCGGGGCCGGTCAGGCCAGGGCACGACTACCTGTCTCTCCATGATCGGCGTGCACAGCCTCCCGATGAATCAGCAGCGATCTGCCGGACACGTTGTCGGGCCTGGCAAGCCCCATGATGTCGAGGAGGGTCGGCGCGATATCTGCGAGGCGGCCTTCGTGCAGGCTTTCAATGGTGCCAGGTGCGTTCACGAGAACGGCGGGCACCCGATCCATCGTGTGTGCCGTGTGGGGTTGCCCTGTCGTCCGGTCGGACATTCTTTCGGCATTGCCATGGTCGGCAGTGATCATAAGCGTTCCGCCTGCCTGCTTGACGGCGCATTCCAGTCTGCCGAGGCACGCATCGACCGCCCCCGCCGCTTTCACCGCTGCTTCGAAGTTTCCCGTGTGTCCAACCATGTCGCCGTTTGCATAGTTCACCAGGATAAAGTCGAAGTCGCTGCTGAGGATGGCCTCGACCAGCCGGTCTGTCACCTCGTGGGCGGACATTTCAGGTTTGAGGTCATAGGTTGCGACCTTGGGAGACGCGATCAGGATTCGCTCTTCTCCGGGAAAGACCTGCTCCTCTCCGCCATTGAAGAAGAATGTGACATGCGCGTACTTCTCGGTCTCCGCGATCCGGAGTTGCTTCAGGCCTGCATTCGATACGATTTCTCCCATGGTATCCCGCAGGCTGACGGGCGGGAAAAGTGCCGACAGGTGGGCATTGAGCTCACTGGAGTATTCAACCATCCCGACCGCGCCTGAGAACTCGATGGCCTCATTACGCGCGAAATCGGCGAAACCCGGGTCGAGCAGTGCAGTGAGGAGCTCCCGAGCGCGATCCGCCCGGAAATTCGCCATCAGGATGCCATCCCCGTCATGCATCCCGTCGTAGCCATCGATCAGCCGGGGCGTCACGAACTCGTCGGTTTCATCGTTCGCGTAGGCGGCCGCGATGGCCGACTGAGCGTCAGTCGCCCGGTCGCCGTTCCCATTGGCGAGGGCGGCATAGGCGATTTCGACCCGGTCCCACCTCTTGTCGCGGTCCATGGCATAGTAGCGTCCGCACACCGTCGCGATGCGCACGCCATCGTCATCGGCAACGGCGCCTTCAAAGCGCTCCACATAGTCGGCAGCGCTCTTTGGCGGTGTGTCCCGGCCGTCGAGCAAAGCATGCACCGCCACGGGCACGCCGGCTGAGGCGACGGTTCTGGCCAGGGCGGCCATATGGTCCTGGTGGGAATGAACGCCACCGGGCGAGAGCAGCCCCAACAGGTGACACGTCCCACCTGATTTTTTCAGCGTACCGATGAATTCCGCAAGGGTGGCGTTTCCTGCGAGTTCCCCGCTCTCCACGGCATCGTCGATACGGGGAAGGTCTTGCAGAACGACCCGTCCCGCTCCGATGTTCATATGTCCGACTTCGGAGTTCCCCATTTGGCCGCTCGGCAGGCCGACATGGATTTCCGATGCATCGAGCAGACTCCAGGGACACTCCGCCAACAGCCGGTCGTAGACTGGCGTGGGCGCCTGGGCGATGGCGTTGTCTTCCGCTGATTCCCTGTAACCCCAGCCGTCCAGGATACAAAGAACGACCGGTCGGGGCCTGTCGATGTCATGCATAATCGTCATTTTACCATATCGGGTGTCATGGCGGGTTTCGAAAGGCGGGTCAATGGCCGCGGTGGTAGGGATGTCCGGATAGGATGGTTGAGGCCCGATAGAGCTGTTCCGCAAGCATGACGCGGGCGAGCATGTGCGGCCAGGTCATGGCACCGAAAGATAAGACCTCGTCCGAGCGTTGGAGGATGGAATTCGCGAGGCCGTCGGCGCCACCGATAAGGAACGAAACGACGGGAAGGCTCCGGTTCTGCCAGTCTTGGAGCTTCACGGCGAAGGCCTCACTGGTCAGCGACTTGCCGCTCCTGTCCAGAGCCACGATCAGACCCGAGCCGGGCAATGCATCCAGGACCAGCTTGCCTTCCCGGTCCTGCCGTTCTCCGGCGCTTATGCGCCCCCGAGTCTCGATCTCCTTCAGTTCCGTCCGCCAGGGCAGGCGTTTGACATAGTCTTCGAACAGGGAGGCACTCGGATCGCGCTTACCGCGACCCACCGCAATGATCAGGACTCGCATGATGGACTAACTGGCGGCCTGCTCCGATGCGGGCAACTCGACCGACCACATTTTCTCCAGGTTGTAGAATTCCCGGACCTCCTGTCGGAAGACATGGGCGATCACGTCACCGGCGTCGATCAAGACCCAGTCGCACTTCGGCAGGCCCTCGACACCGATGGGACGGCGCTTGCTTTGTTTCAAACGTTCGACGAGATGCTCGGCGACGGCGCCCACGTGGCGTTGCGAACGGCCCGTGGCGATCACGAGATAATCGGCGAGGATTGTCTTGTTGCGAAGGTCGATAGAGACAACATCGATGGCCTTGTCATCTTCCAGCGACGATTTGACCAGTTCCAGCAATTCGGCCGATGAAATATCGGCGCTACCCGTTTTGCTTATCGTTTTGCCCTCCGTGCAAAGTAACTCGATGGTGCATCTCTAACGTTCTTCCTGATCCCACCTTCTTTCATCAAGCCCCCGAGGTTGCTCGCAAGGCTGTTGCCGAGGTGGGATCGTTCGAACCCCAGAGGAAGATCCACGCAGGGGGTGCTCGATCAGCCAGGGTGCCTCCCTCATGTTCCTTCAACCTGCAGCGGGCATAGCGTTTTGCCGCCGTGCCCGCCAGTGCCTGAAAAGAATAGGTTGGGCGGTCGAATACCGCAACGGGAACGGTTTCAAAGATCTCGATCCACTGGCGCCATTTGGTGATCTGGATCAGGTTGTCGGCACCCATGATCCAGACGAATCGATTGTGCGGGTAGCGTTGTCGGAGACCGCGCAGGGTGTCGACGGTATAGCGTGTTCCCAGATCCGCTTCCGCCTCGCTGATGTGGATTCGACGATCTCCCGCAATCTTGCGTGCCGAGGCCAAACGATCGGCATAAGGCGCCATACCTTCAACGGGCTTCAGCGGGTTCTGTGGCGAGACCAGCCACCAGATCTGATCGAGATGGAGGCGCTTGAGTGCCAGCAGGCTGATGTGCCTGTGACCCAGATGCGCAGGATTGAAGGATCCGCCGAGGAGGCCCACACGTGGCCCACGGGCTCCGTGGCCTGTGTCGCCGGTTCTCGGATTCATGCGCCTCCACGCGGTGACGCGGCTGGAAGTGACCGCCGCCGGCTCTTCAAGGCCTGACCTGACCCGAGCCGTGGACGACGTATTTGAAGGTAGTCAATTGTTCGACCCCGACGGGACCTCGGGCGTGGAGACGTCCGGTCGAAATACCGATCTCGGCGCCCATCCCGAATTCGCCCCCGTCGGCGAACTGGGTGGAGGCGTTGTGCAGCAATATCGCACTGTCGACTTCGTTGAGAAAGCGCTCGGCAGCTTCGGTATCGTCTGTGACGATCGACTCGGTGTGATGAGATCCATAGGTCTCGATGTGCTGGATCGCGGCATCCAGATCGTCGACGACCCGGACCGAAAGGATCGCGTCCAGATATTCGGTGGTCCAGTCTTCTTCTCTCGCCGCCGTCACTCTGCCGTCGAGCGACTGCGTTGCCGTGTCTCCTCGCACCTCACAGCCTGCATCGATCAGGTCGCCAATGATCGGAGGCAGATGGGTCTCGGCGACAGACTTGTCCACCAGCAGCGTCTCGGCTGCACCGCAGATTCCTGTTCGCCGCATCTTGGCGTTGAGCACGATGTCCCGTGCCATGGTCAGATCGGCATCACCGTGAACATAGACGTGGCACAGGCCGTCGAGATGGGCGATGACGGGTATGCGACTATCTTCGAACACCCGTTCGATCAGCGAGCGCCCTCCCCGCGGGACGATGATGTCGACGTATTCGTGCAATCGCAGCAGTTCACCCACGGCCACGCGATCACTGGTCGGAACCAGTTGTATGACGGCCTCGGGCAAATCCGCGGCCAGCAAGCCGAGCCGCAGGCATTCGTGGATGGCGCGGGAAGAATAATGACTTTCGGAGCCACCCCGCAAAATGGCGGCATTGCCCGATTTCAGTGACAACGCGCCGGCATCCGCAGTGACGTTGGGCCGGGACTCATAAATGATTCCGATCACGCCCAGCGGAACGCGGACACGGGAAATTCGCAGGCCGTTGGGCCGCGTCCAGTAGGCCATGACGTCGCCCACTGGATCGGGAAGGCCAGCCACGTCCTCCAGGCCCTTTGCGATACCTTCGATTCGTGCATCGTCCAGGGCGAGGCGATCGAGCTTGGCACCGCTGAGGTTCGACTCTCGGGCTGCCGTCATGTCGGCGGCATTGGCCTCGAGTATGTCGCCCGACCGCGCGCGGATTTCCGCCGCCGCCGCATGGAGGGCGGCATTCTTGGCCTCCGTCGATGCAGGCCCGAGGGCGGAACCGGCCGCGCGGGCGGCCTGTCCCAGGCGCGTCATCAGGGCGCCGGTATCTTCGTCCAGTGTTGTGATCTCGGCTGTCTCGATGGCACTCATGCTTGCCTCGCTTCGCTGTCGTCGATGTCGCGGGTCAACGCCAGGTCGTCACGATGGATCATCTCGTCACGGCCACGGTATCCCAACAGATTTTCGATTTCACGGCTTTTGTGCCCCATGATTCGCCGCGCGTCCTGGGACGAATAGGCGATCAGTCCGCGTCCGACCTCGTTGCCGTTCTGGCGGCAGACGATGACGGAGTCGCCTCGCTCGAAGGATCCGTCGACCGCGCGCACGCCCGCCGGTAACAGGCTCTTGCCGTTGTGCAGTGCGGAAACCGCGCCGTCGTCGACCACGATTCGGCCGGCCGGCCGTAGACTGCCCGCAATCCACAACTTTCTCGCGGTTTGCGGGTTGGCATGCGGGATGAACCAGGTGCCGTCACCGCCGGCCTCGATGGCCTTCAAAGGATGCGCAACCGTGCCGTCGGCGATCAGCACGTGACAGCCTGCCGATACCGCGATCCGGGCCGCCTCGATCTTCGTGATCATGCCGCCACGTGCGTCATCGCTCGCTGCCTTGCCGGCCAGCGCCTCGATGGCCGGCGTGATTTCGCGGACTTCCGGTATCAATTCCGCCACCGGGTCGTCCCGGGGATCCGCGGTGAACAAGCCTGCGACGTCCGACAGCAGCACATAACAGTCGGCGCTGATCATCTCGGCGACGCGGGCGCCCAGTCGATCATTGTCACCAAATCGAATTTCCTCCGTGGCGACAGTGTCGTTCTCGTTGATCACTGGAACCGTGCCGAGGCGTAGCAGGGCCGTGATGGTGCTTCGCGCGTTGAGGTATCGCCGCCGAGCCTCGGTATCGGCGCTGGTCAAAAGGATCTGGGCCGTGCTGATTCCGTGATGGGCGAGCACTTCCTGGTACGCATGGGCGAGGCGGATCTGGCCCACGGCGGCCGCGGCCTGGCTCACTTCGAGCTTCAGGACCGTCTCCTGAAGCTGCAGCTGCCGGCGGCCCAGCGCGATCGATCCGGATGAGACAATGAGAACATCCTGACCACGTTCCCGCAGCGCCGCGACGTCTTTGGCCAGCGCCTCGAGCCAGGACCGCTTGAGCGTGCCGCCTTCCGGATTGACCAGCAGGGAAGAGCCGATCTTGATGACGACCCGTCGGGCTTTGCTGAGCCGGGTTGTCATGGCGACCACGCGACGGATTCGGACTGCGCGGCGGCCGCCTCTTCACGTTCGATGTCGCGCCAGGTTTGCACGTTCCGCAGCAACTCGACGATCACCTTGTCCACACCGTGTCCCGAGACGGCCGACAGGGCGAATACATCAGCACCTGACGCGTCCGCGAGAGCCGTTCTCTTTTCGTTTATCGACTCTTCGTCGAGGGCATCACACTTGTTGAGCGCGAC
This sequence comes from Alphaproteobacteria bacterium UBA2966, assembly GCA_002348365.1. Classification (GTDB taxonomy): domain Bacteria; phylum Pseudomonadota; class Alphaproteobacteria; order UBA2966; family UBA2966; genus UBA2966. Next base: position 29,331 of record DEBC01000103.1, on the reverse strand, counting down.
GATTTCAGGCTTCTCGGCGAGGCGCTGGTCATAGGCCTCAAGCTCGGCGCGGACCGTTCGGTACGCGTCAGCAACGTCGTCCAGGGTTCCATCGACGAGGTGAAGCAGTACGCCGCAGCGCTCGATATGCCCGAGAAAGCGATCACCGATACCGGCGCCTTCATGGGCGCCTTCGATCAATCCCGGAATATCGGCGAGAACGAATTCCTCATCGCTCCGGCGAACCACGCCGAGGTTGGGATGCAGTGTGGTGAAGGGATAGTCCGCGATCTTGGGGCGGGCGCCGCTGACGGCGGAAATGAAGGTCGATTTGCCGGCATTGGGCAGCCCTACCAGGCCCGCATCGGCAATCAGTTTGAGCCGCAGCCACACCCATCGTTCCTGGCCGGGAGTTCCGGGGTCCGCGCGGCGCGGTGCCTGGTTGGTAGAGCTCTTGAAATGACTGTTGCCGTGACCACCCTGACCGCCTGCCGCGAGGACGACGCGCTCGCCGGCGTGTTTGAGGTCCGCGATGAGGGTCTCGCCATCCTCTTCGAATATCTGTGTGCCGGCAGGAACCTGCAGTTCCGAGGATTTGCCGCCCGCACCCGTGCGGTTCTGACCGGCACCGGCCCGGCCCTTTTTCGCCTTGATGTGCTGACGATAGCGGTAATCGATCAGGGTATTGAGATCGGCGACGGCTTCGACCACGACGTCACCGCCACGGCCACCGTCCCCGCCGTCCGGGCCACCGAACTCGACATACTTCTCGCGGCGGAAGCTGACGGCGCCCTGCCCGCCGTCGCCACCTTTCACGTAGATCTTGGCCTGGTCGAGAAATTTCATTGTGGTCGTCTGTTTGGCCGATATACCGCATTCCGGCACGGCACGAAAAAGGGGAATGGCCCGCCATTCCCCTGTTACGAGATCAGCGGGCGTACGCAACTAGGCGTTCGGCTCCACGGACACGTATGTGTGTCCCGCCCCTTTCTTCTCGAAGGCGACCTTCCCCTCGATCAGGGCGAAGATCGTGTGGTCCTTGCCCAGTCCCACGTTCAGGCCGGGGCGCCACTTGGTGCCGCGCTGACGAATGATGATGTTACCGGGGATCACGTGCTCACCGCCGTACTTCTTGACGCCGAGCCGGCGTCCCGCTGAATCGCGGCCGTTACGTGAGCTGCCGCCTGCTTTCTTGTGAGCCATTCTATCGCTCCCTAAGAGCTGTCTTTGTCGTCGCTATCGGTCTTCTTTTTCCGGCTGCGGGTGGCGGTCGACTTTGATTCCGCCGCTGTCTTAGACCCCGAAGCTTTTGTCTTTGCGGCCGTGGATTTCGTCTTCGAAGCGGCGGCCTTCGGCTTCGCCGCCGTCTTGCTCTTGGCGGTTGTCGTCCGCTTGGGCTTTGCCTTGGCCTTGGGCGCCTCGGCCGCAGTTTCCTCCGCAGCGGCCTCCGCCGCTTTCGCGTCCTCTGCGGCTTCAGCCGGTGCCTCGTCCTTCTTCTTGGCCGTCTTGCTGGCTCCCGACTTGGCTGCCCGCTTGGCGCCCGGCGCGTTGATGTCGGTGATGCGCAGCAAGGTGATGTCCTGGCGGTGGCCCTTCTTGCGGCGATAGTTCTTACGGCGCTTTTTCTTGAAGACGATGATCTTGTCGTCGCGGGCCTGTTCGACCACTTCGGCGCTGACGCTGGCACCTTCGATCAACGGGCTGCCGATCGTCGTTCCCTTATCGTCGCCGATCATCAGGACCTCACCGAGATCGAGACTCGCGCCCGCCTCGCCTGCGAGTTTCTCGACTGCGATGACCTCGTCCTTGGCGACGCGATATTGCTTGCCGCCTGTCTTGATGACTGCGTACATGGAAACTGCCACTACCAGTGATCGAATGACCTAGAAATTCAAAAAACGCGCGGCCCTGCGACAGGCCCTTGCGCGCGGCCGGAACTATAGCCACCCGGCGCGCCAAGTCAATAATTTAACTGTGGTTTTTGGGTGTTTCCAGGATTCCGCGATTCACCGGGGACTTGTCGCACACTGGGCCTTGGGCTTTTGAGGCGGCCACCGCGCGATCCAGGTGGTCGCGATGTGGAGGGGTGCCGGAGTGGCCGGACGGGGCGGTCTCCAGATACGCGCACTCAGCGGGGTTGAATGGTGCGCATGGCTAGATTGCTGTCGGCTCGAACTAGGTCCTGGACCGGTCCCGTGGCCTCTACCAACACATCCTGCGGCTATGTGACCCGCCCCAGAAGGCGAATATCCGGCCACGGATCACCCGCCGCCGGCCACAATTCCTCCGGCATCGTCTAGCGCAAGGGACCGATGATGCGTGTCTCCAGAGGGGCAATATTTGTGTCAATGATGCGGCCCAGGAACACAAACGACTCCGGCCATTGCGGGTCGGCATCGGCGGTCGCCCAGAAATCCGCTTCTACCCAGGTCAGGGTGGTGGCTGGATGGCGGCGCTGCTGGCGAGGCCGTGCGTTTACCTCGACGGCATGGCTGCGGGAGCCCGCCTGGCCAATAAATCGGCGGGACCCAGCCAGGGGCCAGGCGTCCTCACGGATCGCCGCACCGGCTCGCCGCAAGGCCAGATTCCGGGACTTGGGCCCCACATCTTCGTAGAAAAACGCATCTACCCGCACGCGGCCGTCCGGCAACCTTGACCAAGGAGGCGGCTCAGCTTCCCTAAGCCAAGGGCCCAACTTGGAGTCCGCGACTACGGGCGCTACCGTGAATCCAGCATTGCCTGTGGCGACGGAGGCAAGATCCAGAGCTTCGTCGGCCCGAGCGACATAGGTCGTTCGGTCGAAAGCCTCAATCACCCGTAGGCCGGCTTTTTCCAGGTCCTTCAACCGTGCTTCTGTTGGAGGTGTGCCAAACCGGACAATGACATGGGTGCTGGTGGGTTCGGGCGCTCCAGCAACCTGGCGAGGAGCCGACTCCGGTGGCGGCGCCACGCAAGCGGTAGCCATCGCACCCAGCAAGACGCAAGTAAACGCCGAAACGCGAACGCGCAGCCACGCCATTTTATCTGACCTTTCCTAAATTGAACTGCAACTAAGAAGTGGTATGATATCAATATCAGCGTATTGACAGTCTTTGTTAAGAAGAGACCGCGCTCTCAAAAGCGGAAGATATGTACTACAATGCACCGTACGACAGTATCTTGTTGTGGTATTTCTACTATTTATTGGTGACGATCTGGGCTTCTCTCAGTGAGCAGAAGATCTTCCCGTTAAGCAGTTCATCCCAGAATCAGGTATTGAAGCTCTCGCACGAGCCGTTTTCTCACGGTGAGCCAGGCTCGGTTTAGGCCGTCTTGGTGCCTACGGCCGTAATCCGCTTGCGAACAGGCTGGACGCCGTCTTCCGGTCTGGTCTAGAAGGATAACATCGAGCGGTGCCATTTCGGTGCCACTTCCCGATTTGTTCGCTGGCCATGCATACCTAAGTGATTGGAATTACTACTGCGGAGGGGTGCCGGAGTGGCCGAACGGGGCGGTCTCGAAAACCGTTGCACCCTCTGGGTGCCGTGGGTTCGAATCCCACCCCCTCCGCCATATATCTCTTTAGTACATGCACTCGCGCCGGACTTGCGGGGCAGGTCCTCGCACACAGTTTTCACAGAATCTGGATAAACCGGGCCGCTCTGTGCCAACATTAAGGTCTATTGACTGGGGGTAAGCCATGGACCAGCTCAAAGTCACCGAACAGAACACCGCGGCGAACGCCGAAACGGGCTCATCGCCGTTTGTGCCCTCCTTCCAGCTCACGGAAGGACAATCACCCCCGATTGCCGCCAACGGAGGTCTGTCCTTCATGTCCTTCGATCGCGATGGCGATGGCGGAACCGCCGCGGCGATCGAGGCAGCTCTGGATATCTATGCGACGGGCGAGGGGCAGCGGATCATCGAATGGATCGAGAACGCGCCTCCCGGCCCAATCGAGACCAAGTGGGGCGTCGGGTTCCGCGAGTTCGACGAGTGCATGGACTATATCCACGAGAACAACATCGAAGCCCCTGAAGGCGGCGTGGTGCTTCCGCTGCGCTACACCGTCTACGAGCACCCCAACTACTCCATCGTTCCGTCCAATTTGCTCTGGCATGACCCGGCGCGCGCCGCCCAGAGAGAGATCTTGCGCAAGGCCGAGGCGGACAACAGCCGGCGCGCCATCTATTTCCCGCATGTCCTGCGCGACGCGCGGCGGATCGGCGAGTACTACCCGGGTCTGTCGCCCGACAGCCCCGAGTGTATGGACAGGCTTGGCGTCGCGCTGACGCACTGGGAATCCAGGTGCCAGAACTTCTACGACGCGGCCGAGGTGGAGCGCGTCTACTACCCGGAAATGGAGAAGCTTCTCCTTGAGTTCTTTCCCGATGCGACGGACGCGCTCGTCTTCAACCACGACGTCTTCGACAAGGACTACACCGGCGATCGGACGGAAGACCAGGACAACAAGAACCCGGGTATCAACGAGAATTACGTCAACATCGTCCACAGCGACCTGAACGACAACAGCGGCCGTGTGCGGTGCCGTGAATTGCTTACGACAAACCTGCGGAACTTCGGACGGGAGCAGCACTACACGGAGGAAGAGGCCGACGCGAAGATGTCGCGGCGGTTCATGTCGCTCAATCTCGCCAAACCCATGGAGACCGTGCAGCAGAACCCCTTCGTGCTCTGCGCCTGGCCTTCTCTGGCCGATCAGCCGTACATCACCAATTACCGGATCTACGACGACCGCGTCGGCGAGACTCAGCGCTTCACCTACCGTCCCGATCATGAGTGGTACTGGTTCCCTCAGCAGTCGCCCACCGAGGTTTCGATGCTCAAATGCTACGATTCCATCACCGATGGCTCCGTGTCGCGATGGTCGTTCCATACTGCCTGTTTCGACCCGACCGCACCGGCCGACGCACCCTGCCGCAGGAATATCGTGGTCCGGTCCTTTGTATTCTTTTAGGTGGACCGGCAGTTTTCACGACCAGGCCAAACATCTAACACCCATCGTCAACTGACTTCTGTGACCGAATCCGGTTTGCCGGCTGTTCATTGCGGTAGGAGTCCGTTCGCATCGTCACAGGAGTAACTGACAACATGGAAATGGTTCGATTGAATCCGCCCGCGGAACTGAACATGCCGATCGGCGAAGCCATGTTCAGCCAGCGCGCGATCCGACGCCTGGACCCGGATCGGCCGATTACTGACAAGCAGTTGAAGATCGTCCTGGATGCGGCCTCCAAGGCTCCGAACGGAGCCAACAGGCAGGGCGCGCGCTTTCTGGTGATCCGTGACCGGGAAAGCATCGCCGCGTTCGGCGAGCTCTATCACGAAGCCTGGTGGGCCAAGCGCAAGGACGAATACGGATGGACGCCCGGGCAGGACATTCCGGCTGATTCGCCATTCAAGATGGCGGCCCTTCTGGCAGACGAGCTGCGGCAGGCTCCGGTCGTGATCCTGGCCTTCTCGACCGGCGGGATGGCGGCCAACTCTGTCTTTCCCAGCGTCCAGAACTTGTTGCTGTCCGCCCGCGCGCTCGGCATCGGCTCGGTATTGACGACGCTGCACCCCACCGTGATGGATCTGGTGAATGAGATGTTCGGTGTGCCGGCGGATGCTGACTTTCACTGCTGCATCCCGCTCGGCTATCCACGCGGGAATTTCGGCTCGACGCAACGCTACCGGACTGCGGACACCACCTATTGGGATCGGTGGGACTCGCCGCCGCCCTGGGCGGATTAAGGTCCGTGGTGTGAGCGCCCCTCGGTGCCTTACTGACCGATGAGGCCTGTCGAGCGGAGAACCTCGTCGATCTGCTTCTTATGTTCCTCGGACGGCTCGTGCGCGGGGATGCGCTGCGTGCCGAAATTCCAGCCCATGCGATTCAGCATATAGACCACGGCACTCGGCACCGGTTCGATGTGGATGATTTTGAACAGCGGCAGACATTCCAGATAGACCTTTCGGACCTTGTCGTGATCTCCGGATTTCCAGGCATTCTGGATAGCCACGAGGCGCTCGGGAATGACATTGGCGGAGAAACTGAGTACGCCGGGCGCGCCCAGGGCGAAGCCGAACAGCATCTGGTCTTCGGCGCACGGCATGACCTTGAACTTGCCCGAAAGCCGGCGCACCGCTTCGGGAAACTCATCGAGATTGGTCTGTTTGAGTCCGACGAAATTGGGCACTTAGTCGGTGATCCGGTCCATGAGGTCGACGCTCATGTTGATGATCGCCCGCGACGGGCAGTTGTAAAGCACCAGCGGCAACTTCACTTCCTGCGCGATGGCCTTGAAGTAGAGGAAAACCCCTTCGTCGTCCGGCTTGGTGAAAAAGGGCTGCATCAGGAAGGCCGCATGGGCACCCGCATCCTCGGCCAGATTGATGAGCTCAATCGCCTTGTTCGGATCTGGGTGCGCGACGTAGGCCGTGATGAAAACACGGTCGCCGATCTCGTCGACGGAGATCTCGAGCATGCGCCGGTATTCCTCGCGCGTGATCTCCATTTACTGGCCCATGCCGGCGCAAGGCTGCAGAAAGCCAAGCCCGTGGTCCGCCATCCATGAGATGTGGCGGCGGTACTCGTCTTCGTTGACCGTGTCGTCCGGGTTCCGGGGCATTGGATTAACGACGCCGATGCCGCCCATTTCGTATTTCATGGCCTGTCCTCACCGGTATGGGCCGAGGTGCTTCCGATGCTACGTCCCATCCGGTCTGCCGTCTAACCCTCGTCGGTGCCCTGTCCGCGCCGGACGAAGGTCGCCGCGTAGTAGAGCTCCCCATCGAACAGCTCTTTCGGCTCACCTAGGTCCTCCAGAATCAGAAATTTCTGAGGCAGCACCGGTCCTGCCATCGTGTAGCCCCGCTCACCCATGGCCCGGCGGTGAAATTCCATCGCCGCGGGTGTGAACTCCTTGGCCAGCACGGTAATGCGGTCTTCTTCATGGTCGCTCATGACGGGGGCATCCTTTCCGGCCGTATCCATTTTGCTGGCTAGAAACTAGCACCCCCCCTGCGTGAAGACTCATCGTCGTAATTCAGAGAAGAACTTGATCCGAGGGTATGTGGAGGGCCGCCGGAGTGCACTTCGCGGCAATCGAATTCTTGCCGCTTTCACAGCGCGATCAAGGCGCCAAGTTCGCGCACGTCACCGAGGTGTTCGAGGTTCCGGACTGCGTGAATGATCTCCTCGGCGCGAGCGTTGCTGACCGGTCGGGCCGAGAACCCGCAGCAATGATGGAACTTCCTCTCGATCTCGGCGTCAGTCATGGGCCGGGAGGGATGACCCTTGAGCACGCCGATCTGCCTTTCAAGGACTCGGCCGTCCTCCATGGTCAGTTTGAGGCCTTGCGGGGCCAGCATCACTGGATCATCGAACCCCGGCACCAGGCCGACGCGGATTCGTCGAGCCAGTTGATCGACCTGTGGGTCGGCAATCCGTTCTTCCATGAAGTCATCGAGAACGAGTTCGCCGCGCAACAGGACCACGGCGACGCAGTAGGCGGCGCTCGTGATGGCCTCCACGACCGGGTGGCCGTCGGCCTCGGCCCATGGTTTTCCCGACAGGCTGAACGCGTTCGGCGAGAGGGTAACCTCGATCTCGGATATCTCCTCGACGTTGACGTCGTTCTCATCGGCCAGGATCAGTGCTGCCTCCACGGCACCATGGGTGTCGCGGGCACTTGGCCAGGGCTTGATCGCCACGTCCAGCACCTCATGGCGCTGCCCGAGTTCCGTGGTGAGGTTCGCGGGGTCGTAGTCGCCGCCTTCATTAAAGGTTGTAGTAGCCGAGCCTGCCTTCGAGCCAGTTTTGCGCGCCTGTGAGGCCGTGGCGTGCCAGTGTCGCCGAAACCACCCCGTTGCGGGCCGCGAAGCCCGCGTGAAAGCGCTTGATGGTCGCGCCTTCGATCAATGGCTGCATGTTTGCTGCGCACTGGCTGTAGGCGATTCCGCAGGCATCCAGCACGCCCTCGAACGGAAGTTCGATCAGCCGGGCCGCCGCCAGTGATTGATCGATACCGGGGGCTGTCGATCCCGCAAACGCCACGCCAATGGAATCGAGGATGAGTTCCTTGACCTTCGATACGATCGCCGGCGGCAGATCTTCGAACTGCAGTGAGGCCGCGTAGCGGGCCAACGTGATTCCGGCATCTTCGCCGGGTGTCGGATCGGTTGTGGCCATGACTGGTCCTCCGCAATCGCGCCAAGAAGCCCGTCATCTTGAATGATCAAGCAGGTGCGGCATCAAGGTTACGGATCGGGCATGCGGAATCACGAATTCGCGTGTTGCGTCTTGTGGCGGCCGGCGTAAGGTTGACCGCGCATTCATTTGTTCGTGCGATCGTCGCATCCCATCACCAGGAAAAACATCCATGCTTCTCGTGGGTCGATACACCTCACCATTCTCCAGGCGGGTGGCGGTCAGCCTCCGCTATCTTGGGTTCGAATACGAGCACAAGGCAATCAACGCCTGGAGCAATCTCGCCGAGATGCGCAGTTACAATCCTGTCGGTCGGGTGCCTGCGCTGGTGCTCGACAATGGCGAGGTGCTGTTCGACAGCAATGCCATCCTTGATTACCTCGATTTTATGGTCGGGCCGGAGAAGGCCCTGACCCCGCTTGAAGAGCCAGCGCGCCACGGCGTCATGCGCATCATCGTCTGTGCGATGGGGGCGCTCGAAAAGATGGTGCATTCGGTCTACGAGGTCACCATGCACCCCGAAGAGAAAGTGCATGACCCCTGGATCGACCACAACTTGAGCCAGGCGGAACTGGGCCTCGATTGGCTCGACCAGATCGGACAGACGCCGTGGATGGCTGGAGAACGGCTTACCCAGGCTGACATCACCACGACGATCGTCGCTCAGTTCGCGCTGGCTCGCTTTCCCGAGAGCTTTGCCCCGGGTACCTATCCCAATCTCGACAGCCTCAGCGCTCGCGTTATGGAGCTGCCGGCGTGGCAGGAGACGGTTCCCGCTCCCGATGAGGCCAAATTGAAAGTGAGTATCCCGACCGAGGAAGACTGATCCCGCCGGTAGATTGGCCATAACTGGACTGAGTGGCTTCACGGGTATCGCCAATCCATAGGCTCAAGGAGACGGGACGCTTGCTACGCTAGTTTATTCCTCCCCCCTTTAAGGGGTGTGTGTTGCACTCTTCATGGTTTGCGCAGAATTAGTGGCAGGCCACCCCCACCCAACCCTCCCCCTGACAGGGGGAGGGAAATTATTTAACCGGGCCGGTGCTTCAGTTCGACCTCGACGAAACGCAGCTCGCCGCCCTTGCTGTTGATCACATCGTGCTCGACACCCGCTTCGCGGAAATAGGAGACACCAGGCACCATCTCGAAGGGTGACCGGTTGCCGTCGTTGTCCTCGATCTCTACCATTCCGCCGACGACGGGCGTGATGACATAGTCGAATTCGTGCCGGTGCCAGCCTGTTGCGGCACCGGGAGAAAAGGCCCATTCCGTGACACGCACGTGCTCATTGTCGATATGGACGGTGGGGACTGCCTTACTCATCGCTTCGATCCTGCTTGGTTTGCGGTTGACGTTCATTGGTCGAAAGCGTGGCGAGAAACTGGTTAAGGCTGTCAGCTGCCTTATGCGCCCGCTCTGCGGGCGAGAGGGCCTGCGCGATGCCGTCATTGGGTGACTCGACCGAAAGCGGGACGCCGTCGGGTAGGGCGGCCATCAGATCGGCCAGCGGCAGCGTTCCTTCACCCGGATACATTCGATTGGTGCGACCTTCGATCCTGACTCCATCCCCCGTTGGTGCCTCGCGGGGTCCGTCACAGATCTGGATGTAAGGGAACGGGTTGGGGTCCAGCGCTCTGATGCCGTTCGGTGTCTCGTCCGCCCGATAGAAATGCAGCGCGTCGATCAGAATTTTTGCGTTGCTCGCGCCCGCTGCTGCGATGATCCGATGCGCCTGCGCCATCGACCGCACCTCGCTGTAGCGCACGAATTCAAGCATCATGGTCAGGCCGAACGGCTCGGCGAGCGCACAGAGCCGGTTGAAGTTGTCGGTCGTGCGACCCTCGTCAGGATCGCTGCCCAGGGCCACGATGTAGCCGGCGCCAAGCGCCGCGCCTATCTCCATCAGGGGCAGATAGTGTTCGGGATCGGTGTCCGGAAGCAGACGCTCGACCTCGACATCGAGGAGTGCGAGCCCCGTATCGTCCAAGCGTCGGCGGACGTCTTTGAATCCTGCGCTCGACACGGACGGCGTGTCGTAGGCGGGCTCATCGGGAAAATTTGGGTCGGGATGGAGACGCAGACCCACGGCATCCAGCATCGCATCGGCGGCGATCGAGACGACTTCGGCGGGCGAGGCGTCCAATACCGTGAGGTGGGCGAGTGAGCGAAGGTGCATTGACGTTCTGAAGGGTAAGGCAATACTTGCATCAT
>DEBC01000103.1:0-18562 GCA_002348365.1 Alphaproteobacteria bacterium UBA2966 | reverse complement strand
CCGATACCCGGACGCGATCGTGTCGACCGAATGGCTTGCGGACCATCTCGAAGACCCCGATCTCCGCATCTACGAAAGCACGGTGTTCCTGCACCATGTGGAAGAAGGGCCCGATGCGCCCTATCGTGTCGAAAGTGGCCGGGCTCAGTTCGAGGCCGCCCATATCCCAACATCCGGATTCATCGATATCGCAGAAGACCTCTCCGATACCAGTGCACCCACGAACTTCATGATGCCGTCCGCGGAACAGTTCGCCGAGGCGGTCGGGCGTGCCGGTCTCGGCGACGATGCAAGAGTTGTCGTGTACAGCCGTGGCAACAAACAGTGGTCCACGCGATTTTGGTGGATGCTTCGCGCGATGGGGTTCGACAATGCAGCGGTGCTGGATGGCGGGTGGGAGAAATGGATTGCCGAGGGCCGTTCCGCATCTTCTTCACCGGCGGCCTATCCTCCGGCGACCTTCACGCCGCACCCGCGCCCGGAACTCTTCGTTGGCAAGGACGAAGTGGCCGCCTCGATGGGAGATGCCGGCACCTGTACGATCAATGCATTGCTGGAGGGCCTTCATAGGGGTGAGAGCAAACGCTATGGCCGTGCCGGCCATATCCCCGGCAGCGTAAACCTGCCCTGCGCCGCACTGCTCGATCCGGAGTCCAATACGTTCCTGCCGCCGGACGCGGTCCAGGAGCGGTTCAATGCGATCGGCTCCACGCCGGACAAGAGATCGATCGTGTATTGCGGCGGCGGTATTGCCGCGACACTGGATGCATTTCTGCTTCACCAGCTTGGGTATGAGAATATCGCCGTCTACGATGCATCCATGAGTGAGTGGGCCAAAGACGAGACGCTGCCAATCGAGGTCGACTGACAGGAGAGAGGCCATGACAGAGAGGACAACGACGACGTTCGTCGGCGATCTTGACGGCCTGCAAAGCCGGGTGAACATCCTTGGCCGGGTCCAGCCCGAGTTTCACCGACAGGAAGTGGAAAAGGTATTCCGCCGTGGCTGGCTGCTCATCGCGAATGTCGCCGACATCCCGGAACCCAACACCTACCTCGCTCGCCAGGTCCCGACTCTCAACACCTGCCTCATCATCGCGCGCGGTGAAGACGGCGAGATTCGCGCTTTCCACAACATGTGCCGGCACCGCGCCAATCAACTCGTTCCGGAGGGCACGGGCCGCGCCAAGAAGTTCGTCTGTGGCTTCCATGGCTGGAGCTATCACAATGATGGACGACTCGATGTCATCACTGATCGCAGCCAGTTCAATGATATTGACGAGTCGTCGTTCGGACTGATTCCGGTCCACACCGAGGTTTGGGAGGAGTTCGTCTTTGTGAACTTCGACAAGGAGCCGCGGCAGACGCTCGAGGAATGGCTCGGTGCCATGTACGACGGCTATTGCGGGTATTTCTCGAACAAGCCGAAAATCGCCAGCCACCGGATCACCGTTGAGTGCAACTGGAACATTGCCCTCACCTCATTCACAGAGGGCTATCACGCGATGTACGTCCACAAGGCAACCGTGCCGGACTATCAGGGTGGATCCCAAAATCCCGACCGCCATCGGCCCTATATCGAGGTGACGAACTATCACGGGCGCTATTCGGTCGAGGGCAATGCCGATCACCACCCGACCGAGGTCGAAGCCATCGCCTTCCAGCGCGGACGCAAGATGTATCCGACGTTCCCACCCAACGCGACGGTCGATCTTGGCCTGCCGTCCGGTGTCAATCCGCTGCGCATCGAGAACTGGCTGCAGGATATTATCGAGATCTTCCCCCATACCTTCATGATCGCCAGTGCACACTGGTACACGCTCGTCTGGTTCTGGCCTCTCGATGTCGACACGACCTTGATATACGGCGAGACGTTCGCCTACGAGGCGGAGACCGTGGACGACCACATGGCCCATACTTACTTTCGAACCCGCCTCCGCGAGGTCTTCCGCGAAGACGTGGGGATCATCGAGTCGATCCACAGGCAGCTCAAATCCGGTGTCATGGACGATATGTATCTGTCGCAGCAGGAACTGCTGCTCCAGAAGCATTACGCAGTCGTGGATGAGCTGGTTGCACGGCCATGACAGCTTTGCCGGATCAGTTCTCGGAACTCGCCCCGTTTGTCGATGACTGGGCCCTGACCAACGAGGAAGACCGGTTCCGCAAGCTCATGGCCACGCGGATCGAGGTGCTGCGGGAATTTTACGATGCGATGGCGCCGCGCGCCGAGGAAGTGGCGGATTACCTCAACGGCCTCGATCTGAAGACAATGCCTGATGACGCGCGAAACTTGTTCCATCTGCTGATCACGTTCGTTGAAACGGCGCATCCGATCGAGCTGCAGTGGAAGACCACGGATATTGATGATGCCTTTCCACCCGAGCGATTCGGCTTTGGTGATGCCAGCCGTACGTCATTGATCTAGGACGGGACTGGTGCCACCGGCCCAGCTGAAGCACCGTTCACATCGATAGTCCCATCAACCCACGCGTCAGCTGGAAACCCGTGAGTCCGCGACTGGAGGCGAGAGGGCGGTAACGTCCCGAGGCTGTTTCCGACAGGCATCGCAGAACTTTGCTGCGATGGGAGTCATCGATCGCGGCCGGATCGAGAATGACGTCGAGATCACTTCCATAGCGTTCGATCACGGTGCTGTCGGCACTCAGCTGGAGTACGGGAATCATGGGATGGGCGGGTACGGGACTGTCCCCAATACACGCGATAATGACTTCAACACCGATGCCCCCCAGACCGGTGAGGATCTCCACCGGATTGCGCGACGGGGCGTCCATGACGTGAAGCCCCCCGGTTTTCGCGGTCTCGCCATACCGCAAGGTTGGGGCTGATGATTCTTCCTCCGCCAACAGAAGCGCTTTCGATGCCGTGCTGCGCATCAGCGTCGAGCCGTCGGGAATGACAACTGTGGCACCAGTGCCCACCAGGTCTCGGACCAGTGCCGACAGAAAGAGCTCCGCAGCTTCCGAAATGGCGCCGGTCGTGATCAGGCCCAGCTTCAACTCCCGTGCATCCACAGTTTCGCGGCGGACAACCGGCGTGGTCGCCAGATTTCTTTCGAACCAGTCCGAAACCTTGTCGACAACCCTGTCGCTGCCACCGTCGAGCTGGATGCTCGCCCAACCGCATGCCTCAGGGTCCCCGCCGGCCGACAGAAGGTATTGGCGAATGGCATCGTTGTGGGTCTTCTCGCAACCGTGCTCAAGGAAAACGGTCCCTTTGACGAAACGGTGTGCGACGTGCCCCGCCAAGGTCTGCAAGTAGTGGGTCTCGGCATTGGCCGAGCCGCATCCTTCCGTGTGGCTCAATGCGACGAAACGGGAGACGCCGTACCGGTCTGCCTCCTGACTCAGAGCCTTGGCGATCACGCCCGCGGGCATCCCGGAACACAGGCTGGTGGGCATGACCAGCCCGACTCGATCGGTGGTGTAGCCCCTGTCGGTGGGATAGGCCTCGAACGTGAATTCGATGGGGGCGCCCGGCCTGGTCCGCAGAGGTCTGCCGTGGGGGTAATGCGGGTTCGAGCCGTTGTCGGAAGGCAGAGGTGAATCGCGTCGCCAGTCGCGCCACAGCTGGACCTGCGCATGACCCGCGCGCTCCCCCTTGGTGCGGGCGCCCGAAGCCGTCTGCACCGCGAGCTCGAAGGTCTCGTCGCCAAGAGTTTCCAGCGATTCCCCCTCCATATAGCGCCCGGCGTTGACGTCCATCTCGTCCGACAGCATTTCGAATCGCCCAGTCGTCGTGACGAACTTCAGGGTGGGCACGAAGGGGAAATTGGTGATGGAACCGTTTCCCGTGATGAAAAAGATGAGGTTGGCGCCGGATGCAACCTGTCCCGCGATGCTCTCGAGGTCATTGCCCGGACTGTCCATGAAGTAGTAGCCGGGCTCTGCCATGTGCTCGCCGTAGTCCAGGACGTAGTCAAGCCGGACCTCAGGATCGCGCTTCCGCCCCGCCCCGATCGATTTCAGTGTGATGTTGTAGAGACCCCGAAACCTGTTGCCACCCGAGGGATTCCCCTCGGCCGATGCACCGTGGTTTCTGGCATAGGTGCGAAATCTCTCGATCAGTTCCAGGAAACGTCGAGCCGTGCCGATGTCGCGCACGTTCTCCAGGACATAGGGCTCGGCGCCGATCAACTCGTCTGTTTCGGCGAGGTTCGCACTGCCGCCCTGGCGGAGGATGAGTTTCGCGACATGGCCGGCAAGAGCATTGCCAGACACGCCGGAGAACGCGTCCGATCCGCCGCATTGCAGCGCGACCTTGAGGTTTGAAAACGGCTCCGACGTGCGGTCCACGGCGTCTACCTGAGGCAGCCATCCCTCGATTGTTTGCGCGGCTTCGTCGAGCGCGCGCGCCATGTCGGACTCGATCCGAAAGAATTCGTGGGGGACGTCATCGAGGGGATAACCGCGTTCTTTCATGAACGCTCCCAGCGCGGCCGCCGTGATGGCCTCGCTGCCGTAATCGGCAATCAGAACGGCACCCAGGTTGGGATGGGTCACGAAGCCCGCTAGCGTCCTCAGAACAAGCTCCCGGTTGTTTGGATTTGCTTGGCCATCGCCTTCGGTGTGCTTGACTGCCACCACGCCGTCGACGTGGGGATATCGCTGCCCAACATCCCCGAATCTGTCTGCCAGTGCCTCTGCGAATGCCGCGGTCCGCGAGGTCATGCCGATGACGGCGATAAAGTTGCGCGTGCCGACGCCGCGATCGCCGGGGCGCCGAAAACCCGAAAACTTCAGCGGGTTTGGGGCCGGGGCAACCTGGGTGCCTGCGGTAAACGCGGTGGCATCGAGTTCGTAGGTTGAGACGTAGTCTTCGAAATTCGGTTGCTCGGGCAGGTCGAAGTCTCCGGTGCGCCCGGACAACGTCTCCAGAATACTGGCATTGCAGACGTAGTCTCCGGGGGCGATGTCCCTCACGGCAACGCCGAAGGGCAGACCCCAGGACAACAGATGATCACCCGAGGCGATAGGACGGACCGCAATGCGGTGTCCTTCGAGCACCGTGTGGGGAAGGCCGAACTCCTGCGTTCCACGCTGGACTCGCGTACCTGCCTCCAGGCGCTGGCTGACGATGGCAACGTTGTCCACGTCATGAGGGACGCGGGCGATGCGGTCGAACTCAAACGTTCGTACGCTCCGAGACATGGCGTCGAGCCTGCCCCCGATTTGGAAGTCGAGTTAGACCGCTTTCTCCACCAGTGGCAGGACCTCGTTGGCGACGAGTTCCAGCTGCTCGTCCCCCCAGTTGAGCGTATTCAGCACGATCCACTCGCAACCGCCGAGCGCCTTCACACGGTCTGCGATCTTTTCCGCGACCTGCTCCGCCTCGCCGCACAGGTAGTACTCCTGCCAGTAGGGCAGATCCATGCCCGAATACGTCGAGAAGTGCGGGACGGCATTCTCCGGGTTCTCACCTGGCTTTAGCACATAGATCCAGTTGTTGTAGACCGTCGACATGTCGCTGGGATCGCGGCCGAAGTCGCCCATGAATGTCTGGATCTTCTCCCAGTCGCTGTTGATCATTTCGAGACTGGCGGGTGCGTGCGGGACCCAGGTCTTGGCGTACTTGGCGATACGTTTGAGGACGGGCTCGATGTTCGTGACCTTCTGGCCGTACTTCTTTTCGAAGGTCATGCTGCCACCGCCCAGCCAGATTGGCGGGTGGGGTTGTTGGGCGGGCTTCGGATCGATGGTGAGATCGTTCACCTGGTAGTACTTGCCTTCGTACGTGACATTGTCCTCGGTCCAGAGAAGCATCAGCAGTTCCAGCATCTCGTTCATGCGCCGTCCCCGCTCCTTGTGCGGGACGCCCATCAGCTCGAACTCCTTTTCGTGCCAGCCCACGCCGATACCCAGGATCGAGCGGCCGCCGGATAGCAGGTCGAGTGTTGCCCATTCCTTGGCGAAATAAGCCGGGTTCCGGATCGGCAGGACGAGGACCAGCGTGCCGAGCTGAATCGTCCGGGTCACGCCGGAGAGTGCGGAAAGCATCGACAGCGGCTCGAGCCACGTGCAGGCATAGGCCGGTGGCGTGAGTAGCAGATGGTCGATGCTGAAGGCCGCTTCGAATCCCAAATCCTCTGCCTTGCGGAGATAGGCGCCCATGTCCTGCAGCGACGCTGTCTTGGGTCCAAGTGCGAAACTCGGAATTCTCAGTGCATGTCTCATCCGCCTCGATCCTCCCTGAAATCGAATTTCTTGCTTCGAATAGCGCATCGGGGCGCCTGTCCGCGCTCACTGTCTCACAACGATGATGGGCGCGCCAAGGGCGGCGCTCGCGGTCGTCGGGGACACTGTTGTAACCTAGACCGCAACACCGTATTCGCAGGGCAGAACTGACAGGAGATGTCATGCCTGACAGCAACTCGATGCCGCCTATGTTCCAGCCATTTGAGCTCCGGGGGATCACGCTGCCCAACCGGGTCGTCGTGTCACCGATGGATATGTACTGCGCGGTCGACGGGGCACCCACGGAATGGCATCTCGTTCACTACGGATCGCGGGCCATGGGTGGAGCCGGATTTATCGTCGCGGAAGACACGGCGGTGTCGGAGCCGGGGCGTATCACGCCGGGTTGCGCAGGTCTCTACCGGGACGATCATGTGGCGGCGTGGAAACGCATCACCGACTTCGTGCACGAGCACACGGGCGCAAAGATCGGCGTTCAGATTGGCCATTCCGGACGCCGCGGCTCGACCAAGCGCATGTACCACGGCCAGGACGATCCCCTGCCCGAAGGCAACTGGGAAATCATCGCGCCGTCGGCTATTCCCTACGGTGATGACAACCAGGTGCCGACGGCGATGGATCAGGAGATGATCGATCAGGTTCGGGATGATTTCGTGCAGGCAGCGGCCAATGCAGCGGCGGCCGGGTTCGACGCTATCGAGCTTCACTGCGCACACGGTTACCTGCTGTCGGGCTTCCTCTCCCCCATCGGGAACAAACGCAACGATGAATTCGGCGGCGAGCTTGCCAACCGGCTGCGCTTCCCTCTGGCCACGTTCGATGCCATGCGAGAGGTGTTTCCCGACGAATTGCCGATCGGTGTGCGGATCTCCGCCAGCGATCTTGCAGACGGCGGCAACACGGACGACGACGCGGTTGAGATCGCCCGCGCATTCAAGGATCGGGGTGCCGACTACGTCGCGTCGTCCTCGGGCGGTGCCGCCAAGTGGACGCCGGTCGCCCGTCCTGCGCCACTGGGATACGTGCCCTATGCGCGCCGCATAAAGCACGAGGCGGGCATTACCTCAATCTGCGTTGGAAACATCAACACCATCGATGAGGTGAACGGCATCCTCGAACGTGAAGACGCGGACCTCGTGGCATTGGGCCGGCGGTTCCTGCGCGATCCCTACTGGGTGTTGCACGCGTCCCAGGAGCTCGAACACCAACCGTTCGATCTGTGGCCCATTCAATACACGACGGTGCCGCGTCAGGACCGAATCTGGAAACGTGATCGCCTGGCTGCCGGCGGCTGAGCGAGAGGTAAGAGGGAGCAAAAGAAATGGCCGATCCAATCCGCGTCGGGTTTCTCGGAATTGAGCACATCCACGCCGATTATTGGCAGGACGCCTTCCAGGAGTCGCCGCACACGGAACTCGTTGGCGCCTGGGCCGTGACGCCGGGCCTGACAGAGAGCAAAGGAAAAGAACTCGGGTACAAGTCCTGGGATGATCGCGACGCATTGCTCAACGCATGCGATGCCATCGTGATGTGTGCCCCCACCACACATCACGCCGAAATGGTGGAGCTCGCCGCGCGGGCGGGCAAGAAAATCCTGCTCGAGAAGCCCATGGCCTCTTCGACGGAGGATCTTGACCGGATCGGCGCGGTCCTCGAGGAAACCGGTTCCTGGCTGATGCAGGCCTATCCCAACCGATACGACCCCATCAACAAGGAGATCCGTGCCATCCTGGACAGCGGAGACCTCGGAACGCTTTCACCCATGCGCATCCACCATGGCCACGCAGGGGCCTCGAGCCCCTTCTTCGGCGGCACCTGGTACGCCGACCCGGATCTCGCCGGGGCGGCACGATGATGGATGAAGGCTCTCACGCCGCCGACTTCGTCCGCCGCACCTTCGGTGACCCGGAGGAAGTCTCATGCTTCATCTCGAATTCCGCGCAGGGCTACGAGGTCGAGGACACGGGTATCACCATCTACAAATGGGCAAACGGATTGGTCGGCGAAATCGTTTCAACCTTCCAGTTCCATGGCGGCGATAACTCGATTGAGGTCTATGGCACCCACGGTGCGCTCATCGTGTCAGGTGTTGATTTCGGCTCTCGCGATCTGACCGAGACAGCGTTTCTCAAGACGTTCATCGTTCCCAAGGATTCGGGACGGGCCGGAAAGCTGGTCGATCACGATGAGAAGAAGTGGACGATTTCGGACACGGTGCCGCAATTCAAGAAGGACACGCCGCGGTTCCACAAGAACGTTGCATCGACATTCGTTGACGCCATGGTCGCTGGAGATCCCCCGCCCTGTACCTACCTCGATGGGTGCCGCGCTTCCGAGATGATCATTGCTGCGTACGAGTCTGCGGCAACGGGCAGGACCGTGAAGATCAAGTACGGTTGAGCACCACCTTCACCGGAGTTCGAGCCATGTCAGAGACCAATGGAACACCACCGCTTTTCGAACCCTATCAGTTGCGGGGAGTGACCCTGGAAAATCGGGTGGTGGTCTCACCCATGGATATGTATTCGGCCGTCGATGGTTGTCCGACCGACTGGCATCTCGTCCATTACGGAACGCGCGCCATGGGTGGGGCGGGCTATGTCGTCGCAGAAGGCACGGGCGTCTCCGAAACCGGACGCATCACGCCGGGCTGCGCCGGGCTCTATCGTGACGACCAGGTCGAAGCCTGGCGCCGGGTCACTGACTTCGTACACGAGAACACGCGCGCCAAGATCGGCGTCCAGATTTGCCATTCAGGCCGCCGCGGATCCACGAAGCGCATGTTTCATGGCCAGGACGATCCGCTGCCCGAGGGCAACTGGGACATCATTGCGCCATCGCCCATTCCCTATGGTGCCGACAATCAGGTGCCGACCCAGATGGATCGCGCGCTGATGGACGAGGTGCATGAGGATTTTCGCCGCGCCGCGCTCAACGCGGTGGCAGCAGGTTTCGATGCCATCGAATATCACTGCGCGCACGGCTACCTCTTGTCGAGCTTCATTTCGCCGATCGGCAATCAGCGGTATGACGAGTACGGAGGGGACCTGGACGGTCGATTGAAGTATCCGCTCGAGGTATTCGACTCGCTGCGCGCCGACGTGCCAGATGAATTTCCCATCGGTGTGCGAATTTCAGCCAGCGATCTCGTCGAAGGTGGCAACACGGATGACGATGCGGTGGCGATATCGCGTGCCTTCAAGGAACACGGGGCCGACTATATCGCTGCGTCCTCGGGTGGCGCAGCGAAGTGGGCGCCTGTCGCGCGTCCCGCGCCGCTGGGATACGTCCCCTTCGCTCGTCGCATCAAACACGAGGCGGGTATAACGGCCATCTGCGTTGGAAACATCAACTCGATCGAAGAGGTCAACGGCATCCTAGTACGGGAAGAAGCGGATCTCGTGGCGCTGGGCCGTCAGTTCCTGCGTGACCCGTACTGGATGCTCCACGCGTCCCAGGAGTTGGACTACAAGCCATTCGACATGTGGCCCATCCAATACACCACCGTGCCACGCCAGGATCGCATCTGGCGCAAGGACAAAATGGCGGCGGGCGGTTAGCCGTCCGCTCCCTTGGGCGGCAACGGAGCGTCAGCGCCCATCGTCTCTCCGATCGTTCTCATGATGCGCTCATGAAACAGCTGGGCGTGTTGCGTCATGACGTCCACGAGCCTGTCGTTGTCATTGCGCTTGATGGTCTTGATGATGTCCAGGTGGTCCTTGCGGGTTCGATTCTGATGACGGTCTAGCTGCGCCTTCTGGCCTGCTTCGTGGAGGTATATGAAATAGCTGAGTCGCCGGGCCTGGTTCTGCAGGCGGGCGCTGAAGTCGAAGAGGTATTCATTAAGCGTTGCAGCAGCGATGCGCAGATGTAGCTGCATATTGATGCGCGTCATATCCAGGAACTTGCGAGCCTTCTGCGCCTTTTCATAGGCGTTCTGAAGAGTCTCGATATCGGTGACCAGACCAGGATCGGAGGTCTGGCAGAAGAACCCGTTCATCCGTTCGGAAACGAAGTAGGCATCGAACAATTGCCGGATATGTGAAACATCCAGTGGCCGGACATAGGCACCTTTCTTCGGTTGAATCTGCACCAGGCCTTCTGCAACCAGGTGGTTCAAAGCCTCGCGCGCCGGCGTGCGAGACAGTGAGAATCTCTCCATCAGGACTTTTTCGTCGATCCGAATTCCGGGCTCCAGCGTGAGATCGAGTATTCGGTCGCGAATCGTCTCGACGGCCGCCTCGGTCAGCGATGTCGATGCCTGCGGATTTCTATGCAGCATGATTTAGCCTCTGTTTCCGCCGAAGGTTTGCACGAATGGGTTCCCGGCCGCCAGACGATCGAAGCTGAACTGGGAGAAGTCCTCGGCGACCTCGTCATTGGCGATCCACCCGGCCAGCTCGGAGCCAAATGCCGGGCCGAACTTGAAGCCATGGCCGCTGCCGCCGCTGGCATCGTAGTAACTGGAAATGCCGCTGCGGGGACCGATGAAGGGATGCCAGTCAGGCGTGACGTCATAGAGCGAGGCATAGGCGTCGATCAGCCGGGCGCCACTGAGGCTTGGGACGCGGTTCTCAAGCCGCGTACTCACCTCGGTAATGAACGCCTCATCGGCCGATTCCTTGAATTTGTAAGGGTCGATATCGAAGTACTCTTTCGGATGCCCTCGCCCGAGTATGTATCGCCCCCCGCCGAGCGGCCGGTAGTAGAGCCCATCGATGGCGAGCGCGAGCACGACATCCGGCACGGGTCGATTGGCCCTGCCTTCCCAGACCGTGTCCTGTTCGCGGACAGAGCAGGAGACGAGGGAGAATGTTCGTAAGAATGGCTCATTGGGACTGCCGCCCCGAATGCTGGGACAAGGCCGTGGAGATGTTCGAGAACGGAGCACTTCCGGTTCTCGAGAAGCAGCCCGGCATTCTGCGGGCGCAGCTCACGGGTGAGTCGGACTCCGGCAAGCGCATCGCCATCACCTATTGGGAATCTGAAGAAGCCCACTCGGTTTTTGCGGCGAGTCCGGCGCTTGCCGAGATCACGGACATGTTTGTCGACATTTACGTCGACGGAGTCCGGCCCGAGGGTTTCTTCTACCCGGTGATCCGGGAATAGGCCTTCGCCTGACCCGAGCCCTTCGGTGTTTGCTCTCTCGGACCGACCTTTGTGCTAGATTGCAGGTGGGATGTTCACTTAGGTGTGTCGCACACCATGAAGGGAGGATCGCATGAGCGTTGCTGCGGAACTGAACCAGGACAATGCCCTTCCGACGATTGAAGGCGAGATCCCTGGTATCGCGTGGGTTAACGGGGAGTTCTGTCCCCTGTCCGAGGCCAAGGTATCCTTGCTTGATTGGGGGTTTTTGCGCGGTGACTGCACCTACGACGTGATCTGCGTATACAAAGGCGCGTTCTTTCGTCTCGAAGATCACTTGGATCGCTTTCTCGCCTCGCTCGACAAGCTGCAACTTCAGATGCCCTTCGACCGCCATGGCCTGACCGAGGTCATGGTCGAGTGCGTGCGGAGACCGGGACTTCGTGATGCCTTCGTCAAGCTGGTGTGTACACGCGGACTTCAACCGCCAACCTTCTCGCGTAACCCGCGTGACGCATTGAACCAGATGTTCGTCTATTCGGTTCCCTACACGTTCTTCATGACCGACGAGCAACGTGAACGCGGGATGCACATTCACGTGGCTTCGACTCCCCGCATTCCGCCGGAGTGCATCGACCCCACGATCAAGAACTACAATCGGCTTGATTTCGTCAGCGGTATCTTCGAGGCCTATGACGCGGGTGCCGACCAGGTGATTCTCCCTGACCAGTACGGCAACATCACCGAAGGCCTCGGGTTCAACGTGTTCGTCATCAAGGATGGCCGCGCGACGTCACCCGGCGAAGGTGTGCTCGAGGGCGTGACCCGAAAGTCCGTCCTCGAACTCTGCGAGGAAATCGGTATTCCCGCGGGTCTGGGCACGGTTTCCATCGACGACCTGCTGTACGCCGACGAAGCGTTCCTGTGCACGGGCGCGGGCGGTGTTGTGGGCATTACCGAGGTGAACGGTCACGTCATCGCAAACGGCATGCCGCGCGAGACGACCCGGCGCCTGGACGCACTCTATTGGGCCAAACACGAAGACCCGGCGTGGATCACGTCGATCGATTACGGCAGTTGAAAACATGACTCAAGCCGCCGAGCCCCTACAGGCCAGCACGCAGACGGAACTGGATCCGGTTACCCTGGGCATCCTCTGGGACCGATTGATCTCCATCACGGACGAGGGCGTATCTGTCATGTTGCGCTCGTCATTCTCGACAATTCTCCGGGAGTGCCTGGATCTCACGGCCATCCTGTTCGACGCCGAGGGCAACTCCATTGCCCAGGGGACCAAGAGCCTGCCGTCCTTCACCGGGACGGGCCCCGCGACCCTGCGGCACATTCTGGATCGGTACCCGCCTGAAACCTTGAATCCCGGAGACGTGCTCGCCACCAACGATGCCTGGCAGGGCACGGGGCATTACTTCGACATCTGCGTTATGCGGCCCGCTTTCCGGAACGGCCGCATTGTTGGTTACACCATGAGCATCTCGCACCTGCCCGATATCGGCGGTATCGGCTACACGGCGGCAGCCACCGACATCTATCAGGAAGGTTTGCGCATTCCGGTCTGCAAGCTCATGGTGGGCGGCAGGCCCAACGATCTCGTGTTCGACTTCATTCGCGCCAACGTGCGCGTCTCGGAACAGGTCGTCGGCGACATCATGGCCAATGTCTCCTGCAATGAGGTCAGCGGTCAGAAGCTCGTCGAATTCATGGACGAATATGGGCTCGATGACCTGGAGACGCTGTCGCAGGCCATCCGCCGACAATCCGAACACGCCATGCGCGAACAGGTTCGCACCATCCCGGATGGCGAGTACCGGAACAAGATCGAGATCGAAGGGTTTGACGATGCGGTCACGCTTGCCTGCAGCGTCACTGTGGATGGCGGCGACCTGCGGATTGACTTCGATGGTACCGGACCCTCCGTTAGCCGCGGCATCAACTGCGCTCTCAACATCACCTCGGCCTGGACGTACTTTTCCCTCAAGTGTCTGATGGCCAGCGGCATTCCCAACAATCAGGGCTTTCTCGCCCCGATCACAATCACGGCGCCGGAGGGATGCATCCTGAACGCGCGTCCGCCATCGCCGACTGCCGGACGGCACCTCGTGGTGCACTTCATTCCGTCGCTGATCTTCGGCGCTTTTGCCGAAGCGGTGCCGGATGTGGTTCAGGCCGACAGTGGCATGCTGGGTCATCTGACTGTCCAGGGCCGTAATCGCGATGGACGTGAGATTTCAGACATCTTTACGGCAACCGGCGGCGTCGGCGGCGCTATGTCTGCTGACGGATCGGAGACGACGTCGACCCCGACCACGATTGGTGTCGTTCCTGTTGAGGTGTGGGAAGCACTCACGAGTATGACTGTGGAGAGCAAGGTCTTTGTTCCGGACAGCGGCGGTGTCGGCCGCAGGCGGGGCGGAGTCGGGCAGGAGGTCGTCATTCGAAATGACAGTGGTCACACGTTGACAGTCTTTCCGATGGGCTATCGGACGGATTTCCCGGCGAAGGGTTATCACGGCGCTTCCGATGGTCAGCTTGCCCGGTATGAGGCGAACGATCGGCATCTACACCCTAAGGACCGCTACCTGATGGCGCCTGGCGATCGCGTTAGAGTGGTGGAAGCTGGCGGTGGTGGCTTCGGTGCGGCCAGCGAGCGCGAGCCGGAACGGGTATTGAACGACGTCCTTGAAGGATACGTGAGCGTGGAAAGTGCCCGGGTTGATTACGGCGTGGAGGTCGACGTGAACACTCGAACGGCGCGCCGCGTGGCCTAGACCGGTTTCACGAATCTCCTGGGCGGATTCTCCATCATGACCTACCAAATCGGCGTCGACATTGGCGGCACGTTCACGGATTTCGCGCTGTTCTCGCAGGACGGTGGCATCGTGGCTATCCACAAGCAACTGACCACCCCGCAGGATCCTTCACTTGCCGTAATCGAGGGAATGGGCACGCTACTCGCGAATTCGGGGGTTTCCTTCGCCGAACTGCAAGCCGTCGTCCACGGCACGACACTGGTCACCAATGCTGTGATTGAGCGGCGAGGCTCGCCGACCGGGATGCTGGTCACGAAGGGCTTCCGGGACATCCCCGAGATGAAGCTCGAGCGCCGTTACGATCTCTATGACCTGACACCGGGATTTCCCGAGCCGCTGGTCCCCCGCGTCCGGCGTCGCGAGGTGGACGAGCGCATCCTGTTCGACGGAAGTGCCGAGCGCGAAGTCGATCCCGCCAGCGTAATTGAGATGACGCGTGAGCTTTTGGACGAACACGGCATTGAAGCGCTCGCGATCTGTTTCATTAATTCCTACATTAATCCTGCTCACGAGATCGCCGCGCGGGATGCGGTAGCCGAACTCTTTCCCAATCTGTCCGTCTCGACCTCGTCGGAAGTGTTCCCTCACTGGCGGGAATTCGAGCGCTGGACAACGGCTTCGGCCAACGCCTACACGCAACCCATCCTCGACCGCTACCTCGCACGCATAGAAAGCGGTCTTGAGGACATGGGCTTCAGGGGCTACCTCAACATGATGGCTTCCAATGGCGGCATGGTGACACCGGCGACGGCACGCCGTTTTCCGGTGCGCATGATGGAGTCAGGACCTGCCGCCGGAGCGTTGATGTCGGCACGCCACGGCAAGGCGCTTGGAATTCCTGACATACTTTCCTTCGACATGGGCGGGACCACAGCGAAGGGCGCCCTGGTGCGGGATGACGTCCCTCTTCGCACCTACGAGTTGGAAGTGGCCCGGGTGCACGAGTTCAAGCCGGGCAGCGGCATCCCCATCAAGATTCCGGTTATTGACATGATCGAGATCGGGGCGGGCGGAGGCTCCATCGCCGAGGTCGACGAACGGGGCATGATCCGTGTCGGGCCGCGCAGCGCCGGTGCCGACCCGGGACCCGCCTGCTACGGCAGAGGTGGCGAGGCTGCGACGCTAAGCGACGCAAATGTCGTTCTCGGATATCTCGATCCGGATTTCTTCCTGGGCGGCGACATGCCGCTCGATGCACGGGCCTCCGAGAGTGCCATCGACCACCACATCGCCAAGTTCCTCGATGTTTCAGTCGCTCGAGCTGCTTGGGGTATCCACGAGACCATCAACGAGGATGTCGCTCGAGCATTCCGGGTTCATGCAGCCGAGCGTGGCTTCGATTACCGTGGCTGCACCATGATCGCTTTTGGCGGTTCAGGCCCCGTCCACGCGCACAGCATCGCTGCCAAACTCAAAGTGCCGCGCGTGATCTTCCCGCCCGCCGCGGGTGTCATGTCTGCGCTCGGTCTTCTGGTGACGCCACTGTCCTTCGATGTTGCGCGAACCAACCTGACGTTTGTCGATGCGCTAGAGGACGATTGGTATGACCGCCACTATCGTTCCCTGGCTGAGGAGGCCACCGGACTGTTGCGCGAGGCCGGCGTTTCCGAAGAGGACATTACTGTCATCCATCGTCTCGATCTTCGCTATCAAGGGCAGGGTTTCGAGATTGAGGTGACTCTGCCCGACACATCCGATTCCAGCGCCATGCGATCGGCTATTCCGGAAGAATTCGGGAAGCGCTATCAGGAAATTTTTTCTGTCCCGGGCCTCGATGAACGTCTCGAAGTCGTCAACTGGAAGGTCGAGGCGAGGGGCCCGGAACCAGGCGATGCCGGCACGCCGAAATTCCTTGTCGCGGGTTCTGAGGGCCAAACGGCTCGGAAAGGCAGCCGTCGTGCCTACTTTCCGCAAGCAGGTGATTTCGTCGACTGTCCGACTTACGACCGCTATGCACTGGCACCGGATGATACCCTTGAGGGACCGGCGCTGATCGAAGAACGAGAATCAACCTGCGTTCTCGGCATTGGTGCCCAGGCCCGCGTTGATGAGCGCTACAACCTCGTCGTGGAGCTTGGCGAAGGGTTTTAGGTCGACCCTGATCAGCGTTCCCTGAGGGCTCTCTCGCGGGCCCGCAGGACCGGCTTCAGGAGGTAGTCGAGAACGGTCTTCTTGCCGGTTAGGATATCCACCTCGGCGACCATGCCCGGAATGATGGGCAGGGGATCATGCACGTTACCCAGGTGGCTTCGCTCGGTCCTGACCCGGATCTGATAGAAGCTCTCCCCCGCTTCGTCGACGATGGTGTCCGCGCTGATGTGCTCCAGCTGGCCTGCGAGCGCACCGTACTGGGCGAAGTCGTATGCCGTGAACTTGACCTTGACGTCCTGTCCGGGCCGCAGGAAGGCAATGTCGGAGGGGCGGATCGACGCCTCGATCAACAGGTTGTCCTCGAGAGGAACGATCTCCACCAGATCCATGCCAGGCTGGATGATTCCACCAACCGTGTTGATCTTGAGCTGTTTGACCGTTCCGCGTACCGGAGACCGGACCTCCGTGCGGGCGACCCGGTCTTCGACGGCGGCCAGCGATTCCTTGAGCGCCGAAAGCCTGACGCGCGTGTCATTGAGTTCTGCCTGTGCCTCACTCGTGAAGGTGGCTCGCCTTTCCTCGATCCGGCGGGCGATCTCTGCCAGGGCAGACTTGGCGCGCGGTATGGCCAGGACCGATGCTTCACGCTCGCGTTCGAGCTCAGTCACCTGCCGGCGCAGGCGCAGCAATTCGACCTTCGAGGTAACACCTTTCTCGACCATCGGTTCGAGGATGCCGAGTTCTTCTTGGGCCAGGCCGAGGCTTTCACCCAATTTGCCGACACGGCTTTCGAGCTCGATGAGTTCCTGTTTGCGCTGGTCTTCCTGGCGCCGCAGCACGGCAACCGCCGATTGAAGCTCTGAGCGACGGGCCCGGTAGAGCGCGGACTCGTTTTCGGTAACTTGAGAATGCGTCGTCAGTTCGGCCGGGAAATCGGGTTTCGAACCCGCGACCTCGGCTTCCAGGCGAACGGTCTTGGCGAGGAGTGCGACATAGCGGGCCGTGTTCTCCCTCAGGCTGGAAGAAAAGTTGGTGTCATCGATCCGCAAAAGAATCTGTTCCGGCTCGACCAGTTCTCCCTCGGCAATCAGGATCTCTGCCAGGATACCGCCTTCCAGGTTCTGGACGATCTGGGTCTGGCTGGGTGGGATGACCCGGCCGATCCCGTTGGTCACTTCGTCCAAGGTGGCCCAATACATCCATGCAATGGCCGTGACGAAAAACATCACGATCACGATGAACAAGGCATTCGCCCAGGCTGCCGGTCCACGGGTCGTTGCCGACTTGAGGTCGGCGACGAAAGCGCTGTCGTCGGTTTGGCTCGCCATGGGCTATCGTTCTATCGCTGAGACGCGTCCGTCGCTGATCGCGTCGAGCACCTTCTGCTTTTCGCCGTCCGCGACCACCTGCCCGCCATCCAGCACGATCAAACGGTCAACCAGCGGCAACATCGAAACGCGGTGCGTGATCAACAAAAGCGTCTTGTCCTGTGCCCATGTCTCGAGGTTCGTCCGCAGCAATGTCTCAGCGCCGTGATCCATGTGGTTGGTGGGCTCATCCAGCAGCAAAATGGGTGGATCGCCCAGCAGGGCGCGGGCCACGGCAATGGCTTGCCGCTGGCCGCCGGACAGGCCCTCTCCGCGCTCGCCGACTGGCATATCGTAACCCTGGGGATGCGTCGCGACGAATTCCTCGACGCCCGCAAGTCGCGCCGCCTCGAGGACACGTTCGTCGGTGGCGTGTGGCTGGCCGAAGGCGATGTTTTCGCGCACCGTGCCGCCGAACAGAATGACGTCCTGGGGGGCCACGCCAATATTGGAGCGGAGGTCGACGGGATCGATTTGACGTACCTCCGTCCCGTCCAGCAGGACGGTCCCATCGTCGGGGGTATAGAGCCCCAGCACCATCTTTGCCACGGTGGTCTTGCCCGAGCCGACCCGCCCGATGATTCCCGCCTTCTCACCGGGTTCGATGACGAACGAAGCATCGCGCAGGGCGGGAAAACTCTGTCCTGAGTAATTGAAACTGACGCCGCGGAACTCAATCCGTCCCTGGAGACGGGGACGATGTAGAAAGGTACGAGCCGTCGAGCGCTCCACCGGGAGGCGGAGAATGCCGTTCAGCGAGCGATATGACGCGCGGGCATGATGAAGACGCACGAGCAAGCTGGCGACCTGGGCCAGGGCTGCCACTGCCCGGCCGTTCAGGATCACGCAAGCGATCAGGCCGCCCATCGACAGCTCGCCCTGGCTGATCAGGATGACCCCATAGACCACGATAGCGACAGCTGCGAACTGCTGCGCATAAGCGGTGATATTGAGCGCGAGCGTTGACAGCATG
>DEBC01000091.1:17058-26571 GCA_002348365.1 Alphaproteobacteria bacterium UBA2966 | reverse complement strand
GAACGTTCGAACCTTGACCCAGGATATTCTGGATTCCTATGAGGCCGGTATCCTGATCCAGCAAGCCAGGCTGCAGAAGGTTGACCCGCCCGGTGCCGTCATCGACGCGTTTCGAGATGTTCAGCGAGCCCGTGCTGATCTAGAACGGCAGCGGAATGAAGCTGAAGCTTACGCTAACGACATTCTCCCGCGTGCTCGTGGTGAGGCTGAGCAGATGCTTCAGCAAGCCGAAGGTTACCGTCAGGAAGTTGTGGCAAGGGCAGAAGGTGATGCCAATCGATTCCTTGCAGTTTACGAGGAGTTTGATCGCGCTCGGGATGTCACGACGCGCCGTATCTATCTTGAGACGATGGAAGAGGTGCTCAAAGGCATCAATAAAATTGTCATCGACAATAGTTCGGGTAGCGGGGTCGTGCCTTATCTGCCGCTGCAGGAGCTGCAGAAGCGTTCGGGAGACGAAAAATGAACCGCCGTTTTCTAGCGATTTTAGGAATTATACTGTTGGGTGGGGGCATCATCGCTTTCAGCTCGTTATTCACCGTCCATCAAACGCAACAGGCACTCGTTCTACAATTTGGCAATCCTAAACGTGTCGTGAAAGACGCGGGTCTTCACTTCAAAATCCCATTCGTTCAGAACGTTATCTTTCTTGATAAGCGAATGCTTTCCTACGATGGAACAGGCGAAGAGGTAATTGCATCGGATCGGAAGCGCCTTGTCGTTGATGCCTTCCTTCGCTACCGAATTTCCGATCCGTTGCGCTTCTATCAGACGGTTGGTAACGAGCGCGTTGCGCAACAGAGATTGAATGCCTTACTTACCTCTAGTCTTCGCCAGGTTATCGGCACGGTGCCGTTACAGTCAGTACTTACTGGTGAACGTGCCGCATTGATGGGTCAAATTGCCCAACGTGTAAACACGGAAGCTAAGGATCTTGGAATCTCTGTCGCAGACGTTCGCATTAGGCGTGCGGATTTGCCAGAAGCCAATAACCAGGCAATTTATGCGCGGATGAAGACCGAACGTGAACGCGAGGCTCGTGAGTTCCGCGCGCAGGGTGCTGAGATCTCCCAGCGCATTCGCTCTCGTGCGGACCGTGAGAAAACTGTCTTAATCGCAGAAGCTCAAAAAGAAGCCCAGATCTTACGAGGTGAGGGAGATGGGAACGCCGTGCGAATTTTCGCCGAGGCGTTCGGGACGGATATCGACTTTTTCACGTTCTATCGGTCGATGCAGGCCTATCGGGAATCCCTCGGCGGCGAAGACACGACCATGGTGCTGTCTCCTGACTCGGATTTCTTTCGCTACTTCGGAAGTATTTTGGGCGAAGGAAACCAGGGTGGGAGCCGCTAAGGCATTCGGAACGCCGGAGCCCGTGGTTCTTGTCGAGACGCCAGGGTGAAGTAGTCACGATATCGTGTACGAGCTTGGTCTCGCCCTGGGCTTGGTAATGGTGCTGGAGGGAGCGCTCTATGCACTCTTTCCGGATGGCATGAAGCGCATGATGGCTACGGCCATCGAGCAACCCAATGGAATGCTTCGGGGAGCGGGGCTGTGCCTTGCCGTTGCCGGATTTGGAGTGGTTTGGTTGCTCAAGGGCTAATGGGATGTGCCCCAGAATGGTCACAAATCGACCGGCGAACAGTCCGATTTCGGCCAAATTGAATCCACAATTGACGCTATCTATCGAAACAGGATGCGTTTCATGAGGGTGGTCTTGGCACTTGATTCAGACCCAGCGAACCCATACCTCTGAGACGCCGGTTGGAACCCTGGCGCCGTCGAAATTGCGACGGCTCGATTAGAAGGACTGGAAAATTGATTAGCGACCCGATTGCTACATTGAAAATTCGCGAATCCCGGCCCGTTTCGTCGATCGACGGATCATTCCGGCGGGGCCTCGGGGTGGCAGCCATCGCCGCGTCGTTGGTTTGGTCGACGGTGGCCGTCGCTCGCTCGGCACCCGACAGCTTTGCCGATCTGGCGCAAAAACTGACTCCTGCCGTGGTCAATATCTCCACCTCGCAAAAGGTGACGGGTGGAAGTGGGCAGGTGCCCATGCCGCAGTTTCCTCCAGGCTCGCCGTTCGAGGAGTTTTTTAAGGACTTTTTTGAACGACAGCGTCCGGGTGGTAATGGCGAGAACAACCAGGGCGAAAACCGTCCCCGGCGGCGCGTATCCTCACTGGGTTCCGGATTTGTCGTCGACCCGAGCGGTATCGTCATCACCAATAATCACGTCATCGCCGAAGCCGACGAGATCACGGTCATTTTCAGCGACGACAAACGTCGCACAGCCGAGGTCCTAGGCCGCGACGCCAAGACCGACCTCGCAGTACTCAAACTGAATCTCGAGCCCGAGGACGGGGAACTGCCCTTCGTCGAGCTGGGCGATTCCGACGCGTCACGTGTCGGCGATTGGGTCATGGCCATCGGCAACCCATTCGGACTCGGTGGGTCGGTTACCGCAGGGATCATTTCGGCCCGTTCCCGCAACATCAACGCGGGGCCTTACGACGATTTCATCCAAACCGATGCATCCATCAACCGGGGCAACTCGGGTGGTCCTCTGTTTAATATGGACGGCGAAGTGATCGGTGTGAACACGGCGATCTTCTCGCCTTCGGGCGGCAGCGTCGGCATCGGCTTTGCTATCGCCGCCAATCTGGCGAAGCCCGTCATCAAGCAGCTTCGTGAATTCGGCAAGACTCGCCGCGGTTGGCTCGGCGTGCGTATTCAGCCGGTCACGGACGAGATTGCGGAGAGCCTGGCGCTCGACAAGCCGCGCGGCGCGCTGGTTGCCAGCGTGTTCGATCCCGGGCCTGCCGCGGTGGCCGGGTTTGAGGCCGGTGACGTCATTCTCAAGTTCGATGGCAAGGATGTTCCCCGGGTGCGCGCCCTGCCACGCATCGTCGCCGAGACTGATATCGGAAAGGCCGTTGAGGTCGAGGTTTGGCGCAAAGGCGGATTGATCACCCTCAGCGTCAAGATCGGTGAACTCAAAGAGGAAGAGGTTGCCGCTCTCACCAGTGGTGAGCAGGGCGGGAGCTCCTCGGCCACGAATGTCGAGGCGCTCGGCATGAAACTTTCTTCCCTCAGCAACGATCTGCGTGAGCGGTTCGAGATTGGTGGCGATGTCAAAGGTGTCGTGATCACCGAGGTGGACGACGAGTCTGCCGCGGCTGAGAAGGGTATTCGGGCAGGCGACATCATCGTCGAAGTCGCTCAGGAAGAGGTGAGCTCTCCGAACCAGGTTCTCGAGAAGGTCAAGCAGGCAAAGGATTCCAACCGAAAATCCGTGCTGCTTCTTGTCCAGCGCTCCGATGATCTGAGGTTTGTGGCACTCCGACTCGAGAAAACCTAGCCGTCGGCGCTCATATGCCCTTGTTCTCACCCTCTCCGTGATCGGAGAGGGTGAAGCTGGCCGCTTCGAAGCCTTTCGACCTGAAACGTTGATCCCTGTGTCGCGGTGATTCTGAACCAACTGTGGCTTCGTTAAAAGTGTGCAAAGTGTCTGCTGTGCTTTGGCAAGCCGTCGTGGGTTCACGCCTCAGTTTTTGACCAGGTGCAGCCAGAAGCGGCTATTCAAGTATCAATGAGATTTCTCACCACTACGCGGTTTTGGTCGGGCAAGTATTCCGTAGGGCTCTGCGCAGTCAACGGTTCGCAGCCATTAACCCAACCAATGGACACTGGACGAAGCCCGCGTTGAATACACCTTCATCGATCGCAATGACCTGGCCAGCCGGGAAGAGCTGCGGCAGTTTCACCCCCTGGCCAAGGTACCGGTGGCGGTCATCGACGGCCGGAATCTGTTCGAATCCGCGGCCATTTGTACCCACATCGCCGATCGTGTCCCCGATGCGGATCTGATTGCCAAGTCGGGCACGTTCGCCCGCGCCGAGCACGACCAGTGGGTTTCGTTCTGCTTGACTGAAATGGAAGCATGGCTGTCGAATTCCTTCGTCAACACCTACGTGCTGCCCGAGGATGAACGCATCAGCGCGGGGCTAGCACAGAATGCCAAGATGTTCAAACGCGCCGCCTCGGTGCTGGACGCCCATTTGGCCGAGCACGACTATCTCGTTGATGACCGGTTCACCGTGACCGACATCATCGTGGCATGGTGTTCGAATTGGGGCCGCCGTCAGGACCTTCTTGACGAGTGTCCTGCATTGGTCCGCTACCTGGAGCGCCTCATGACGCGCCCCCATTGTTCCTTGCTTCGCGATTGAACGGAAACCAACTCAGATGATTCTGATCCGCATCGGTCACAAGCGAACAATCTCGTCAGGAGCTGAAGATGTTCGGTGGCTCTGTCAGCGGTCGCCAAGGTCACATTCATGCGTGCATTGATCGCAGTACAAATTCAGCTTCTCCCTCCCGCCCAAATATGAGTACCGGGGATCTAGGCGGGCCTTGCCGCGCTATCACCCGTATATCTCAGCGTCGCGGTATCCCTGCAGGTAGAGCAGTGCGGTGAGGTCGCCAAACTGGATTTGCGCATCGGACGCTGCCGCGACACGGGGTTTCCCATGGAATGACACTCCCAGACCCGCAGCTTCGATCATGGGGATATCGTTGGCCCCATCTCCCACCGCGAGGGCGAGTTCGGGCGTGATGCCGAGTTCCCGGCAGTAGTGGTTCAGCAACTCTACCTTCGTCTCACCGCCATTGATGGGTTCGATAGCCCTGCCGGTGAGCTTGCCTGAAGTGATCTCGAGTTCGTTCCCGTGATGATGATCGAACCCTGTCCGTTCCGCGACGCGGCCTGTGAACTGTGTGAACCCGCCCGACACGAGTGCCGTAACGGCCCCGTTGTCACGCATGACACGCACCAGGGTCTCGGCGCCCGGCGTCAGCGTGATGCGTTCGTAATAAGCACGGTCGAGCGCGTCTGCATCCAGTCCCGCAAACATCGAAGCCCGGGCACGGACGGCTTCTGGGAAGTCCAGTTCGCCCCGCATGGCACGTTCCGTGATGGCAGAGACTTCGGCACGACAACCTACGAAGTCGGCGATCTCGTCGATGCATTCCTGCTGAATGATGGTGGAATCCATATCGGCGACCAGAAGCTTCTTGCGGCGATGGTCTGACGTCTGAATGGCTGCATTGATGGCGGCGCCATTCAGGGCCGAGCGGACCACGCGTAAGTTGTCGCCGGGAACGTCGCTGCCGAAGGACATATCGCAGGCCCGGCCTTCTGACAACCAGTCCGGGTCGCCGGTTCGTTCGCCCGCATTCTCCAGTGCATTGCGCACCGCTTCGATGACCGCGGAGGTGATCGGCGTTATGTTCGGATCACTGATGAGTGTGACCACGTAGGTCAAATCGGTTCCTCACGATCAAGTGCAACGCATCTGAAGGACGTGGATTAGCATGCGCGATACGGGCAGTTTCAAGGCGTAGAACCGATGCCAAGCCGCACGTCCCCACGTAGTGTCTTGATTGCCGGCCCCACAGGCAGTGGCAAATCCCAGCTTGCGCTGGCCCTGGCCCAGGAACTGGAGCCGTCGGGTGGGGCGACGATCATAAATTCGGACAGCATGCAGGTCTATCGTGACCTGAGAGTTCTTACCGCGCGGCCTTCCGGTGATGAAGAGCAAAAGGTCCCCCACCGTCTCTACGGCATTTTTTCGGGCAGCCAGCGATGCTCGGCGGGTCGTTGGCGCGACCTTGCCGCCCATGAAATCGCCAAGGCACACGAGGCTGGACGGTTGCCCATCGTTGTCGGCGGCACCGGTCTCTATTTCCAGGCGCTGACGGATGGCCTGGCGCAGGTTCCCGACATTCCTGATGCCATTCGGCAACAAGGCCGTGAACGGCTCGATCAATTGGGTAATGCTCAGTTTCACACTGAACTGGCGGAAGGAGATCCGGCGATGGCGGCCAGGGTACGACCTTCTGATCCTCAGCGCATGCTGCGTGCCTGGGAGGTCATCGAGGCCACGGGTCGGTCCCTGGCGGAATGGCAGCGCGACGATCAACGGTCCATGGGCGCACCCGATGCTGTTGCCAGGATCGTTCTGATGCCGCCACGCGAAATCCTCTACGCCAAATGTGATCGGCGGTTCGAACGGATGATCGCCGAGGGCGCACTGGAAGAAGTGAGCCGCCTGCTGTTGCAATCGATCCCTCAATCACACCCCCTGATGAAAGCGGTGGGCGTCCGGGAGATTGCGGGACATCTGCATGGCGATACCTCTCTGGATGACGCGATCGCGGCGGGCCAACAGGCGACGCGGCGCTACGCAAAACGCCAGATGACCTGGGCACGGAACAGGATGGCGGATTGGCAGAAATATGTAGCGCAAGATTTGGAAAGTTTTTTTCCAGAAATCTTTTCATTTATTCGTCAGTTTATATTGACCCCTTGAACGGCAAGGGATAGTTTGTCGCGGAATTTCCGGGCCTGGGCGTTCAGTTGCGGCGACGCGACGGCCCGGTTTTTTTTGACCGCCTGGGGCTGAACGGCGCCGGGTGGTTTCGTCGCAATAGTGGGAACAAAAGAATGCCTAACGCGTGCATGTCGGGGTCACATATCGTCCTCAAGGCTCTTGAAGATCAGGGAGTCGATGTCATTTTCGGGTACCCGGGCGGCGCTGTACTTCCACTCTACGACACCATGTTCCAGCAGAACCGGATTCGTCACGTGCTCGTGCGACACGAGCAGGGAGCGACCCACATGGCGGAAGGTTATGCACGCTCCACGGGTAAGGCCGGTGTGGTCCTTGTGACCTCCGGTCCTGGCGCAACCAATGCGGTCACCGGATTGACCGATGCCATGATGGACAGCATTCCCATGGTGTGCCTGACCGGACAGGTTGCCACGCACTTGATCGGCAATGACGCCTTTCAGGAAGCCGATACGGTCGGCATCACGCGACCCTGCACCAAGCACAATTATCTCGTGAAAGACGTCAACGACCTGGCGCGGACCATCCACGAGGCGTTTTACGTGGCGAACTCGGGCCGGCCCGGCCCGGTGGTCGTCGACATTCCCAAAGATGTCTCGATAGCAGAGGGTGAATACGTGGCGCCCGAGGCCATCCGCCACAAGACCTATCGTCCTCAGTTGAAGGGCGACCTGACGGCCATCGAGCAGGCTGTGGAGCTGTTGCTCGAGGCGAAGCGTCCCATGTTCTACTCCGGCGGTGGAGTGGTGAACTCCGGTCCCGCAGCCTCGCAGCTGTTGACTGAATTCGTCCGCCTTACGGGATATCCCATTACCAGCACGTTGATGGGCCTGGGTTGTTTTCCGGCATCGGACTCCCAATGGCTCGGCATGCTCGGTATGCATGGCACCTATGAGGCCAATCTCGCCATGGCGGGTTGCGATGTCATGGTCGCCGTGGGTGCGCGGTTTGACGACAGGATCACCGGTCGGCTCGATGAATTCAGCAAAGGGTCCACGAAGATCCACATCGACATTGATCCGTCGTCCATCAACAAGAACGTTCAAGTCGACGTCCCGATAATCGGTGACTGCGCCCATGTGCTGGAGGACATGATCAAGGTCTGGAAAGCGTCGGGGCGAAAGGCGGATTCCCAGGCCGTTGAGGACTGGTGGAGCCAGATCGACAAGTGGCGCAGCCGTAACAGTCTTCGCTACGAGCAGGGCGATGGCCTTATCAAGCCTCAGTACGCCCTGGAACGTCTGCGCGAACTAAGCAAGGAGAAGGATACCTACGTGACGACCGATGTCGGCCAACACCAGATGTGGGCGGCGCAGTTTCTTCCCTTCGACAAGCCCAACCGATGGATGACGTCAGGTGGCCTGGGTACGATGGGATACGGCCTGCCGGCGGCGATCGGTGTTCAGGTTGCCCACCCCGATTCCACCGTCATCTGCGTGACTGGTGAGGCATCGCTGATGATGTGTATCCAGGAACTGTCGACGGCCGTGCAGCACCGTACACCGGTGAAGATCTTCCTGCTGAACAACCGATACATGGGCATGGTTCGTCAATGGCAGGAACTTCTCCACGGGGGCCGCTATGCCGAAAGCTATATGGATTCGCTGCCCGATTTCGTGAAACTGGCGGAATCGTTCGGCGTGACCGGCCTCATCGCCAGTAAGCCGGGAGAGCTCGACAAGGTCATCGAGGAGATGATCGAGACCGAT
The DNA here is from genome assembly GCA_002348365.1 of Alphaproteobacteria bacterium UBA2966. Taxonomy (GTDB): domain Bacteria; phylum Pseudomonadota; class Alphaproteobacteria; order UBA2966; family UBA2966; genus UBA2966. The sequence continues at coordinate 18,447 of DEBC01000091.1, read as the reverse complement.
GGTCCGGTGATAGCCGACATTCAGGTGGACCCGGATGAAAACTGCTTCCCGATGATTCCGGCGGGGTCGGCGCACTACGACATGCTGCTTGGGCCCAATGGGGAGGCAGAGGTCAACGAAGACGGATTGGCGATGGTCTGAGCCAGCGGCTGTGAATTCCCGGGTCGGTGGCCCGGGACGTTTCCGGCCCCGTCTCGCCGAAGGAAATCACCTTGGAACCCCAAGAGCGCTATCACACCATCGCTGTCCTGGTAGACAATGAAGCCGGCGTGCTTGCACGCGTCATCGGTTTGTTCTCGGGACGTGGCTACAACATCGAGAGCCTGGTGGTCGCCGAGGTGGACACCGAGGAGAAGCTCTCGCGCATCACATTGGTGACGTCGGGCACGCCGATGGTGATTGAGCAGATCAAGGCACAGCTCGAACGTTTGGTACCCGTCCACAAGGTCATGGATCTGACCGTCGACGGACCTTCGGTGGAGCGGGAGCTGGCATTGATCAAGGTTCGGGGAACCGGGGATAAGCGAGTCGAAAGTCTGCGCATTGCTGATATTTTCCGGGCCCGCGTGGTAGACAGCACGGCCGAGTCTTTTGTTTTCGAGATGACGGGATCGACTGACAAGCTCGATGCCTTTATCGAATTGATGAAGCCCCTGGGGCTCGTCGACGTATCCCGGACGGGGGTTGTGGCGATCTCAAGGGGCACGAGACCCATGTAGCCCACCTCTGACGAAGGCCGAGCGGGACCGCTTGGCAGCGACGGGTAGATGGATTCAGAAAAAGGGAGGACGCAGAAATGCGTGTGTATTACGACCGCGACGCCGACGTGAACTTGATCAAGGGCAAGAAGATCGTGATCGTCGGATATGGCAGCCAGGGACATGCGCATGCCCATAATTTGAAGGAATCCGGGGTCGGCGAAGTTCGCGTTGCCCTCCGCCCGAACTCAGCCAGCGCCGCGAAGGCGAAGGATGCCGGGTTCGAGGTCATGACACCGGCCGACGCGGCGGCGTGGGCTGATGTCGTCATGGTTCTGGCGCCGGACGAACTGCAGGCCGAACTCTATAACGACCATTTGGCCGGGAATCTCAAGCCGGGGTCGGCCCTCGCATTCGCACACGGACTCAACATTCATTTCCGGCTGATCGAGCCACGGGACGATCTCGACATATTCATGATTGCGCCGAAAGGCCCGGGCCACACGGTTCGCTCGGAGTACCAGCGGGGCGGGGGTGTGCCCTGTCTCCTCGCAGTACAACAGGACTCATCCGGCAACGCCCAGGAGATCGGATTGTCGTATGCTTGTGCGATCGGCGGTGGACGTGCCGGGATCATCGAGACGACATTTAAGGAAGAATGCGAGACCGATCTGTTCGGCGAACAGGTCGT
>DEBC01000091.1:0-16643 GCA_002348365.1 Alphaproteobacteria bacterium UBA2966 | reverse complement strand
TTCGAATGCCTTCACGAGGTGAAGCTCATCGTCGACCTCATCTATGAGGGCGGCATCGCCAACATGCGGTACTCGATCTCCAACACGGCGGAGTACGGTGACTACACTCGCGGTCCCCGTATGGTGACGGACGAGACCAAGGCTGAGATGAAGCGTATCCTGAATGAGATTCAATCCGGCAACTTTGCGCGCGAGTGGATGCTGGAGAACCGGGTCGGGCAGACGAGCTTCAAGACCATGCGCTCGTTGGCGGCCGAACACGACATCGAAGAAGTTGGTGAACGGTTGCGCGCCATGATGCCGTGGATTTCCGAGAACAAGCTGGTCGACAAATCGAAGAATTGACTGCGGTGCCGGCTGGACCGGAATTCATTCCGGTGAGATGCCGGTAATGGCGGAGATCACTGACGTCCTTGATCTCTGGTTTGGCGAACCGGGCAGTGATGGTTTTGGCAAGTTTCGGGAAGCCTGGTTCGGCAAGGACAGCGCCTTCGATGCCGAGGTGCGATCGCGCTTTGGCAAGCTGGTGGCAAGGGCCTCTTTCGGCAGCTTCGATACGTGGCAGGAGACGCCCGAGGGTGCGCTGGCGCTGACAATCGCTCTCGATCAGTTTCCACGCAATATCTTCCGGGGTCTTCCGAACATGGTGGATATCTTGGAAGGCTTCGAAGGCGCGCTGTACGATCGCTTCGAATTTGCGATCCACCGGCATTGCGAAATCATCGAGCGGTTTGGGAGGTTCCCGCACCGCAATCAGACGCTGGTGCGAGTGACCAGTGCCATTGAGGCCGCATTTCTCGAGGAACCGCGGTCGAGCTTCGGGTAGAGACATGACGGAATACACTGACATCCTGGAATTCTGGTTTGGCGATCCCAATGCTCAGGAGTTCGGCGAACACCGCGAAGCGTGGTTCCAGAAGGACGAGGTATTCGATGCCGAGATCCGCACGCGGTTCGGCAAGGATGTGGCGAAAGCGTCGGCGGGGAGCTACGATTCCTGGGAGGCCACGCCCGGGGGAACTCTGGCCCTGATCGTCATGCTCGATCAGTTTCCCCGAAACATATTCCGGGGACTTCCCAAGGCGTTCGCGGCCGATGCCAAGGCCCGATCGATTGCCCGCCGTGCGATCGATCGCGGAATCGATCGAGACTTCGTGACCGTGCAGCGCCTGTTCACCTATCTGCCGTTCGAACACAGCGAAAATCTCGCTGATCAGCGCAAGTGCGTGGCGCTGTACTCCGAGATCCTGCCGGACTTCGATGTGGAGTTTCGGGAGAAGGCCCATTTTTCGGTCTATCGGCACTGCGAGATCATCGAGCGCTTCGGCCGATTTCCCCACCGCAATGAAGCGATCGGCCGGGAGTCCAGTGCTGAAGAGCTCGAGTTTCTGAAAGAGCCTCGTTCCTCTTTCTAACCGCGCTCGGCAGTGGACGCCTGGCTCCCTCTCCTTGCCCAGGGAGTAGGACGGGATGAGGGTGAGATGAAACGACAGAGACCGTAGTTCCTTTCGGTAAGGACGCGGAGGATTGCGAATTTGCAGGCGTTCTGCAAGTTCGGCCCGGCCTCATCTCCCCATCACGCAATGCGACTGCTATTCTGATGGTCAGACCGTGATACCGGCTTCGTCGATACCAAGAGGGCGGGCGGTCACCGCCATAAAATAGAGGTTGAGCATGCCGCGCAGAGAGATTGAAGGTGATTGGGTAATGGGTTGGCCGGACCGCAAGCGGTACCGGCTCGCACCAAGCAAGGATCAGGAAGGCCGGACAATTCATGCCCGGACCCCGTTTCTTGAGCTCGAGGGTCTGATCACGCCGACCGACGCCTACTACATCGTCGCGCAACTTCAAATGCCCGAGCCGGTGCACCCGGAGGACTACACCTTCGAGATTTTCGGTGAAGTCGAGAATCCCATGACCTATACGCTCGAGGACCTTCGCAAGCTCCCCGGGCATACGGTGCGCGCGGTAACGGAATGTGCCGGCGACGACACAGAATTCTGGGACTATCTCGAATCTCGGAAGAAGGGTGGCAACATCCCGAAACCCTCGCGCCAGGTGCGAGAGGATGTCGAAGGTGTCGATTGGCACGGTATGGCGGACAACGACGATCTCGACATGGAAGAATTGAACGCGCTGATTCCGGCCACATGCATCGTATCAGGCGGGGAGTGGACCGGGACGCGACTCGGCGAAGTCCTGAACCGGGCCGGTGTGAAGGATTCGGCTGTTGCCATCCGTGTCGAGGGTTTCGACATGGGCCGCCCCGATCCCACCATCCAGTACCGCTCAGTGGGCCGTACCGATTTCGAGGTTCACGATCCCGGGGTCATAAACTACGACAAGGGGCTACCGATCGAGAAGGCGATGGACCCCGAGACCATCCTCGCCTGGGCTCACAATGGTGAATACATGACCCACGTTCATGGTGCGCCCGTACGCATGGTGGTGCCGGGGTGGGCCGGCAACTGGTGGGTCAAGTGGATCCACAAGATCGAAGTCATGGATCACATGCCGGACTGCTACCACCAGACCCACTATTTCGTATCGGGCAAGGGACCCGACGATCCGAACAAGGAAATGATGACGGCCCTGGGCGTAAAGACCGTGATCACCGAGCCTCTGGAAGAGGAGTCACCCTTGCCGAAAGGATCGTACGCGATCCGTGGACTGGCCTGGAGCGGCGAAGGGGCCATGGTCCGGGTCGAGGTGTCCACCGACAATGGCGAAACCTGGAACGACGCACACATCGAAGAGCACGCCGACCGGTTCCTGTGGCGACGCTGGTCCTACCTGTGGGAGGCCACGCTGGGACACCATACGTTGATGGCCCGCGGCACCGACGAAAAGGGCCGCAAGCAACCGGTCACGGAGTGGAATTTTCAACGAAAGCATTTCGACGGCATCGTGCCCGTCGACATCGAGATCGAGTAACGGAAAGGGTTTCGCCGTGCACATTGCCGTTTGCATAAAGCAGATCCCCGATCCGGAAATCGCGCCGAGCCTGTTCCGTGTCGATGAGGAGACGAAGCAGGTCATCACCGTGCCCGGGATGTCGCCGGTCATCAGTCCCTTCGACGAACAGGCCATTGAGGCCGCGCTGAAGATTCGGGATGCGGCGGAAGAAAATGCAGAGGTCCGGATTACCGCGCTCACGATCGGTGATGAGGGCGCGCGGGGGATCGTCAAGCACGTGCTCGCGCTCGGTGCCGACGATGCGGTGATGATGAGCGATCCGGCCTTCGCCGATTCTGACAGCTTCGCAACCGCCTTCGCATTGTCCAAGGCGATCGCAAAGCTGGGTGCGGTCGATCTGGTTCTAGCCGGCCGTCAGGCAGCGGATCTGGATGCCGGCGTGGTCGGACCAGGTCTCGCGGAGTTGATGGGTGTGCCGGCGATTACCTTCGCTCGAAAGATCGAGGTGGTAGATGGCACCGTTCGGGTCGTTCGCGTGCTGGGAGACGGCTCCGAAACGGTGGAGGCCCCGCTACCCGCAGTCGTCACGGTGGCACACGAGATGGGCAATGTCCGCAACGCGAGCCTGCGTGAGACCATGCGTGCGGCCAAAAAACCGGTTGAGGCCTGGGCGCCTGCCGACATCAACGCCGAGGCCGGCGAGATCGGTGCAAACGGTGCCCGCCGAAATGTCGAACGCCTTTATGTACCCGCCAAGGACTCAACCTGCGAATTCATCGACGGCGATGGACCCGAGGCGATTGCGGGTGCACTCGCCCGGCGGCTCGTCGAAGAAAAAATTGTTTAGGGATAGTGTGTCATGAGTACGGGTGATGTCCTGGCAGTCGTCGAATTGGAAGACGGTGCTCCCTCGCCACTGACGGGCGAACTGATAGCTCTGGCCCGCACCATCGCGGAGGGCAGAGGGGGAAGCGCAATCGCAGTTTGTCTGGGATCGGGCTTGGCCGATGAAATCGGTGCCGATCTCGTCGCGTCGGGCGCCGATCAAGTGCATCTGGTTTCCCACGATTTGTTTGAACCCTATCAGGCGGATGCCTGGCTTCCCGATCTCGCCGCTTTGAGCGCCGAGGTTGTGCCTGCGGCCATCCTGATCCCGCATACTGTCGTCGGTGCTGATCTTGCCCCGCGCCTTGCGTTCCGCCTCGGTACTTCGGTTGCGACCGGGTGTGTCGAAGCGGACATGAACGGAGACGATATCCGGTTTACGCGACCCTGTTATGGCGGTGTTGCCCGCGAACAGATCTCCTTCAGGAGTGCACCCGCCGTCGCGACGATCAAGGCGAAGTCCTTTGACCCATTGCCGCGCGATGAATCGAGGGATGGTCAGATCAGCGTTCGGGACCCTGTCGTCACGTCGGTTCAGGTGCGTACGCGCGTGGTCGAGCGGGATACCGAGCGGGTTGTGGGCGTCCGCCTCGAGAATGCCAACGTCATTGTCGCAGGTGGGCGTGGGATTGGCGGCCCGGACGGCTTCGCCGAGGCCAAGGAATTGGCTGAGGTTCTGGATGGCGCGGTGGGGGCCAGTCGCGTTGCCTGCGATCTCGGCTGGTGTCCGCCGGGATACCAGATCGGGCTTTCGGGAAAGACGGTGGCGCCCGAGCTCTATTTCGCTCTTGGCATTTCCGGGGCAGGACAACACATGGCGGGTTGCGGCAATGCCAAGACCATCGTTGCCATCAACACCGACGAAGACGCCGACATTTTTGCCTCTGCACGCTTTGGAGTCGTTGGCGATTGTCGCGAGATTTTGCCTCACCTTGTCGAGGAGATGCGCAAGGTCAAAGGGTAGGTGCACATATGTTTGGTGGCGCAGAACGACAAAGCTGTTGCGCCCCGACTTCAAATGGGCGTAAAAGAAATTACCCGTGGGCCATGTAACTACTGGAATCCATGGGAGAAATAGCTCAGGCACGCGTTCTCTTAATCAATTGTTAACCTTGATTAGAGGCGGTTGAACCTGAGTCGTTGATTCTCAACGGTCAGTGTCCGCGAAGATGAACAGATTGACGCAACGAGTCCTGACGAACCGCTTGGCGCCGCGCCGCCAAGGTGGACTCGTGTCGCTGCGCGGGCACCGTCTTTTGGCGGAGGTCCTTCGACTTATCAGCCCCTGAGCTCGCGCGGCGCACAGGTCGCGGATGATCAGGGGAAAAGGTGGGTTTTTTTCAAATCAAACCTGAATAGAGTTCGAAGGACCGAGAGCCATGACTGATACAAATACCAACCGAGTATTGATTTTTGACACGACGATGCGTGATGGCGAACAATCGCCGGGCGCGTCCATGAATCTCGAGGAGAAACTGCGCCTCGCCGAAGTTCTCGAGGAAATGGGTGTCGACGTGATCGAGGCGGGTTTTCCTATCGCATCCAATGGCGATTTCGAAGCGGTCAACGAGATCGCCAAGGTCGTCAAGGGTTCCGTTGTTTGCGGCCTTGCCCGCGCGGCGCTTAAGGATATCGACCGGGCTGCCGAAGCGTTGAAACCCGCCGAGAGGATGCGGATCCACACGTTCCTGTCTACCAGTCCGCTCCACATGAAGTACAAGCTCCAGATGGAGCCGGAAGCGGTCCATGACGCGGTGGTCGACTCCGTGACGCATGCTCGGACGTTTACAGACGATGTCGAGTGGAGTCCCGAGGACGGCACACGCACAGAGCACGACTTCCTGTGCCGCTGTGTGGAGTCGGCGATCAAGGCGGGCGCCACGACGATCAACATTCCGGACACCGTCGGATATGCGATACCCGAGGAGTTCGGTGCTTTGATTCGCATGTTGTTCGATCGCGTTCCCAATATTGATAAGGCACGGATCTCCACCCATTGCCACAACGACCTCGGACTGGCGGTAGCCAATTCGCTGGCGGGCGTGGCCAATGGTGCGCGTCAGGTGGAATGCACCATCAACGGACTGGGCGAGCGTGCCGGTAACGCCGCACTCGAAGAGATCGTGATGGCGCTGCGGACGCGGAATGATCTCATGCCCTATGGGACCGGGATTGATACCGAGAACATCACCAAGGCCTCGCGTCTCGTGGCGAACATCACGGGATTCACCGTTCAGCCCAACAAGGCCATCGTCGGGGCCAACGCGTTCGCCCACGAAGCCGGCATTCACCAGGACGGCGTGCTCAAGCATGCCGGCACCTACGAGATCATGACCCCTGAATCCGTGGGTCTGAACAAGTCCAATCTCGTCATGGGGAAGCACTCCGGGCGTCACGCGTTTCGGGAGAAGCTTCGAGAACTGGGATTCGAACTGGGTGACAACGCGCTCAACGACGCGTTTCGCCGCTTCAAGGATCTTGCCGACAAGAAGAAGGACGTCTTCGACGAGGATATTGTTGCGCTCGTCGATGATGAACTGCGCGCCGACGATCGGATCAAGTTTGTTTCGTTGTACGTGGTGGCCGGCTCAAAGGGACCGCAGACGGCGGAACTCGAACTGGATATCGATGGCGAGGTTCATGCGACCAAGTCGACGGGGGATGGGCCCGTTGACGCAACGTTCAACGCGATCAAGGAATTGGTGCCGCACGAAGCGAAATTACAGCTTTACCAGGTGCATGCGGTTACCGAGGGCACCGACGCCCAGGCCGAAGTGACGGTTCGGCTTGAGGAATCGGGCAAGACCGTAAATGGACAAGGTGCGGACACGGATACGCTCGTCGCCTCGGCCCGCGCGTACGTGAACGCACTCAATAAACTAATGGTCAAAAGGGAGAAGACGGCACTGGAAGCACTGAGCGCTTGATGAGCTGCCGTCGAAATACAGTCAACTTTGGGGGGCGGTGGTGCGGCCCGCCCCCTCAAACTGGAGTCTGAGCGGAACCTCATGTTTTCAAATGTTCTCGGAATGATGTCGTCGGATATGGCGATCGACCTTGGCACCGCCAATACCCTGGTCTACGTCAAGGCGCGCGGCATCGTCCTCAACGAACCCTCGGTGGTCGCGATCGTCGATCAACGGGGCCGCAAGCAGGTCCTCGCCGTAGGTGATGAGGCCAAACTCATGCTTGGCCGTACGCCTGGCAATATCGAGGCGATCAGGCCTTTGCGGGACGGAGTCATCGCCGACTTCGAAATCGCCGAGGAAATGATCAAGCACTTCATTCGCAAGGTGCATAATCGGCGCAGTTTTGCGAGTCCGCAGGTCATCGTGTGCGTCCCGTCCGGCTCGACCGCGGTGGAACGGCGTGCCATTCAGGAATCGGCGGAGAGTGCGGGTGCCCGGCGGGTGTTTCTGATCGAGGAGCCGATGGCGGCGGCGATCGGCGCTGGATTGCCCGTGACCGAGCCGACAGGCTCTATGGTGGTCGATGTCGGCGGCGGCACGACGGAGGTTGCCGTCCTGTCGCTGGGCGGCATTGTGTATTCGCGTTCGGTCCGTGTGGGCGGCGATAAAATGGATGAAGCGATCATCAGCTACATCCGGCGCAACCACAATCTGCTGGTTGGTGAATCCAGCTCAGAGCGGATCAAGAAGGAAATCGGTACGGCGAAACCGCCCGAGGATGGCGTCGGCCACGCCATGGAGGTGAAGGGCCGTGATTTAATGAACGGTGTGCCGAAGGAACTGGTGATCAACCAGGTGCAGATCGCCGAGAGCCTGGCTGAACCGGTCGGGGCGATCATCGAAGCGGTCAAAGTCGCGCTGGAGCACACCGCACCGGAACTTGCGGCCGATATCGTGGACAAGGGAATTGTACTCACCGGTGGCGGCGCGCTGCTCGGCGAGCTGGATCAAGTACTGCGCGAGGCCACGGGACTCCCCGTATCCATCGCTGACGAACCGCTTTCGTGCGTCGCACTGGGGACGGGCCGGGCACTTGAGGAAATGCGCACCCTCAAGCATGTCCTGACTCAGCAGTACTAGAAGAGTGGGCCGCGCACACGGCTAGCGCCGTGTATCGGCTGGTAGTGGGTAGCCGGCGGAGGATATTCGCGTGAGACAACGGGGTGGCAACACACAGCGGGACGCCATGCCCATCAAGGTCGTGGTGCAGCGCTTTGCGTTCGTGCTTCTCGCTGCGGCCGCCGTCGCTCTGATGCTCTTCAACAAATCCAACACGGGCGCTGTCGAACGGTTCAGAACCGTGATCCTTGACGCTGCGTCGCCCGTCCTGGAAGTCCTCTCGCAGCCCGCGATTACCATCAGCCGTGTGATGGAGGAAGCGCGGTTCCTGATTCATCTCCACGACGAGAACGCAAGGCTTAGGGAAGAGAATGCCAGATTGAAGCACTGGCAGGCGGCGGCGCTCCGGCTTCAGCAGCAACATGCAGGATTGACCGCGCTCCTCAACGCCCGGCAGGACCCAACATCGACGTTTGTCGCGGCGCGCGTCATCGGGGATTCCGGTGGTCCGTTTGTCCGTACCGTCCTCCTCAACGCCGGCAGTCGCGACGGTGTCGCCAAGGGACAGGCCGCCATCAATGGCGATGGCCTTGTAGGGCGAGTCGCCGAGGTCGGTGTCAGGTCCTCTCGCATCCTCCTGCTCACGGACCTGAACTCCCGGGTCCCCGCGATATTGGAGCCCTCCCGCGACCGCGGGGTCCTGGAAGGTGACAACACCAACATCCTGCAGCTCAGTTACCTGTCGGCAGGAGTGCAAATGAGTCCGGGTGACCGTGTGGTGACCTCCGGGCATGGTGGGGTGTTCCCGGCCGAACTGCCCATTGGGACCGTCACCTCTGTGTCGGATGGTGTTGCCTTCGTTCAACCGTTTGTCCAGTTCCATCGTCTGGACTACGTACGGATCGTTAAGCACAACCTCGCGTTTCCGCCCACTCGTGATGTTGCCGGGCAGCGAACCAGGTCTTCATCCGGGCCGTCCCAATGAACAGTGTCGCCTGGCGTCGATTTGGTATTCGACTCCGGCTCCTGACCCCGGCTGCGCTGACTCTGGCAGCCGTCTTCATATCGGTCGTGCCCATCGGTGTCTCGGGCCTCCCGGAGGTGACGCCGTTCTTCACATTGATGGCCGTGTATCACTGGAGCATTTACCGTCCGGAACTGCTGCCAGCGCCCGCAGTATTCATTCTTGGCTTGGTACAGGATGGCCTCACCGGCGGACCGCTTGGCCTGTTCGCCCTGATCCTGGTGATCGTGTTCGGTCTCGTTTCCATGCAGCGCCGCACCTTTCTGGGCAAGAGTTTTCAGGTTGAATGGTTCGGCTTTTCGCTGGTCGTGCTCGGCGCGACGCTGGTCAGCTGGCTCATCTCCTGCGTCTACTTCGTGACACTGGTGGATCCGCGCCCGGTCGTGTTGCAGGGCATTCTGACCTTGGCGATCTATCCCTGCATCGTCTGGATCTTTGCGCGGGTCGCACGGACCGCCCTGAGGCCTTCGGAATGAGGTCGGCGTAGCATGCAGCGGGACACGGTCAGGCAGAAGGCGTTCACGCGCAGAGCCCTGGTGTTTTCCGGGGGCGCTGCCGCGCTCACGACCGTGCTCGTCGGGCGCCTCTATTACCTTCAGGTTGTCAGCGCTGATCGCTATCGGGTGCTTGCAGACGAGAACCGGATTTCCTGGCGCCTCCTGCCGCCGCCCCGGGGGCGGATTCTCGATCGCTTCGGCGTCGAATTAGCCAACAATCAGCGTAATTATCGGATTCTGCTGATTCCCGAACAGACTCCTGATGTCGAACAGACCTTGGTGGAACTGAAGGATCTGGTTCGTCTCGACGAACATGACCATCGACGCGTCCTCCGTGATGCGGGCCGCAACGCCAGCTTCATGCCGGTCACCGTGCTCGAGAATCTCTCATGGGAGCAGTTTGCAAGGATCAATGTGCACATGCCGGATTTGCCCGGCGTTCAGCCAGACGTTGGTGAGTCGCGTTTCTATCCCTATCGCGAGTCGCTCGCCCATCTCGTTGGATACGTCGGGCCGGTATCGCCCAAGGAGCAGACGGGCGAGCCCTTGTTGGAACTTCCTGGGTTTCGTACGGGCAAGAGCGGGATCGAGAAAACCCGTGAAAAGGCACTACGGGGGAAAGCCGGAAACAGCCAGGTCGAAGTGAATGCCTATGGCCGGGCCATCCGTGAGCTGGAACGCGAAGATGGCAACCCCGGGCATGACGTGCGGCTGTCCATCGACATGGAACTGCAGAGGTTCGCCTATGAGCGCTTGAAGGAAGATGCCGGGTCCGTGGTGGTTGTCGATGTCCATACAGGCGAGGTGCTGGCGCTGGTCTCGGCGCCCAGTTTCGATCCCAATGCGTTCAACCTTGGCCTCGATGTCGAACAATGGAGGGTGCTGACCCAGCACCCGCGAACGCCCCTGGTACACCGGGCCATCAGCGGCCAGTATGCGCCGGGTTCGACTTTCAAGATGATCATTGCGCTTGCCGCGCTGGAAGCCGGCGTGATCTCAGCCGATCACCGTGTTTTCTGCGGAGGAAAGATTGAGTTCGGAGACCGCTTCTTTCATTGCTGGAAGAAGGGAGGGCACGGCGAACTCTCGCTGGCAAACGCGATCGAGCAGTCCTGCGACATCCATTTCTATGACGTCGCGCGTCGCGTCGGTATCGACCGCATCGGCAAGATGGCCAGCCGTTTCGGTCTGGGTGTGCCGACCGGTATCGGGCTTGAAGGTGAAGAAGACGGCTTGGTGCCGACCCGCGCCTGGAAGCGCAAACGGCATGATGAGCCGTGGCATCAGGGGGAGACTTTGGTGTCGGGAATCGGCCAGGGATACCTGCTGGTGACGCCTCTCCAGCTGGCAATGATGACAGCACAGATTGCGAACGGTGGATTTCGAATCAAGCCGACATTGGTTGCGCGCGATCCTCAAACCTCAGTGCGCCAGGCCAATGCGGGGACGCCCCTGGATGGTGTGCATCAGGCATCAGCGGGTCCGGAGTCCATTGGACTCTCCGCCGCGTCCCTCTCGCTCATCCACCGTGCCATGGACATGGTGAACAACAGTCCTTATGGCACGGCGTACCGCTCGCGCATCGCCGAACCCGCCATGGCGATTGCCGGCAAGACGGGAACCGTTCAGGTGCGGCGTATTACCAAGGCCGAGCGCCAGACCCGCCTGCTCAAGAACCATGAACGCCCCTGGAAAGACCGTGACCATGCATTGTTCGTGGGATATGCCCCGGTCAGTAATCCCCGTTACGCCGTTTCCGTGGTCATCGAGCACGGCGGTGGCGGGGCATCTGCTGCCGCGCCCGTGGCCCGCGACGTGCTGGAAGAGGTACAGCGTCGGGATCCGGGGCGGACGCCGATGATCGGCGAACTCGCCGTCGACACAGAAGAACCGAGCGATATCTGACATGACGGTCCGGTCCCAAAGCAGTTTGAGTGAAATTCGCCTGACCTTCATTCAGCGCGTGTGGCAGCTGAACTGGGGGCTCATGCTGCTGATTATCGTCACTGCGTGCGTGGGACTCGCAACGCTCTATTCGATTTCAGGTGGAACGACCGAGACCTGGGTGTCACGCCAGTTGATGCGGTTCGGCGTCGGATTTTTCCTGATGCTGCTGGTCGCCGTGATCGATATCCGCTTCTGGCTCCGGGCGGCCTTTCTCATTTATGGAGTCGCGCTGGTCCTTCTCGTCGCGGTTGAGGTCGTGGGTACCGTTGGGATGGGGGCCCAGCGGTGGGTCGATCTCGGGCCCTTTCAACTACAGCCTTCCGAAGTCATGAAGATCGCGCTCGTGCTGGCGCTGGCACGCTACTTCCATGGCATCACCCATGAGGAAGTCGCGCAATTGCGCTGGCTCGTCGTACCCAGCCTGATGGTCATCATTCCGGTCACACTCGTGCTGCGTCAGCCCGATCTCGGGACGGCCCTTCTCCTGCTGATCGGCGCCGCCGTGATGTTCTTCCTGGCAGGCGTCCGGCTGTGGATTTTTGGCGCCGGTCTCATGACTGCCCTGGCGGCGATCCCGTTTGCCTGGCACTACCTGCACGACTATCAACGCGAGCGAATTCTGACCTTTCTCAACCCCGAGCGGGATCCCTTGGGTGCCGGCTATCACATTCTCCAGTCGAAGATCGCATTGGGCTCCGGCGGCATGTTCGGCAAGGGATTCCTGCAGGGGACGCAGAGCCATCTGAACTTCCTGCCGGAAATGCAGACGGATTTCATATTCACCATGCTGGCCGAGGAATTCGGATTGGTTGGCGCACTGGGTCTGTTGGCGCTTTACGTTTTCATGCTGGCATACGCGATCGCCATCGCGCTGCGTTCGCGCAGCCAGTTCGGGCGGTTGCTGGGAATGGGCATCGCGGGGACGTTCTTCGTCTATTTCTTCATCAATATCGCCATGGTCACGGGCCTGGTGCCGGTCGTGGGTGTGCCGCTGCCACTGGTTTCATACGGTGGCACCGCCATGGTGACCATCCTGGTCGGCTTCGGCTTGATCATGAGCGTCTACATACACCGTGACGTGCGCCTGCCGCGCCGGGCGGAGATGGAGGAGCTATAGCCGGTCGCAGGACCCTGTCCAGGTCTTGCCTTTGGATGCTCGCTCCACTACTTAAACCCCGCAGAGGGCGATTAGCTCAGTTGGCAGAGCAGCTGACTCTTAATCAGCGGGTCCGGGGTTCGAATCCCCGATCGCCCTCCATTCAATCAAGGACTTAGCCGAAATGGGCTGGGTCCTTTTTTGCCCGGGGTGAGGGTCGGGGTGATAAGTTTCTGGTGTGGTTTCATCTCTGACGGGTGAGATAAACGACCATTCGCCCCAAAAAAAAGTTTTCAAGGCTTTGGACAATAACACCGGTATTTTCTCCCGTCGGAAGGGCTGCGAGATGACTGGGACAATTCCGGCCACTGCGCGGCAGCGATGCTGAACCACGCAGAGGCTTGCACATAGTCCTGAGGAACCCCTTCGCCTTCTTTATACATCCATTCTAGGCTGTCATGTCCCCCCACAAATCCCTGGTCGGCGGCCTTGCGATACCAGTAGACCGCTTTGACGTCGTCCTCGAGGACTCCTTCGCCTTTGGAGTACATCCAACCGAGGTTGTACTGCGCCTCCGCATGTCCCTGTTCGGCAAACGCCTTAAAAAGCCGAAAGGCTTTCTGGTGATCGCCCGCTTCGTAAGCGGCAAACCCATCCTCCATATCCCCCGCTACCACGGGAGTGGCGAACAACATAAGTGCGGTCAGGACGGCGAGGAGGGTGCGCATCGTCTAGTCCTTTTGGAACGGCACGACGTACTTTTTCCAGTACTCAGCTGCTAGTTCCTGGCCCTTAGCGATTTGGTAAGGGGTCATGGATCCCTTCAGTCTTTTTTTTCTTGCTGCTATCTGCATGCCCCTGCGTGGCATTAATTCTTCACCATGGGTATCCCTGCACATAATCCTCCGGGACATCTCCCCCAAAATATACCTGTCAGCGAAACCACGCTGTCTTGACAAAATTCCCTGCTCCGAGACTTGGTTATTAAATTGTTGACATAAAAAAAATATTTAAAATCAGTAAGTTATATTAGGTATAAACTCATTGCGCCCGACCGCCTTTTAGGTCCATTCTCTCGCATTATTGTCCAAGGAGCGTCTCAGCCAATTCGCTTGGCTGTCATTGAATCACTAAAATTTTAACCTTAAATCGCACGCCTCGAGACGAGGTGATTGTTGGATTGTCCGGTAGGCTGATAGCTGCCGTGCTTCCGGATTTGCAGCTCTTGGCTCGCACTGCTCGTGATCTTGCGCCCATCGTAATGGTGGTAACGTTCTTTCAGCTGGTGGTGCTACGCCAGCCTTTTCCCAACCTTGTCGATATGCTGGTAGGGCTGGTGATCGTGTTGTTTGGCCTAGCGCTATTCGTGCGCGGTCTCAACATGGCGCTTTTCCCCATTGGCGAGGCGCTGGCCGGTGCCTTCGCGCGCAAAGGCAATGTGGCCTTGTTGCTCCTTTTTGCCTTCGGCCTAGGTTTTGGCACCACGGTGGCCGAACCGGCGCTAATCGCCGTGACCGAGGAGGCGGCCAGAATCATGGCTATCGAAGGCGTCATCGTCGACGAGGAGAGTGTCCGTAGGCATTATGCGGTCGTTCTTCGGTATACGGTGGCGGGGTCTGTGGGCACCGCGATTCTCATCGGTGTGTTGCGAATCCTGCGGGGCTGGTCGCTGCCCGCCATCATTATTTCGGGCTATGTGACGGTCGTCGCGCTGACGGCCTTTGCGCCGAAGTGGATAGTCGGCATTGCCTATGACTCCGGTGGCGTCACCACGTCAACGGTCACGGTGCCTCTGGTAACCGCACTGGGCGTGGGACTTGCGATGGCCACGCCCGGCCGCAATCCCATGGTGGATGGCTTCGGGCTCATCGCCTTTGCAAGTATTTCGCCGATGATTTTCTTGCTCATCTTCGGCATGGTGGTTTGAGCGATGGAGTGGCTGGAAGCGTGCCTAGAGAGCCTGCAGACTACGGTGTTCGACGTGATGCCGGTGGTGATAATTCTGGTGGTCTTCCAAACCATCATATTGCGTCAACCGATCCCTAACTTGCGGCGCACCCTGGTGGGTTTTGTCTGCGTGATCTTGGGCTTGGCTCTATTCCTGGTGGGGCTCGAGCGTGCTCTGTTTCCTCTCGGCCGGATCATGGCGCAGCAGCTCACGGCGCCTAGCTTCGTCGGCTTGGACGAGGCCCCCTTGCAGTGGTGGGACTACTACTGGGTGTACATATTCGCCGCCGCCATCGGTTTCTCTACGACCATTGCCGAGCCATCATTGCTGGCGGTCGCGATGAAGGCCAATGAGGCTTCCGACGGTGCGGTAAGCGCCTGGGGGCTCCGGGTGGCGGTAGCCATCGGCGTGGCTGTGAGCATCGCCGTCGGTGTCTTTCGCATTGTGACGGGTACGCCGCTCTACATGTACATGATCGTAGGGTACATCATCGTGATCGTGCAGACGGCCTTCTTCGCGCCAAAGATGATCATCCCTCTGGCCTACGACTCCGGAGGCGTGACCACTTCGACCGTCACCGTGCCGTTGGTCGCGGCGCTGGGGCTGGGACTGGCCACTACTGTACCTGGGCGTAGTCCGCTGCTCGATGGCTTCGGTTTGATTGCGCTGGCAAGCTTGTTTCCCATGATCACCGTCATGGGCTATGCGCAGATTAGTGCTTGGAGAGCCGGGCGCGGCCAGGCCGCTGAGTGATGATGGTAGACGGTATAGCGAGTATAGGAAGCCTAAAGCCGGTGTCTGGTCGTGATGACTTTCCGATAGGGACGGTCAACCTGAGGGACGTACGTCGCTCAGGCTGCTAGCGCTGGCTTCAGGGCCTGATGTAGAAGCGCATCTAGCAGACGACTCCGTACTTCCTCAGCCTCATACAGGTTTGCTTCTAGCCGGTCGCGGATATGCTCAAAGTTCCCCTTGGTACATTACTCTGCCGCGTCCTGCAGTCCGCCGTCTAATTCATCGAGACGATTGACGATATATGCCTTGCGCTCTCTAGTATCGATGGCATCTGCTTCTGCGATAATTTTGTAGGCCCGACGCCCCATATCTCTTATAGCTTTGTGGTCTTCTTCCGGATCAGAGTGACGCGGCAAATTGTAGATAACGTCTTGCCCGTAAGAGTGGAGCGTCTGTTCATCGCCCTTGCTCATACCATGCGAAGTGTTTTCCGTGGTTTCGGCGCGAACCGTGGGCCAGCGACCGAGCTTGGCAGCAGATTCGGAACTAAGCCGCCGGGAATTATCAGCCCAATGGCTTGTCGTCAGTTTCGTCGGTGGTGCGAGCGTCGCCATTGCTCATTGCATGGCTTCCGTCAGTTTTGTCGGACCCACGATTATCAATGGCTCGGGCTTCAACTTTGGACAATTCCATAAGTGCCTCGGCTATTCCATCAGCCAGTGCAGCCTTCACCGCGGCCATGGCACCAGCTTGATATGTCACTGGCGCCAGTTTTTAAGGCATTGCGAGCAGGCGCTGCCGCATCCGTCCGATTGCTGACGTCCATGCCGCCTCGGCTGTTTCAAGTACGACCACATTGCCCGTCATTTCTGCCGACTCGAGTTCGGCAATGTCAGCGCGCGCTTTCGTCTATCGCAATTTGTAGTGCGCCTCGCTTTGAACGGCCCCAAATACGAATTCGCCAAAGCGAAATGCCATCTGAACTCGGGCTCGCTCTACAGGCGGAGGTCCTAGTCGAGTCTCCTCGTCGAGGTATGCAAAAAATGCATTGCAGATTATCCAATTCAACGCAGGAGAAATTTTAAGAGTGCCTTATATATAAATCATCGCCATACGGTGCGTTAGCGGGTTCATGTGGGCCTGCTAAATCAATTAAAAAGGAAGTATTTGTCATGGGCATGTTGCCTGAATTTGGCGAGAGGTCTTTTTGCCCTGGAATAAATAGTGATGTCTTACAAAAGCCCGCCACTTTCGGTGGCATTGTCCGTGAAGGGATTCGCAAGATTGTTACCTATGGACTCGAGCCTCTGTTTCCCGCTGACGTACTGACCCACCGCAAGTAGGCGGTAGGAAACCCCAATGTACTCTTGTATCCCTATACCAATTCAAACCTCCCATTCCCCATGATTTTTAGCCAGTATTCAACGCTCCAGGAAAAACTTAGTACAACTGATGTAATAACCATTAATTTAATTAACGGAATTATTGTAATGAGCACGTATTTATTTGAATCCAATGTCATGTGTCATTTCAGAGCTTGCTCCTTGGCCTGCCCCCTATGAGTGGT
>DEBC01000044.1:67762-80032 GCA_002348365.1 Alphaproteobacteria bacterium UBA2966 | reverse complement strand
TCACAGGAATGGTGGCGTCAGGAGACCTTCAAGAAAGCCGGTTCGCCCACGCCAGAGGACTTCCTTGTGGCGGCATGGGAAGCAGGCTGGGTCCGGGCGGATGCCAACAACCAGCTGTGGTTGATCTACACGTGGCAGGACGGCGACATCAGCGACAACGACATCTACCAGGGCGACTTCGACAAGGCGCTGTCATCGATCAAGGCCGATGCCATCGTCATGCCGTGCCAGACCGATCTCTATTTTCCGCCCGAGGATAATGAGTATGAGGTCGAGCGCATGCCCAACGCAGAATATCGGCCCATGCCGTCCATATGGGGCCACGTTGGCGGCAGACCAGGCAGCAACCAGGCCGATCTCGATTTCATTGATGCCGGGATCAAGGACCTGCTTTCCAGGTAGAGGCGGGATCAGCAACGATAGGACCCGCTTGTGAGTTCCAACGCGGACGTTATGATCCGCGCCCGATCGACTCCATTACGCGAAAGAACGAACGATGCCCGAAAAGAGCAATCGAGAGGCGGTACTGGACAAACTTCGTGAAGAAGCCCTCAAAGTCCGGCGCAATTCATGGCGGGCGCTGCACGCCGCGGGCATTGGTCACGTTGGGGGCGCTCTGTCGGCCGCCGACCTGCTGGCTGGGCTCTACTTTCACTTTTTGCGGCTGCGGCCGGGCGAGCCAGAGTGGGAGGACCGTGACCGTTTCGTGCTGTCCAAGGGGCATGGCAATGCGGCGCTTGCAGCGGTTCTGGCGCAGGCAGGTTTCTTCGAAGAAAGCAGGCTGGACGAATTCTATGCCTACGAATCGCTGCTCGGGATGCACCCCGACATCAAATGCGAAGGGGTGGAGATGAGTACGGGCGGGCTCGGTCACGGCCTTTCGATCGGCATCGGCATGGCGCTCGGGGCTCGCCTGCAGAACAAGGATTTCCGCACTGTCGTGATGATCGGCGACGGCGAACTGCAGGAGGGCTCGAACTGGGAGGCGGCGATGGCGGCCGTGCACCTCTCACTGTCCAACCTCACCGCGATCATCGACTACAACAAAGTCCAGCAGAGCGGGCATATCCACGAGATGATGGGCCTGGAGCCGCTCGCTGAAAAATGGCGTGCCTTTGGTTGGGCTGTCCATGAAATCGACGGTCACGACATGGGCGAAATCGTCGATGTTCTCGATGCTCTACCTCTCGAAGCTGATAAGCCGTCCCTGGTGATTGCTCACACCATCAAGGGCAAGGGCGCAAGTTTCGCCGAGGATACTTACCTTTGGCACAACAACGCCGTAACGGATGAGGTCTACGAGAAGGCCCTCGCGGAGCTGGAGGCGCAGTCATGAGTGCCTCCGCGAACGGGAATGTCGATGTGCCCGAATGGGTGAGCCTTGCCGCCAATCAATCCCGCCTGTCGTTCGGGCTCGCCGTGACGGAACTGGCTCAGCGCGATGACAGCGTGGTTGCCATCGGTTCGGACACGCTCGACCTGATCGGACTGCGGACACTGCAGAAAGAGCATCCGGATCGTGTGGTTGATGTCGGCATCGCCGAGCAGAATGCCATGGGGATCGCCAGTGGATTGGCGACGACCGGTATGCATCCCTACCTGTGCGGTTATGCGCCGTTCATTACGGCACGTTCCATGGAGCAGCTTCGCAACGACGTGGCCTATGCCAATCAACGGGTCGTCATCGGCGGTGCCTGCAGCGGAATTTCGTTGGCGGTATCTGGCGGCACGCACCATGCGGTCGAGGACATTGCCCTGATGCGAAGTCTGCCCAACATGACCGTGGTCGTGGTGGCTGACGCACACCAGGGCTGGCACGCCACGCTGGCCACGCAAGACTATGACGGGCCGGTGTATCTGCGCCTTGGCGGGCGGGCAGTCGAGACACCCGTCACACCGATCGACGCAAATTTCGAGATCGGGAAAGCGGATGTGATGCGGGCCGGAAAGGATGTGACCGTGATCGCCTGCGGCTGCCTAGTGCCGGAAGCAATGTCAGCCGCCGAAACGCTGGAAGCCGATGGCGTGGACGTGCGGGTCATCAACATGCACACCATCAAACCCCTGGACCGAGACGCTGTGCTTGCTGCGGCGGCCGAGACGGGTGGAATTGTCACCGCGGAAGAGCATCACCTCACCGGCGGGCTCGGCGGCGCTGTGGCCGAACTGTTGGCGGAGGAACATCCCACGCGCATGCGATTCGTGGGTATGCCCGACGAGTACGCCATCGTTGGCCCGACCGGGCAGGTCAGGGATCGTTATGGCATGAGCGCCCGGCACATCGTCGACGCCTGCAGGTCGCTGAGGTAGTGACCCTAAGACCTTCGGCTGATCTGTCAGAACACGCCGTCCTCTTTGAGTTTAATAATTTGGGCGGCTTCGTACCCGAGTCCGCGTACGATTTCTTCCGTGTGCTGACCGAGTCCGGGCAAGTCGAAACTGGGAAGGCCGGGTTCATCACGGAACTTGATGGGCACACCGATGTGCTCCCATCCCCTTTCATCGGTGAGGATCATGTCCCGGGCGCGGACTTGAGGGTCATCGACGGCCTCTCGAAGGGTCTGAACGGGCGCAAACGCGGCGTCAATGCCGTCGAAGAAGTCAATCCATTCGGCTTGTGTTCGGAGCTTGAATGTTTCGCGGAAGAACTGCCGGACCGGCTCCTGATTTCGGCCCGGCGGTGGTTTGCAGATTTCGACCAGATCGGGACGCCCAAGTTTGGTAAGTACGTTTTCCGCAAAATGCATTTCGGCGGCGCCGAGCACGATCCATTTGCCGTCGCTCGTCTCGTAGATCCCGTACATCGCATTACCGCCCCAGGGGCGCTCGTCCTTGGCAACGGGCGGGCGCTTTTCGGCCAGTACCGTACCCATGTTATTGGGGATGGCCGCCATCAGCGCATCCATCATTGCCATATCGATATAGTCCCCCTTGCCCGTTTCCCGTCTTCGCAGCAATGCCATGAGAATTCCCGATAGCGCCATCATCGAAGACAGAATGTCCGCGTTGGCGATGGCCGGCATCGCGGGGCGCCCGTCTTGGCCCAGGTTGACGCTGAGGGTACCGGCCAGCGCCTCGGTGGCGAGGTCGTGGGCCGGTCTTCGTACGTAGGGACCCGTCTGTCCGAAGGCCGAGATCGAGCAATAGACAATCTGCGGTGACCGCTCGCGGATTTGTTCGTATCCCACCCCCAGGCGATCCACGACTCCGGGCCTGAAGGATTCGACCATGACGTCGCTCTGTTCTGCTAATTGGTGGGCAATCTCCCGGCCTTGATCGGTCTTCAAATCGAGTTGGATGCTTTTCTTGCCGCGATGCGTGTTGGCGAAGAACACTGAGAGGCCGTCGCGTTTGAGATCGATATCGCGGTTGGGCTCACCAGCACCCGGCGGCTCGAGCTTGATGACCTCGGCGCCGTGGTCCGCCATCATCTGCGTCAGCATTGGACCCGGCAGAAACAGCGACAGGTCGAGGACGCGAATCCCTTCCAGCTTCATGGCGATATCCTCGATCGTTGGGTAGGCCGGCACTATCGCCGGGTCCATGCGGTTCCTCAAGGGCAGGTCAGAGAAGTGCACGGCAGCGCAATGCGGTTGAAGCTGGCCGATGGCGTGGGGCATAGTTGCATGTATCTGGGAACACGCGGGTAACTGGGCCGGACGCCACGGCCTGAAGATCGCCAGCCCGCGGAAGCGGCGAAACAGGAGCACTCTGATGAGCGTTGCAGAATATATCTGGCCTCAACCGCCCAAGGGGAATTACCGCGGATCGCAAAAGGCCAGCCGTCCGGCGCCCGATCCGTTGCTCACCCAAACTGGACCCGAAACACCTTGTGGGAAATACCTGCGCATGTTCTGGTGGCCGATCGGCATGACCAGTGAAGTTCCCGACGATCTGCCGCACAAGACCAAGCTTCTTGGCGAAGATCTGGTGTTGTTCAAGACACGTCAGGGGGAGTATGGCTGCCTTCATCTGAATTGCAGTCACCGCAACACGTCTCTCGAATTCGGCCACGTGACGGAGTGTGGAATTCGGTGTTGCTACCATGGCTGGGAATATGCGGTCGACGGGACCATCCTGGACACTCCCGGTGAGCCGGCGGGCAGCAAGATCAAGGAGAGGGTGTTCCACGGTGCCTATCCCGTGGTCGAGTTCAAAGGCCTGCTGTTCGTCTACATGGGTCCGCAGGAGTGGATGCCGGAGTTCCCCGTATACGATACCTTCAATCTGGCAGATGACGAGCTCGTGCCGTACTCGATCTCCTATCCCGCCAATTGGCTGCAGATTGCGGAGAACACGACGGACCCGTACCACACGGTATTCCTTCATGCGAACCACTCAATCGATCACTTCGAGGAAAGCTGGGGCGAGATGCCGGTCATCGACTGGCATGAACACGAGAACGGTCGGCACACCTGTAATCTCTGCACCTTCCGTTGGAAGGATAAGATCTGGGTCCGTGTCTACGAAACGTTCTTCCCGAGCTTCAGCCAGGTCGGCTCCTTCTTCGAAACCGCGGAGGATGAAAAGTATTTCCAGCGTGCCGCCATTACCAAGTGGACAGTGCCCGTCGACGACACGTCGACCAAGATCTCGGCCTGGCGCCACTTCGGAAAAGCCATCGATTCCGACAACCTTGGTCGGCGCGAACTCGTCGGCAAGGACACGGTGGATTTCCTGGGCCAGACGGCGGACCGACCCTACGAGGACCGCCAACGCATCCCGAGCGACTACGAGGCCCAGGTGGGGCAGGGTCTGGTCGCGGTGCACGGGACGGAAAATCTCGGTCACACCGATCGAGGTGTGGCTATCCTGCGGAAGAATCTCCGCGCCGGGATAGAACGGGTCCAGAATGGCGAGCCGCCGGTGAGGCCACCTCAAAACGGGCAGGAGGTGCCGTCGTACTGCAGCGATTCCGTCCTCCCGATCCCCGAGATTCCGGGCGTAGACGATGAAGAGCTTCGGCGGCAGGTGGCCCACGCAGTGGTCGATGTGCTTCGTTCGGCGGACGACATGCCGCGCGATGAACGCGTGACCTTCGTCAAATCGGAGCTCGAGAAGCTCAAGGATCGGCCGGAGTTCACGCAGGCCAAACTCGCAAGCTGAACGGAATCAGTCGGGATTGTTCGTCAGATCACTGCAACCGTTACGCCCATAGCGATTAGCAGCCAGAGACAGACGCGGCGGTAAGTTTCAGTGGAAGCACGCCGAAAGATTCGTGCGCCGATCCAGGTCGATGCTGAATACGGTACAAGCAGAGCGCCATTGAGCAGCAATGTGATGAGAGTCTTTCTCCCTTCGAAGGTGAGGACGGCAATCACGATGATCGCGAACTCCCCCGAGAATGAGCAATATGTTCGCCCGCTGAACGGCAGTGTCTCTTTGAGCCGACAGGTAGTACATGGTCACCACCGGTGCGGCGACCCCGCAGTAGCCCCCGAGAAAACTGCCCGCACCTCCAAAGGCGGCACAAACTCCCTTGTTACGGGGACCGCGATAGAGCCAACCGCGCATCATGATGACCGCAACCAGAATGATGGCGACACCCATGAGCCGTCGCGTGATGTCCGGATCGACGTACAGAAGTAGCTGAACGCCCATTGGCATGGCGATCAGTGCGGCCAACATGCCCGGCCAGACATCGGGCCAGTCGGCTTCCTGTGTGACTCTTGGTAGGAGTTGGACGGTCGCGATCAGGGAAACGACCATGGAGATGGCAATGGCAACTGTGGGTCCCCACACCAGCGCGAGAAGAGGAACCATCACGAGCGTTCCTCTAAACCCCGTGAAGCCCATCAGTGCGCCGCCAAGCGCTGCCGCAGCAGCCGCGAAGAGAAACTCAACGGTCAGGAGGTCACGTGGGCTCTGAATTGAGGGTGCAAGGTTAACGTGCCCCGCGTGGGTCACTCCGTTCGGCAGGGAAGGCGGCCAGTGCCAAACTCCGAGGGCCAGACACGTCAGACAGGCACCGATACACACCAGGACGAGTGATCGCCTGAATGTTGTTTCGAACACGATCGCACTTAGAACACGAGCACGGTGATGCCCATGGCCATCAGGAGCCAAAGGGCGATTCGGCGGTAGAGGTCGTCGGAGGCGTACTGGAACAGTTTCGACCCGATCCATAGGGAAAGGGAGTAGGGGACAAACAGCACGGCGGCGCGCATCACGGTGTCCTGGCTGAAACCGCCACCGATCGCGATGGCAACAAGTGTTATCACGGACAACGTTCCTATCGTGATGAGGATATTGGCGCGGGCCGTGACCGCCGCAACTCCTGAGTGCAGGTAGTAGAACGTGACCGCAGGCGAGCCGATGCCGAAAAAGCCGTTGGTGAATCCGCTGACGGCACCACAAAGTCCGCTGGTGAAACGGTTGCGGGGCCCATTGTAGGCCCAGCCCCGCAACATGATCACTGCGACCAACAGAACGACGGCGCCAATGAGGCGTCGGGTAATTCCGGGGTCGGTGAGAAACAGGAACGTCGTGCCGACGGGCACCAATATCAGCGACGTGAGACAGGCCGGAAGGACATCTCTCCAAAGGGCATTGCGGCTGGCCTGCGGCAGCATCTGGGCGAGTCCGGCTGCCGAGATTGCGACCCCCACAGCCACCGCTTCGGGAGGGCCGTAAACAAGGGTGATCAGAGGCACCATTACCAGTGTCGAGCCGAACCCCGTGAAGCCCATAAGGGTGCCACCGAGTGCCGCCGCTGTGATCGCGAAGGCGAAATCCGGTGTGAAGAACTGGGACAGTTCAATCAAAATCTGATCACAGCAATATGCGTGAATACGCCGTTACAAGAGGATCACAGCCGTGCCCATGACGATCAACAACCACAGGCAAACCTGACGGTAAACTTCGTTGGAAGCTCGACGGAAGTAGTGGGATCCGATCCACATGGGTAAAGCAAAGGGGAGAATTAGTACGATCCCGAGAATCAGGGATCCCAGGTCCGCGCCGCCACCGATTGCGACTCCCGCCATGGTCGTAGCCGACACGACCCCGAGAACAATGAGGATATTGGCGCGCTGAATGGCGGCTCGAACGGTACCGGAAAGGTAATAGATGGTGACGCCCGGTGCGCCCATGCCAAAGAAGCCGGCAGTGAACCCGCTGAACGAGCCAGCTGTGCCACTCGTCAGGATGTTGCGTGGACCCGTATAGTTCCATCCGCGAATCATGATGATCGCTACCAGTATGACAATACCGCCCATCAACCGTCGCGTGATTCCTGGATCCAGCGAAAGCAGAAGGGTGACGCCAACCGGCACCAGAAGAAAACCCATGACGCAGGCGGGTATGCAGTCTTTCCAGTCGGCATCACGCGAAGCTTCCGGAAGCAGTAGCACTGAGCCGAGCGCAGAGAGTCCGATGCCGACCGCAACGGATTCGGCGGGCCCATAGACGAATGTCAGCAATGGGACCATGACCAGAGTTGCGCCAAAGCCAGTGAAGCCCTGCAGCATTCCGCCCGCGGCAGTCACAACCAAGGCATACAGGAACTCAGGTCTGTAGTATTCCGACAGATCGATCGTCAGCGAGACCTTCATGTCCGCGGCTGCAGTAGCGGCGTCAGGCTGCAGCAGGATCGATGTTTGCCAATACCAGACTCCCATCGCCACGCACATTGCGCTCGATCCAATGCAGAGCAGCAGCAACGATCGCCTCATGGTCGTATCGAACAAGTGTCCTCCGGGGAAGTCCGCCGCACACCCACATGCAGGCATATTGACGTCGATTATAGACTTTTCCGGCCTGAAGCGCGCTCTACAGTCCATAACCGGTGTTGAGACGAGTTGACAGAGCGCGTCATGCCTTGGACATTCGCTGCAATCCAACGGGAGGAAGAATTGATATGGAACCGCGCAAACAGCTCCGTAAGCACATTTCCGAGGACAAATATCTGGTCGTTCCAGGTGCCTTTGATGCTTTGACTGCCCGGCTCATCGAAATCGCAGGCTTCGATGCTCTCTATTTGACCGGGGGGGGGTTCTCCAGAGCGAACGGTTATCCCGATATGGGCCTCATGACGATGCTCGAAGTCACGCATTGGGTTGGCCTGGTATGTGACGCTGTGAATATTCCGGTCATCGCCGACGCTGATTCAGGATACGGCAACGCAATCAACGTGGTGCGCACGGTGCGGGAATTCGAAAAAACCGGCGTTGCCGGCATTCATCTCGAAGACCAGTTCGCCCCGAAGAAATGCGGCCACTACGAGGGTAAGGAGATCGTGGCGCCGGAGGAGATGGCGGGCAAAATCAAGGCGGCCGTCGACGCCCGGCGGGATGAGGACTTCGTCATTATCGCGCGAACCGATGCGATCGCGGTGGAAGGATTCGATGCGGCCATCGATCGCATGAACCTGTACCTGGAGTCCGGCGCCGACGTTGGATTTGTCGAAGCGCCGCAAAATCGGGATCAGCTCGAGTCCATTCCTTCGAAGATCAATGGGCCGGCTCTCGTCAATGTGTTCAAAGGCGGTAAGACGCCTGTTCTCCCGAAGGCTGAATTCACCGAAATGGGGTACCGGATCGGCATTTATCCCAATCAGACGCACCGGGCCGCGATCTTTGCCGCCAAGGAAGTGCTCCAGGTCTTGAAGGAAGACGGCGAGACCGAACGGTATGAGGATCGCATGGCTTCGTGGATGGATCGGGAAGTCGCCGTCAACACAGAGTGGTGGCGTGAGCGCGAGGCCGAATATCTCAGCCTCGACTAAGGTGCCGTCCAGGTCGGGAGAGAACCGCTTCGTTTTGTTCACGGGCTGGCGTAACGCAGTATCCGGGTGTTCTCACGTTTTGTTCACGGGAGTTGATTGGTCAGTGTGATCGACCGTTCATACGTTACCCCCCCCCAGGATGTTGAGAGTACCTGGGGGATTGATGCGAATGTCGACTGGCCACCATAGGCTCATGCAGTGGGTGGCTGTGTTTGTATTTTCTGCCCTGGCTGGCTGGGTTGCTGCACGACTGAATTCGGGTGTCGCGATACTCGTTTCTGAAGCAGCGGCCCAGACCGCCAAGGCGCCCGAAGCTCATTTTCGAATCACCGACCCCGCAGACTTGTGGGGTGAGCGGGTGGAATCGATATACAGCGCCATCAAGATGTCGATGCGGGAGCATTATGTGGAATCGGGTGATCCGATCGCTTTCAATTACGCCGACTGGAAGCGCTACAACCACGTGCCTTATCGGTTTTCCCAGCATGGCAACAACTACCTGAACAACTATGCCGATGAGACGGCAAGGGACTATGGCAAGTACGAGAGCGCGGGTGAGATGCCTGCCGGAGCCTTACTTGCCAAGGACAGCTTCATCGTCACCAGGAACGGCGACATCATCACAGGCCCTTTCTTTCTCATGGAGAAGATGCCGGAGGGCTGGAATCCAGCCACGGGTGACTGGCGTTAGGTCGAATACACCGCAAGTGGTGAGCTGACCGGTAACACCAAGGGAATTCGCGCGAACAAGGTGCGCTACTGCGCGACTTGCCACGCGCGGGTAGGCAAGAAGCAGGATTACATGTTCTTCATGTCGAAAGACGTACGCGTGGTCGAGTAGTCCTCCACCAACTTTGCCGGGGCGGTCCGATTCAGCCTTCTGCCAATCCCCCCTCTCCCCTGACGGACCGTCCCGGCAAAATCTTTCAAATACCGTCTGGCTTGACACCCGTGCCCGATTTGGCATCGTGAGATCGATGTAATCCCATCCCTCACGTTGGACGTAGGCAGGAGAGACTTGTGGCTGTTCAAGAGTCGACTCGCCAGGAATCTGATACTGGCGCCATAAACGAGCCGTATTCCGGCTATTTGCTGCGCGATGTGCCCTCAGCGGACGCAGAGATTACCCATACGGATCCGGGTACGCCCATGGGTGAGCTGATGCGCCGCTACTGGCAGCCAGTTTGCCTCAGCGAGGAATTGAAGGATCTTCCGAAAGCTGTCCGCGTGCTTAATGAAGATCTGGTTGCGTTCCGGGACAATTCGGGCGAGGTCGGGATTCTGCATCGCCACTGCAGTCATCGCGGTACGTCGCTCGAGTACGGCATTGTCTCAGAAGGCGGTCTCCGGTGTTGTTACCACGGGTGGCTCTTCGCACCGGACGGAACGATTCTGGAGACGCCGGGTGAGCCGCCGGATTCGAGGCTGAAGGATTCGTTCCGGCATGGGGCGTATCCGGCCCGTGAGCATATGGGTCTTGTATTCGCCTACATGGGCGCTCCTGGGGAGGAGCCGGAATTCCCGATTTTTGACACGTACGAAGAACCTGATGACCGCATGGTCCCGTATTCTGTATGGCACGACTGCAACTGGTTACAGGTACAGGAGAACATCATGGATCCCATCCATGCATGTTTCCTGCACATGACTATGAGCGGTCAGCAGTTGTCAGAGTCATTTGCTGGAATGCCTGAACTGGAGTTTTACGAGACAGAAGGTGGCAGTGGAATGCTGTTTGTCACTTCGCGCCGCGTCGGCGAGCGAATTTGGGTCCGTACCAATCATGCCTTGCTGCCCAATTTCCTTCAGATCGGACCAATCTTCCCACGCACCAACATGTCGACCTATTTTGCACGGGTCGGTAATACGCGTTGGTGCGTTCCCATCGATAACAATCAATGCGTCTTGATGGGTTGGCGGCACTTCAGCGATCTGGTCGACCCTGAGGGCCAGGGTCGAGAAGAGTTATGCGGGCCCAATTCGATTGATCTGTTCGGCCAGGATGGCAACCGGACCTACGAAGAGCGGCAGCGCGAGCCGGGCGACTGGGAGGCCCTTATTGGGCAACGTTCGATTGCCGTACACGCGCTTGAGCATCTGGGTGTTCACGACGCAGGTGTGACGATGCTTCGTAGATTACTGCGGGAGGCAGTGCGCAGTGAGATTCCCGACGCCGTTGCGTCTGCCCAGCGGGGAACTGGAGGCCCTCACATCAACACGTTCACGCAGGATGCCGTTCTGAAAATTCCACCGTCTGGCGGTGACGACCGCACTCTACTGCAGGAGGTGGGGCGAGAGGTTTTCGACACAGTCATGGAAAGCGTGAGTTATTTCGGCGATGAGCGTCGGGCATTCGTCAGAGAACGTTATCAAGAGATGGAACGATCGGCGTAACAATGTGGATCGATGTTTATACATCTCAACACTGTTCATTTTGTTATACATAAGACGTCGATCCTGGGGTTCCGGTCTTCATATTCTGCCTCAAGAAAGTCCTCAGTGGTCTTGTCATAGTCTCTGCGTCTTGCCCTGATCCAGCTCCGCTCCTTGCAATCGGGAATAGAACCTAAGTTATTGATACGACCCAAGAGTACAGGTCTTAATTCTGCGGATTTTGCAACTCCCGCGTTGTCCTGAATGACGGTTTGAGTCATCATATTGCGTGAGGGGAAGGCCCCGGAATTGAGGCTCTGGGGATTGGCCGTTTATGAGTAGTCAGGCCGAAGTACAGGAACGCGAGCCGGAGTCTGTAGCTGACTTCGACCGGGACTCCCTTCATACCTTGCCGTTATCCATGATTCCCCTGGAAACGCCGGGGCTCCGTCGCGCTCGCATGATCAAAAACACGCGGTTTGAAAGCGTCGTGGAGCTGTTCAAGGGCGAAGGGACAGGTTCGGGTCAGGTGAGCGTCCAGCAACTGCCCAACGTATTCAGCGAAATCGGCGAGGACGACACCCAGGTACTCGGCAAACTTGCCGAGTTGCCAAGTTACGACGTGTATAGCCTGCGAATCATGCTCCGCGAGCAGGAGATTCCTGTCAACGATTACGACGAACTGCGGCTTTCCGGTGGAAAACAGCGAGAACTCGATCAGTATATGGGGGCGGTTACGCGCCCACTCATCGTGCAGGTCTATGGCAATGACGGGACGGTCACTGAGTTCTCGGACATCATTCAACTGTTCCGACAGCCTGATGTCGCTCAGGCTCGAGCTCAAATCAACCTGCTTGCCGAGAAACTCGACCTAAAAATCTGGGATATTCCTCAGTTCCTCCAGGGCTATGGCGATACGTATCTGTCGGTGTCCTGTTTTCGACAGTGCCTGGATCAGATTGCCCCACTCGTGGAGGATTTTCGCGGGGCAATTCAGGAACTCGTGCAGCATCCCCAGATGCGGCAAGATCGGGACCTCGTCCAAACATGCGGTCGCATCGCTCAGACAGTGGATCGCGTGCTCCATGTCATCAATAACCGCTTCAGAGGTGTTCGATGCTGGCGCCCGTGATATGTGGATGGACGTCAGTGCGGAGCGGTTCCGCCGGCTG
>DEBC01000044.1:66222-67370 GCA_002348365.1 Alphaproteobacteria bacterium UBA2966 | reverse complement strand
TCTCAATCGATGCCTGGGCGGAGAAATTTCCCAATGAAAACGTCGGGGGGCCGGCTCGGCGGGCGGAATACATCAGAAACGAGCTCCGCCAGGGAATGGACAACATTCGCAATATTCGGATGAACGGCAAGAAACCATCAGCCAACGGCTGACCACGACGTTAACCGCCGGCAGCGGTATCGTTCAGGTATTTGATCAATCCGGTAAAGTCACGTTCGCTGTCGCCCTGAGCGGCGATTTCGTCGCAGAACCGATGAACCAGTTCCACGACCGGCAGATGCGCACCGATGCGTTCTGCCTCGTCCAGGCACATTGCATAGTCTTTCAACATGTTGCGGACTGGACCACCAACATCGTGGCGGTCCTCCAACATCGGTTCCGCTCGATGGGTCATCCACCATGACGTAGCGGGACCCTGCACCATCAGATCGACGACCTGCTTCCCGTCTAAGCCTGAGAGTTGTGCGAAGTGCAACGCTTCCGCCAGGCTTTCGACGATTCCGGCGATGGTAATCTGGCTGACCATTTTGCCAAGCTGTCCAGCGCCGGCCGGCCCAAGATGCTGGATCTCCTTGCCATAGCAATTGAGGGCCGGCAGCACCTTGTCAAAGGCCTGTTTTTCGCCTCCGGCCATGATCAGCAATGTCCCATCGCGAGCTGCTTCCGCCGGCGATCCCGCGACCGGGGCGTCCAAATAAACAAGATTGTTCTCGCCTGCCGCATTAGCCCGGTCTCGCGCCAGCACAGCCGATGTGGTGGTGTGATCGACATAAATCCCGTTCGGCGCCATGGACTGAAAGGCGCCGTCTTCCCCGGTGGTCGACGCCAGCACCTGGTGTTCGGTGCTCACGGAAGAGAACACCCATTCGGCGCCTGCGGCGGCATCAGCTGCTGACGTCCAACCGTGCCCCTCGTATTCCGACGTCCAGGCATCGACGCGCGACCCATCGACGTCAAAGACGGACACGTTATAGCCGTTCGATGCGAGATGGCCCGCCATCGGAAAGCCCATGGCCCCGATGCCGATGTAGGCGACTTTTTTGCTCACATTGCTGCCCCCGGCTGGGAGGTGCGCTGTTCCCAAATCTCAGAGAGATTCGATACGGAACAACACCTGATTGGCATCTACCATAGCACCGTTCTCGGCA
>DEBC01000044.1:0-65833 GCA_002348365.1 Alphaproteobacteria bacterium UBA2966 | reverse complement strand
TCGATCAGGCACAACGGATCGTCTTCCTTAACGACACTCCCAACCTCGACAAATGGCGGTGAGGTCGGAGATGGCGCCTGATAGTAGGTCCCAACCATCGGCGAACGGATCACCAGCGAGCCGTCCTCCGGTGCTTCAGCCTCAGACGGTGTGGTTGGCAATGGACTTCCCGAATCCGTCGCAGAGGCCGATTCAGCCGATGCATCCCGAGGGGGAATGTCGTTTGTTAGTGACTGCGCAGGAGTCATGGAGAGCTGCGCGGGGCCGCCGGCGCCCTTTCGGCGCATGGATAACTTGATCTCACCGAGGTCCAGCGTGATTTCCTCGCACGAACTGGCGTCGATGAGTTTGATGATCTCGGCGATTTCGGCGTAAGTCAGAGTCATATGTGCCCGAATTCAGGGTCGTCCTTGGCCGCGAGTGGCCTGTCGGTGGCCTGCGGATATAATGGGATGGAGACCGCGTTTTATCATGAAATCGATAGATGGCGAGAGGGGCAGAATGGCCGCTGACGGAAA
This sequence comes from Alphaproteobacteria bacterium UBA2966, assembly GCA_002348365.1. Taxonomy (GTDB): domain Bacteria; phylum Pseudomonadota; class Alphaproteobacteria; order UBA2966; family UBA2966; genus UBA2966. Next base: position 65,315 of record DEBC01000044.1, on the reverse strand, counting down.
ACCGGAGGGTCAACGCGTGCAAAATATTAATCTCATCGACGTAACGCTGCGTGACGCGCATCAATGCCTTTGGGCGACACGAATGACCACGGCGATGATGAGCGAGACGGCCCCGCTATTGGACAGGGCGGGGTTTGAGGCCATCGATCTCGTCGGCGGGGCCGTGTTCGACGTGTGTGTCCGTTACCTGCGGGAGGATCCCTGGGAACGCATGCGCATACTCTCGAGCTGGGTCACCGAGACGCCTCTTATCCTGCATCACCGTGGACAAAGCCTGTTCACGTTCGAGTTGTTCGCCGACGACGTCGTTGAGCTGACGGCAGAGCGCATGGTCGCCAACGGCATGCGCTATCACACGGTCTATGACGCGCTTAACGATGTTCGCAATCTCGAAGTGCCGATCCGCAGTGCCAAGCACCACGGCATCCATACCGTCGCAGGTCTCGTATATACGGAGACCCCGGTTCATACCGACGAGTACTATGTTTCCAAGGCCCGAGAACTCCTGGCTCTCGGCGTCGATGGCATTTTCATCAAGGACCCGAGCGGTCTGTTACGGCCGGAACGGGTGCCGACACTGGTTCCCGCGCTCAAAGAGGTCTGTGGTGACATTCCGCTGCAGCTTCACAGCCATTGTCTGTCCGGCCTGTCACCCTACGTCGCGATCTTGGCGGCCGAGCACGGCATCGATGCAGTCCATACGGCCACCTCGACGCTGGCCAACGCAGCCTCTCACCCACCAACGGAACAGTTCGTGCGGAACGCCCGCCGGCGGGGATTCTCCGTCGATGTCGATCTGGACCTGGTCGAGCAAGTTGCAGGGAAGCTCGAGTACATTGCCGCCAGAGAGGACAAGCCGGTGGGTGCGCCGGTGGAATATGACGAATTCCATTATCACCACCAGGTCCCCGGCGGGATGATCTCAAACCTTAAATCGCAGCTGGAACCGCTCGGGATCGTCGACAAGCTCGATGACGTGATGGAGGAGGCGGGACATGTTCGACGCGAACTCGGCTATCCCATCATCGTCAGCCCCTTCGCCCAGTATGTCATGACCCAGTCGGTGCTGAACGTCATGGGCGAGCTGCAGGGTAAGGAACGCTACGACACGGTGCCGGATGAAGTTCGGAAATATGTTCTTGGCTACTATGGCGAGATCGCGGGTCCCATCGAGCCTAACCTCTATGACAAGATCACCCGCGGCGAAGTGCCCGCCAAAGAACGACCCGGTTCACTGGTTCCACCAGCTCTACCGCGAATTCGCAACGAGAGGGGGCCGTTCGCCAGTGACGATGATTTGTTGCTGGCCGCCTACTACGCGGATAAGGAGTACAGTGCGCTGAAGGCCGCCGGTCCCATCGATACTGATTACGCGATGGGCTCGACTCCATTGGTCACGCTCATGAAGGAGCTGTCAGAGCGTGACAGCATTCGGTCATTCCATATCGCCAACGCGTCGGGATAGGCGGGTGCCATGTCCCCGGAGGAAAAGACCGTTGCCGCGAGATTCTATCGCGAGATATTCGACAAGCGCGGCCCCCTTTCGCCATCTTTGTCCCATCGCCCTTCAGACCTGCAGGACGCCTACGACGTACAGCAGCTTTGGGCTGCATCGTTCAACGATGGCAGTCGGGGGGCGTTGGCCGGTTACAAGATCGCCCTGACGACGCCGGTGATGCAGAAGCTTCTAGGATTTGATCAGCCCTGCATCGGACCAATCTTCGAAAAGAGTGTCCATCAGGCTCCAGCTAATTTGGCCTTCAGTGATTGCGGCAGACCGGGACTCGAGTGTGAGATTGCCGTGAGGCTCAGTGGCGATCTTAGCGATGGGCCGTACGACCGCGAGTCGGTTGCCGAAGCCGTAGATGACTGTATGGCCGCGATCGAGGTCGTCGATGACCTAAACGCCGATTATGAAGCGATAGATGCATACACGCTGATCGCCTCGGGCGCGTGGAACGGCGGATGTATTCTGTCGGACTCGGCCAGGAATTGGCGAAGCCTGGACCTGCGGGACGTCGCAGGCACACTGATTATCAATGGTGTCGAAGTCGAGACGGGACGAGGCGCTGATGTCATGGGGCATCCGTTTGAGGCGCTGGCGTTCGTGGCGAACACCCTTGCTGAACTGGGAAGACCGCTTCGCAGCGGGATGATCGTCATGACCGGCAGTGTTGTTGGAACCAAATGGGCGAAGCGCGGCGACGAGGTAACTGTCAGGATGAGTGGCCTGGGAGAGGCCAGCGCAAGCTTCCGCTAGAACAGGAGTAATTGCAGATGTCCATTGTCATTCCGGGAATCGAAGTCGAACTCGTAGCCGGCACGGAACTGCCCCCGCTCGACAAGGGTTTGATCAGCTATAAACACCTCGCTCGCTGGTGTGCAGCTCAACAGAATTGGGACAAAGTCCATTACAACCAGGACTACGTACGAAATTTCTCTGGAGACAGAGACCTGCACATCAACGGGGCGATCAAAGCGCAGTCTCTGGTCCAGTTCCTGAGCAGCTCGTTTGCCAACCTCGGGTGGGTGTGGCGAATGGATACAAACTTTCTGAGTATCGATTTCGCAGAAGAACATCTTGCCATCCACGGCGAGATTGAGGACGTCATAGAAGTGGCGCCCTACGTAGCGGTTCGGGTCGGCTACCGAATCCATAATTCCGACCAAGCCGCTGACAACACCAAGGGAACAGGGATCGTGCTGCTTGATCCTGACGGTCGTCTTCTGACGGAGATCGATGAGAGCGGCCTGCCGAATGATATGGACGTCGATACCTCGATCCGGGATGTCGGCGACCGGGTTCCTGATAACTTTCACGAGTTGATCGGGAAACCGCTGGACGTGATCGAATCTGTAATACCGGTCGATCTAAGCCGGCTAAGACTCATGGCCGACGCAGTCATGAACGTGAGTCCATGGCATTATCACCCAGAGAAAGCGGCTGAGAGTCCGTTTGGCGGGGTCGTTGCCATGCCCTTGTATCCTTTGCATGGGTTAGAGTCGTGGCCCGATACGAAGCCGTTCGATCCTGATCCGGAAGCCCTCGGCCGCGAAGGCGTGACCGACGTCGGCCGACCCAATCCCACGCGATTCGGAATGTCACCGGTTGGCATCCTCAATGGTGGCAATTTCGTCCAGATTCACTCACTCGTGCGACCTGGGGAAACCATTGCCGCGGAGAGCGTTTTGGCGGGCGCGGTATTTCGCACGGATCACCCTGCCGGGCCGGGCGTGTTCATCGATACGCTGAATCGATTCCGGACCACGTCGGGCCGGGCATTGATTACCGAAAGACAGGTCATGGGGTATCGCGTTGTGGAGGAGTAATCGCCAAAGGTCTTCTCAATCAATCGATGCCGACCGATAACACCGTTGTGAAATCTTTACATCTGGCGTCGTAGGGAAAGACTCAACGATACAGAGAATTGAAATTACAGGAATTCTTAGGGTTTATGTTGGGAATGGGTGACAAATACCTATTCCTAAATTTAAGATTCCCTATCAGAGTCGATAGGTATTATTTGTTCATATTCTGTTAACCAAACGAATATAATTTCGATACTTTCGTGGCGTGGTTGATTAATGACCTGCGCTTTTGTTGGTGCCGAAATGGGCGCCCGCTTGGTCTCAAGATAGTCGAGCACGACGAGACGGATGCCCCTTGTGAAGTAACGGGCATGCACTGCGATGCGCGTGAGTTCGTGGGCCTCACACGCGTGGCACTCCGGACCAACTGACGGTCAGTCACAAAGGTCCAAAGGGCCAAGGAGGCGGTCGTGGCAGCGACAGAACTTGCGGGTCTAACGGGTCAGCAAAAAGCGGCCACCATGATGCTTGCCATCGGCGAGGATCGCGCGGCCAGGCTATTCACGAGCCTGGATGAGGAAGAACTCAAGGAACTTTCGCAGGTGATGGCGAACCTCGGAACCGTCAATGCCAAGACGATCGAAGCGCTGTTTGTGGAATTTGCGCAGTTGATCTCGAGCTCCGGTCCCTTGGGGTCATTGTCCGGCACCTACGCAAGCACTGAACGTCTACTGGCGAAGGTGCTTCCGGGAGAAAAGGTCAACGAAATCATGGAGGACATCCGCGGTCCTGCTGGTCGCACCATGTGGGACAAGCTCGGCAATGTAAGTGAGTCCGTCCTCGCCAACTTCCTGAAGAACGAATTTCCCCAGGCCGTGGCTGTTGTCCTGAGCAAGCTCCACTCGGACAAGGCGGCCGGTATTTTGGCTGAGCTTCCCGAGACTCTGGCCAGTGAGGTCGTGGAGAGGATGCTTGCCATGCAAAACGTCAAGAAGGAAGTGCTGACAGCTGTCGAGAATACGCTTCGTGACGAATTCATGGCGACCTTGTCGAATTCCCGACTGGGCGACACTCACGAAATGATGGCCGAGATCTTCAACAGCTTCGACCGCAATACCGAGCGACGTTTCATGTCGATCCTCGAGGAGCGCAGTGAGGAGTCTGCCGAGCGGGTCAAAGCGCTGATGTTCACGTTTGACGATCTGCAGAAGTTGGGCCCTTCGGGAATCCAGACGTTGTTGAGAGGTGTCGACAAGGCCCAGGTTGGGATTGCCCTCAAGGGTGCCTCCGAAACCCTACGTGACTTGTTCTTCTCCAATATGTCCGAGCGCCAGGGTAAGATTCTCGAGGAGGACATGGACGCAATGGGCGCCGTTCGCCTGCGGGATCTTGACGAGGCGCAGGCCGGGATCGTGGCGCATGCCAAAGAACTGTCCGATGCCGGTGAGATTATCATCACGGACGAGGCCGGAGCCGATGAACTCGTTTACTGATACGGATATCTCTCCTCGGCTTATCCGTCAGGATCGGTCACATTCTTTTTTGCCTTCGGGTGTCAGGCTCTGGTAGAGCACGAAGCGGCCGATTACACTTTCGGCAACGATGTCCAATCCCGAAGCCCCCGACTTGACTTACGACGGCATGACCGTAGGTGATGTCTTTGTCGACACCTCGGTTATGGTTACGGCGGAGTCGATTGCCGAATTCCGACGCGCAATTCAAGCTGGCGTTGGTCCCGCTGCGATCGGAGAAGGAACTTGCGCGCCACCGACCATGGTAGCCATGTGGACCGTGCCCCGAGTTATGTTCCGTGAGTGGAATGTTCCCGCGGGAGGCATTCACGCACGTCAGCGCTGGCAATGCGCAAAATCCATCCACGCCGGCTCGGAACTGCGGATTCGAATAAGTTTGAAGGAAAAGTTTGTGCGTAAGGAACGACCGTGGGTCGTTTTCGAGTCCAGGTTGACCGATGCGGGCGGTGAGGAAGTGGCAAGTGGTGAAATGACAATAGTGTGGCCGCAATGACATTGAACGAAGGGTTTCCAGAAGAGCTTCCCCCATTGTCCTGGACCCTGACTCAGGAACAGATCAACGCTTATGCGGAAGTGGCAGGCGCCAGCGATCCCATACATATTGACCCGGAGTTCGCCAAGGAGACACCTCTGGGAGGAACGATCGGCCAAGGTTTTCTTCTGTTTGCCGTAATGACCGAGCAAATCACGCGCGGTCTCGACCATCCAGAGTCATGGCTGTCGGACGGCGTGCTGGATGTGCGTTTTCGCGCACCAGCTCGTCCAGGAGACCGGCTTACCATGAGGGCTGTGCGGACTGTGTTGAATCAGGATTCGAGTGGAGATGCCGCTACCTACGAGGTCTGGTGTGAAGGTCCCGATGGCCAGCGACTGATTGATGGAACCACGAACATCCCGGTTGGCGCCTTCGACTGAAGCGAGTTGACAGGGTTGTTTGCGAACAAATGGGAGCATTGGATCACATGCAGAACTATCGACGCGCGGGTCAGGGACCAACCGTAGTTCTGCAGCATGGGTTTTTAGGCGGGTCCGGGTACTGGCTCCCACAGATCCAATACCTGTGTCCGCGGTTCGATGTCATCGCGCCCGACCTGCCCGGTTTTGGGAGTAGCGGTGAAATGGAAGCTCCCAATTCCATCGACGGGTTTGTCGCTGCTCTTATTGGCCTAATGGACGCGCTGGGCGTAGCCGAATTCTCGCTTGTCGGGCACTCGATGGGCGGATCGATTGCACAACAATTGGCATTGGATCATCCCGACCGGCTGGAGCGTGTCGTGTTCTACGGGGCCTCGTCGATTGGAGACATACCGGGCCGTTTCGAGACCATCGTGGACAGCATTGATCAGCTCCAAAAGGTCAGCATTGAGGAGACCGCCGATCGGTTCGCCAAGTCATGGTTTCTTCATGGGGATTCCGCGCCAGCTTTTGATTTCTGTTTACAGGCAGGGAAGGGTGCCACCGTGGCAGGTGCAACGAACGCGCTCGAAGCCGTCAGGGGCTGGAGTGCAGATGATCGCCTCGGTGAAATTACGACTCCCGCCTTGGTGATATGCGGGGACGGAGATCGTGGTACGCCGCCCCAGCGATCCATGCGACTGTTTGAAGGGCTTCCTGACGCTCGCCTTGCCATCCTCCCCGGCGCTGCGCACAACCTTCACCTTGAACGCTCGGAACTGTTCAATCAGGTGATCGGGGATTTTCTCACGGGCGGGATGTAGATCACTGGCGCAGTATGATGTCGGCGCCGCCCGGATGGGGCTGGCTGTGCCCGCGTCGGCGTTGATCAAGGCGGCCAGTCCAGACCGCCGGTAAAAGGAACTTCTACTCGGCGGCTTGCGCGGTGCTAGGTTCGCCAAGGCCGCCCCCGCCCGGAAGCGCTACCTCCAGCACGTCCCCCGGTTTCAGCTCCACGACCCCTTTGGTTTCGGCGACGGGTTGGCCGTTCTTGCGGACAAAGCCGCAGGCGCCGTCATGCCCGCCCAAGACGCCGCGCGGTGCCTTGCGCGTGCGTTCCGTTAGTAGAGCCACCGTCATCGGTTTGTGCCAGCAAGATTCGAGCTGAATGACCTGGCCATCACCACCGCGGTACTCGCCATCACCTCCTGATCCCTCGTGAATGATCTTCTGCCGATATCTCACAGGAGCCAGATTCTCGAGGATCTCGACCGGCGTGTTGGAGATGTTCGCCGGAAAGCTGGAGCAGGGCTCGCCGTGCCGTCCTTTGGTCGCGCCGATGCCGCCATTGAGGAAGGTGATCTGCTGGAACGCCTCGCCGGACTCCATGTCGAGGCCCTTCAGCACCAGGACGGTCAACGGCGTGCCACTGTCTGCCTGAACCTTATCGGGCAAGGCGTCTGCAATGGCTTCGAAAACAACACCCTGCAGCATGTGGCCGATGAGCTGGCGGGCGCCAACGGCGGCAGGAAACTTGGCATTGACGATGGTGCCCTCGGGTGCCACGACGTCGAACAAACGAATGAAACCGTCGTTGTTAGGGAGGCCGGGCGCCAGCATGCATTTGAAAGGATAGACCGTGTAGGCATGCGTATGATTGAAGGATTCGTTGACTCCATATCGGACCTGGGGAGAGCTTCCGCTGTAGTCGACACGGATGCGGCCGTCCTTGACGGTGATTGTCGCGCGGATGCGGATGCTTTCTTCCCAGCCGTCCCCCTCGACTTCCGCCGAATAGGTTCCTTCGGGGATGGCACGTAGCTGCTTGAGAACCGCGTCTTCGGTCACATTGTAGATGGCAGTGGCGATGCTCCCGATCTCGTCCAGGCCGTACTCCGTCATGAACTCGAGCAGGCGGCGTTTTACGACATTGATCGCCACAACCTGGGCTTCGATATCACCAACGACCTGTCCCGGGAGGCGTACGTTGGCTTCGAATATCTTGATGATGACGTCGTTCCTGACGCCCGCCTCGTAGAGCTTGAGCACCGGAATGTGAAGCCCTTCCTCGAACAGCTCGGTGGAACTAGCCGACCACTGGCGGCCGCCGATATCCGATAGATGTGCCACCGTCACCACGAAGGCAACGAGTCGATCCCCATGAAAGATCGGCGCGGCCATTGTCAGATCATTGAGATGACCCGATCCGATCCACGGATTGTTCGACAGAATAATGTCGCCGTCAGACAGCGTGTCCTTGGGATAAACGTCGAGGAAATGGGCAAGTGAGTGGGGAGTCGTGCCGATGAATCCGGGGACGCTCCAGGACGACTGCGCCAACAGGGCGCCGTCGGCATCGAGCATCACGCAGGTGTAGTCATTCGATTCCCGGACCACCGTCGAAAATGAGGTGCGCTTCATCGCGGCACCAGCTTCATCGACCACGCTGATCAAGCGATTCCAGTAGATCTCCAGGTCGATGGGACTTATCTGCTTGTTCGCCTTAGCCATGTCCGAGCTCTCTTATCAGGACAGGGAAACCAGGAGATTTCCGTGCTTGTCAGCGGTGAATCGTTCACCGGGACCGACCACAGTTGTACAGCCCAATTGTTCGATCAGAGCCGGTCCTTCCTTTTCGCTGTCGATGTTGAGCCCGGAGTCCGCGAGCACGGGCACATCATGAAATTCGCCGGCATCGGGAAAGTAGACACGGCGGAGTTGATCGGGCACAGCCCTCGAATCGGTCCCGTTCATTCGTCGTGAAATGGGCGGTGAGGGCGCCGGCGCGGTTGCTCGGAGGCGCCAGGTCAGGGCTTCCACGTCGACTGTCGTCAAGTGATGGCTGAAGAGCTCGTCATAGATGTCGTAGAAGGACTGGACTGCGGCATCTGTTGTTGCGTCATCAAATCTTGCCGGGAGAGGGGTGGTGACCTCGAAGCCCTGGCCGATGTATCGCATATCGGCGCTGCGTTCGAATTCAATATCGTCGGGAGCGATTCCCGCTTGGATCAATGCCTGAGCTGTCGACTCGGTGAGATCATCGTAGATGCTGTCGATCTCCTGCCAGTCCGCACCTTCGACCCTTGTGTAGAACGTGCGGACCGCATCGGTCATCACGGGTGCCACCAACAGTCCGATGGCGGAGAACACGCCTGCATTCGGCGGCACCAGAATCTGGCGACAACCCAGGCGCCGGGCGACCTCACGGGCATGCATCGGACCAGCGCCCCCAAACGCCGCCAGCGTATAATGCCGGATGTCCTTGCCTTTCTCGACGGCATGGACTTTCGCCGAGGAAGCCATGTTTTCGCAGACGATCCGGTAAATGCCGCTCGCGGCCTCGATCAATGTCATACCGAGCGGCTCAGCCACGTATTTCCCGATGGCCGCTTCTGCGAGGTCCAGATGGAGCGCCACTTGGCCCCCGAGCCGGGCGTTCGGATCCAGATACCCAAGAACCAAAGCAGCGTCGGTGACGGTCGGCTGTTCGCCACCCTGGCCGTAGCAGGCGGGCCCGGGTACGGCGCCCGAACTTTCGGGGCCGACCTTTAGCAGTCCTGTGTCGTCGATGCGGGCGATGGAGCCGCCACCGGCGCCGATCTCCATCATGTCGATGATCGGCAACTTGACGGGAAATCCGCTGCCTTTCTTGAACCGTTGTACGCGTGCCGTCTCGAATTCGAGGGTGATCTCGGGCCGGCCGTTCGATACAAGGCAGGACTTCGCCGTGGTTCCACCCATGTCGAACGAGAGGATATCGCCGGTGCCGGCGAGGTCCGCGACGTGGGAGGCGGCCAGGGCGCCCGCAGCGGGTCCTGATTCCAGCATCCGCAGCGGCATCGTTTCCGCATAGTCGCGTGAGATCACGCCGCCGTTCGACTGCATGATGTTCAGCGTCGCCTTGATCCCGATAGCGCCGAGACCCTTCTCCAGCTCTTCCAGGTAGTGGCCGATATAGGGTCGGACGTAGGCGTTGAGCGCCGTTGCGACAGTACGCTCGTATTCCCTGATTTCCGGCAGAACGTCGGACGACAGCGACACGAACATATCGGGAGCGATCTCGGCCGCAATTTCCATGACTCGTTGCTCGTGCGCGGGATAGCGATAAGCGTGAAGGAAACTGACGGCTACCGATTTCACGCCGTCAGCGGCCAGCTCCTCAATCGCCTGTTTGGCCGCCTTTTCATCGAGCGCCGTGATTACCACACCGTCCTTGTCGATGCGTTCTGGAACCTCCTTACGCCACGGGCGCGGGACGACGGGGACGGGTAGCCGGGCGGTGATGTCGTAGATGTCGTACCGCATTTCGCGAGCGATCTCGATCAGGTCGGGAAAACCCTCGGTTGTCAGCAGTCCAGTAGGTGCGCCCTTGCCTTCGATGATCAGGTTGGTCACGACGGTGGTCGCGCCGGAGATCACTTCCTGGATCTTGTCGCGCGGGATCGATTCCTGCTCGATAAGGGTGGTCAATCCCTCAACCACAGCCTGGGTGATCGCATCCGGTTGAGAGAGGCATTTGCCGACATGAACCTCTCCGTCGGAAGCCGAAACCACGACATCGGTGAAGGTTCCCCCAATATCGAAGCCGAACCGGTAACTCGTGGTATTTCTGCTGCTCATCCGATGATGCTGATCTGGCGGTGCACGGTGACTACTGACCGTTCTTCGAGTCCGCGAGGGACTCCTCAAGATCGTAACTTGCCAGCATTCTCTCCACCATCCCGGTGGCACGACCCCAATCGTATGAATCAAAAGCCATGGTCTGGTTCATGAAGTTGGGTGCCGCGTAGAACATCTCATACGTGGTGTGCCGGGATCCGAATTCCGACCCGATCGCATCCCAGGCAAGTTTGAAGGCTTTGACCCGATCCTCCGGAGGATAGACGGACGATTTCTGGGTCTTATGTATGAGATCCGCAAGCTCCGGGTTGGCAAAATCGCTTACGTCCGAAGGCAGCATGATCAATCCCCCACCGGCCAGTTCCCGAATTGTCGTGATGACCTTGGGATAGAGCTGCTGGGCCAGAACAAGTGCTGAAATCACTGCGCTACGGGTTGGAGCGACATAGGGCCCCACCTGACGCGCGCTCACTTCCATCCCATAAACCAGGGCTTCGATCATATGAGCCTCTGATGACAATTGACCCAGCTTTTCGCGAACTTGAGGAAAGTTCACGACGCCGGTCGTCTCGGCGACCGTCCGGGCGATACCGACCAGAAAGCGCATCTTCACCATCAGGCGGATCATCGACTGATAGTTTTGCATGGCGTGACCCGGGGCGGTGTGAAACAGGCCCCGGCAAACTTGCGGATCACGCAACGCAAAGACGCGTTCCCAGGGCACCTTGACCTCGTCAAAATAAAGGATCGCGTCGTTCTCGTCGTACCGGGAGGACAATGGATTGTCGAAGACCGATGATGCGCTCTCCTCATACGAGCGGCGACACATCTGCTTGAGTCCTTTGGCATTCATCGGCACGGCAAAGGTGACCGCGTAGTGTTCCTCGCCTTCCTTGAGGGGTAGCAAGCTCGCCACAAGGACCTCGTTGCACATGATTGTGCCGGTGCCCAGCATCTTGGCACCCTTCACGGTGATCCCTTCGCTGTCTTCGTCGACGACAGCAACGGAATGGAATTCATCACCCTGGTCCGATGTTGCTTTGGAGCGGTCTCCCTGGGGATTGACGATGACGTAAGTGACGTAGTGATCGTTGTCCCGGACGTAGGCATAGTAATCGTGCAGCGCGCCTGCCCGGGCCGGATCGTGATCTTCCAGCAGGTCGATCCCCATCATGAAGCCGGCAAGAGTGGAGGCAACATGATCGGGTGCGCGTCCCATGAACCCGAAGTGAACCTCGCTCCATGCTTCGAGCGCCTGCCGGCGCGTAACCAGTTCGTCATAATTGCTCGGCAGGTGCCACTGACGGTTCACTCGCTCTCCGGTGACGGGTGACTCGAAAGTCATGCGTTCTACATTCTCTGGCGCCGACTGGAAGTCGTAGAGTGACGCCATCGAGTGGGTTGTGTTGCGGAACGCCGGATGTGTGGTCACATCATCGACCAACTTGCCGTTGATGAAGATTTTACGACCATCACGCAGCGACTCGAGATGCCGTGTTCCGTTTTTGGGCATAGTTGTGTCTTTCCGAATTGTTGGCGCCGGCCTGTTCAACCCTGGGCGGGCAGTCCAATATGACTTCGTCAGCCGTTTTGATACGATCTCTAGGGTATCCAGCGCGCAGGTACACCTTCAATGGCGATGGAAGAAGAAACGCAAGGATCGTTGAACCAGCCCTATTCGGGTTATCTCCGGGCCTCCATTCCGCGTAGACCCGACATGGAGCTCGTCGAATCCGACCCGGGTACCAAAGCAGGCGAATATCTCCGGCGTTTCTGGCAACCCGTTTGCCTCGCATCCGATCTCACGGAACTGCCTCTGGCAATTCGCATCATGGGAGAGGATCTCGTTGCGTACCGAGACAAGTCCGGAACGATCGGTGTCCTGCATCGGCATTGCTCGCATCGTGGCACGTCGCTCGAATACGGGATCATTGCCGAGAGAGGATTGCGCTGCTGCTATCATGGCTGGTTGTTCGACGCCGACGGCACGATTCTGGACACCCCGGGAGAGCCTCCCGGCTCGCATCTGAAGAGTTCATTCCGCCACGGTGCCTATCCGGCTGTGGAATTCCATGGGCTGGTCTTCGCTTACATGGGGTCGCCGGAGAACAAGCCGCCTTTTCCCGACTACGATGTGTTCCGCATGCCGGACTCAGAGTACGTCCCTTATTCGATCTGGCATTCCTGCAACTGGCTACACGTTCAGGAAAACATCATCGACGCCGCCCACACGGTTTTCCTGCACAGCCGCACGGCCGGGCTTCAGCTTCAACCCGACATGGTCATCATGCCGGAGACGGAGTATCGCGAGACCGATGAGGGTCACGGTTGCCTTTATGCGGTGAGTCGACGCGTGCGCGATTTTGTGTGGGTACGCTGTATTCACACGTTGCTTCCCAGCCTGTTCCAGCCGCCGGCGTTGATGGGGGAGATCGACTCTGAGCGTCTGTACACGCGGATCGCAATGTCGCGCTGGACCGTGCCCATCGACGATACGCACTGCATGATCTTCGGAATCCGCCACTTCCGGGACGATGTCACCGATCCCGAATATCGAGACCGCAGCAAGGTCGGTAAGGAGAAGATTGACTTCGGACCCGGCCAGACTATGGGCCGACCCTATGAAGAGGCGCAGCGCGTGCCGGGTGACTGGGAAGTCCTGGTGAGTCAGGGCCCGATTCCCAACCACGGCGGCGAACACAGGGGTACGACGGACGAGGGTGTGCTGATCATACGCCGTCAGCTTCGTCGCGCTGTCCGGGGCGAGATGGAGACCGATTTGCACCTGCCGCAGAATGGCTGGGACACGCGTGCGACATATTCCTTCGATACCATTTTGCGAATTCCGCAATGCGATTCAGGAGACGACGAGTTGGTCGCCGAGGTCGGTCGGCGTGCCGTCGATATCGTGCTAGAGGCTCCCGAAGCGCCGGGACCGGGCCGGGATGCCGCCATCGCCGAGCGGATGGAAGCGATGAAAGAGTCGTTGCTGGCTGAGAGCAAGAAGTGAACGAGAATCTCGCTCCCGCCTAACCTCTCCGGTCTGCGGGAGACCTCCCGCGGCGCTACCAGGCCTCAATCGTCTCTGTTGGGGGAAAGTCGGGATGCGGTAAATCGAGACACAGACTCGAGTCTGGCCCCACATCAGAGCTCAACCTACTTCGTGAACGCGGTGGCGGCCTCGATCATTGCGTGGATCATATCTTCCTTGGGCTTCACCGGTGACGGCCATGCCGATCTGCTTTGCGCAAGCCTTAGACGGGCCAGCGCACTGGCGACCTGATAGGAGAGGGGCCCTGGATTGATCACCGGAACCTCGAGCTTCGATTTCAGGAACTCGGCGGCGTCGTGCATGGTCGTCGATCCCAAACAGATGACCTCGGCGCCGTCTTCGTCGATACACAGCCTGGCAGTTTCCAGCATTTTTGCGAAGGTCTCGTCTTCCTTGCCGTCGAGAAGCCCACGCGTGTCCGGTTCAATGCCGATGGCCCGTATCGAGGCACAACGGTCCAGCATCTGTAGATCCGTGAGCGTCTTTTTCACCAGCGGCTTCCACTTGTCCCACATGGTGACGACGGAGAATCGATTGCTCAGCATCAAGGCGACCAGGTAGGTGGTGCGGCCCGGTCCCACGACAGGAATGTCAAGCATGGAACGCAATGTGTTGACCCCGCTGTCGCTGACCGTATCGATACAAATCGCGTCGTAACCTTCCTCCTCAGCGGTCAGACCTGCCTCCAGGATGCAAATTTCGCTGAGGGCGTAGTCGTGGTGGCTGACCTGATTGTCCGCCGACGCGCGGACAGCACGGAAGTCGACCTCGACGTCTTCGGGTAATGCGGCGACACCTACCTGGGCCTTGCGCAGTTCAAGCTGCTGGCCGGACACGGGTGCGGGGACAATGACGAGAATACGTGGCATGACTTGCCTCTGCTCGGCTGCGACAGGAATGGTTCTAAGCATACAGTGCACCTTTGCAGCGCGCCGGAGAATGTTTGGTGCGTTGACGGCCGGGTCCCTATGATTGATGGCAGCAGGGGATAGGGGGGCTGCGCGTGGACCTTCAATTGAAGGGCCGGGTCTGTCTTGAGACCGGTGCGAGCACAGGTATCGGTCGGGGAGTCGCTGAACTGCCCGCTGCGGAGGGTATGCTGCTGGCGATCTGTTCTCGCAGCAGGGATCCGCTGGTGGAGGTGGCGGAAGCCATTGCGTCTTCAGGTGTGGCGAGGCCGATGGTCATTGACGATGATGTCACTGACCCGGCGGCTCCCATACGACTCTGGGAAGCTGTCACCGCCGCATCATCAACATTACCGGATCAATGGAGCCCTTCAGCACAAGCGCATCCACGGCTGCCAAGGCTGCCGCCCAGGCCTGGGCCAAAGGTCTCTCGCGTGAAGCCGCAGCGGACGGAGTAACTGTGAACAGTGTGGTGCCTGGCCGAATTCGCAGCGTCATCGCTGACAGTCTCTATCCGACAGAGGAAGATCGACGAAGGTTTGCCGACCGGCACATTCCGGTAGGATATTTCGGGGATCCAGGCGATCTGGCGCCGATGGTGGCATTTCTGGCCTCGCCGTTGGCCCGCTACGTGACTGGGGCGGTCATCGATGTGGACGGCGGTATGCGCCGGTTCGCGCATTGATGTAAACAATGATTAGAGGCGTTCAAGGGGAGGCACGAGATGGCATTCAGTGCGACGACGATCCGGGAGATGGCCCGGGACATTTATGGGATCGAGATGTCTGAGAAACGGGCAGGCGAGGTCGCCAGTCAGGTGTCCGATCTGGCGGAAGCAGCACGTCGGGCCGGCCAGCAGTCAGACTTCAACGACGAGCTCTTGAGCGCGCGACAGGTCATCCTGGAGTCTCTCGATGATGGCGGCGCGTCATGAGCGATGAAATAACGAGCCTTACGCTATGTGACGTTACCGACGCTATCCGAACGCGCAAGCTTTCGGCGACGGAAGTGATGGAAGCAACACTCGCGCGGATCGAACGGCTGCAACCCCTTGTGAATGCATTCATCCTGCTCGAAGGGGATGGGGCGATGGAAGCCGCGCGAGCTGCGGATGAACGGCAGGCGAAAGGTGAAGACCTGCCGTCCCTTCACGGCGTTCCGATGGCGCATAAAGACCTGCTATACCGCGCGGGCCGAGTCTCCACCTGCGGTTCGAAGATTCGCAGTCAGGTAAAGGCAGAGGTGACCGCAACCGCCCTGGAGCGTCTCGATGCGGCGGGCGCGATCGAGATCGGAACACTCAACATGGCGGAGTTCGCGGCCAGTGGAACCGGCCACAACGAACACTATGGGGATTGCCGCAATCCCTGGAACACGGATCACATCGTCGGTGGATCCTCCAGCGGTTCCGGTACAGCGGTGGCGGCGCGGATGGTTGCCGGTTCGCTGGGTTCCGATACCGGCGGTTCTGTGCGTATCCCTGCGGGATTGTGCGGAATTACCGGGATCAAACCGACAGACGGTCGGGTTTCCCGCTACGGAGTCATGCCCCGGTCCTGGGCCAGTGATACGCTTGGGCCGATGACACGGACCGCGCGGGACGTCGCCCGAATGATGTCGGCCATCGCTGGCTACGACCCTCGCGATCCTCAGTCTCATCATGCACCTGTTCCCGACTACGAGGACGGCATCGAGTCCAGCCTCAAAGGGCTTCGCATCGGTGTCGCGAAGAATTACTACAACGAGGATATCGATGATGATGTCGCTGCTGGTATTGAGGTCGCGCGGGCTGTCTTCGCAGATCTAGGTGCAGAGCTCGTCGAGGTCGAAATACCAGATCCGAGCCTCGCGATGAGTCTGGGGCAACTCATTCTCGCAGCGGAGGCAGCGGCCCTGCATGAGAAGTGGCTTGCCGAGCGCCCTGACGATTACCAGATCGCAATCCGCGTGCCCATGGAACCGGGTTTATTCATTCCGGCCACCCGCTACATCGAGGCGCTTCGCATGCGCGGACCGCTATTGAGTGAATTTCTCGACAAGGTGCTCTCGCGCGTTGACGTCCTCCACATCCCGACCGGTCCGATGCCTGCGCCGACATTGGTCGATGCCGATCCGGCTTCGCCCGAAAAAGCGGTGCAGACCATGGGATTGTTCCCCAAGTTCACCCGAACGATCAGTTACCTGGGCCTGCCGGCGATCTCCGTGCCCTGTGGATTCTCCGGTAACGGGCTGCCGATCAGCTTCCAGCTCGTGGGTCAGCCCTTCGCTGAGCCCACACTGTTGAACGTAGCCCACATGTACCAGCGTGAGACGGACTGGCACGAACGGGCTCCCGATATCTAGCGTTACCGCATGTCGGGTGGTGGGGCGATGAGCGAAGGCATGATCCAGGCTTCCCAGCCGTCATTGTTCACTCCGTTCACCCTGCGCGGGCTGACGCTGTCCAACCGGATTGTCGTGGCGCCGATGAGCCAGTTCAGTGCCGTCGATGGCTGTATGACCAACTGGCACTTGATGCACCTCGGACACATGGCCATCTCGGGGGCCGGTCTCGTGATGACGGAGGCCGTGTATCCGGAAGCGGTGGGCCGAAATGGCCCGGGATGTGTCGGGCTTTATTCCGACGCCTGCGAGGCGTCCCTGACCAGGGTGCTTGAGTTTTGCCGCGAGAACAGCCCGGCATCATTTGGAATTCAGCTGGGTCATGCGGGTCGCAAGGCTTCGATCCTGCCGCCCTGGCAGGACCGCGCGCCCATTCCGCCGGAGGAGGGCGGTTGGGAGTCGGTTGCGCCCTCGTCGATCTCCATGGGATCGCCATATCCTCCGCCCCGAGCTCTCTCGGTCGAGGATCTCCATTGCCTCCAAGATCGTTTCGTCGAAGCCACACGGCGGGCCGCACGCATCGGCTATGACCTGCTCGAGATCCACGCCGCGCACGGATATTTGTTCCATCAATTTCTCTCGCCGCTCAGCAATCACCGTGACGATGACCACGGCGGGAGTTCGGTCAATCGCCGCCGCTTCCTGCTGGAAGTGTTTGCAGCCATGCGCGATGTCTGGCCCGGTGATCGCCCCATGGGTGTGCGGCTTTCAGCGGTCGACTGGGCCGAAGGTGGACTCGAGATTGACGATACGGTTGAGGTGGTCCGTGATCTGAAGGACCGAGGTTGCGATTTCATCGTGACATCGAGCGGAGGTCTGGTGGTCGACAAGCCCATTCCCGTGGCACCCGGCTACCAGGTGCCGTTCGCCGAAACGATCCGTCGTGAGACCGATATCCCCACTGTGGCGGTCGGCATGATCACCGAAGCCTCACAGGCGGAAGCGATCGTTACGGAGGAACGAGCCGATCTTGTCGCCCTGGCCCGCGGAATGCTCTACGAACCACGGTGGGCCTGGCACGCGGCCCACGAACTGGGCGCGGCGAACATCAGTTATCCATCACAATACAATCCGGCTCGGTCTGAAGGACGGGCGGCCTACACGGGCAACTGGACCCCGAAGGATCTCAACACTGATCGCGCCTGGGGTGGCGGCCGGGTGGACACTCCTTCAAAATCGTCACGATAAAATGGTGACCGGAGATATCTCTGACACCATTTTTCTGGGAAGGAGATAGGCATGGCGGTTTACGGAATCGGACAGTCCATCCGGCGGACAGAGGACTTGCGGTTTCTTACCGGCTCCAGTCAATTCGTCGACGACATTGACGTGGATGGCATGCTGCATGGCGTTGTACTGCGATCACCCCACGCTCACGCCGTCATCAAGTCGATCGATACCTCTGCCGCGGAGAAGCTTCCCGGCGTGGCCGCGATTCTTACCGGAGCCGACGTGTCGGCCGACGGACTCCTTCCCGTGCGGCCACATGCAAAGACTGACAACAAGGACGGCACGCCATTCTTCGTACCGCCCCGCCATGTCCTCGTCTCGGACCGGGTGCGCTATCTCGGTGACGGCGTTGCCTTCGTCGTCGCAGAGACCCGCGAGCAGGCATTGGATGCGGCGGAGTCGATCGTCGTGGATTACGAGGTACTCCCGGCCGTCACCGATGCGGTTTCGGCGCTGGCAGACGATGCGCCTGCGATCTGGGAGTGCCCCAAAAAGAATCTCTCCTACGATTGGGAGGTGGGTGACGCCTCCGCGACGGACAGAGCGCTTGCCGGTGCCGCGCATGTCGTGCGCCTCGATCTCGTCAACCATCGTGTCATTGCCAATTCGATTGAGCCACGGGGTTCCATGGGGTTCTTCGATGAGAGCCAGGCCCGCTACGTGCTCTACACCTCGGGGCAGAATATCCATCTGGGGCGCGGCATCCTTGCCGATTCGCTCAAAGTCCCTGCAGAGGACATTCATGCCATTTCACCGGACGTGGGTGGCGGCTTTGGCATGAAGAATTTTCTCTACCCCGAAACCATCCTCGTGCTCTGGGCGGCGCGGCGGATTGGGCGGCCCGTGAAGTGGATTAACGAGCGTACGGAGTCGTATCTCAGCGATGACCATGGCCGGGACCACGTCACGCACGCCGAGCTTGGCATTGATTCTGACGGCAAGTTTGTCGGCTTGCGTGTTTCGACGCTCGGAAATCTCGGCGCTTACGTCACTGCCACGGCGGCGCTGCTCCACACAATTGCCTATGGGACTCTGACCGGCGGTCTCTATGAAATTCCCGCGGTTTATCTGGATGTGAAGGCCGTGTTCACGAATGCGACGCCTTTGGGTGCCTATCGTGGCGTTGGCTACGCGGAATCGATGAACGTGATGGAGAGGCTCATCGATGTGGCCGCTCGGGAGACGGGAATTGACGCGCTTGAGCTTCGCCGCCGCAATTTCATGCCGACGGACGCCGCACCTGTAACCAACTTCTACGGAGTCACGGTCGACTCCGGCACCTATGCCGACACGCTTGACCGCGCCCTGGTGCAGGCGGACGTGCCGGGTTTCGAGGCGCGGCGCGTGGAATCCGAAGCGCGCGGCAAGTTGCGTGGCCTGGGTATCGCCTACTACATGGAAATGACCATGGGACCACCCGAGGAGTGTGTCGATATCAAGTTCGAGGACGAGGACCGGGTCGTGTTGATCACTGGGACACGATCGAACGGTCAGGGACACGAGACCACATTCCCGCAGCTCGTTTCTGCGAATCTTGGGATTCCGTTCGAGAATATTGTTTTCAGACAAGGAGATACCGATCTTATCGCCAACGGCGGCGGTCATGGCGGATCGCGCTCGATGCACATGGGGGGATCGGCTCTTCACCACGCGTCTCTGAGAATTATCGAAAAAGGGAAGGCCATCGCCGCCCATGTTCTGGAAACGGCCGAAGCCGATATCGAGTTTTCTGAAGGACAATTCGTTGTGGCCGGGACCGATCGTGTGCTCGATATCCTGGAGGTCGCGCGAATCTCACGAAGTCCCGAACAGCTCCCCGATGGTGTCGAACCAGGCGGGCTCGATACTTTCCAGGAATATCAGCGTGAAGCTTCGACATTCCCCAACGGGGCTCACATCTGCGAGGTCGAGGTCGATCCGGAAACGGGTCTTTCGTCACTCGCACGCTATTCGATCGTTGATGATTTCGGTGTGCTCATCAATCCAATGATCGCCGCCGGCCAGGTGCACGGGGGGCTTGCTCAAGGAATCGGTCAGGCATTGATGGAGCGAATCCGCTTCGATCCGGAGAGCGGGCAGATGGTGACGGCCTCGTTCATGGATTACGCGATACCCCGGGCCGACGAAATGCCCAGCGTCGACCTCACCTTCAACGAAATTCCGTGCACCACCAATCCGCTGGGTGTGAAGGGTTGCGGCGAAGCAGGCGCTGTCGGTGCCTTCCCGGCCGTCACCAACGCGGTCATCGATGCGCTAAACCCCTACGACGTCAGGGAGTTCGAGGGTCCCGCGACGCCACAAACGGTCTGGCGGGCGATGCAGGGCGTCGGAGGTTCAGCCTGAGGCCGTACCTCTAGAACCGCGTATCCAGCTTCCGCGCCTCATTGGCCTCACCCGATCGGTAGGCCTCGAAGATGATCTCCATTACGTGGACCTGCATCTCAAGAGGACGAGTCGAGGCTTTCCCGGATGCAATCATGTCCACGAAATCGCCGATAATCGTTGACGGTCCATTGCCCGGTTCGGGTGCCAGCTTGCGGCAGGGGTAGCCATCGAACTGGGCATCTTCGGCGGCATCCTTAATCATTCCGTAGTCGTTGTCCCCTCGGTGAACATAAATGCCTCCGTCGTCGACGCCGAAGTGCAGGCTGCCCTCGCGGCCGATTACGGTGACCCGACGCCGGGTGGCGTGATGGGTGACGTAGCCGTTCCAGTTTGCGTTGATGGACACAGCCATCCCGTTCTCGAGCCAGAGGCTGACGATCGCACTGTCCTCCACGTCCGGCTGAATTACGGTGCCATCATCCATCGTTCGTATCTCGAAACGACGGTTGCACAACGCCGTGACGGTCTGGGCCGGACCGAATAACGAAACCACAGCGCTCACCTGGTAAATCCCGAGATCGAACAGGACACCCCCGCCGGCCAGCTCCTTCCGGTAGAACCAGTCGGCGTGGGTCGGGCCGCGATGACCACGGTGGCATTCGACACTGGTCGGCTCACCGATGACGCCCTCCGCAATCAGTTGTTCAACGGATCGGTGCTCCGCGATATCCACATGGGGCAACGGCAGGAAGGTTATCGGATTTCTTTGCTGCTGGGCTTCAAGACTTTGGAGTAATTCCGAGGCCTCAGTGACTGACATGACCATCGGTTTTTCCAACATCACATGTTTGCCGGACTCAATGGCTTTCTTCGCAAACAGGGCATGACTTTCGGGTGGTGTGAGTATGAGCACGGCGTCGATGTCATCCTGCGCGAGCATCTCGTCCGCGTTCGTGTACCAGCCTGGAACATCAAGCTCACGTGCACATTCGACCAGAGACGGCTCGTCTCGGCCGGAAAGGGCCACCAGCTCTGCCTTACCGTCGAGACTAAGAAGCTCGGGGAAGTGGCGGCGGCGCGCGATATCCCCGTAGCCGACGGACGCGATGCGGATCATGTGCCAATCACTCCGTTTCGCCGAACCTTCATGGGAGGGCTACCGTCGCCGTTTCAATATTTTCGGATTTCCCGCTGGCCGCTGAACGGATGCCGGCGTCAAGAATTGCGGTCGCCGCCAGGTTCAGCGGCAGGTCGAGTGTGGGGTGAGGGCTCTCGCCGGTCTCGACATGTCGGATGAACTGTTCGGCGATCGTTGCGCGGCCGGCACCAAAAGGCTCGCCTTCGTAGATCGTCGTCGCCTCTGGATTATCTCGCTCCGCGAAGACCTTGGCGACGGTTCCATCGACGACAATGGTGCCATGCGTCCCAAACACGATCGGTCCGTGGGGCACGCCTGCGTGAAAAGTGGTCCAGGTTGCCTCCAGGATTGCCAGTGCATCTGGAAAGCGGACGAGCATGGCGGCATTGTCCTCAGCATCACCGAAGGGACTCAGCAGGTTGGCCTTCATGCCTTGGGCAGAGATTGCTTGTTGCCCTAGAAACCATGTGGAAAGGCAGGCGCCATAGCAACAATAGTCGAGCAGCGCGCCGCCGCCCGCGTCGGCCTGATGCCACCATTCCGCGGCTTTCTCCGCTTCGCTGAGTGCTCCCGACACCACCGTATCCCCGGGATGCAGGCTGCCAGCAGCAAGAGGACCCAGAGATGGACCGTTGCGCCACTTGAATTCCCAAGGAGTGCCGATCTCACCCGCATCAATGAGATCTTTGACAGTGAGCACCCAGGGGCGCCAGGTGATGGGCCAATTGACCATCAGCGTCACACCGGCATTCCCTGCGGCGTGCACCATGCGCTCCGCGTCACCAAGGCTCGCGGCCATCGGTTTTTCGGTGAGCATGTGGATGCCGTGAGCGGCAAGCGCTTCGGCAACTTCCGCGTGGCGCGAGATCTCCGGGCAGAAGATAACGATATCTAGATCCTGGTCTTCGAGCATCTCGCGATAGTCCGCGTACGTCACGACATTCTCTGCGCTGGCAAGCGCGCGCTTGAGGTTCGCCGTTCGGCTTCCCTCAACGGCCGTCAAGGACGGCACGTTTGGTACGGTATCCGCGCAGGCGATCAGGTTTACCTGTTCGTGGGCGACAAACTGGGCGACGAGTTCGTTGACATGCATGTGCGCAAATCCGATGACGCCCAATCGATAGGTCTTCTGGCTTTCCGCCATTCCTGTTCTTTCTCTCCGGTTATGAATCTTTCTCGCAACACATTGCGGCGCCGACCAGACCGGCCAACGTACCGAGTTCCGCCGGCACAATGGGCAGGTCTTGCACTGGCACATGCCAGATCTGTCGGCGCGCCGATTCGATGAGCGTGTCACGGAAGAGCCCGGGCGCCAATCCCAGGCCGCCGCCGAGGACGACCGCCGCAGGGTCGAACAGGTTGATCATCTGCGCCACATTCTTGCCCAGCGCGCGGGCTGCAGTCTGGATAATTTCTACTGCTTGACGGTCACCGTCATTTGCCGCCTCGAAAATCTCTTCAGTGCGGCCGATCTCACGCGACACCGCTTCCCAAATAGCGCCGCGTCATGCCGAGCCCGGAAGCGTATTCCTCAAGGCAGAACTCATGTGTCTCATCGCAAACATGACAGTGTTCCCGGGTCGTCGCAGAGGTTAATACGATCGCGCAACCCGTATGTCCGATAACGGGCTGACCGTCGATCATCAGGCAGCTGCTGATTCCCGACCCGATCGTGATGTAGGCGAATGAGTCGAGGTTCCGGCCGGCCCCGAAGCGTGCCTCGGCGTTGGCTGCCACGCGAACATCCGAATCGATGACGACCGGGCTCGCAATCTCGCTGAAGCGTTCATGAACCGGAAGGTCCAGCCAATCGAAAGTATCTCGCGTCGTGATGTTGCCAGCGGGATCGACGATTTCGGCGATGCCGATCCCGAGACCGCCGATGGATATCGACTCATGCTCCACTGAATTGCGGACACGCACCGCCAGATCAACGATGTCGTCCAGTACCGTCGCCGGATCTCGTGCCGGTAAAGCCGGGATCTGCTCCGAATGCAGGACTGAACCGGTACCGAGGTCCACGGAACCGGCGATGACCTTCGTGGCACCGATATCGATGCCCATGGTGATCGAGCGGACTGTTGAAGGTTCGGGCATGTCAATCCGCCAGTGGGAGGTCGGGCGCGGCATCCCGATCGCAGAAACAGGTCATGTCAGAGTGAAGCCAGAGGAACGATGCAGGGAAGTGCGTCGAAACACGACGACTTTGCAGGTCTCGAACCAGAGCTGTTTTGTGTTCGCCGAAGGCCAGCAGGATGATCTGACGCGCCGCGAGGATATTCCTGATACCCATCGTAAGACCTTGCACAACGTCTTTCGCGGCGCCTTTCAGCATTGAGTGACCTCTGGTTGTCGGCGCCAGGTCCGCGACGTGACAACCAAGCTGAAGTTCGCCAGCCGGTTCGTTGAGTCCCAGGTGTCCGTTGACCCCGACACCAAGAATCATGAGATCAATGCCTCCGACGTCGTCAACAGCCCGTTCGATCCGTTGGCACTCTGAATTCGCGTCTGTGGGCTGGCTGTCGAAACCGATGTACCGGTCCGGCGAAACCTTGAGAGGATTCAAGACAAGGCGTCGAAGATAATTCTCGCAGGTATGGGAATCACCCAACGGCAGCCCCAACCACTCGTCCAGTTTCACGGCGGACAGCAATTCGGTGGAAAACTCTTCACTAGCCGCCATGTCTGCCAAGACCTCGTAGGTTCTGGTGGGTGTTGAACCGCTGGCAAAACAGAGAACACTCTCTGGCTTTCGCTTAATTTGGCCAGCGACGACGGTTGCGGCCAGCCGGCTGGCTTGTTCAGGGTCCGGCGCGATCCGGAATGTGGGCCCGCCTATCTGAGAATCCGCCACCTTCAACGGCGAGGATTCGGATGTGAGTTCCTTCTCAGCTAATGAGAACTACGGGTTCGTTGGGGGACTCGCCATCGGGATCATTTGTGACTGCACCGGCAGGAACGGGTACCTGATCACCTTTCAGCAACGGATCGTCAGTTTCGTGCATCCAGGTTTCGAGTCGCAAACGCAGATCATCTGTGACGTCATCCATCATCGGTAGATCGATCAGGTTATTGGTTTCGTATGGGTCGAAAACCAGATCGTACAGAAGCTCCTGCTCGTGGGCCTGGTTGCGCCACCCCTGATCGAGGAGAAACTGCTTACTGTTGGTGTCGTCGACGTTGGGTAAATTGAGACGGTCTCGATTGTCGTAGCGGCGGATCAGTTTATGCCGCCTGGTTCGGACACACCGCATCGGCTCGTAAGCCGCGTGATAGTTGCTCTCGGCGAAGATCGCCTCGTGAATGCTGTCGCATTCGCCATTCACGAGCGGCCGCAAGGAGGATCCTTCAACGAATGAAGGTGCCGGAATGCCGGCAAGGTCGTAAGCAGTCGGCACCAGATCCATCAGACTCACCATTTCGTCGATGGTTTGGCCTCCATCGAAACCGCCGGGCCCCCTGACTATCAGAAAGACCGCGATTCCGGGGTCCTCCAGATTGCTCATATGCCGGGGAAACTGCAGGCCGTGATCGGTGAAGCAGCAAACGAGGGTATTGCCTGCCAGGCCGTTGGCATCGAGCGCATCCATCACGATGCCGTACGAGTCATCCATTTGGCGGGCAGAGGCTTTGAAGGCCGCCATGTCTTCTCGGATCTCCGGAACATCGGGTAGAGGCGGCGGCGGCGTGCAATACCTGGCGTCCTCGGCCGGATGGTTTGCCGGGTCGGGCGCCGGAAAGGGGCGGTGGGTGACATTCAGCCCCAGTGAGATAAAGAAGGGTTTGTCGTGATCTTGAGCCAGGAAGTCGACCGTAGCGCGCACCGGGTGTCGGGTGTCCGAAAGTTCAGGGTAATTCGTATCGTCCGTGGACAGCAGTTCTGCGTAACCGACTTCCGTGGGATCGGGTGAAGTATGCTCAACACCCGCCAGCGCGGTGTGATAGTCATGCTGTGCCAGCGTGTGGACGACATGGTGCCGGAAATCGGTCATCTTGAAACCGCGATGTCCCAGGCCGTACATGCCGCAGCAATGGGGGTACATCCCTGACAAAAAGCTCGCGCGGCTGGGAGAGCAGGTCGGCGCCGTACAGAATGCCTGTCGGAACAAAACACCCTCTTCAGCCAGACGCTGCATGTTGGGCGTGGGGACGGCATGACCATAGGGCTGAATGAACCGGCCGGTGTTATGCGAGTGCATGAAAATGATGTTTGGAGGACTTGCGCCAGCCATAGAAAATCACCGTGTTTGTAGATCGCGCTGGGGAAAGATACTCCCGCGCGACGATCAGTATCCTGCGGAAGAAGGGTGAGGACAAGAATGGACGACCAGCGCATCGGTATCGGCGAAGCGCCCAGGCGGGTTGAGGATGCCCGGTTCCTGACAGGTACCGGAACCTACGTTGACGATATGGCTTCTGACGACATGGTGCAGGCCGTCGTGCTTCGTTCACCCCATGCCCATGCTGTCATCCGGGCTATCGACACCGAGACTGCTGAAACAAGTCCGGGCGTCCTCGCCATTCTGACCGGCAGGGATCAGGCCGGCGCGGGGATCGGCCCGATCGCGCCCTATCAGGAGAGCAGCCCATTGACGGGCGAGCCATTTCACTACCCTCGGCGTATGCCGTTGGCGGTGGATCGCGTGCGGCACGTCGGGGAACCGGTGGCGCTGATTGTGGCCGAGACCCGGGAACTGGCCCGGGACGCCGCGGAATGCATTGTCGTGGACTATGAGATCCTGCATGCAGCGACGACCCCTGACGCGGCGCTTTCGCCAGACGCAGTTCCTCTCAGTGAGGATTTCGCAAACAATCTCTGCACCCACGGGGCCGTGGGCGACAAGGAGGCCGTAGCGACTGTATTCGAGGAAGCCTCACAGATCTCGAAACTCGATCTGATCAACCACCGCATCGTCACTAGTCCCATGGAGCCACGTGGGGCCATTGGCGCGTTTGATGCTGACATAGGCCAATTTACACTTCACGTTTCCTGCCAGGGACTCCATATCATTCGTGGAAGTGTCGCCGCGTCTTTGGGTGTTCCACCAGAAGACGTTCGCTTCATCGCCCCGGATGTCGGGGGAGGGTTCGGGGCCAAGAATTTCCCTTATCCCGAATATGCACTGACGCTGTGGGCCGCGCGTAACGTTGGTCGACCCGTCAAATGGATCAACACCCGCAGCGATACCTTCGTTGGAGATGATCAGGCGCGGGATCATATTACCCACGCTGAACTTGCCCTCGATTCCACGGGGAAATTCCTTGGCCTGCGCGTGTCGACCCAGGCCAACCTCGGGGCTTATCTGGTTGGTGCCATGGGTGCCGTCGGCAGCCTTCAGTACGTCGCCCTCATGGGAACCGTCTATGCACTTCCCGCTTTCTGGGTCGAGCTTCAAGTTGCACACACCAATGCCGTGCCGCTCGGGGTGACGCGGGGTCCGGGATTCGGTGAGGCCGTCTATCTCATCGAGAGGCTCATCGATCAGGCTGCGCGGGATATGGGGTTAGATCCAGCGGAGTTGCGGAAACGGAATCTGGTGCCGTCCGCGCGAATGCCGTTCACAAATGCCCACGGCACCACCATCGATAGCGGCGATTTCCCGGCCACTTTGGATGCAGCGATGCTCAACGCCGACCGTTCGGGATTCGCCGAACGGCGAAGGAGTTCCGAGCGTAACGGTCGTCTTCGTGGGTTTGGCATCGCTCACCAGATCAAGATCACCATGGGACCGCCCGAAGAGAATGTGGAACTCCGATTCGACGAAGACAATCAGGTGTCCCTGATCACCGGTACGACGGCCATTGGTCAGGGACATGAAACGACGTTCCGCCAGCTCGTCGCTGAGAAACTCGGTGTTCCAAACACGAATATCCGTTACCAAGCGGGCGACACCGATCTGATCCCCAAGGGCGGCGGGCACGGCAGTTCTCGTGCGACCTTCATGGCGGGGACCGCGATGCACTTTGCTGCCGAAAAGATCATCGACAAGGGCAGAGTGATTGCCGCCCAGATGCTGGAGGTGTCGGAAGCCGATATTGAGTTTGCCGAAGGTCGGTTCCTGGTCGCAGGCACGGACCGCAGTGTCGGTATCTTCGAGGTCGCGCGGGTCGCTCGTGATCCCGACCGTTTACCGGACGGCATGGAACCCGGCTTGGAAGCCTACCACCTGTTTACGCGCGAGCACGGGACCTTCCCCAATGGCTGTCACGTCGCCGAGGTCGAGATCGACTCGGACACCGGGGTTGTTTCGCTACAGAGTTATGTCGCTGTCGATGATTTTGGTGTCATCGTCAATCCCATGATTGCCGCTGGTCAGGTGCACGGCGGCATTGCACAGGGAATCGGTCAGGCCCTGCTGGAGCATGCGGTGTATGACCCGGACTCCGGTCAGCTTCTTTCGGGATCATTCATGGATTACGCGTTGCCGCGGGCGGACGACTTGCCGTCTTTCGATCTGTCATTCCAAGGCGTCCCGTGCATAACCAATCCGCTGGGCGTGAAGGGTTTGGGGGAGGCAGGCGCGATTGGCGCGTTTCCCGCTGTGATCAATGCCGTGGCGGATGCTCTCGCGCCCTATGGCGTTACCGAATTCGAAGGTCCCGCAACGGCCCAAAGCGTCTGGCGCGCCATTCACGGATCATAGCGACTCAGACTTCCGCGTTCAGTCGTTCAGGCTGACGCGGCCAAGTTCGGGAGACGTCAGGCCGAGGGGCTCGGCATCGAGCGCGGCTTCCCTAATGACACCAAGGCATAAGAGTGCAGCCGCTGCGGCCTTTTCACCGCCCTCCGCGTTGCCCCGGACGTGGAGGCCCCGCATGTCTTCGATTCGCTCCAACGCTTCGACCATCGCCGGCGCCACCAGCCAGGCCTTGCGGCGTTCGTGGACGACCATGAATTCGACATGCAGGACGTCATGATCGGCTGCCGACATTTCCATCTGGTGCAGGGCGACGTTGAACCAGTGGGTTCCTGCCAGCATGCAGGCTTCAATGACCGCTTCGTAATCCGCTGTGGTGACTTTCTCCATTGAGCGCGTGATGCGTTCGGCGAATTCACGATGGCGTTCAGGGGTCACGATGATTCTCCCCCGGACGCCACAACGTTCCGCGTGATTGTCAGCACGGATTCATATGCTGCATCGCACGTCTCGATAACATCAGGCGTTACCTCCTGACCCAGGCGGATGCACTGATCTCGGAAGCTCTCCAGCGTGTGGAGCGCATCGATTGCTTCCTGCAGGTCCGCTGGCACGGGCTTATCGAACTCGCTCATCTGGGGGTGGATGATATCTGCGCCGCGTTTGACTACGCGTTCCCAGCCACCTGCTTCGGTTTGGCGCATATAGATGTCATTGACCTGAGAGGCGAGTTCCGGTTCCTCGGCGGTAATGCCCGATGCGTGTAACGCCGCATTCATCGCCTGGTTTCCGGCATCGAGCGCCATCCAGTACCAGAGTTCGAAATCCTCTTGGCGGTGGAGGCGGCGATGGATCGCATCCATTCGCTCGACCTTTTCCATATGAGAAGCGATGTCCATGAGCGCTCCTTCGCGTGATCTGGGGGCAGTCTAGTCGTGTCACGGTATGCCAGCCAAACAATGGATTGCTCATACCTATTGAATTAGAGGCGGCGACGACGCAGGCTTGTCACAGTGACGATGGGGGTGAAATGAATGGCCAAGATTGGCGAACCCGTCAGACGGATTGAGGACGAGAGGTTCCTCACCGGCCGCGGGCGTTTTGTCGACGATATCTGCTTCGATGATCAGCTCTCGGCCGTGATCGTGCGCTCGCCTCATGCCCACGCTGAAATAGTGGGTATCAATCTTGATCAGGCGCGGGCAGCGACCGGGGTGCAGGCGGTTCTCACCAATGCCGATCTCGTCGCCGACGGCATCAGCCCCGTTCCATGTGCCGTGATGCTCACGGGTCGGGACGGTAAGCCCTGCTACGTACCGCCCCGATGGCCGCTCGCGCAGGATCGTGTTCGCCACGTCGGTGATCCGGTCGCCATGGTGGTCGCCGAAACCGAAGCCCTCGCCCGGGATGCCGCCGACCATGTAGAGGTGGAATACGCGCCGCTGGCGGCGAATGCCGACACGGCGCGTGCGCTGGATTCCGCAGCGAATCAGATCTGGGAGGAAGCGCCGCAAAACCTATCGGCTGAATGGGAGGCCGGGGATGCCGTTGCCACGGATCAGGCCTTTGATGGTGCCGCGCATGTCGTCGAGATCACCGACCTGATCAATAACCGGCTCGCGGTATCGTCGATGGAAGGTCGTGCCGCACTGGGTGATTACGACGCCCACAGTGAATGCTACACGCTCTATGTCACCTGTCCCTTCGTTCACAATCTACGTCGCCAACTTGCGGAACAGGTTCTACATGTCCCCGAAAAGAATTTGCGCGTGATCGCACCGGATATCGGGGCGGGTTTTGGTATGAAGAACTTTGCCTGTCCCGAGTATCCCCTGGTTTTGTGGGCCGCGCGCCGTCTCGGGCGGCCGGTCAAATGGACCGGAACTCGCAGCGAATCGTTCATGTCCGACGATCAGGCCCGCGATCACGTCAGCACTGCTCAGCTGGCGTTGGACAACGATGGACACGTTTTGGGCCTGCGTATCAGAACGATCGCCACGCATGGCGCCTACGTCGTGGGCGCGTCGCCCATGTTGTCGACCACGGCAAATGCTTCGGCGGCATCGGGGGTTTACAACATCCCTGCCGCCTATCTTGAAGTGAAGAACGTCTTCACCAATAAGACGCCCACCGGGTCCTATCGCGGTGTGGGCCGTGCCGAAGCCACTTATGTCATAGAACGCCTCATGGACAAAGCTGCGGTTGCAGTCGGCATCGATGCAGCCGAGCTGCGCCGGCGTAATCTCATTCCGGCGGCTGCACTACCGTATGCAACACCTTTCGGTTTTACGTTCGACTCGGGCGATTTCCCCGCGACCCTCGAACAGGCTCTGGCGGAGGCTGACTACGCGGGATTCGAAAAGCGTCGCTCCGAGTCACGATCACATGGAAAGCTCCGCGGAATTGGTATTGCGTATTACATCGATGACACGCAGGGTCCCGCAGAGGAGGGTGCCGACATCCGATTCGGCGAAGATGGCACCGTGACGCTCTTTGTAGGCACATTCAACAACGGTCAGGGTCTGGAAACCACGCTGCGTCAACTCGTGTCAGACCAACTCGATATCGCGCTCGACAAGATCGAATTCGTGCAAGGTGACACGGATCGGCTCGTGATCGGTGGCGGTCATGGAGGGTCGCGATCGACCGAGATGGGCGGGTCAGCGCTACGCGCCGCGGGAGATCGCGTGATCGAAAAGGGACGCAGAGTCGCGGCCCAGGAATTGGAAGCGGCTGATGCCGACATCGAGTTTGCCTCCGGCCGCTTCGTAGTCGCTGGAACAGATCGAGCACTGGACCTGATTGAGGTTGCCGCGATTGCGCGCGATCCGGCCCGTCGCCCCGATGATATGGATGAAGATCTCGACACGCACGAGCGCTATCTGCGCCGGGCATCGGCCTGGCCCAATGGATGTCATGTCAGTGAGGTGGAGGTCGATCCCGATACCGGACAGGTCATTGTTGCGCGGTACACTGTGGTTGACGATTTCGGGACCATCATCAACCCGCTCATCGTGACCGGGATGGTACATGGCGGGATCGCCCAAGGCGCGGGTCAGGCGTTATTCGAAGACCTCGTCTACGACGGCGAGAGCGGGCAGCTGATGACTGGATCCTTCATGGATTACTGCCTGCCCAAGGCGGATGATCTTTGCGGTGTTTCGGTGGCATTCAACGAAGTGCCCACCGATACCAACCCGTTGGGGGTCAAGGGCTGCGGTGAGGCGGACACGATTGGCGCGACACCTGCCCTCATGAATGCCGTTATCAATGCACTCTCGGAGTTCGGAGTCACCGAACTGACGTGCCCCGCGACTCCGCAGCGCGTGTGGCGGGCCATCCATGGATCGCAGACTGATGAAATGGTCTCTTTGCGGAAGGCGGCACTGACGTGACCGTTCGCGGTATCGGCGAGTCAGTACTTCGGGTTGAGGACGAGCGTTTCCTCACAGGACACGGATGTTATCTCGACGATATTGAATTCCCGGATCAGGCCTACGCCTACATCGTGCGTTCACCGCACTCCCACGCAAAAATCGATTCGATTGATTGTGCGGCGGCGACGAAGGCCGCAGGCGTACTGGCCGTGGCGACCGCTGCCGACCTGGCAGAAGACGATGTTGGATCCATCCCTTGTTCCTTGCGCGTCCAGAATCGGGATGGCTCGTGGAGCGATCCGCCCCCGCGTCCTCTCATGGCGGAAGGGGTCGTTCGTCACGTTGGCGAGGAAGTAGCGCTCATCGTTGCGGAGACGTTGGAACAGGCCCGCGATGCCGCGGAGTCGGTCACTGTCAATTACGAAGTGCTACCGGCCAACGTCGATCCCGCTCGCGCGACGGACGTTGTAACCCCTCTGGTCTGGGACTCCGCACCTTCCAATGTCTGCATCGACTGGGAGGGCGGGGACCGGGAAGCGGTCGACATCGCGTTCGCGGATGCGGCGCACGTCACAACAATTGAGCTGGTCAACAACCGTCTCACAGCCGCCTCTATGGAACCCCGTGGCTCGATCGGGCTCTACGACGACAAGACCGGCTGCTTCACGCTTCATGCGACCTGCCAGTATGTGCACTTGCTGCAGCAACAACTCGCCGAATGGGTGTTCAGGTTGCCCGTCGACCGAATTCGCGTGATTGCTACCGACATGGGCGGCGGTTTCGGTATGAAGAACTTTCCCTATCCCGAATATGGCCTGGTGTTGTGGGCGGCCCGGCGGGTTGGGCGACCCGTCCGCTGGATAGAAGATCGCAGCGAGGCGTTCCTTGCAGACAACCAGGCGCGAGATCAGGTGACGTCCGCGGCGTTGGCATTCGATT
Organism: Alphaproteobacteria bacterium UBA2966; assembly: GCA_002348365.1. Classification (GTDB taxonomy): domain Bacteria; phylum Pseudomonadota; class Alphaproteobacteria; order UBA2966; family UBA2966; genus UBA2966. Next base: position 32,971 of record DEBC01000044.1, on the reverse strand, counting down.
CGGAGAATCGTGCGACTGCCCTGCGTGTCGATACGATCGCCAATTTTGGCGCCTACGTCGGGTCACGAATGCCATCACTGCCAACCACCGAGAATGCAGCCTCGGCGACCGGGGCGTATGCCATCCCGAACGCCGTAAGTTCGGTCAAGTGTGTCTACACCAACACGGTCACGATCGGGTCGTATCGTGGTGTCGGCCGTTCCGAGGCGATTTATGTGATCGAACGACTGATGGACAAGGCAGCTGGAGAACTGGGGCTGGAGCCAGCGGATTTGCGACGGCGGAATCTGGTGCCGGCAACGGCCATGCCCTACACCACCCCATTCGAGTGGACCTTCGACTCCGGTGATTTCGCACGCAATCTGGATGATGCCCTGGTGTCAGCAGACGCCGCCGGCTTCGCCGCACGACGTGAGGCTGCCGCCAAGCGTGGCAGGCTGCGTGGATTCGGTATCGGATACTACATCGATAACTCCTCAGGTCCGGGAGAGGAGGGGGCCGATATCCGCTTCGAAGAGGACGGTCGTGTAACCATCCTCGTTGGAACGTTTTCCAACGGCCAGGGACTCGAGACCACTTTCCGTCAACTCGTGTCCGATCAACTGGGCTTGGCGTTCGACAGAATTGCCTTCGTGCAGGGTGATACGGATCAGGTTGTGTTCGGTGGCGGTCATGGTGGTTCGCGATCCACCGAAATGGGTGGTTCCGCTCTTCGTCACGCGGCCGATCGGGTGATCGAGAAAGGGCGATTGGTGTCGGCTCAGGCGTTGGAGGTTGCAGACGCCGACATCGAGTTTATCGGCGGACGCTTTGTCGTTGTCGGTACGGACAGGGCGCTCGACCTGATCGAAGTCGCAGCCATAGCTCGTGATCCTGATCGCCGGCCCTCAGAGCTCGACGAAAGCCTCGATACCCACCAGCAATATGTTCGCCAGGATGCTTCCTGGCCGAACGGTTGTCATATCTGCGAGGTGGAGATCGATCCAGCAACCGGCAGGGTGGAGGTCGTGAACTACACGGTCGTCGACGATTTCGGCGTAATCATCAATCCCATGATCGTGACGGGGATGGTGCACGGCGGGGTCGCGCAAGGCGTCGGGCAGGCACTGTACGAGGATCTGGTGATCGACCGGCAGACGGGCCAGGTGACGAGTGGGTCGTTCATGGACTACACCTTGGCCAAGGCTGATGACCTCTGTGACTTTACGGTGTCATTCAATGAAATCCCCTGTCAGACCAATCCACTCGGCATCAAAGGTTGCGGTGAGGCCGGAACCGTGGGCGCGCACCCGGCGGCGATGAACGCCGTGATTGACGCTTTGTCTCATTTGGGCGTGACCCATCTTGAATGTCCCGCAACCCCTCAGCGGGTGTGGCGGGCCATCCATGGGTCGTAGACGGTGACGGCTTTGGCCGCGGAATCCAGTCCGGAACTTGACCCGGTAACGCTGGCACTGATCCAGAACCGTTTCGACGACATCGCTCGCCACATGGGCTGGGTCATGATGCGGACGGCTCGAAGCCCCTTCTTCAGCGACTGTCATGACTTCGCCTGTTTTCTCACCGATGCGCGGGCCGAGCTGATCTCCCAGTCGGACGGCATACCGATTCAGGCCGGGTGCGGCGGCTTTATCGTTGAAGCCGTATTGGAATCATTCCCCGATGAGATCGAGGACGGCGATGTCTTCCTCGCGAACGATCCGTATGTGGCGGGCGGCAACCACCTGCCCGACTGGGTTGCGATCAGGCCGGTTTTCGTCGAAGGCGAGTTGATCGCGTTCGGTTGCAACCGAGCCCACCAGTCGGACATTGGCGGCGGGTCTGCCGGTTCATACTTCGCGGAGGCAACGGAGATCTGGCACGAGGGGATTCGCCTGCCGCCGTTGAAGCTGGTTCGTGCTGGCGAGCTCCAGGACGATGTATGGGAATTCCTGCTCCTCAACACGCGGACCCCGCGACTGCTCGATGGAGACTTGCGCGCCATGCTTGGTTCCACTCGTATTGGTGCGGACCGCGTGGTCTCATTGATCGAGGAATACGGTCTGGCTGCGGGCAGGCGGTATGTCGCCGCGCTTCTGGACTACGGCGAGCGTATGTTTCGAGGCGCTATCCGAGACCTGCCGGACGGCCGTTACGAAGCGGAAGAACTGAGCCACAACGACTGCTTTGAGGATATTGAGATACCGATCCGCATGGCGATGACGATCGCCGGCGATCACGTGACCGTAGACTTTGCGGGTACCCATCCGCAGGTGCGCGGCTTCAAGAACAGTTCTCTGGTAACCACCCATGCCTGTATATACCTCGGTCTGTTCTCATTCCTCGACCCGTCTCTGCCCCGGAACGGTGGCGCCTTCCGCGCCGTGACCTTGATCGCGCCCGAAGGCACCGTCGTCAATCCGCGCCCGCCCGCGCCAATGACCCAGAGTACCCAATCGGTTGCTCACGAGATCGTCCACGTAACCTGGAAAGCCCTGGCACAGGCCGATTCGGCGAACGCTTGCGCGGGATGGGGGAAGGGTATCCACGGCGTGACCGCCGGCCGTATCGATACCGATGATCCCTACGTCATGATCCATTGGTGCACCATGCCCGGCGCCGGCGCCGTCGACGGCCGCGACGGGTTCGATCAACTCGGGCACGTCATCACCCTGGGTGGCCTGCTTCTTCATAACGTAGAGCCTTATGAGCAGCGCTATCCCATGCAGTTTCGGCGCCAGGAGTACCGATGCGATACCGGTGGCCCGGGCAAGTACCGTGGCGGCACCGGCATTCACTACGACGTCGCAGTTGAAGAAGAGGGCGTGTACTCGTTTCGAGGTGAAGGCCTTGTCTATCCATCGGGTTTTGGCGTCAACGGCGGAGGCACGGGCCGCGAGGCTGAGATGGAGATCGTGCCGTCTGGCGGCCCAGCCGATGTGGCACCCCCATATGGCAATCGCACTTATGGGCCCGCCATCCTTGTGGCACGCTCCTCCGGCGGTGGCGGTTGGGGTGATCCGTTTGATCGTGATCCCGCCAGGGTGCTGCACGACGTGCGATGTGGCCTGATCAGCCGTGATGCAGCGCGCAACGACTATGGCGTGGTGCTGACCGAAGACGGCCGGGCGGTGGATTCGGTGGCCACACTCCAGTTGCGGGCGGGTGAAGGCTCAGCCTGACTATTTCTCTCAGCTCCAGATGAATACCAGAGCGCCGGCGACGCCGCCGATCATCACGCCGAGGATCGTATAGGCGATGTCCTGACGAGTGAGTCGCGTTCTCACGAACCATAATGTCCCGAGTGTGGCCACGAATACACCCACCAGCAGCGCTTCGACGGCAATTTCGGTCTCGATCAATCAGCCGTCCTTTTTCATGGCAAACAACTCCGAGATGATCTGGCGTGCGATCGGCATCGCCTTGTCTCTCGGCATGCCGGGTTTGAGTCGCCGGTCGTAGAGTGTCTTGATAATGATCTCGTCACCCCAGGTGATTCCCGTGCCGTGAGTACCGGGGCCATCACAGAACAGTGAAGGGCGGAAATGGCAGGCATCGTTTACCGGCCCGAACGCCTGAACAAGTTCCTCGAGCATGCAGTGCCGCATGAGGTGCCCTCGGTTCTTCTTACCGATTCCGGCTTGGGCGTATCGGATCACACCGGCCCTAGTTGCCTTCAAATTCGCAAAGCAACTGCTTTGCGCCAACTCAGGCGGCGTTGGCGATCGCTTCTATCCCCTCATGCGGGTGCCTTTGGGATCATAGGGGGCGGCAAGGCTCGCCTCGGCCGGGATGCGCTCCCCGGCGATGTCGATGGTATATGCGCCGGTGTTGATGAAGTCATCTTCCACTGCCTCACCACCGTTTCTCACAAAGCCCATCGAGACCATTTTGCCGAGTGAGTAGCCGTAGCCCGATGAGGTGAGGTGGCCGACGACCTCGCCATCACGTCGGATGGGTTCATTCACAACCGGCCAGAGTTCGTATTCGTCCGTTGTGAACATAACCATGCGCTTTCGCACGCCTCCGTCCCGCTGGCGTAGCAGCGCGTCGCGTCCGATAAATGGTGTGTCCTTGTTGAAGCGGACGGCGAAGCCAAGACCTGCCTCCAGAGGCGTTTCCACCGGCGTGATGTCGTGACCCCAGGAGCGGAATCCCTTTTCCATGCGCAGCGTGTTGGAGGCGTATGTGCCGGCGTGGGTCAGGCCAAGATCTTGCCCGGCAGCGACGATGGCATCGTACACCGCTGCGGCGCTCTCCGTCGGAATGAACAGCTCCCAGCCGAGCTCTCCCGCATACGAGACCCGCAGCGCCCAGGCAACCGCCGGGCCGATCCATGCCTCCTGGGCCGTCAGGTACAAGAAGGCGTCGTCGGATAAGTCGTTTTCGGTGATGCGAGACAGCAGTTCACGGGTGTTCGGCCCGCTCAAAGCGAGTCCGGCGTAGGCACTGGTCACATCCGTGATGGTCACGCGCGCATCACCAGCGTTGCGCGCGATGTGATCCTGGTCGCGCACACCTTCGTTAGCTCCTGTGATGAGGAGGAAGCGGTCTCCGGCGAGACGCGTCACCGTGAGGTCAGACTCAAAGCCGCCATTGGTGTTCAGCATGGCGGTATAGATCAACCGCCCGTCGGCCCCGGACACGTCGTTGGCGCAGACCTTCTGAAGCAGGTCCTCGGCGTCAGGTCCTTCGATTAGGATCTTGGCCATAGGCGTGCGTTCGAACAACGCGACGGTTTCACGCGCCGCCTTGTGCTCTTCAGCAACGACATCGAACCAACCCGGCCTCTTCCAGGTCAGTGGGTCATCGACGTTCTTGCCATTCGGTGCAAACCAGTTGGGGCGTTCCCAGCCTGCCGCCTGGCCGAACCTCGCTCCCGCGGACTCAAACCGGATGTGGAACGGTGATAGGCGCAGGTCACGTGCGTGTTTGTGTTCCCGTCGTGGCAGACCGGCCTCGAAAAGCCAGCTCGGTAATTCCTTGGCGCGTTCCGCCACCCAGGCAGTGTTGCCCAACAGGCGCGGGAAACGTCTTATGTCGAGCCCCGTGATATCGATTGGAGGTTCTCCTCCGTCGATCCATTCGGCGAGAACCTTGGCCGCACCGCCCGACATGGCGATGCCCGACGAGTTCATGCCGGTCAGGGCAAAGAGGCCGCGCACGTCCGGTGCCGGGCCCATGAGAAAGGTGCCGTCCGGGGTGAAGCTCTCGGGTCCCGTGAACAGGAGTTTGATGCCGGTTGTCTCCAGCGCTGGATACCTGTTGACTGCATTGGCGATGTGAGGTTCCAGATGATCCCAATCCTCAGGCAGGCTGGCGAAGGAGAAATCATCCGGCAGTTGCACCTTTGACAGAGGTTTTGCATGTGGCTCAAAGAAGCCGATGAGGAAGCCGCCTACCTCTTCGCGCGAATAGATGTAATTGTCGGGGTCGCGCGAAATCGGCAGCCGGTCGTCGACGCCCTCGATCACGTTGGTGATCAGGTAACTGTGCTCAACCGCGTGTAGCGGCACCGAAATACCTGCTAGCCGGCCGATGTCACGGGACCAGGCGCCGCCTGAGAGCACGACGGTCTCACAGGCGATACGGCCCTTATCGGTCTCGACCGCGACGACCTCTTGCATCTGACCCACCCGTTTCGTCTCGATACCGGTCACGAGCGTGTTTTCGATGATCGTGACGCCCTTGTTCCGCGCACCCTTCGATACGGCCTGGGCGACATCGGCCGGGTTGACCCGGTAGGCCTCCGGCACGTGCAGGGCGCCCAGGATGTCGTCGTTGCGGACGAAGGGGTTGAGTTGCGCGACCTGCTCCGGTGGCACGACATCGGCTTCGCCATCGATGGAACGGAACAGCGCGATCTGCCGGCGATAATCCGTCATGCGCTCTTCGGTCTGGGCCAGCGAGATCAGCCCACAGTGCTTGAACCCGATATCCTGACCGGTTTCCTCGGATGCCGACGTGTAGAGTACGACGCTGTCGCGGATGATCTGCATCATCTCGAGCGAATTGCGGATGATATTGACGTCGCCGGCCGCGTGCCAGGTGGTTCCGGAGGAGATGGTGTTGCGTTCTATCAGGACGATGTCTTTCCAGCCGAGCTCGGCAAGACGATAGGCGGTGGAGCAACCGGCGACGCCACCGCCGATGACGACTGCGCGGGCTTGAGTTGGAAATGCCATGTGAGTCCTCTCTGTATTACCTAGTTTGCGGCGCCGGCAGCATGGCCGAGATAACCGCGTCGCATGTCTGTCGCCCGAGCTTTCTCCGATCGCTTAGCGGGATCACCGTAGCCGCCACCACCCGACGTACGGACGACCACGCCATCACCCGGCTTCAGATAGAGATTGTCGATCTTGCTCTTGTGCGGCGCCTGGAAGTACCTGCCGTCGATATGAAACTCATGATCCGATGTTGCTCTGGATCCTCCCCCTTCGAGCCCGTACGGACCGGAATGCGCTCGATCGCCGAGGAAGGTCAGATAAGACTCGCCTTCACGAATGTGCAGCGGCGTCTCGACGCCGAGCCCGCCGCGATACTCGCCATTGCCTCCAGAGCCTTCGCGCAGGGCGTACTTCGTAAACAGGAATGGCACCGTCTGTTCGGTGATCTCGATGGAGCCGTTGCGTGCACCGCCAACCGCCGGGTTGCCATTGTTCAGTCCGTCCCCATCCGGATTGGCGCCCAAGCCTCCGCCGAACAAGAGCAGACTAGCGTACTCGCCATAGTTCGGGCTGGTGCCGCCGAGGCAGACATTCGACCCGGTGGTGAAGTAATCGGCAGGTACGCGGCCCGGCAAGGCTTGTGCAAACGCGCCCAGAACCGTGCTGACGATCCGACAGCATGTTTCCGTGGAACAGCCGGAGACGGATCGTGGCGGCCGGGGGTTGAGCATCGTCCCTTCGGGAATTATCCAGTCGAAGGGCTCGAAGCAGCCGGAATTGATGGGAACGTCCCAGAACACGTGCTTTACGGCAATCATGGTGCCGGTGACCGTGTTGCTATAGGGACTATTGAAGGGCCCACGGCATTCCGGTGAACTGCCTGACAAATCGAAAGTGATATTGGAACCATCGACGATCATCTTGACGTCGATCTTCAGCCGGCCTTCGTCGACGCCGTCCGAATCCATGTAATCGCAGAACTCATAAGTGCCATTGGGGATTGCGGCGATGTATTCCCGCATCAATAGTTCTGAGCGATTCTTGAGTTCATCGATGCAGGCGAAGATGGTGTCGTCATCGAACCGGTCAAAGAATTCGTTGAGACATTGTGCACCCATTTCCAGGGAATTGAGCTGTGCCACCATGTCTCCTCGGCGGTCATCCGACACGCACATGTTGTAGAACACCACCTCGGCGAGGGTCTTGTTATAGACACCCTGATCGTAGATTTTGACCGGTGGCAGCCTGAATCCTTCCTGATAGATGTCGGTTGCCGTCGTGGTGAAACCCCCGAAGGTAATGCCGCCCACGTCAGGCCAATGCCCGGAGTTCGCCAGAAGCGCCTTGAGCTTGCCGTCGCGGAAGAAGGGATGAACGAATTTGATGTCTGGCGTATGCGTGCCGCCCCAGTACGGATCATTGACGATGAACACGTCACCCGGCGCCATGCTCTCCGGCGGAAAGTCCTTCAACACTTCCTGGACCGAGTGCTGCATCACGATGATGAAGATAGGAACACCCGTTCGGCCCTGAACGATCACCTCGCCGGTATGCGGATGGTAAATGCCGCTGGCACGGTCCCAGGCGTCGGATATCACCGGTGAAATCGCGGACGTGGAAAGTGCTGTGTCCATCTCGTCGGCGATCTGTTCGAGCGCGCCGCGGATGACCGCAAGGGTGGTCGGGTCGATGTTTCCGTCAGCCGTCATGAAACCATGGGCTCAAGAAGCCAATTCGCCGCTGGTAATGCCGCCACCAAGACGGGACTGTCGATCAACATTTCCGCCCAAACCTTATCGTGGGTAACAGATACCCCGAGTTATTCGGCAGCTACGGCTGTCGATCCAACATAGCCACGGCGCAGATCGTGTGCACGGGCATCCGAAGTACGATTGGCCGGGTCACCGTAACCGCCGCCGCCCGGTGTGCGGACGGTCATGCCGTCGCCGGGCTTGAGATAGACGCGGTCAATTTTTGTCTTGTGTGGCGCCTGCCAGGTTTCGCCGCCTGTATGGAAAACGTGATCAGCAGTGGCGCCCGGCTGGCCACCTTCGAGACCGTAGGCGCCCGTCGTTCCCCGATCCCCGAGGAAGGTCAGGTAGCCTTCCCCTTCCCGGAGTTGCAGAGAGGCTTCGACACCGAGTCCACCGCGAAACTCACCATCGCCCCCGGATCTATCGCGGAGTCCGTACTTCGTGTAGATGAAGGGCACCGATTGTTCCGTGATTTCGAGTGAACCATTGCGCGAACCGCCGACCGCCGGGCACCCATTGTTCAGGCCGTCACCGTCTGGATTACCGCCCATACCGCCGCCGACCAGCAGCAGGGTCGCGTACTCTCCATAGTCCGGGTGCGTGCCGCCCAGGCAAACGTTTGATCCTGTTGCGAAATATCCTGCCGGCACGCGGCCGGGGATGGCTTTCGCGAGTGCGCCGAGTGTTGTGCTGACAATCATGTTGCAGGATTCCGTCGTCGTGCCGGATACCGGTCGGGGTTCCCGCGGGTTGAGCATGGTCCCCTCGGGAATGATCCAGTCAAATGGCTCAAAGCAACCCGAGTTGATGGGAATTTCCCAGAACACGTGCTTTACGGCGATCATTGTTCCGGTCACCGTATTGCTGTAGGGGCTGTTGAATGGCCCGCGGCATTCGGGTGAACTTCCCGAAAGGTCGAATGTGATGTTCGTTCCCTTGACGATCATCTTGATATCGAACCTGAGCCGGCCTTCGTCGAGACCATCAGAGTCCATGTGGTCGACGAACTGGTATGTGCCGTCAGGAATTTCAGAAATTCGATCGCGCATCAGCCTCTCGGAACGATCCTTCAGCTCATCGATGCAGGCGAATATGGTGTCGTCGTCAAAGCGGTCGAAAAACTCATTCAGGCGCTTGTCACCCATTTCCAAAGAGTTGAGCTGCGCCGCCATGTCGCCCCGGCGTTCGTGCGCCACGCGCATGTTGTGAAACATGACATCTGCCAGGATCTGGTTGTATACACCACCGTCGTAGATTTTTACGGGCGGTACGCGGAAACCTTCCTGGTAGACGTCAGTTGCCGTGGTCGTGAAGCCGCCAGGCGTCATGCTGCCGACGTCCGGCCAATGCCCCGTATTTGCCAGCAATGCCTTGAGTTCACCGTCGCGGAAGAAAGGGCGGACGAACTTGACGTCCATGGTGTGCGTACCACCGCGATAGGGGTCATTAACGATGAACACGTCGCCGGGCTTCATGGTCTCAGGCGGATGATCCTTGAGCACCTCCTGCACCGTGTGCTGCATGACAACGATGAAGATCGGCAGACCCGTCTGTCCTTGAACGATCACTTCGCCTGTCTGCGGGTGGAAGATGCCGCTGGCGCGGTCCCAGGCATCGGAGATGATCGGAGAGAACGCGGAGGTGGACAGCACCGTATCCATCTCGTCGGCGATTTGCTCGAGAGCGCCACGGATGACGGCGAGCGTGGTCGGGTCGATATTGCGCATGGTGGCCTCTATGCGATCGCCTGAGTCGGCGGTCCTTCTGTGTGTTCGGTGATCATCAGTATCTGACTAGCATTCCACATCACAAGGTTTGGCGCACGCGTTCGGCGCCATGGAACAGGATGTCCCGCACGGCTGCGCTGGCGCGATCCCAGGCATCTGATATCACGGGAGAGATCGCGGTTGTGGAGAGCACTGTGTCCATCTCACCCGCGATCTGTTCGAGGGCGCCGCGGATCACCGCGAGTGTCGTGAGATCGATGTTGCGCATCGTCACACCTACGAGATGGCCTCAATCAGAAGATTGCCGGTCGGGTGTACCGTTGCGGAAAATCCTGGCTCAATCAAGGTTGTGGAGTCCGCTTGTGTGAGCAGTGCGGGTCCATCGATGCGGAATCCGGCGGGAAGCTCTGTCCGTCGATACTTCGCCGCATCGATCCAGGCACCGCCGAAATAGGCGCGTGTGGTCGTTGCCGTTGGCTCGGTGGTTGCGGTCGTGGAAGTGAGATCAGCGACGGATGGCACATCCTCAGTGCTTGCGACGGTCACCCGCGTGCTGATTATTTTCACGTCTGCATGGGGCAGTAGATTTGCGAAACGTTCATGATAGGCGGCGTCGAACGCCGACTTGATCGAGTCCTTCGTCAACGCCTCTCCCGTCGGGAAGGTCACTTGAATGACATAGGCCTGCCCGGCGTAACACATATCCGCCCCCAGCGTCGCCGTGATCCGGTCTTCAGGAACGCCTTCAGACTCCAGCAGACTTCGGCCCTTCTGAACCTCCTCTGCAAAGATCTTGTCCAGGGCAGCAGGATCGAGCGTGCTCAATGGCACGTTGACCGTGCGCAGAAAATCATGGCGCAGGCGTCCAAGAACGCATCCCAATGCCGATGTAAGTCCCGGGTATGCAGGGACAATGGCGGATTTGAAGCCGACCTCACGCGTGATCCGGTTGACGTGTACAGGCCCAGCGCCTCCAAAGGCGATCACCGAGAATTCTCGGGGATCCAGCCCCTTGCCGAGTAGATTCCTCCGGACGTGACCTGCCATTTTGGCACCCGTAACCGTGAGGATGGCTTCCGCAGCGTCCTCCACGGCCAGGCCCAGCGGACCCGCGATCTTCTCCTGAATCGCCGCGCGGGCGAGGTCGACGTCCATGCCGACGCCTTCATCGCGGCCAATCGCCTCCTGGGGATCGAGGTAACCGAGCACGAGGCTCGCATCCGTGACGGTGGGTTCGGTGCCGCTACGCCCGGCGCAGGCAGGGCCAGGGTCGGCGCCGGCACTTTCCGGACCCACTTCAATGATCCCGGAGGAATCGATTCGGGCAATGCTGCCGCCACCGGCACCGATGGCATCGACGTCGAGCATCGGCAGGCTGAGTACGATACGAAAATCGAGATACTTCTCATTGGCGGTCACAGGCTGGCCGCCGCGGATGATGCAGGCGTCGAAACTTGTGCCGCCCATGTCGCAACACACGACATTCTCGATTTCCATGTCGGAGGCAATGGCGGCGCCTGCGGTCACTCCTGCAGCAGGTCCCGACAGGATTGTGTTGGATGCGAGCCGCGCGGCAACCGAAGACGTCATCACCCCGCCGTTCAGCTGGACGACCAGAAAATCCTTGTCGTAGCCGCCTTCGTTGAGACGTTCACTCAGCCGTGAGAGGTATCGGGAAATCAGAGGTTGCACGTAGCCGCTGACGGTCGCCGTGCTGGTCCGCTCGAACTCCCGGACCACGGGTAATACCTCGGAACTGGTCACGACGAAGTCGTTGGGCCAAACCTCGCGGGCTGCATTGCCCGCGGCTTCTTCGTTCTCGGTGTTCGCGTAGGCGTGCATGAAGGAAATGACCAGGGCCTCACAACCGTCCTCCGCGAGCGACTTGGCGACGGCTTTCACCTCCTCCGGATCGAGGGGAGTCAGAAGCTCACCCTGTGCGCTCACGCGCTCGTCGACCTCGCGTCGATCTACGCGGTCGATGAGGGGCTCAAAATCGCCATGAAGGCCATAGACCTGCCGTCGATCGCGCCGCCCCATTTCGAGTACATCCCGAAACCCTTTAGTTGTTATCAGGCCGCATCGGGCGCCTTTGCGTTCGATCACCGCATTCGTCGCCACCGTGGTGCCGTGGATGAGGAGCTCGACATCCTCAAGCGGCATCCCCAGGACGTTGATGCCGTGCATCAGCCCGTCCGCTTGGTTTGCCGGCGTGGAGGGCACTTTCGCGACGCGCAGTTCGCCTGCCTCGGTGTCAACGAACACGAGGTCTGTATTTGTGCCGCCGACGTCGACACCTATCAGGTGGGCCATGCCTTTATTCCTATGACTTCGGAAACGAGCTTGTGAGAGGCGGAATCCTTAGCACAGCGGCTGGGGGAAGTGCTAACCCTGCGGCTTGGTCCTCAGCAGACAAGACCGTGTAATATGTCCCCGCCCGGGAAGCTTCGGGTTGCTCGAAACTGCATGAGCGTTCTGGAGAAGAGAGAGATGAACTACGAAACCATCCAGGTAGATTCTCTGACTCCGCGTATCGGCGCAGAAATCAGTGGCGTTGATCTGTCGCAGCCGTTGGGAAATCAGACCTTCAAGGAGGTTCATGACGCCCTGATGGAGCACCAGGTCATCTTCTTTCGAGATCAGCGCATGTCTATTGACGAGAACAAGGCCTTCGCCCGTCTTTTTGGTGAACTGCACATCCACCCCATGTTCGGATCGGACGACATCGGACATCCTGAATTGCTGGTCATCCGTTCCGACGAGACCACGAAATTCGCGGCGGGGAGCGGCGGCTGGCATTCCGACGTATCGTGCGATCCCGAACCGCCCATGGGCAGCATCCTTTACCTGACTGAAACGCCGAAGACCGGCGGCGATACGCTGTTTGCCAGTATGTACGCAGCTTATGAGGACCTGTCGGGGACCATGCAGCAGTTCCTTCTCGGGCTCACTGCGGTGCACAGCGCGGAAAAGGCCTATGACGGCCGGCAGGAGCAGCGCCCCCAGCGACGCGACGAGACACCGCCCGTTGCAGAGCATCCCGTCGTGCGTACCCATCCGGTGACGGGGCGCAGGGCGCTGTTTGTGAACGAGATTTTCACGTCGCACCTGAAAGGCATGACTTCGAGGGAAAGCGAAGCGATTCTCGGAATGCTCTACGAGCATATTCGCCAACCAAAGTATCATTGCCGTTTCAACTGGCGGGAGAACTCGGTCGCGTTTTGGGACAACCGCTGTGCTCAACACTACGCCATGTTCGATTATTACCCCGAGGTCCGACACGGATACCGGTTTACGGTCCAGGGCGATCGGCCTGTCTGACCGATTTCGTGTCGGTGTCGGTCTCCGGCACAATTGGGGGAGAGCAACATGAGCACCTAAGATGTCCCGGAATTTGTCGAAGACTTGCGCCGGATCGCGCGCAAGGAGACCGACGAGCGCCGAATCGTCAAATTGCTGGAGCCTCACATTATGAGATTGGCCAGGACGATCTCGACGACCCCGGGCTGGATCCAGGACGAGCACTACGAATGTGATCCGAATCAGGGCTTCGGTCTGCATCTGCTCCATGAAGAAGAAGATCACAGCCTTCCGGTGTTCTTGTTCTCCTGGCTACCGGGCCGCGGGACGCCGGCGCACAATCACAAGACGTGGGGTGTGGTTGTCGGGCTCGACGGTGAGGAAAGCGAGTTTCTGAGGGAACGTCTCGATGATGGTTCGAAACCGGGGTTCGCAGACCTAAAGCGCGTTGGTGAGCGGAAACTCACGGTCGACACGATGTCGTCGTTCCTCGGTGACGACATCCATACGGTACGGAACGATGGCGAACGCACGACACTGTCGCTTCATACCTATGGCATGCACATCAACTACACGGGGCGAACACGCTTCGATCCAGAGTTGAAGACGGCGTCGGATTACGTCGTGACCGTGAAGGATTGAATTTCAGCGCATCCTTGGTTGCCGCTGGTAGCGATTCGACCGAGTTGTAGGTCAGGCAGCTGCGACGCCACTGTTCAAGAGTTCGCCGATCTCTGTTTCGGAAAGCCCCGCTTCTCCAAGGACTTCGGCTGTATGCTCACCAAGGCGCGGTGGCGGCAGGCGCACCTCTCCGGGAGATTCGGAGAAATCCACGGGGATTCCCGGCAGGCGCAGGGCGCCTTCAGTCGGGTGCTCCATCATGTTCCAGAAGCCGGTTTCAACGAGATGGGGATCGCTGGCGAGGTCATCAATCGAATTGACCGCCATCACCGGAATCTGTGCCTCGTCCAACAGCTCCATCCACTCTGCGGTGTCTCGCGTGGCAAGGATATCGGCCAGTTCACCGTAGAGATCCTCGATATGATTCACCCGTTCGTCGAGGGTGCTGAATCGGGCGTCCTGTAACAATTCTTCACGGTCGACCAGCCGGAAAAAGGCCTCCCACTGGCGGTCTGAATAGGGCAATGCAGCGACATACCCGTCTTTCGTCTTGTAGGGCCGGCGTGATTGCGACAGGACGCGCTCATAGCCGGGTGGTCCCAGCGGCGGCTCGAAGGTCATACCCATCCAGTGTTCGGGCAGCAGGAAATTCACCATGGTCTCGAACATCGGGACCTGGAGATTCTGGCCGACACCGTTGCGCTCGCGATGGAACAGTGCCATGGAGACCGCGCTCGCCGCCGTCATGGCGACGATCTTGTCACAGATGACGTTTGCCACGTAGGCGGGTCGATCGCTGACCTCCGCTTGCAGCATGGCAAGGCCCGAGGCCGCCTGAATCATGTCGTCGTAGGCGGGTTTGTGGCCGTAGGGCCCGTCCTCCCGATAGCCGTACGCGCCGCAGTAAATGAGGCGTGGATTGACTTGGCGTACGTCGTCATAGGCAAGCCCGAGACTACGGACACCTCGCGGTCGCATGTTGTGGAAGAATACGTCGGCCGTCTCCACCAGTTTGAGCATGGCGTCACGGCCCTTGTCGGCCTTCAGGTCGAGAACAAGGCTGCGTTTGTTGCGGTTGCTGTTGAGGAACACCGGGCCCATCCCGTCGGACCGTTTGGGCCCGAGACCTCGCATGGGGTCACCACTGGGTGCTTCGACCTTGATCACGTCAGCGCCCATGTCGCCCAGAATCTGGGTAGCGAACGGTCCGAGAAGGACCGTCGTCAGATCGATGACGCGTATGCCGTCGAGCGGACCACTCATGTTTCGGCTCCTCTATGTCGCAAACCCATTCTACCCTTTTCCGTGTTTTTGAGCCTGTTGATCACGCTGTCCAGCGCTGATTGAACCTGCGCCCGACCATGGCGCTCGCGATGTTGATCTTTTGAATGTCGATGGTACCGCCGGCAATACCCCAGCCCCAGGCATCTCGGAATCGCTGCTCCATGGGGAATTCCTTCGAATAGCCATAGGCCCCGAACAGTTGCAGTGCCGTCCCGCAGACCTCGCGGGTGATCTCGTTGGCGAAGCACTTTGCAACGGAAGATTCGAACACGCTGGGCAGCCCTTCGCTCGCATTGGCCACCGCCCGATAAATCAACAGGCGCGATGCTTCGACGCGCATGGCCATTTCCGCCAGCTTCATCTGCACGGCCTGGAACTCGACGATCGGTTTGCCGAACTGCTGGCGCTCTTCGACATATTCCAGTGCCGATTCCAGTGCGCCTGCCGCGAGACCCAACGACATGGTCGAATTGCCGCATCGTTCCAGGTCGAAAGCCTCCATGAGCTGGCGAAAACCTCCGGCAGGCACGATCTGGTTCTCCAACGGCAATTCGACACTGTCGAAGAAGATGTCCGCCGAGGGAACGCCGCGAAAACCCATCAGTTGTTCGCGTTTGCCGAAGCTGAGGCCAGGCGTGTCCTTCTCGACAAAGACTGCGCCGACACCCTTGGAGCCCGGGTCGTCGCTCATGCGGCAATAAACGACGTATCCGTCGGAATGTCCGCCGCCCGAGCACCACCTTTTCTGGCCATTGAGGACGATCTTGTCGTTTCGCACGTCCGCGCGGGTGGTCAGATCCGTCAGCGCGGATCCGGCTTGAGGTTCGGACATCGAGACAGCAACCATCACATCGCCGCGACACACCGCAGGCAGCACGCGCTGGCGCAGATCCTCGTTGGCAAAATGTTCAATGGCTTTCACCGGTCCGACACAGCTCTCGAATATCGGAAAGGCCAGGGCCGTAGAGATTTTTGCAAATTCCTCGATGACCAGGATGGCTTCAAGGTTACCGAGACCGATACCCCCGTATTCCTCTGACACATTTATGCCGAGGAATCCCATTTCGGCCATGCGCTTGCGCACGTCCGCCGGCACTGCGCTGTCCGTCTCTTCCATTTCGCGAGCAACATCGACGAGCTGTTCGCCGACGAACCGGCGGGCCGTTTCCTGCAGCGCGCGCTGTTCTTCACTCAGGCTGAAGTCCAAGTACTATTCCTCGCTGTTGATGGGATTCCGGGTGGCGAGCCAAATCTAGGTAAGCGGTCCGACAGCGGCAACCGCATGTAAGGTCGCGGTTGGCGTATTGCTCGACTAGTATCGCACGCAATCAGGAATTCGCCAGACGGGAGGAAGTTCATGGAAGGGGTCGGCTACATCGGATTGGGCGTAATGGGTGCGCCCATGTCCAGTAATCTGCTGCGTAAGGGGTTCAAGGTCACGGTCTTCGATATCGATCAGTCCAAGATCCCGCCATTGCTGGAACTGGGCGCAACGGGCGCGGGAAGCATTGCCGAGGTTGCAGAGGCGAATGACATCGTCATCACGATGCTGCCCGATTCTCCCCATGTTGAAGAGGTCGTGTCCGGTCCCGGAGGTCTCATCGACAGCGGCCACCCCGGCATGATCGTGCTGGATACGAGCACGATCTATCCCGGTACCACCGACAAGCTGGCGGAAAAGGCAGCGTCGGCCGGGATGACCTTTGTCGACGCGGCGGTGGGCCGTCTGCCGCCGCAGGCAATCGCCGGAACATCCATGTTCATGGTGGGAGGGCAGGCGGAAGACGTCGAGCGCGTCCGCCCGCTGCTCGAAGCGATGGGTGAGACAATTATCCATTGTGGGCCCGTCGGCTCTGGCATCCGCTGTAAGCTCGTGAACAATTTTCTCACCATGATCACAGCCAAGGCCAACGCCGAAGCGTTTGCGATGGCGCTGAAGGCGGGGTTGCCGGCTGACACGGTCTGGCAGGTGATCACGGGGACAACGGCGACCAACGGTTGTCTGTCGACCGGGTGGCTTCCCAAGCTGTTCGCTGGCAATCTCGAACCGGGCTTCGCCATGCCGCTGGCGCGCAAGGACCTGTCGCTCGGTATTCGCATGGCCGACGAGGTTGGTGTGGACACGCCGCTCGCGGATCTAGCGCTCACGTACTACGACGAGTTGCTGGAGTCCGAATTCGGCAACAAGGACTTTTCCGCAATCGTCGCTGCCGCTTGCGAGGAGGTTGGTGTCGCGCCTCCGGTCCTCAGTCAGGAATAGGCGCTGAGGAGGAATCGCAACTGATGGCGCAGGGATCAGTCGGCGACAGAGCAGGACCCGCCGCCGAGTACGCAGAACTTGGCACAGTGGGGATGGTTCAGCGGGATGGCGTCCGTGGCGTCCGCCAGACTCTCGCCCATCTCGAAGCGTTCGTCATAGGGTAGCAACGTACACGGCAGAACCACGGGTCGATCGGCGCCCTTACACTTCACCACCATGCGCGATGTGGCGCACATCACGTCGTCGGGATTGACGCCCAGGATGTCCCAGCAGGCAGTCGTGATCTCTGGCACATCGATGGTCTCGTCCATTTCCGGGAACAGGACGAGGGCACCATGGTCGTCGGCATTCACATGGATTTCTTCGGCGGCGAACAACTTGGCGTATCCCGCCCTCAACGTGTCCTCGGATTCGGCCCAGAGAGTGCGGCCTGCGACATTGATATGGAATCCATGTTCCGAAAGCCACTTGAGACCGGGCAATGTCCGTTCCCAGCTATGCTCGCCGCGCTCGAGTTCGTGGAGGGCCGGCGTGTAGTGGTCGATCGAAACCCGAATCTTCAATCGCTGTCCGTAGGTTTCGTTTAATCGCAGCAGGCCGTCCTGCAGTTTCATCATGGGGCGCATGCCGTTGGTCAGCACCAGAACTTCGAATCCGCGTGACAAGCTTGCCTCAATGATGTCGATGATCTCGGGATTCATGAATGGTTCGCCGCCGGTAATGCCGATCTCGCGGGTCGCCCAGCCGTCACGGAGGATTTCATCGAGATAAACACGCACTTCCGCCGCCGTTATGTAGGCAAGGCGGTCGTTGGTAGGGCTCGACTCGATATAACAGTTGATGCAGGTCAGATTGCAGAGCGTTCCGGTATTGAACCACAGAGTCTCAAGCTCTTTGAGCGCAACAGAGGCCCGCGTGGACCCGTCGGCTGTTATTTCCGGGTCATGAAACTTTGCGGGATCGAGGCGCGGGGCGTCTTTTTCTGCAGTATCGATCGACATGAACTCTCCACGTTTAAATGCGCCGCAACAGCGCGCGACCGCTCGGCGCAACGATGCGTGCAGCCGTGCGGACGATATAGCAAAACCGACCGCGAAACACCCGTGCGGTGAAGGATGTCGGCGTGATGCCAACCGGTGAACACTACAGATACGCTGTGCAGTGGAATTTTGCCCATCACGAATTTGTTAGCGACCTATGTGACCTGAACGATTCCCTTTCCGATCACGCTGATCGCGACGAGCAGCAGGAACACCCGGAACACCTGATCGAATCGGGCGCCCGGCAGAGCGCGGAAAAATCTTGCGCCCATCCAACCACCGGTGATGACGACCGGGGCGAGTACGATGGTTTCCGCGATGATCTGAGGCGAGATCAAACCAGCGATCGAGGTCACGATGATCCGGCCGATAATCGACACTGTGCTCAAGGTGAAACCCGTGGCCCGAAGTTTGGCTGCCGTGGGACAGGCATGCCGGAGATACGCGACGGTCAGGTAGTTGGCACCGGCCCCGACGGCGCCGGCAATCCAGCCTGAAAGGGTTGCGAGGGTTCCGGAGATCCACGGCGACCGGATGTTCACCCGTTCTTCCAGACGGACCATGACGTCAGTGAAACTGATCGCCACGATAGCCGTGATCACGACGCCAAGAACCAGCGTCAACCAGGCTGCGCTCAATTCGCGAAACACCCAAACACCACCGATCACCCCCGGTATCAGGAAAACCAGGATGACCCAGGCGACTCCCCAGTCCGCGTGGCGCACGCCGTGCCAGATGAATTGGACATGGCTGATGCTCGAGCAGGTGAGGAGAAGCAGGACTGCGTGATGCGGCTCCAGGATGTAGGATCCAAGCAGGATCGCCGGCACGCCGGAGCCAAATCCGAAGGTTCCTCGGATGAAGAACGACCCGAAGTAGATCAGGGCGATGGTGCCGATGGCTCCCCAGGAGATCTGGGCGAACGGCGTGGTGCCTGGTGACAGGATTTCAAACACGGTTGAGAGGCGCCTGAACGATTTGCCGGGCCTGGCGAGGTAGCTCAATATAGCAGGATCGTCGATGCCACCACGGTGAGCCGGCCCGAAGGAAGGATCCTGCCATGCCTATCGATGGACTGACGGACTCAGGGAGCCAGGAAGGCCCGATAACTCTTCGGCCCGCCATTGCCGGGACGCGCCACATGGCGGTCGCAGGTCACTATCTGGCAGCGCACGCCGCGTTCGAGGTCCTGGAAGCCGGTGGCAATGCCATCGATGCGGGATGTGCCGGCGGAATCGCGCTTGGTGTCCTGCAAAGCGAACTGGTCAACGTGGCGGGCGTGGCACCGATCATCATCTACCTGGCGGATTCGCGGGAGGTGGTGACAATCAGTGGTCTCGGGACCTGGCCCGCCGCGACGGATCCTGAGGTGTTTCGACGCGAGCACGATGGACACGTTCCGGAAGGGATACTCCGGACCGTCGTTCCCGCGGCACCCGACGCCTGGATCACAGCACTTCGGCGCTATGGTTCGATGAGTTTCTCGGACGTCGCCGCCGCCGCGATCCGGTTCGCATCGGAAGGCTTCGTCATGTACCCGCTGATGGCAGACCTGATCCGCGCCAACGAGGAGAAGTACAGGCGCTGGGATGCCAATGCGGCTATCTATCTTCCGGGCGGAAGTCCACCGAACGTGGGCGATCTATTCGTACAGAGTGATCTGGGGCGGACCCTGCAGTATATGGCCGACGAAGAGACGGCCGCTGCGGGGCGGGGACGCGATGCCGGACTCCAGGCCGCGCATGACGCGTTCTACAAGGGCGATATCGCCGCGGCTATCGTCAGGTTTCACGAGGAGAACGGCGGCCTCTTGCGAGCGCCCGACCTCGCGAACTTTGAGAGCGGTATCGAGCCGCCTGTGTCGATCGACTACCGGGGAACACGTGTCTACGCTTGCGGACCGTGGTGCCAGGGGCCGGCACTGCCTCAGGCACTTCGCCTTCTCGACGGATTCGATCTTGGTGCCATGGGCCACAACTCACCGGCCTACATTCACACCCTGATCGAAGCAATCAAACTGGCCTTCGCGGATCGCCATCACTATTACGGCGACCCCCGCTTCGTGAAAGTGCCTATGGACGCCCTGTTGTCCGAGGCCTACGCCGAAAGGCGCCGGGAGCTGATTCGGCCCGACGAGGCCTGGCCCGACATGCCGCCCGGCGGTGATCCCTCGGCGGTTGCGGCCATTGGCCCCACTCATGCGGGTGGGCACATTCCCGCGGATGCGGCGCAGATGCCCGCGCTGGATACGTCATATGTGTGCGTTACCGATCGTCATGGGAATGTGTTCTCGGCGACGCCGAGTGACACATCCAACGATGCGCCGGTCGTGCCAGGAACGGGACTGTGTCCGTCCTCGCGTGGGTCGCAGTCGTGGGCTGATCCGGACCACGCGGCATCGGTCGTGCCGGGCAAACGGCCTCGGCTCACGCCCAATCCGGCACTGGCGATTCGCGAAAACGAATTCGTCATGCCCTTCGGGACGCCCGGCGGTGACGTCCAGGTGCAGGCGATGCTCCAGTGCTTCCTGAATGTCGTTCAATGGGGGATGAACCCGCAGCAGGCCATCGAGGCACCGCGGTTCGCGACCTATAGTTTCCCCGACTCGTTTGAGCCGCACGGCAATCAGCCCGCCAAGATCAAACTGGAGAGTCGGATCGAGGAGACCACTGCCAGCGTCCTGGAGTCCTATGGTCACGATGTCGACATGTGGCCCGACTGGACCTGGCGGGCCGGATCCGTCTGCATGATCCACAAGGAATGGGATACCGGAATTCACACCGGAGGCGCCGACGCCCGCCGGCCGGCCTATGCAATCGGTTGGTAGTCCTGCTGTAACGCCAGGAACAGGACCGATAGATGACCGCCGCGTTCCCCCAGTTGTTTGAACCCATAACGGTCGGTTCGTACACCCTCAAAAATCGGATCATGAACACCGGTCATGGGGCCCAGTTCAAGAGCGGCGACGGCATCCCCACCGACCAGTATGTCGCCTACGTGCGGGAACGCGCCCGGGGTGGTGCCGGAATCATCGTCACCGGCCATACCGTGCCGCACTACGATGGTGATCACGCCCGCGATGTTTGCAGTTATGACGAGCGGATCACCGAGGTTTACAAGAAATTCGCCGACGCAACCCATGCCCACGATGTGCCCATGCTGGCGCAACTCGGTCACCGTGGTCGCCGCCCGACGGAAGCCGGCTTTCTACAGAATCGAATCGTCTCGGCGTCTGCCGTTCCGGCTCCAGATTTCTCATCGCCACAGTTCGTCCCTCACGCCATGTCGACCGCCGAGGTAGAGGAAGTCGTGGGGCAGTTCGAGGCTGCGGCGGATCGTGTCGTACGCGGCAACATGGACGGCGTGGAACTCGCCGTTGGCGTCGACTATCTCTTTTCGAATTTTTTGAACGCCAAGGCCAATTTCCGCGAAGACAGGTACGGCGGTGGAACGCTCGCGGAGCGCATGACCTTCCTGAACGAGGTCATCGACGCCGTGCGCGGCGCGGTCGGTCCTGAACGTCTATTGGGCATCCGGTTTTATGATGATTTGGTCGATTACAGCCTTGTGCTCGAGGACTACAAGCAAATGGTCGGGATCATCGAGGCTGCCGGAAAGGTCGACTATTTCAATATGTGGCAGGGCCTTGTGGCGAGCCCGCGCAGCGGCCGGGAGCACTGGCCGTCCCACTATTACAAGCCCGGCCAGTTTGCCCATCTTCCTGCCGGTTTGAAGGAGGCCACGTCGCTGCCCGTTGTCGGTACGGGGCGAATCGATTCACCGGCGCTGGCCAACACCATGATAGCCGACGGGAAAGCCGACATCATCGGCATGGCCCGCATTCTGATCGCCGATCCCCATTGGCCCAACAAGGCAAGCGAGGGGCGGGCGGATGACATCCGCACCTGCATCGCATGCACGCAAAGCTGCGTCGGGCACGTCGATCTCGGAATGGGCGTCGGCTGCATCTACAATCCCGTGACCGGGCGCGAATTGGAATGGTCTGAACTACCGCCGGCGGAGGTCGAAAAGAAGGTCGTCATTGTGGGCGGAGGACCGGCCGGCTGTGAGGCGGCGCGTATCGCCGCCGAGCGTGGGCACACGGTCGTCCTCTTCGAGAAAGGTCCGCGACTGGGCGGTCAGATTAATCTGGTGATGCGCACGCCCGCGCGCGAGATCTTCGAGGAGATTATTCTCTTCTTTGAACGCCAGTTGGCGAAACTCGGAGTGGACCTTCGGTTGGAACGTGAGGCCACGGCGGAAGACGTGCTGGCCGAGTCACCAGACGCGGTGATCATTGCAACGGGTTCGGCACCGTTCCGGCCGGAGGTACTGGGCGCCAACCAGAAGCATGTTTTGAGCGCCCGAGACGTCCTGATGGGAAATGCGGAGATCGGCCAGCGTGTACTCGTTGTCGACACGGTGGGCAGGGCCGAGGCACCGACAGTCGCAGAGTATCTTGTTGATCAAGGCCGGCAGGTCGAGATTGCCACGGGCCTCGAGTACGTCGGACGGCATATGCCGGGGCCGGCCTGGCATAACCTCACCGAGCAGTTGCTGAAGAAGGGAGTCGCGCTGACTCCATTCACTGGCGTTTGGGAGGTGCTCGAGGACTCGGTCGACGCCTACAACGTGGTGACATGGGAGCCTCGTACCATCGAGAACGTCGATACGGTCGTTCTGGCGGCCGGTGGCGAGGCGGATGATGCCCTGTTTCGGGACCTCCTATCGAAACTGCCCGAGGTCTACTCCGTGGGCGACTGCTTCCAGCCCCGTGATATCGAGTTGGCTGTGGTCCACGGGCATCAAGTGGCCCGGGAGATATAGCGGTGGCCCACGCCCACGAATTCCAGGTTCTTCTGTTGCCCAATGTGACGGGAGAGGAATTGCTACGACGGTTCCGTCATGTGGAAGACCTGGGTTTCGATCTCGTTGCGACTGCGGACCATTTCATCGACTGGCGTTATCCCAGACCCGCACCGACAAGCCCCTGGCTCGAAGGATGGACAACTCTGGCGGCGGCCGCAGCGGAAACGTCGCGCATCAAGCTTTCGACCTACGTCACACAGATCCCTCTTCGGAACCCGGCGATGCTGGCCCGCCAGGCGCTCACCGTGGATCAGATTTCGAACGGCCGATTGGTGGTCGGCCTTGGCGTTGGCCTCGTGTCCGATCCGTCCTATGAGATGACCGGCATGCCGAACTGGCCACTGAAGGAACGCGTTGCACGATTCCGGGAATACGTCGAAATCGTGGACCTGCTTTTGAAGCAGGAGGTGACCAGTTACGACGGCGCGTACTACATGATCCGTGACGCCGTGATGATTCCGCGTCCCATTCAGCGGCCCCGCCCGCCGATCGCCATCGGCGCCGTGGGCCCGATTATGCTGGTGAATGTCGCCCGATATGCGGATATCTGGAACAGCATTGGCCGTGGTGAGACGCTTGATGATCAGGTCCAGGAGACGCGCGAGAGGATCGCTATCCTTGATGATCACTGCGCTGCTGTCGGTCGTGATCCGGCTGAGATCCGCCGTTCCTATGTGCTCCTCAGCAAGCCCGCCCGGGATGCGAGCGATGCAATTCCATACTATGCGTCGGCGGAACTGTTTGTCGAAACGATTGAAAGGTTCCAGGAACTGGGAATCACCGAGTTCATGCTTGATTACCCGGTGTTGGACTCTGATCTATCGGGATTCGAGCGGATCGCCCGCGAGGTCATTCCTGAATTGAGGGGTTAGAACGCCTCCACGCGGCTCCAGCCTCTACACCGGCACGGGCGAGGCCGTCATAGAGATCGAGCATGCGCTCGATCCAGTCATGGATCGGATCATCCCTCTCGATCAGTTCGAACTCGCTCACCATCCGTGCCCAGATGAAATCGCCGATCACGATGTAATCGGCATAGGCTGGCGAATTGCCGCACAGGAAGGGCTGGTTGAGCAGGGTCTGACGTAGCGGCTCAAGCTTCGGGCGAAACTCGTCGGCTCGTTGTTGCTTGCCGTCCCTGTAGTTTTCCAGCGGTCCCAGCAGTACTTCTCTGTCCCTTCGCCACCAGTCCTTGTCGGCTGGATCGAGATGCTCGAATGCATCCCAGACCAGAATTTCGAAGTACCCAGGCTGTCCCGCTTTCCACCCGAGCAGAGTCTCGACCCATGCATGGACGAAGTAGGACTCGGCCCGCCCGACGTCGCCGCCCAATAATGAAGGCCGGTCGGGGTATGTATCCTCGAGATAGCAGGCGATCCCCCATGAATCATTGATCCATCTCTCGCTGTCGACGAGGACGGGAATGTTGGTCTGACCCGAGAACGCGATGGGTGAACGATCACGGAAGTAAACCGGAACGCGTTCGAAATCATCAAACCCTTTGTGCTTGAGAGCCATGAGGGTGCGCCAGCAGTAAGGGCTGTGACGAATGTCACCAGCGCCTGCCAGTTCGTAAAGGGTAATGGTCATGTGCCCCGGGCCTCAAACATGGTCTCGTTCGGGATAATTGGCATCGAGGCGCTCAACGAGATGGTCGCGAAAGCGCACCGGCGGGGACGCGTCGTCAGATCCGCCAAAGCCGGGCAGCGGCTCGATCACTGTATCGAGGGACGGGTCGAAAAAGAAGCCCACGGAATATCGGCTGTGTTCAGATGACGTGTTGATCACGCGATGAGGCGTTGAAGCGAAGTGGCCGTTTGTGAACCGGGGAACGGCGTCGCCTGAATTCACAACAAACGCGTTATCGATCACTGGTACAGGGGTCCAGTCGCCACCGCGGGGCTTGTATTCCAATCCGCCGACGCCGTCCTGCGCAAGCACTGTGACAAATCCGAAATCCGTGTGCGGTGCGATACCGAACACGCCGTTGCCGCGCGGCTGGTCATGCGGTGGGTAATGCAACATGCGCACGATCGTCGAAGGCGGGGAGAACAGAGATCGGAACTCGTTGATGTCCTGCTCCATGGCGAATGCGTATGCCGGAAGCAGTGCCGTCATCATCTCGCGCATGGCGTCATGGTAGGCGAGGACGGCCTCGCGGAATCCCGGCAACCCATGCGGCCACTGGTTGGGACCTTGCACGGGCTCGCCATAATCCGGATCAGTCGTCTGAACTTCATGCCGTATGAAAAACGACTCACTTTGGTTGGGTTTTGTCGTCGTCTCGACGGTCGAAATCTTCAAAGTGGAGCCTTCGAGCGGCTGATACCCACGGAAGAACGGGTTCAGCTTGACTTCGAGCTTCCGATCCGTCGGCAATGCATGAAATCTCGCGTTGGCTTCGAAAATTCCTGCCCGCAGGTCGACGGGAATCCCGTGGCCCAGAATGGCGTAGAAGCCGATATTTTCTGACGCCGCCCTGATTTCGCGGCCAACCTGCTCGATTCCCGATGGCGTGCCGCTCAAAGCGGGTGAAACATCTATCTCCGGAAGCTTGGCAATCACTCGATTGACCTTCCTGCTGACTACCTCAGTGGCCTCGGCTGTCGTCGATGGATTTCAGGAGTGAATAGATCGTTCGCGTGTACGGGAAGTCGATTTCGCTCTCGGCGTATTTCAGAACGCTGCCGGAAATGGCGTCAATCTCGGTTTTCCGTCCTGCCTCTATGTCTTGGAGCATCGATGTCTTGTTCGCGGCCGTGCGGACGAGGTTCCGGCTGTTTTGTTCCCAGATGCTATCGAAATCAAGCTTTACGCCCGCGCGTTGCGCGGCCGTTACGGCTTCCCGACCCAGCCGCTGCATCATGTCGATCAGTGCGGGACGATCACGCGCCTCACCGACGCGCAGGCCCGTCAACGCTGTAAGCGGATTGACCATCGCGTTGATGGCAAGTTTTCGCCATATGGCGGGTCTCGGATCATCTTCGAGTTCGACCGGGATGCCGGAGTCCTCGAATGCCTCCGCGATCCAGGAGATGTCTGTACCCGATTGCCACGGGCCGATGACCGTGTCCCCCCAGCCACCGAGACCGGTAACGCCGGGGGTGATCGTGTAGGAACCGATTGTGGTGATCCCGGCGGCTGATCGTTCGTCTCCAAAGATTCCGGCGAGGACGTCGGCCGGACCAAGCCCATTCTGGAGGGTCAGGGCAATTCCGTCGGGAGAAAGAACGTCCCGTGCGCCTTCAATTTCAGCGGTGCTGTACGCTTTGACCAGAACGATGATGAGCCGCGATGGCGCCAGTTTTGCGGCGTCGCTTGACACGGCGGCCAGGGGAAACGCTGAACGCTGACCGTCAGCTTCGATCGTAATCCCGTTAGCTGCCAGCGCATCGAATTGGGCGCCAGGTCTTTGGAATACCTGAACGTCGTGTCCGGCGTCGATAAATCGGGAAGCCAACAGGCTACCGAGAGCGCCGCATCCGGCAAATGTAACGAGCATGAAGTCCCCATAATCAGATGCACTGCATCGCGCATGTACGGTAAACATTCGGCGTCTGCAAGTTGCTGCGCTGACCGTCCGTAGTGTACGGGGGCGGCTCATTGCCGCGTGCGATCACAAGTGGCTATCCTCGCCGCAAATTGTTGGCACGCGAGTCGCGCGAACGGTTCCAAGGAAAACGAAATGACTGAAGACACGATTCGCCTGGGTCTGATCGGCGCTGGTGACATCAGCCACTATCACCTTGCGGGCCTTCAAGCAGCAGGTGGCGCAGACGTCCGCGTTATTTGTGGTCGGCATGCAGACCGGGTCGGTCCGGTTGCCGAACAGTACGGGGTTCCCGACATCGAGACGGACTATCGAACAGTCCTGGACCGCGACGATATCGACGCAGTTTTGATCCTCACGCCAGAGAAGTCACACGAGGAGATTGCCGTTGCGGCTGCAGATGCCGGCAAGGCCATGATGGTACAAAAGCCCTTCGCGGACAGCATTGAATCTTGCGAAAGTATGATCAATGCGGCGGAACGCTGTGGCGTGAACCTGCAGGTCAGCTAGATGCACCGGCATTTCGAAGAGGTCGTTTACGCCCGCGAACTGATTCGATCGGGCCAGTTTGGGCCTATTCACACGGTCTGCATGCGAAACGCGACCTTCGGGCCCATCATGCCCTGATACTACGACCCCGCGGTGGTCTCGGGCGGCGTTGTCTATTCCCTGGGCAGTCACGGTATCGACATTGTCCAGCACCTTGTCGGACCCATCGAGGAAGTTTCGGCGCACACCGCCTGCATGATGCAGGAACGCACGTTGCCGTCCGGAATTGTCGTCAAGAATATCGAACTGGAGGATGTTGCGTTTGCGACTTATCGCATGAAGAACGGAATTCTTGTCGATCACGAGATCACCGCGTGCGAGCAACAGGGGACCGACCGATTCCTGGTCGAGTTATATGGTGAGAAGGCCACCATGTTGCTTCGGGGTGCGCGCGGGCCGTTGGCACTTTATGCCCCCGAGATCACCGGGACCACTGATTGGCAGTTGCCGGAACTCCCCGACCGACCTTTCGGGGCCCGCCATCATGCCGAATGGCTGGAAATCGTAAGGGGGGGTATAACCCGACGAGGCCTCAGGTTGGAATTCTCTCGCCGGCATGAACGTCATTCAGGCGATTTATGAGGCCGCCGAAAGCGGCGGCCGGGTCAGTGTTCCCTACGTGGAGAAGGCCGACTATGACCGTAATTGACGCGTTGCTATACGCCAACAAGGTAAGGAACTGATGCAGGACTTCATCGACGGAGAAACTCATGTCCAGTGACGTGGGCTTCGTGGGACTCGGGCAAATGGGGTTGCCCATGGTCCGCAATCTGGCGGCGGCCGGATTTTCCGTTTCCACTTATGATCTGAACCCGGATGCCTGTGCAGCGGCTTCCGCGTATTCCGGCGTGTCTATCGCAGAAAATCCGGCAGGCGTTGCCCGGCAGGTACCTGTGGTGTTCACGTGCCTGCCTTCTGCCGCGGCTGTCGATGCGGTCTACACCGGGGACGATGGATTTGTAGGGGCCGGTCGATCAGGGCTCGTGACGTGTGATCACTCCACGATGGCGCCTGAAGTTTCCCGTTCCTTGGCGCAAAAGATGGCGGAAGCCGGAATCCATTTCCTCGAGGCGCCGATTTTCGGAATACCGCTTCAAGCGGAAGAAGCGGATGTCTATTTCGCCGTCGCCGGCGATGAGTCTCACGTCAATGCCGTCGGCCCATTTCTCGAGGCCATGGGGCGGGGGTATCGCTATGTGGGAGGGACTGGAGTCGCGCATACCATGAAGATACTTCAAAACGGCCTCGGCATGGGGCACGCCGCGCTCACCTCAGAGATTTTGGTCATCTGTGAGCGACTGGGCCTGGATACCGGTTCGTTCATCAATCTGGTTAAGGAGGCACGTGCACTGGGCCTATCGGTGTTTTTTGAACGCTATGCAGATGTCCTCATATCTGGTGAAAAGACGAATGCAGGCCTTCTGCCGGTTGCGGTCAAGGACTCGAGCCTGGCGCGAGGCCTCGCACGCGACGTTGGATTGCCGGCGCCGATCTTGGAGGAAGCCGCGAGCGTATTCCAAGAAGCCATAGACCATGGATCGGCGGACGAGGAATTGACAGTCGTCTCTCGGGTCGCTCGGGATCGCAGGGTCGATAGTGACGCCTGAGTCCTGATAGTCCGTTTCGGTTGCCGCTGATTCGGTCGAAGATTAGTCTGGAATCTCGTGGGGCCTCGATTTGAGGAGTTGATATGTCGGCATTATCTGAAGAACTGCATTCAGCGGAATCCATTCTTGTCCGAGCTGACGCAAGTGGCGTCGCGCGTCTGACCCTGAACCGGCCGGACCAGTACAATTCGCTCTCGGAAGACATATTGGATGCCCTGCAGATCGAACTGGATTCGATTGCGGAAGACAAGTCTGTGCGGATTGTGGTCCTGGCAGGGGCAGGGAAGGCTTTTTGCGCGGGCCATGACCTGAAGGAGATGCGGGCCAGGCCGGAACAGGAGTATTACGAGTTTCTGTTCAAGAAATGCAGTCACATGATGCTGAGCATGGTGCGGCTACCCCAACCCATCATTGCCCGGGTACACGGCATCGCCACCGCCGCCGGATGTCAGGTCGTCGCCAATGCTGATCTTGCAGTTGCCTCGTCAAATGCGCGGTTTGGCACGTCCGGGATCAACTATGGATTGTTCTGCATGACACCCAGTGTGGCGGTTGCACGCAATGTTCGCCGCAAGAAGGCATTTGAGATGCTGTTTACGGGTGACCTGCTGTCTGCTGACGAAGCACTCGAAGCCGGCCTCGTGAACCGGGTTGTGGCGCCGGATGATCTCGACGATGCGCTCGAAGATCTGAGTCGATCCATACTCGACAAATCTCAGGCTGCCGTTGAGGCCGGCAAACGTGTGTTCTACGAACAACTGGAGATGGACCTCGAGTCAGCCTACATGCTGGCAAGCGAGGAGATGGCACGTAACATGATGTTCCGTGACGCAGGCGAGGGCTTCGATGCCTTCATCGGCAAACGAAAGCCGGTCTGGACACACGAGTAGTCTTGAAATTCATTCCCCTTGCCAAGGGGAGGGTAGGACGGAATCCCGATGGCCGTGCAGGAACAGAGTCGATCCGGTGACAATGCCTACGTCGGCGATTATCGGCGCAACGTACCCGGTGAAGATGCCGAACTCACCCATGTGGGACCCAATACGCCCTGCGGGGAATTCATGCGGCGCTACTGGCATCCGGTGGCATTGTCTTCGGATGTCTCGGATCTGCCCTTGGCCGTGCGCATCCTGGGCGAAGATTTGGTTGTCTTTCGTGACAAGGCCAATCGGGTGGGGGTTCTCCATCGACACTGCAGTCACCGTGGAACGTCGCTTGAATATGGCATTCCCTCCGACCAGGGTATCCGCTGCTGCTACCACGGCTGGTTGTTTGACGTGGATGGCCGCATTCTGGAAACACCCGGCGAGCCGCCGGACAGCCGTCTCAAGGATAGCTTCGTTCACGGTGCCTATCCGGCTGAGGAACGTCATGGGCTGATCTTCGCCTACATGGGGCCGCCCGATGAGATTCCCGAGTTTCCCGTATTCGACACCTATCTCACGCCGGCGAACAATCGTTTGATCCCCTATTCGCTCTGGCAGCCCTGTAACTGGCTGCAAATTAGAGAAAACGGAATGGATCCGATCCATGCAGTGTTCCTCCACAGCCGACTGACGGAGGTTCACTTCACCGAGCCATGGGCGTCCATGCCGGTGTACGAATTCTTCGAAACCGGCGACGGTATGCACTACCTGACGACGCGCCGGGTGGGAGAATTCCTCTGGATTCGCAGCGCCCAGTTCACGCTGCCCAATATCGGTCAGACCGGCGGCCTCTGGGAGGAGGCAACGGAGTCCAAGTACTTCGGGCGTGTTTCATTGACCCGATGGGTCGTTCCAGTCGACGACACGAACAGCTGGATTTTCGGGCTGCGCCATTTCAATGATGTCGTTGATCCCGAACACCAGGGCCGCGAGGAGGAGTGCGGACACGACTCTGTCGATTTTGTCGGTCAGGATGGCAATCGCCCCTACGCTGAACGCCAGCGCAATCCTGGTGACTGGGACGCTCAGGTCAGCCAACGTCCCATCGCCGTCCATGATCTGGAGCATCGCGGCTCCACTGATGTCGGCGTGGCTATGCTCCGCCGCATTGTCCGGGAAACGATCCGGGGTGAGAAAACGCCTGTTATCCCCACCGGAATGGCTGCCGGCAATGAAGTCATGTACACATACTCGTACGATACCGTTCTACGTGTGCCTGCGCGCGATGACCTGGACGATGAAGAAGTGCAGCGAGAGGTCGGTCGCCGCGTCATGGAGGCCATCAAGTCGGGCGACGCTGTCAGCGACGCAGAGGCGCGCGAGGCACAAATTGTCGAATGCCTCAAGGAAATCGAAGCAGGCGCCTCCCGGCGCTCGGAGATCAAGTCAGAAGCCTGAAGTCTGAAGCCAAATCCTCTCGAGGAAATGGTGCCGTACCCCGTCAGGTAGCACTTGTGATATCTCCTGCTCCATGAATGCCGACGCCGCATCCACGGGCCGCCTGCTGCCCAGCTTCCTGCTGACATGCTCGATGCTGTTCTGGAGTGCAAATGCGGTGGTCAGCCGGGCGGGCAGTTTCCATGTCCCGACAACCGGTTTGGCATTTTGGGCCTGGGTCGTGGCCTTCGTTTTGCTCACGCCATGGGCGATCCGAAACGTTATCCGCCAACGCCACGCTATCCTTAAACACTGGAAGTGGATTTCGGTGATGGGGATTCTTGGGATTGGGCTCTTTCCCCAATTTCTGTATGGCGCTTTGGGTTTAACCCATTCAATCAATGTGTCACTGATCAACACCGCGACGCCCGCGTGGATCGTAGCGCTGTCGTGGCTGTTTTTCCGCGATCTTGTATCGTGGAAGATGCTGTTGGGCATGACATGCGGATTTCTGGGCGTCGCTGTGGTGGTCACCCAGGGCCGCCTTGACTCTTTGCAGGCGGTTGAGTTCGTGCTCGGCGATCTGGTCATGCTGATCGGTATCGTCGTCTGGGCGGTCTACTCCATTCTTCTCCGTTACCGGCCGTCAGAGATCGATGCGCTGGCGTTGCTCTGGGCCATGATTCCACCAGCCTTCGTGGTGAGCGGGGCAGTGTACTTTTCTGGCGTATTCTATCCATGGGAATTCGACCCGGTTCCCGAGAACCTCGTTTTCCTCGCTTACTGCGGCGTATTCCCGACGGTACTCGCTTACGTTTGTTTCAATGCGGGGGCCAAGGCTCTCGGGGCAAACAGCGCTGGACAGTTCCTGTTTCTGCCCCCGCTCTTTACAGCGATCCTTGCTGTTGTCTTTCTCGATGAGACTTTTGAATTGTTTCACCTCATCAGCCTGCTGCTGATATTCGTCGGGCTCTATCTCGCCAACACCGCAGGGGCGAAAAAGGAAAACACATGATTCTCGTGGGCCGTTACCGTTCACCATTCGCCCGTCGTGTGGCGATCACATTGCGTCTGCTCGGAATCGATTACGAGCACCGTCCGATCAAGCCTTGGCCCTCAAATGAGGAACTGCTGCCAATGAATCCGATGGGGCGTGTTCCTATCCTGATCCTCGATGACGGCGAGACGCTGGTGGAAAGTGGTTACATGATCGAATACCTCGACGATCTTGTCGGCCCGGAACGTGCGCTGACGCCACCGTCCGGACCTGCGAGGCTCGAGGTGCAGAAGATCGTTCACCTGACGCTCGGTACCCAGGAGAAGGTCATCCTCGCCAACCACGAGCGCTATCGACGTCCTGAGGGCTACAGCGAGCAGGGCTGGATCGACCGTTGCGAAGCCCAGGCCGTCGCAGGCCTTGCTGAGCTTGACCGTTTTGAGCCCCATCCCTGGCTTACCGGAGAAACCATCAGTCAGGCGGACATCACCTTGGGTGTATTGTGTGACCACATCCGTTTGACCTGTCCCGAAATGATTCCCGAAGGCCGTTATCCCAATCTCGACAAGCTTGCGGCCGCATGCAGGGAATTGCCGGCTTTCGCTGAAACCGTCCCGGACTTTTAAGTATTGGGCGGCTTGAAGTAGGCTTTCCACCATGAGTTTCGTCAGAAACGCATGGTATGTAGCGGGTTGGGCCAAGGAAATTGACGGCCAACTCCGTTCGGTAAGGATTCTCGGCGAGGATCTCGTGATCTTCCGCACTTCGGGCGGACAGGTTGCGGTGCTTCAGGATCGTTGTCCCCACAAATTGCTGCCGTTGTCGAAGGGACGCCTGATCAGCGACGAAATCGAATGCGGATACCATGGATCCTTATTCGGGGCGGATGGCAAGCGCACAAGAATCCCAGGTCAACCCAGGGTCCCGCCCACGGCGTGCTTGCGTGCCTATCCGGTACATGAAC
>DEBC01000053.1 GCA_002348365.1 Alphaproteobacteria bacterium UBA2966 | reverse complement strand
GGCCGAGCCCTATCACGTCGACCGATTCGGCGTGCATCTTTCGTGAGCTTGCGTCATGCGTGTCGCCACTGACGTCGGAGGCACATTCACCGCGAAATGCGACAGCACGCCGCCCCGGTTCGAGAAAGGTGTCCAGGACGTGCTGCAGAAGGCAGACATCGATCCGGCCCGGATAAGTCTCTTCGCGCACGGCTCGACCGTGATCATCAATGCGATCACAGAGCGGAAAGGGGCATGCACCGGCCTGATCACCACGCGCGGATTTCGCGATGTGCTCGAAATCGGCCGTGGTAACCGGCCCGACCTCTACAACCTGATGTACGCCAAGCTGAGGCCTTTCGCGCCCCGCTACCTGAGACAGGAGATAACCGAACGTGTCGCGTATTCGGGCGAGGTCCTGACGCCCATCGTCCTAGAGGAACTTGGAGAGATCGTCGAGAGCTTCAAATCGGAAGGCGTGGAAGCCATTGCCGTCAACCTGCTCCATGCCTACGCCAACCCCGCGCATGAGATCGCCATCTGCGTATCGGTTCGTGAACGATGGCCGGAAGTCTCCCTCGTTCCATCCCATGCGCTCAAGCGCTGCCGCGGCTTACGTGTGGTTGATTTCGATTTCCGTGTCGTCCGTTTTCCCTCTGCCATCGCTCATTTCCTCCTGTCATCGCTGTCGATGTGTCATGCTTGCATCGAAGCCTGCCCGACCTCCAGACTTCAACGTGCAAATGACATCGATTGCCTATGACTGATCAGCGCACGACCGTGATTCGGAACGGGCAGCTCCTTGACCCCCGTTCCCGGCGTACTGATCCCATGGATATCCTAATTTCCGGGGATCGAATCCTTGAGATCGGCAAGCCCGGCTTGGCGGTCCCTGACGGCGCGCAGATCATCGAAGCTCGCGACCGCCTGCTTCATCCAGGATTCATCAACGCCCACACCCACGGACATCACGGCCTCGACAAGGCCACCGGCGAAGGCTGGACCCTGGAACGGGGAGTCGCGGTTCTGCCGTGGATCAACGCCGACCGCAGTCACGAGATTCTCAAGCTGACGGCCACGCTGGCTGCGGCCGAAATGGCGCTCAAGGGATGCACCGCCTGTTACGACCTCAACCTCGGCCTGCCCAGGCCATCCGCAGATGGCACCCAGGCCATTGCCGAGGGATACGCCGAGGTTGGCGTTCGAGCGGTGATCGCCCCCATGCTCGCCGACCGGACCCTGTTCGATGCGGTCCCGGGGCTCCTCAGGGCCTTGCCAAGCGACCTTCAGCGCCAAGTGGCCAATATCGAGCTGGCAACCTGGGAGCAGGGAATTTCCGGACTGCGTCATGCCTTGGATAACTGGCCATTCGACCGTGAACAGTGCCGGCTGGCCGTAGCGCCAACCATTCTCCTGCACTGCTCTGATGAACTTCTGAAGGGATGTGGGCAACTCGCCGGGGATTTCGACACGAGTCTCCACAGCCATGTATCCGAATCGAAAATTCAGGCGCTCTCGGCGATCGACCGCTACGGCAGAAGCATCACCGCGCACCTCGATTCGCTCGGCCTGCTCGGCCCTCATTTTACCGCAGCGCATGGGGTCTGGCTCGACCGCGACGACATGATGCGTCTGGCGGATCACGGTGCCTCCGTTGCCCATTGTCCCAGCAGCAACATGCTCTTCAGCAATGGCCTCGCCGATGTCCGCGCACTGCTGGATGCGAAGGTAAATGTAGGCATTGGCACCGACGGCATGCGCTCGAACGACAACGAGAACATGTACCAGGAAGTGCGTATGGCCTCGCTCGTCTCCAAGGTCCAGACACCCGAGCCGGACAGATGGATGACCACCGGAGAGGCCTATCACGCGGCGACCGTGGGAGGCGCGCGTGTGCTTGGCTTTGAGGGTATCGGAACCATAGAAGTAGGAGCCAAAGCCGATATCATTTTCCTCGATCTGGAAACCATTAACTGGATCCCGCGCAACGAACCGATCCACCAGCTCGTTCACGTCGAAGAAGGCACCAGCGTTGATTCCGTCATGATCGGTGGTGAAATGATCGTGGAGGATGGCGCCCTGATCTCTATCGATGTTGAGAAACTGGCCAAGGACGTGGCCAGCGCACGGACGGAACTAGCACTCCTGCACACACCTGACTCCAGTGTCATCGACCGCGTACTGGAAGCCGTCGATACACACTGTTCCCAACTGGTGCGACAGCCCTATCACATCGACCGCTACGCGGCGGGATCGGGAGACTAGGGCTTTTTCCGAACCCCTTCGATCACTTCTGTCTCCGGTTTGGTACGGAGACACACCAGCAAGGCGCTGTTGGTCGACGTTCGCCTGTCGCCCCCCTCTAGCTCCCCCCGAACTCGGGGGGAGGATTATGAAATGCGCCATGTGAGACCCCTCCCCCGAGATCGGGGGGGGTATAGTGATACCGGATTCTGTTGACACTTTTGGCAACAGTTGTCTTAGGATTGATAAAGGAGACCACCGCCAGATGACGTAGACCTATCTACAGTCCGTCTTTCGGCAGATGTGCCGCCTGTATTCTCGCCGGGAGGAAGGACATCGTAATTGCCGTCCTTGCTTGGCTTATACCGTCCGAATCGAAATAATTCCCGGACCGACTTGAGCCGTTCACGTATCGCTTTCCGGTGGTCGGTGTGATCGGAACGCTGTCCAATCTCATCCTGATACTGAACCAACTCATCCGGCATTTGATCACGGAATGCCGCAGCATAAAGCGACCAATCTACGGATCCACCATTTATCAGAAGGTGGGTTCGGGCTGTGTTGGCTGAGACTCGGTGTTCCTGATCGCTATCTGGTTCGACGTAAACAACAACTCGGTCACATCCAAACACAACTCCAAAAGATTGCAGT
The DNA here is from genome assembly GCA_002348365.1 of Alphaproteobacteria bacterium UBA2966. Taxonomy (GTDB): domain Bacteria; phylum Pseudomonadota; class Alphaproteobacteria; order UBA2966; family UBA2966; genus UBA2966. Next base: position 2,375 of record DEBC01000053.1, on the reverse strand, counting down.
CGGGCATATCCAGCGTTGCCGTAGACGGTCTCATAGAGTTCGTCTTGATACAGCATACCAACGTGGCCGCCGGGCGTGTAATGACCGCTGTTCGTGTCAGCTTCTTCGTTGATTATCCACCAATGCACATTTGCATTGGCTTCTTCCAGGCGTACCACACCATGATTTTTTGAGTTCTCATCAAGCCAAGGTCCTTGGCCTGTAACGGTTCGCAAGAAATTGTGGCGGTCCCCCTTCGGCAGGTCCCATCCCTCCCGGGCTTTAACTTGTATACCATCAGGAAACCTGAAAAACCGCGAGTTCAAATGCCGGATGAGTTGGTTCAGTATCAGGATGAGATTGGACAGCGTTCCGATCACACCGACCACCTCAGAATACTGGCTAAATCGGTGACCCGCGGCCTGAGTAGTGACCGGGGCACAGCGGAACGTTAACCTGAGGCCATGGATACCCCGATCACCGAATGGACGATCGCCATGGCCGGGATTGCACTGCGGCAGGGAACCATCACGTCCCGTGAGTTGACGGAGGCGTTGTTGGAGCGCATCGCCGCTTTGCAACCCCAGCTCAACTGCTACATCAGCGTCGAAGGAGAGCGGGCCCTGGAGATGGCCGACGCCGCTGATACCGAGATCGCGGCGGGCCGGTGGCGCGGGCCGTTGCACGGCGTGCCGATGGCGCACAAGGATGCCTTCGATCGCGAAGGACACGTGACCACGGTGGGGACACGACTGTTCAACGAACCCGCGGCAGTCACGTCGACTGCGCTTCAAAGTCTCGATGATGCCGGCGCGGTCAATCTCGGTGCCCTTCACATGGACGAGCTCGCGGCGCACGGCTACGGCCAGAACCGGAACTTCGGGATATGTCTCAATCCATGGAACGCCGATCATGTCATCGGTGGTTCCTCCGGAGGGTCCGGCGTGGCCGTCGTATCACGCATGGCGCTCGGCGCCCTCGGCGGCGATACCGGCGGCTCGGTCCGAATTCCCGCGGCCATGTGCGGCGTGACCGGCCTCAAACCGACCCTCGGCCGCATCAGCCTTCACGGCGCAGCGCGGCGCAGCTGGTCTACCGACTGCCCGGGTCCGCTGGCCCAGACGGCAGAGGACTGCGGCCTCATGATGCAGGCGGTGGCCGGGTTCGATCCGGCGGATCCGATCACCCGTGACGTTGCGGTGCCCGACTACACCGCAGACCTGACCCCGGACCTGCAGGGTGTCCATATCGGTATCGGCGTGGGACCTCCCTTCGACGATATCCATGCCGACGTCGCCCCGCTCCACGCCGATGCGATTGCGGTTTTTCGCGATCTCGGCGCGACGGTCACAGAAATCGAGGTGCCAGGCGCGGCGCTTGCCAATGACCTTCAGCAAACCCTGATCAAGCCGGAGATCACGATGATGATGCGCGATCTCCTGCAGCGGACCAGCGACATCTCCCCGGAGGTTCTGGGGACTCAGGATGAGGGCAACATGGTCCCCGCCACCCGCTATCTGGAGGCCAAAGCCTTGCGCGGTCCGGTGCTGGAAGAGCACGTGCGCGGCGTATACGGAAAGGTCGACGTTCTCTTTACCGCCGGACTGGGCGGGCCGGTTCCGACGGTCGAGGAGATGTCGAGTTCCGACGTCGCCGCGATCAGCGCCCGCTATCGCAACGATCTTCGCGTCATTCGCTTCGTCAATTACCTCGGGACACCGGCCATGTCAGTACCGTGCGGGTTCACCCCGGACGGGCTGCCCAATTCGTTCCAGCTGCACGGCCCGCCGTTCGCCGAGAAGCGGCTGATTGAAGTGGCACACGCCTATCAACTGGCAACGAACTGGCATACGCGAATCCCACTGCTGTAGAACTTTTCGGGACCTCTGACGTTGTCGTCACGATCTGATCGCCCCCACCTAACCTCCCCCAATCCTGGGGGAGGGATGAAATTTGGTGGCACCTCAAATCCTCCCCCCGAGATCGGGGGAGTAAGAGGGGGGAGATAATCTCTAAGAAAGAGCTGGAGTGTATTCAGTTTGGCGCAGGCTGTCGCGACAGTGTTGCGTCGCGGCGAGATCCAGCGATCGGCCGTCATCATCGACGATGACACCGTAGATATCCCGCGCCGCGGCACGGCTGACCAATCCGTCCCGTACATCACGCAGTACGAGGTCGGGGTCCCGACCGAGAGGATCGCCCCAACCGCCACCCGCGGGCGAAGAAGCGGTGATGCGGAACGAACCGATCTCCATGTTGCCGTACTGCGGGGGCTCGAAAGCCTCGCTGTCGTCGGGATACATCATCATCTCGCCCTTGGCGCCGTCGCCACCGCCCTGCGTACCGTAGCCCGATGGCGTGGCCAGCCTTTCGCCCCGGAAGGAGTGCTGCGACGC
>DEBC01000001.1:12020-30026 GCA_002348365.1 Alphaproteobacteria bacterium UBA2966 | reverse complement strand
AACGCCCGAGTCGGTCCGGTGTAGAGACGGAGTGCCAGGAAGTGCGCGATGGCAACGGCAGCGACGTGAGCCGCAACAATTCCGAAAACCTGTAGTTTCCAGATCAACTCGATCGACTCTCGATTCGTGACGATGGAAGCGTGCACGTGCATGTCACGGGTTCCCAGCAGGTCCCAGCCGAATGCGAAAGGATCGGACAGGGCTCGCAGCGTGAACTGGCTGTCCAGGAGCAGTTCGGGCAGGTAATGGGCGAAATGGTAGCCGAAGGCGATTGGCACGATGGCGACAACGAACGTACTGAGTGCCTTGCTGACGTGAACATCAGTGCGGGCAAGCACATGGCCCAAATAGACCGCCAAGCCGTACACACCCATCAGAGCCCCGAATACGCCGATCAGGCCGAAAGTGTTCCTGCCGATCAACGCCGAACGGCCAGGGTATTCCAGCGGATTGACGCCGATGAAATCCAGCCAAAGGAAAGTTCGCGAAAAACCGTCAAAAGAGACAGATGAGAGGGTCAGCAGAATGAAGGCAGCGCCGGTCAAAGGCAGGACGCCGACGCTTAGCAGCCGCATGCAGGGGATGGTCACAAAGAATACGTTTCGATCACCCACTTTCTCGGAGTCAGTTCGGACACCAAAGGGGGCAAGCCACGAGACGATACGGAAAAAGATCGAGAATATTTCCCCGTACTGAAGCCATGCCCTTTCGCCGAACAACAGAATGCCGGCAGTGGTGATGAAGATGTAGACGATAACGGCGTTTGCCAGCAGTGCCGGGTCCTGCGGAGCGGGATGCACGAGTTCCAGCCAGGCGAATGCGAGAAACAGTGCAATTGCCGGAAGATAGCCTAGCTGTTCGGGTTTCGAGATGAGGGGACTATCCAGCCATTTGCGGAACGGGGGTATCAGCCGCAGCAGCCAGCAGAGCGCCCGCCACGGGTGCAGGACGGACCACAGGTTACCGAGAATCGCATGTACGAAGCTCAAACCGACCCACCAGATCGTCCACAGCATCAGAGGAAGCGGATTGGACAACGGATCCCGGCTCCCCAGATAGCCTGATGCGATCAGCGCCAGGATAATGACCAGCATCAGGGCGCTCGGAACCAACGTGTCCCGTCGAGATATCAAGCCGATATCGCGGCGCGCCAGTTCCACGGCCTGAAGGCCTGTGGCTGGAATCACCGTCATCAACAGAAATGTGAAGGCGACGACCGCAGCACCGCCACCGATGTAAAGGTCGGTCGGCAGCAAGAGAATGAATCCTCTCTCCGTCGCATGGGCCTGAGCGACCGTAGGCGTGATCAGCGGAATCGCCAACCAAAGGAGTTTCCGCCAAAGGCCTAGCACCCTCTTTGACGTGACGAGACGGAGTTCCGTGTTACCTATCCACATCGACCTTGAAGCCACCTGCTGAAACCGAGTCACTCCGCTGCGTGAGCTGTGTCGCGTCGTTCGGCACGCAGTGCATCTGTCGCCCTCGCATCCACCGCGCCGGCGGCGAGCACGACTCCGTACAGGTCGGCGGCTTCGTCTACCGAGTAGTAGCCACGACTCACGTCATGGCAGACCAGTTCGGGATCTCTGTCGAGCGGATCGCCGTAACCACCACCCCCGGGGGTCGAGACCCTGATTCGGTCGCCGGCCGTGATGTGAATATCCTGCTCTTTCGAAAGATGGGGCGGAATGTGGGTTTGTCCGTCTCGTGTTACCCGGACCTTATTCACGTCGCCGTCGCTGCCGCCTAGGATGCCTTGCGGGCCTTTACGCCCGTGATCCATGACGAACGAGGCTCTGGCATCACCACGCAGCAGTGTGACCTCGTAGTTGATTCCGAACCCGCCCCTTTGGCGTCCTGCCCCGCCGGACCCCTCGTGGATGGAGTATTCCTCGAACAGGATGGGATAGCGTTGTTCGACGATCTCGACGGGTTGCGTCTTGGAGATGCCGATGGTGGAACAGCCATTCGAGATTCCATCCGCGTCGGCGTCGCCGCCGTAGCCGCCGCCACTCAACAGATACATGATGTAGCTGCGATCCTGTTCCGGGTCGTATCCACCCAACGCGAAGTTGCCGCTGGTGCCCGCGGGTGCGGCGAATAACACGTCCGGTAAGGCCGGCGTCAAGGCAGCGAATACGGCCTCGGCGATTCGCTGGCTGACTTCGGCTGCGCATCCGGATACGGGGCGCGGATACTCGGCGTAAAGGAATGTTCCTTTTGGGTCCTCGATGTTTAGCGGTGCATAGGTTCCGGCGTTGATCGGCACCTCGGGGAACACGTGCTTGACCGCGAGGTAGATCGCCGAGCGTGTCGTTGCGATCACACTGTTCATCGGACCGAGGCATGGCGGGCTGGAGTCCGACATGTCGAAAAACAGGTCCGTGTCCTTCTTGCGGATCTTCATGTCGATCTTCAATGGCTCGTTGACAACCCCATCTGAATCAACATACGCGACGCCGTGGTAGTCACCGTCCGGGATCGTGGCGATCTTTGCCCTCATTTGCCGTTCGGCCCGTGCACGCAACTCGACGGTGCACTCGTTGATTGTGTCCGGCCCATAGCGATCGAGAAGCGCCGTGAAACGCCGTTCACCAACCGTCAATGCGGCAGCCTGCGCCTTGATGTCCCCGATGCGCTGATCCGCCAGGCGGATGTTCGAGAAGATGATCGACATGATCTCTTCATCCACAACGCCTTCCTTGAACAGTTTGACGGGCGGCAGACGCAATCCTTCCTGTTCGACCTCCGTGGCATTTGCCGAGAACCCACCCGGCACTCCGCCTCCGGTATCGGGCCAGTGGCCGGTGTTGGAGAGCCATGCGAACAACTCGCCCTTGTAGAAGAAGGGCTTATTGAAACGTACGTCCATCAAATGGGTGCCGCCGAGGTAGGGATCATTGACGATGTACATGTCCCCGGGCCGCAAGTCCTTGGCACGCTTGATCACCTCCTGGGTGCCGAATTGCATAGTGCCCACGAATATTGGCAGGCCGAGCTCTCCCTGGGCGATCAGCTCTCCGGTGTCCTTGTGATAAATGCCGTCTGAACGGTCCAGCGCTTCGGAAATCACAGGGCTGAATGCCGAGCGAACGAAAGCAAGATCCATTTCGTTGCAGACCTGCTGCAGGCCGCTCTGGATCACTGCGAGGGTCACAGGGTCAATAGATGTTGTCATGAGCTGACCTCGTTCGGGTTTTCGGCAAGCGAGCCGACCGTAACAATCAGGTTACCGTCCGAGTCGACGGTCACGTGGCAGTCGGGTTCGATGACTGTGGTGGTGTCGAGCTGCTCCACAATCGCGGGGCCATCAAATTCAGATCCCGGTGGCAGGTTGTCCCGGTGGTAAATCGGTGTTTCCTGCCAGCCGCTTTGGTACCAGACGTTGCGGGTAGCGACCACCGCGTCGCCGCCATTTGCTTCTCGTGGTGCCAGAGATGACAAGTCGGTACTTTTGCGCCGTCCGATTACCGCCGTATGCAGATTGACGAGCACGGCCTTGATTTCGGGCAGGTCGACGGCGAAACGCTCCCAATAGACCTCCTCGAACAGCTTGCGTAACTCATCTCGGGACACACCTGTCGACGGCAACGGTACAGTCAGGATGTGGCTCTGCCCCACAAACTGCATATCGGCGTCGTGGATAAACTGGAGATCTTCAACTTCGACGCCTTCCCGTTCGATGGTCTCACGACCTTCCTTGACCTGAGCGTCCAAGATCGATGTGAACTGGTCCATGTCGAGAACGTCGAGAGGAGCATTTACCGTATTCACGTAGTCGTGCCGCACGTCGGCCACCACACATCCAATCGCGCTCGTAATGCCGGGATGAATTGGAATGATGACTGTCGGAATACCGAGTTCACGTGCCTGGGCAACGACATGGAGGGGGCCGGCACCGCCAAACGCGAACAGCGCGAAGTCACGCGGGTCCTGCCCGCGTGCCAGAGTCACCATGCGCAGGGCACCGGCCATGTGATTGTTAGCGATTTGAAGGATCGCACTTGCGGCGCCGTCCGTATCCAGTCCCAAGGGCTCGCCGATTTGTTCGGTAATAGCGTCCCGTACGTGGTCGAGTGTCACGGGCCAGTCCACGGCCAGCAACGCGTCGGGGTTGAGACGCCCCAGTGCGAGATTGGCGTCCGTAATTGTGGGATTTTCCCCGCCCCGGCCATAGCAAATGGGGCCAGGCTGGGCGCCGGCGCTTTCGGGCCCAACCTGCAACATACCGGCGTCGTCGATGTGTGCGATGGAACCGCCGCCCGCACCAATTGTGTGAACATCGACCATGGGCACATGAATCGGCATCGCGTACGCTAGTTCCAGTTCGGAGCTGACCTGGGGAATGCTTTCACGAATGAGCGCGACATCACAGCTCGTGCCGCCCATGTCATAGGTAATGACGTTGGGGTACCCAGCGCCGCTGGCGGTCCGCGCCGCCGCCATGACTCCCGAGGCAGGGCCTGACATCACAGTATTTACTGCGGCGTCAGATACGATTTTGGCCGAAACCGTACCTCCGTTCCCCTGCATCACAAGCAGGTCGCTTGCGTAACCCTTATCCCGGAGTTCTTCTGAGAGCCGGTCAATGTAGCGATGCAGGATCGGCTGAACCGACCCGTTGACCGCCGCTGTGGTCCCACGCTCATACTCACGATATTCGGACAGGATGGCGTGACCCATGGTGATGTATTCGTTGGGCCAGATCTCCGCGGCGACCTCGGCGGCGCGTCGTTCATGGCTTGGATTGACGTAGGCATGTAGGAAGTGGATCACCAGGGACTCGACGCCCTCTTCCAACAGGGTCTCGCAAGCCCGTCGCACCCCTTCTTCGTCCAAGGGCCGATGAACGTTGCCTGAGGCGTCCATCCGCTCTTGCACTTCGATGCGGAGTTCACGGGGAATCAGAGGTTCGAACGATCCCTTTAGTCCGTAAGCATTGGGACGTGTGCGCCGGCCCAGTTCCAGGACGTCACGAAACCCCCGGGTCGTGATCAACCCGACCTTCGAAAACTTGCGCTCAAGAACAGCATTCGTCGTGGTCGTTGTGCCGTGCACCACAACATCGACATCGGACAGTGAAACGCCCGTTTCGCCGATTGCGCTCAAGACCCCAAAAGCCTGGTTTTCCAGAGTACTTGGTACCTTGGCAATCCGTGGCTCGCCTTCTGAATCTGTGACGATCAGGTCGGTAAAGGTTCCGCCAACGTCCACGCCTATAATGTGATTGCGCATATCCTGCCTTTGATGACTATCGAATATTGAACTCTAGGCGACCCTTCGGTCGAGTGTGGGAACTCGCTGACCAATCACTCGGGTTTGACACTGAAGCGTCAAGGAGGCCGCTTCGATCAAGCCTCTTGCCTGCATATCTCTGGCGACGCCTATACCGGATTGGAGAGCAATCTCGATGCTTTCTTCGTCGAGGACGCCGACCTCGACCGTAATCAGGCGGTCGCCCAGGTCCGTATCCGGGTCGCTCTCGAATGCGGGTGAGCGGACTACCGCGGGATGATCCACGTCGACGGCGTTGGCGATCAGGGTTGCTGCTACATCGGCAGCCGCCGCACTACGAGCCAGAACCGTGACGCTGTCGGCTATGCCCATCGAAAAGCTACGCCCTTTCCAGCCACTGGTAGCGATACCGCGGATCAGCGCTTCGAACGGGATGTCCGCCAGCCCGTCAATGCTTGGTGCCGTCGGGTTGGTAACCATTCCCGTTTGGAACTTCTCGCCCGGCATCAGATGGAGGGCAATGTCCCCACCGTTGTTGACATAGGCGCGAGCCAACGCGCGCTGATCGATCATGGTCTTGAGGATCGAATCTGCCACCGCACCCGCGACGGCAGCCATGGGAGTAACGAAGGCGTGCCGATGTGGACGTACAGCTTCTGTCATGAGGCTCGCGACCGAACCCTGCGGATCAGGCTCTAGCTCCGTAACAGGTGAGCGCAACAGCCTGAGCTCATCCACCAGTTCTTGTAGAAGGCCTTCAAGTGCCTGGATCGCCTGGCGATATGCAATTCGAACCTCCTCATGCGGGCCGAACGCCTCGATGATCAGGTCGATGGGCCCATCGTGAAGATGCAGGCGGCGACCATCGGGCAGGAAGGCAGCTTGGGGTGCTTGGTTCATGCGCCTTGCCCATCGCTTCGGTCGGTCTCGTAAGGCCAAGGCGCGGCGGACGGCCATGCTTCCTGACGTAACCCCTCGGCGCGGATGTCATTCAGTTGTGTGATGCTGTCGATGTGTCCGCCGAGCGCAGCATAATCATCCTGGCGCAGCGTGAACTCTATCGGGGCGACGAGAGCCGGCGTCGGCACGTAGCCAAAACCGTTCGCCGGCAACTGTGTGACGTCGACCATGATGGTAATGCCACCCCCCGGCCAAACGAAGGCTGGGGCCCCGCCACAGGTGACCCGGGTAAACGCGTCGTGCACCGAACGGGTGAGGCGGACGGGATTTTCCGTGACGCCCGCGCGCAGGCTGCCGCCAGCCCCGGCCATAAAAAGGATTGAGGTCAGAGCGGGTTCACAATTCTCGCCAATTCGATCGACAACCATGTCCAGATGTCCCGGCATGTCTGCCGGTTGCGGTTGGAGATCATCGTTGAGAATGAAATAGGCAGCGTCTTCTCCGGTGGTGCTCACCATCAGCAGCCGCATCCCAGGGTGTGCCTTCTTGGGGTCGATTTTCTCGATGATCGCGAGCGGATCTGTGACGTCCGTCCCGCCCCAGCCGCTTCCTGGCTCGGCGACCTGAAAGTATCGTCCCGGTGTCGAACGACGGCCACGAACGCGGATGCCAGCCGGCTCCATCCCCAGAAACCGGCCGGCTTGATGTTCGCTCAAGACACCGGTGATGTGTTCGTCGACCACGATGACCTCTTCCGCATGTCCATGCCATTGCTTGGCGAATATGCCGATGGTTGCCGAACCGCAGCCAACCCGCATGCGTTCTTCGCGCATGCCATCGATGACGGGGGGCTGTCCTGCCTGCAGCGTCAAAGACGCTCCGCCGTCGATCGTGAAATCAACCGACTCCCCGTTGCAAAGGTCGAGCATCACCTGGCAGGTGACGGTGCCCTCCTTTTTGCTTCCGCCTGTCAGATGGCGCACGCCGCCAAGCGCAAGCATTTGCGATCCATACTCCGCAGTGGTTACGTGACCGACCTGCTCACCCTCGCAGCGGACCGCAGAGGTTTCAGGGCCGACATAGCGGTCTGTGTCGATCTTGGCCTTGAGACCGCAGTAGCTGAAGATTCCCTCGGAGACGACCGTCACCATATCGATATCGTGGTGCTTGCTGGCCACGATGAACGGCGCCGGCTTGTAGTCCGGGTACGTCGTGCCCGAACCGATTCCAGTCACGAAGGTGTCGGAAGCCCGTAGCACCGTGCCGTCCCAGTCGCTGGTGCCCGCAAACGGAACGGTATGACCCGAGTCGTCCGTGACCTTTCGCATCACTGCCATCGGATCCATGCGGGTCAGTATTCCGTCCATGTTGCCGTAGCGATCGCAAGCTCCCGTCTTCCTCGGACGAATCCGGCACAGCACTGGACACGCATCACATGTGATCACGCCGTCTTTCGGTGAATTCTTGTTCGCTTCCTGTCCGTCGACGGCCGTCATATCGGCCTTGGTATGGGCGGTTGAGGCATTGGGCGTAGGGTTGGGTGACATGTTTCAGCCCTCCTTCTGAGCCTGCTCGGACTGTTCGAGAATGGCGGCGCGCACTCTGTCGGGGGTTGCAGGCAACCGACGGATCTTGACGCCGGTCGCATGATGAATAGCGCTCAGGATTGCGGGTGCGGTTGGTATCAGTGCTGGTTCGCCGATTCCTTTGGCGCCATAGGGTCCGAGGGGCTCCTCATCTTCGATGATGAAACACTCTATGTCGGGCACGTCGCCGATCGTTGGAATGAGATAGTCGTGGAGATTTTCAGTGCGGCCTGGAATGTATTCCTCCATCAACGCCAGTCCGAGTCCCTGGGCGATGCCACCGTGAATCTGCCCTTCCACCTGGGTCGGGTTGATCGCTTTGCCCACATCGTGTGCAGCGGCGATCCGAAGCGGATGTACCGTGCCGAGCTCCGTGTCGACTTCAACCTCCGCAATCTGTGCCGCAAATCCATACGTCGCGTAAGGCTCGCCCTGCCCGTTTTCATCGAGCGGCGTTGACGGTGGGTCGAAAGTGCCGCGGCCTCTCAAGACATCGCCGCCGTCGACCAGAGGTAACTCTGCCAGTTCAACATGACGGGTGGCGTCACCATCGGTTACGAGCAATCTGCCACCTTCGATCGTGATTCGGGAGGAGGCACCGGCATTCGAAAGACGCAGGATCTGCATCCTCAAATCCTCGCCGGCAAGGCGAGCAGCGTTTCCAGATACCAGGGCCTGGCGCGAAGCAGAAGATTTTCCGGCGTCGAGGGTGAGATCGGTGTCACCCATGACGTGACGGAACAGGTCTGTCGATACTCCGAGCGCGTCGGCGCAGATCTGGACCATGATGGTTGTGGTGCCTTGTCCAATTTCCTGTGCCCCGTTGTAGAGGGTCAGACGGCCCTCTGGGTCAATCCCGACCTCCATGGTCGAAGGATTGGACATCGACGTGTTGCCAATTCCGTACCACATGCATCCAATTCCCACGCCGCGTCGAGTCACGACGTTGGCGCGATTGAACGCCTCCGATTCGTCCCTCCATTCCTTCCATTGGACCTGTAGGGCCTCCAGGCATTGGGCCAACCCGGCGCTGTGTGTCAACTTCTGGGACGTTGGCGTTTCGTCGCCTGCGCGAATGGCATTCCGCAGTCTGAACTCAAGCCGATCGACACCCAGCTTGTCGGCCAGATCGTCCATCAACCCTTCATGAGCCAACGCGGCCTGAGGGACTCCAAAGCCGCGGAACGCACCGGACGGTGGCCGATTGGTATGGATGGCGCGGGTTTGGGCCTTGACCGTCTTGACGGCATACGGACCGGAGGCGTGCACCGGCACGCGGTCTGCAACGGTGGGTCCCCACGACGCGTAGGCGCCGGTATCAAAATCTCCGGTGAACTGAAATGCGGTGAGCTTACCGTCGCGATCGGCGCCTGCCCTGGCAGTGATCCGCGACGGATGCCGCTTCGTAGATGCGGCCATAGATTCCGGTCTTGTGTAGATGCATCGGACTGGGCGTTCCAAATGCCAGGCGGCAAGCGCCAGGATCGGTTGCACCGAAACGTCGAGCTTACCGCCAAAGCCACCGCCGCATGCCGTCGGAACGATGCGGATGCGATGGGGTTCGAAACCCATGACTTGCGCGACTTCATCCCGGTCCATGTAAGGCGATTGCGTCGAAACATGTATTTCGATTCGATCACCAATGCGTTGGGCAAACCCTGCCTCGGGCTCGATGTACGCGTGTTCAACGAAAGTGGTGTCCCACCTGCTCTCAGCCTGCACGTATGCCGTTTCGAGCCCGGCCGTGGCATCACCCTTCTGCAAATGCCCTCGCGTCAGGATATTGTCGTTGCAATCGTCATGTATCCGAGGTGCGCCTGATTTCATTGCCTCGTCCAGGCTGGCGACGACGTCCAAAGGTTCCCAAGTGATGGGTAGTTCATCGTCACGGACCGACTCGACAGCGGACCTACTTCCGACTAGTGCCACGACCGCATCCCCTCGGTAGCGAACGCGCCCATTCGCGAGAACGGCCTGATCCTTGATATGCGGGTATATGCCGAAGCCGTTGTTGCCGGGGACATCCGCCCAGGTCAGAACGCGCGCCAGGCCCGAATGCCGATCGAGGACATCTTCGAAGTCGCCCAGTGTGAAATTGGCATGGGCGTGCGGAGAACGTACGACACGAAGCCATAGTGAATCCGCTGGCCCGACATCCGCACCATAGAGAGCCGTCCCCTCCAACTTTGCGGGTGCATCGATGCGATCCAGCCTCGCTCCAACGGCAGTACCGGATTCAGGCCGGGTGCTTTCGATCGAGATTGAGGAATTGGAAGCGGTAAGGACAGCTGAAACGATATTTCGATATCCGGTACATCGGCAAAGAACGCCACCGAGCGCATCGCTGACTTCATCCTCGGTTGCCAGTTCCCCGTTCTTGTTCCGCAACAGCTCCGTTGCTGCCATCAGCATGCCCGGCGTGCAGATGCCGCATTGTGTGGCGCCTTCGGAATTGAAGGCCAATTGGAGTCGCGTCAAGCAGCCATCCGTCGAAAGGCCTTCAACGGTTGTTACCTGTCGTCCATTCACCTGTCCTACTGGAACCAGGCATGCGCACATCTGCTGGCCATCCAGTAGTACGGTGCAGGCGCCGCAATCGCCGGCGTTGCACCCAATCTTGGTGCCGGTCAAAAGGAGTTCGTCCCGCAAGACATCTGCGAGGCGTGTGATCCGCGGCGAGGAGACTTTCGCCGGTTTGCCATTCACCACGATCGAAAAAGTATCAGCGTCCGACTCGATTCCTTGAGATCTCTCAACTCGGGTCTGGGACTTGGCACGAGGCGATCCGGCACCTGAATCCAAATTCGTTCCCAATTCCGCCAGTGCGCGGCGAACGCACGTCAGTGCAGCATCGCGCCTGTATGCAGCCGACCCACGCACATCATCGATCGGCTCCAGAGATTCCAGATGTTCCGGCAAGGCACTCTTCGCGAGTTCAGCCGAAATCGGTAGTCCGGCCAGGGCCGCTTCCAGATGAGGCAACCGTCGCGCTACTTCGGAGCAGGCGCCAACGGCGACCCGTGCGCACGCAACCATTCCGTTATCCGTCGCCTCCAGTACAACGGCCACCATCGCGATGGAGATCACGAGATAGCGACGCGCCCCCAGTTTGATGAATGTTGATGATGATCGGGATGCAGGCTTCGGCATGCGCAGGCCTGTAACCAACTCATTCGGTGACAGGGCGACACTGCGGTTGCCGACAATGAAGTCTGCGAGCGGAAGGCGACGGTCGGCGCCAGCCGAAGTGATCTCGATTTCCGCGTCCAACGTGAGCAATGCCGGGACACCGTCTGCGGCTGGCGATGCATTACAGATATTGCCGCAGATCGTTCCGGCGTTCTGGATTTGCCTGCCGCCGACTTCACGTCCGGTCAGTTGAAGTCCGTGAAAGGAAGCCGGCAGCGTTGCATGGATGATTTCGGTCCATGTCACCCCTGCCCCAATCCGGAAATGATTGTCGGTTTCCTCGATGCCCTGGAGTTCGGGAATCGCCGAGATGTCCAAGACATCTTCCTCGATGGTCCGACCGACACGGGCTGGATAGAAATCGGTCCCGCCGGCGAGAATCGTCAGCCGGCCTGTGTCGAGCGCATCAAGAGCGCCTCGCAGTGAATTTGGACGGATATAAGTGCCCATCAGCAGCGGGCCCAATTCATTTATTGTTCGTACACGAACATTAGGAACGTGAAGCTAAAACTGTCAAGTCTGGAAGTGATCCGGATGACTTCCTGTCGGAGACGCCAGGAACGCTATTTCAGCTTGTCGAGTAGCTTGAGGAAAGCCGCGCGCTCTTCGCTCGATAATGGTGCCAGGGTTTCTTCAGAAATGCGTTCTCCTTTCGGAATGGCACGCTGAACCAGCGCCTTTCCCGTCGGCGTCAGGCGGCAAAGCATGCGGCGCCGGTTATCCGGATCTCTTTCACGCGAAATCAGGGAACGTTCCTCAAGGCGAGTCACGACCCCGTTGATCGTTGCAGGGTCCATGGCAACCAGACGGCCCAACCGATTCTGGGTCACTTCGCCAAGGTCATAAATCTTGACCAGGGTGCCGTACTGCATCGGAGTCAGCCTGTCCTCCCCGATAAGTTCGGAAAATATCGCACTGGCGTGTTGGTGGGCACGCCGGAGGAGATATCCGACCTGTTCCTCCAGGACGTAGGGTCCTTTTGATTTTTTGCTGGTCACCGGAGCGTGGCCCGCGGCTCAGCCGCCCAACGCCCGACAGTCGATACATTCCACGCCGGCTTCTGTCATCTGTTGCCAGGCTGCGTCGACCGAGCCTTCCAGATCGATGCCCCGACAGGCATCTTCAATCACGAAGACCTCGAAGCCTTCTTTGCGCCCATCCAATGCCGAATATGCCACGCAGTAATCTGTTGCGAGGCCCGCCATGAACAGCCGTTTGAAGCCTCGGTCACGGAGATAGCCTGCAAGACCTGTGGGCGTGCTGTGATCGTTTTCAAAGAGCGCAGAATAGGAATCGATCGCCTGGCGATAGCCCTTGCGGATTACCAGTTCGGCGGCGTTGACATTGAGATCGGCATGAAACGCAGCGCCCGCGGTGCCCTGGACGCAGTGATTGGGCCACAGAACCTGGGCGCCATAGTCAATTTCGATGACTTCAAATGGGTTACGCCCCTCATGCATAGAGGCGAATGAAATGTGATCGACGGGGTGCCAGTCCTGCGTCAGCAGGACGTGTTTGAACTGGCTGGTAAGACCGTTGATTGGTCCAACAACCTCATCCCCGTTTGGCACTTCGAGGGCGCCGCCCGGGCAGAAGTCGTTCTGCACATCGATAACGACAAACGCGTCAGTGTCCTGAGCGATCCTGATATCTGCCATGGCGCAATCCCTACTGGCCGACGACGGACTCAACGGCCTCTATGATCTTCTTGTATCCCGTGCAACGACACAAATTTCCCTTCAGCGCCTCGATCACTTCGCCGCGGTCCGGTTTGGGATTCTCTTCCAGCAAGGCCGTGGCCGTCATCAGGAAACCCGGTGTGCAGTAGCCACATTGAACGGCGCCGAACGTCAAGAAGGCCTCCTGCAAGGGGCTCAGTTTGCCGTCGTGTTCGAGGCTTTCCACCGTCCTGATCTCCTGGCCGTCTGCTTGTGGTGCCAGCAACAGACAGGAACTGACGGGCCGTCCATTCATGAGGACGGTACAGGCGCCGCAGACACCCATGCTGCAATCTTTGTGGGTACCGGTGAGCTCCAGCCGGTTCCTCAGGATATTCACCACGGTTTCGGTGGGCTCCACGGCGAGTTTGTGCTCTTGACCGTTTACGTTGAGGGTCACGTCCATGGTCATCGGATCAGTACTCCCTCACCTTCCCAAGTTCCGTCATAGGCTTTCATGATCGTTCGGCGCAGGGTTACAGCCGAAACGTGCCGTTTGTAGTTTGCCGAATAGAGATGATCGTCAATCGGCTCCAACACGTCGAAGAGCTTCTCACGAACGGCCTCGAACAACGCATCTGTGGGCGCAGCACCGGTCAACATTCTTTCGATTTCCTCCGAATGCATCGGTGTCTGGCCGACGCCGCCGAATCCCAGTGATATCTCGTTCAAGTTTCCACTGCTGTCATTCCTGATCAGACGCACGGCAATGCTGATGGTTGATGTGTAGTCCATCGCCTTGCGCGCCGCGTATTTGCCGAATGCCGTGACGGAGCCATCCTTCATGGGAGGGATGAGGATTTCCTGCAGCAGCTCGTCCTCGCGAAGAGCGGTCGTGTAGAGGTCCACAAAAAACTCGCGAACGGGGATATCGCGGGTGCCATCCGGTCCGGCTGCGCGCATTGTCGCGTCGAGCGCCAGCATCGCGATGGGTGGATCCCCCTGTGGGTCTGCCAGGCAGATATTCCCACCGATCGTGCCCTTGTTCATGATACGGCCGCAGGCAATTTCAGCGGCCATCTCCGGCACCATCGGGAAGGTCTCGGATATTACCTGGGACTCCGCGATCTCCCGGTGGGTGACAGCTGCACCAATCCGAACCGTGCCGTCTGGCAACCTGTCGATCCCATGCAATGCCTCGATACGCGAGACATCGATCAGCCAGCTCGGTTCGACAAGCTTCTCGTTCATCAATATGACCAACGCGACGCCACCGGCGATCAGGTGTGCCTCGCCGTTGGCGTCGACGAGGGCTGAGACAGCCTCATCAACACTCGTGGCCTGGGTGTATTGGCAGCTCATGGCTCACTCCCCCGCCACGTTGGTCGAAGTATCGTTCAACAGATCGAGCACAAATTCCGAGTCCATCGGCAGGTGATTCGGGCGCACATCCACGGCATCCGTGACGGCATTTGCCATGGCCGCGGGTATGGGTATCAAACTCACCTCTGCCAGGCCTTTGGCACCATAGGGACCCGTACGGTCGTGGTTCTCCACAAATATGCTTTCGATTTCCTGCGTGACATCCTTTGCGCTGGGCAGCAGGTAATCGCGGTAATGCGGGTTCATAATGTAGCCGCCTTCGCGCACCACGCGTTCCCACAGCGCCTGACCGACGCCCATCGCCACGCCACCTTCTACCTGCCCTTCCGCACCTGTCGGGTTGACAATGGTTCCGGCATCGTGCGCGCACCATGCCTTCACCAGATCCACGGAGCCCAATTCGGTATCCATCTCAATCTCGACGAGGTGTGTCGCGAACACGTAGGTCGGATACGGATTGCCTTTGAAGGTCAGGATATCGACCGCAATATCCGGATCGAACTTGCCATAGCCACCGATCTGCTCGATGTCATCGCCGATCAATTGGCAGGCGTCTTCAAAGTTCATGCGTTCGTTGCGAACGATGACGGCATCTTCCTGCAGTCGAACCTCCTCGGCGGGAACGTCACGCTTTCCTGCGACAGCCGCTTCGAACTGTGCTTTGAAATCCATCCCTGCAATATGCGCCGCGTTTCCCGAGAAGTAAGTGGTGCGCGATGCTGACGTCGGTCCAGAATCGTCCGTCTTGGTCGAATCGCCGCTGACGACTCGGATGCGATCCACGGCGATGCCTGCCGACTCTGCGGCCACCATGGCGAGCGATGTGTCCGATCCGGTTCCAATATCCGGTGTGCCACAAAAGGCGGTGACAACGCCTTTCACGTCGGCTCTTACCCTCGCCGTGGATGGATTGCGAACACCGCTGTATCCGATGCCATACCCGAGGCAGGCGATTCCCAGACCCTTGCGCCGTGTGCCATTCGAATAACCCGCCAATTCCGCCTTCCGCTGTTCATAAAGGGGTTCGATGGCATCCAGGGACTTGAGCAGTCCAACGTCTGTCAGTGTCTGGCCCGTACTCGTCAGGTCCTCATCCACCAGACCGTTGATACGACGGATCTCGATCGGGCTGATACCCAGCTTGTCCGCGAGTTCGTTGAGCTGGCATTCCATGGCGAAGGCCACCTTGACCACACCGAAACTGCGCATGGCTCCGCTCGGTACATGATTGGTGAAGACGGCGGTGTGGTGCACCTTCAGGTTGGGGATGCGATACGGCATGCCTGCGTGGATCACGCAGCGGCCGCTGCAGATCATGCTGTAGGACCGGTAGGCGCCGCCGTCGAAGAGGTTGCGCACGTCAAGCGCCGTTATGCGGCCGTCCTTGGTCGCGCCGAGACGCTGATGGATCTTCATGGCGTGGCGCTTGGTCGTTGCCGTGAAGACTTCCTCGCGGGTGAACACCATCTTGATGGGGCGCCCTGTCTTCATGGTGAGCAGTGCTGAAGCACATTCAACCGTGTTGTCCATTTTGCCGCCGAAAGCGCCGCCGACAACGGTTTGGACCACACGTACCTTGTCCATCGGTCGCCCGGTGACCCGAGCCAATTGCTTATGGTGATAATGGGGATACTGGGTGCAAACCAGGACGGTCAGGACGTCATCGGGATCGATAAAGGCCACGCCCGCAGGTGACTCCAGAAAGCAGTGATCGACCGGCTCGATCTCGTAATCGTTCTCCAGAATGATGTCGGCTTCTGCGAAACCCGCCTCGATGTCTCCCTGCCCGTGATGTAGGTCCGTGATGATGTTGCCGTCCACGGGATCGATCGTCACGGAGCTTTCGGCAATCGCCTCCTCGGGTGTGAGGATCGTGTCCAATGGCTCGTATTCAACGTCAACCAGCAGACAGGCGTCTTCGGCCTGTTGCTCGGTTTCCGCGACAATGGCGACAATCGGTTCCCCGGCAAAGCGTACTTTCTCCTTTGCCAGGATCGGTGTGTCATCCGAGATCGGACCGACGAGCAGACGATCGTCAGGGATCTCAGCGCCGGTCAGGATGCCTTTGACTCCTGGTGCCGTTTTGGCCTTAGACGTGTCGACACTCAGGATGCGGGCATGCGGATACTGGCTTCGGACAAAACGTCCGTAGAGCATGCCTTCCATCTCGATGTTACCGGCATAACGTGCGCGTCCGCGCACCTTGTAGAGTGCGTCGTTCCGGGGAATTCGCATGCCGATGGTTTGAGGATCGGTCTCCACCTCGGTTGGATGGAGAGCCCTTTCCTGCTCCACAGTCTCGCGAACGAGGCGGTGGTACTCCTCCTGCCAATGGGTCTGCTCTTTAACCGTCCCGAGAGCAAACTTTTCGCCTTCCGGCTCTTTCCAATCTCCCAGTGTCACTCGAATGCCTCCATTGACGGGAATTACGTGATGATGCGCGCATCCACGATAACCGAACCATGCTCGTTCACGATCAGCGGATTAATGTCGATCTCTTTGATAGCCGGATGTGTGGTGACAAGCTGCGACACCCGAAGCAACGTTTCGACAATGGAGTCGATGTCACAAGGCGCTTCGCCGCGAACACCCTCCAGCAGCGGGTATAGCTTCAGCTCTGCCAGCATCTCGCGAGCCTCCACATCGGTGAGAGGTGCCAGACGGAAAGTATAGTCGTTCAGAACCTCGGTATAGATGCCGCCGGTCCCGACGATCACGCAGGGACCATACGTTGGATCGTGTTTGGCTCCGATCATGACTTCCTTGCCCTTGGGAGCCATGGCCTGAAGGATGACGCCGCCGATCGCGGCCTTTGGATCGTAGCGCAGCACGTCATCACACATTCCGCGGTAATTCTCGATCAGTTCCTGATCATTCCCGATATTCAACCGGATACCACCGCTGTCCGACTTATGAATGATGTCCGCGGACACGATTTTCATGCATACCGGATAGCCGATTTCTGCCGCGTTTCGCGCAAGGTCGTTCTCGTCGCTCACGAAGCGCCAAGCCGCAAGATTGATCCCGTACGCATCCAGGATCTCGAGGCTTTCCGTGAACAGGTAACTGGACTCCGCTTGGCGCGCTGTGGCGAGCAGGCTGTCAACGCTCACGTCATCGACCTCGAACCGGGATGGCACCTCCGAGGCTGACTGACGACGATTAGCTTCAAAATCCGCCATCTTGGCGATCGTTGTGCTTGCAGACTCGAGCGAGGGAAAGACCATTGCCGAGCCTTGTTTCTCGATCCTTTTCGAGAAGCCGGCGATATCAAGCCCGTAGGTCCAGCACATGATCGGCTTATCGGGGTAGCGGGCTCCGATCTCGCCCACGTACTTCGAACTGTTCAGGGCGTCATACTTAGGCAGGGTGTAGGAGCAATAAATGCAGATCACCGCATCCACGTGATCGTCCTGCATCACGCGTTCAAGGATGCGCGGAAAGGATCCGTCGAAATCCCGTGCCACGGGAATCCAGATATCGACAGGATTGTCGACCGTGAGCCAGGGTGGGAACAAATCTTCGATGTCGCTGATAGTGTCTTCTGAGAGTTTGGCCAGTTCCAACCCCGCACCTTCGATGGCGTCGATGGCGAGAATGGCGCCGCCCCCCGAGAAGCTGACGACCGCCACCCGCTTGCCCTTCGGCGGTGCGTAGGTGACGAAGGCCTTGGACAGCATTCGAAGTTCTTCGGAATTATGCGCGGGGACGATACCGGCCTTCCGGAACGCGGCGTCATAGACCTCATTCTCACCGGCCGCGGCGCCACTGTGGGATGCCACCGCGACTTGCCCCGTTTTGCTGCGCCCCGCCTTCAGCAGGACAATGGGCTTTTCTTTCGATATTCGCGACGCCGTCTCAACAAACGCGCCACCATCAACAATGCCTTCGACGTGGCATTGGATGACATCGACTTCGTCGGATTGCTCGAAGTAGGTCAGCACGTCCACGAGATCGATGTCGCTGGCATTCCCCAAATCGATCGACTTACAGAAACCGGCGGGCTCGTTGTTGATGAGGTGATGCCCCATCATGAAGAGGCCGGACTGCGAGAC
>DEBC01000001.1:0-11634 GCA_002348365.1 Alphaproteobacteria bacterium UBA2966 | reverse complement strand
AAGGCGTCTGCAATGCCGATGGTGTTGGGACCAAGAATTCGCATGCCGTTGTCCCGGGCGAGTTCCAGCATCTCTTCCTGGAGTCTTCCGCCCTCTTCGTCTGCATCCGCAAAGCCCTGCGTAATTACGATCGCGCCCTTGATGCCTTTTGCGATGCAGCCTTTGAGAACGTCGTGGACCTGTTCGCGGGCGACGCTGACCACCGCCAATTCGATGTCGTCAGGCAATTCATCCAGGCTGGCACACACGGTGAAATTGTCTGCATCAGTCTGTGTCATGTTCGGATTGATGACATAGATTTCTCCGGAATAGCCATAGTCGTTCAACGTGGTGAGAACACTGACCGGAGCCCCAATGGCAGACCGGGACAAACCGACGATGACGACCTTCCTGGGTCCGAAGAACTGGTCAAGGAAGCGCACGTCACGGGAAGCTGACAAATTTTCTGTGCCGGATGTTTTGGATGCCATGATATTGGGCCTCAAGCCGACGCTGGCGTTGCGGTTTCTTGTGAAAGCCGTTCGGCAATCATCTCGCGCAACCGGAATTTCTGAACTTTTCCAGACGGAGTCATCGGGAAGTCATCGACGACCTCAATTCGTTCCGGCCACTTGGGTTTGGCGATTCCTGCCTCTGTCATCCAGTCCTGCACGGTCGAGATTTCAAGACTGCTGCCTTCGTTTAAGACAACAAAGGCGCAAATCCTTTCACCCAGGCGTGGGTCAGGCATGCCGACAACTGCGGCACTGGTAATTCGGGGATGAGAGAACAGAACGTTTTCGATATCGGCAGGCGAGATGTTCACGCCGCCGCGAATGATCAGATCCTTTATCCGGCCCGTGATCTTGATGTAACCATCCTCATCCATCCAGGCCTGGTCGCCAGTCCGGAACCATCCATCTTCGAGGAAACTTTCGCTGGTCAGGTCGGGTCGACCGAAGTAACCGCGTGTCACCATGGCACCCCGGGCCATCAGCTCGCCATCCGTGCGCGGTGGCACTTCGTTGCCGTCTGGATCAACGACTTTCAACTCCATTGAGTTGCAGGGTAGCCCGTCTGTTTCGAACAGTTTTTCCTGCGGCGCATCATAGGGACACGTGGTGACGCCGCCGCACTCGGTCATGCCCCACAGCGGAGACGTGAAGGTATTGGGTAGCGCGGTCTGGGCATCGCGCATGAGTTGCTCGGGGATGGAGGCGCCACCACAGAGAAAGAGTTTCACCGAAGACAGGCTCCCTCGTGCCTCCAGGTCGGGATGATAAACCAGGTCCATGAGGAACGGGGTCGCGGCCGCCATGAACGTGCACTTTTCCTCCTGCAACAGTTCCAGTGCCCGTGCGGGGTCCCATCGTTCCTGAAGCACGATGCCGCCGCCGATGGTCAAAGTCATGCGCAGTGCATGCGTGAAGCCCACAGCGTGGCCAATGGGCGAGCAACCGAATATGCGATCGCCTTCATTGAAGCCGTATCGCTCGATGAAGCCCATGTTGGTCGCGTGGAGGATGCGCGTGTCATAAACCGCACCTTTCAAATCACCTGTCGTCCCGGAGGTGAATCCAAGTGCGGCGATATCGCCAGGTGCTGCCTTGAGACGATCGAGCGACTCCTGGTCTCCGCGAGCTTCCCACGGTTCCGCCATGAGATGTTCGTACCTGACGCATCCCGAATCATTGTCCGCGGTCTCACCACCTACGAGGATGACGTGCTCAAGGGTTGAAACGTTTTGGCGCAGCCCTTTTGCCATGGTGGCGTAGTCGAAGCGGTGGAACTCGCGAGGGACGACAAGGGCTTTCGCTTCTGTCAGCTTGATGACGCCTGTCAGTTCGTGCTCACGGTAAACGATGGGAATCGTCGCTGTGACGGCTCCGATGGCGGTCAACGCCATATGGAGGATCATGAAAGGAGCCCAGTTGGGCAACTGGATGATGACGACGTCGCCATGACCGATGCCGAGGTTGCGGAGACCGTAGGCCAGTCTCTCAACCTGTTCGGCAGCCTGAGCGTAGCTGATCCGGCCGTAGACCGGATCAAAAATCAGCTCACGCCCCGGATCGCTCTTAGCGATACCGAACAGGCGATCCGAGATCAGCTCATCGGCCGACGCGATGCTCATTGAACTTTTGGGGGCTCAATCTTTTCGAGTTCGGGAATGACTTCCCTGGCCAATCTGTCCAGATGCGCACGCCGGTCGTCCCGAGGCATGATCGGCGCCAGAATGAAATAATTCACTCCGATATCGATGTAGTCCTTGAGGTAGCTGATGACGCGTTCTGGCGGCCCGTAGGCGCAGTACTTGTCGACAAGCTCGGCGAAATCCTGATCGTAGCGGTAGGACAGTTCCTTGACGCCCCATTTTCTGGCCTCATCGAGGTCGTCGTACAAGCTGACATAAATGAAGCACGCCCAGGCGTAATCGTCGGGGAGCTTTCGGTCATAACCGTCTGCAAATTCGACCACCTGGTCGAAAGAGATTTTGCATCTGTCGGCCGTATACATGTAGGGGTGCCACCCGTCACCGATTCGGGCGGCACGCTTCATCGGTCCTTCCTGCCGACCGGAAACCCAAATGGGAATGCCACCTGGCTGAACCGGCGTCGGTAGCATGTCGACATCCTCGAGATGGAAGATCTTGCCGTCATAGTCGAAGCGCTCACCGGTCCAGTATTTCTTCATGATCTCGATGGCTTCGGTGGCGCGCTGGCCGCGCTCATTCATCGGCACTTCGCAACCCGCAAACTCGCGCGGATAGTCACCGCCGACTCCAACAGTCAGGAGCACGCGTCCCTCCGACTGAACGTCAAGGCATGAAAACTGCTTGGCCACCATGGTCGGGTGGCGGAGCGGCAACAGCAATGTCGCAGGTCCAACCTTGATACGAGACGTCAGCGCGGCGGCACGGGTCAGCGTGGTGACAGCTTCAAAGATGGGACGGTGATAGACGATGTGCTCGCCCGTCCAGAATGAATCGTATCCGAATTCTTCCACGGCGCGGATATCGTCCGCGCTCCAGATATCGCCACCGCACGTGACTCCGAATTTGGCTGGCATAATTCCTCCCTTAACGTCTGCGGCGGTGCGGTGATCGCGCTGCCGCGAATAATGTGATCAATTCACCCGGTATTTCTTGATCTTGTCCGGATCGAGTTCGACACCGAGTCCGGGCCCTTCCGGCAATGTCAGGCAGCCGTCGGCGTAAGCAAACGGCTCGGTGATGACATCGTCGATATAAAAGACCCCACCTACTTTGGTTTGCTCTCGGCCCTCCAGCGTATTGATGGTGATGACCGACGGCATGACCGTCCCGTCGAGCGCGGCCGAAAGGTGCAGATTTGCCGCATTTCCCACGCCGGCTTCGAGAGATCCATTGACGTTGACGGGAAGGCCTGCCGCCGTTGCGATGGCGCCAATTTCCATGGATCGCAACAAACCACTCGCCTTCGTGTAATAGATCGACATGATGTCGGCGGCCCCGCGTTTGACGATTTCAACGGCATCCTGAGGTGTCCAGCAGCCTTCGTCCACGATGACCGGGATATCTACAGCAGCTGCGACGGCTGCCATCGCGTCCACACCTTCGACGGGTTGCTCGATGGCGCAGATCATGGCGGCATCCTGCATGGAACGGGTTGCGGCGACGGCGGTTTTGACACTGCGATAGCCGCGATTTACGTCCGGATAGAGCTGGATGTCATCACCGACGGCTTTGCGCACTGCGGTGAGAACAGCCAGATCTTCGACGGGATCCCCGCCAATCTTGATCTGCATCCATTTGAGGCCGTCGGCGGCCACTTCGGCGGCTTCCGCGGCGGCATTCTCCGGTGATGCCAAGCCAACGCTATGGCAGATCGGAATTTCCTTGCGCATGGCGCCGCCGAGCAACTGATAAAGCGGTACCCCGAGGTCACGCCCAACGATATCCAGCAGCGCGCTCTCTATCATCGCTTTGGTGTACGGGAAACCCCGCGCCACCTCATCCATTCGCGTCAGCAGTTTACGGGACTCCCGAGGATCCGCGCCAATCAGCAACGGAGACAGCACTTCGTCGATCAGGTAGCAGACGATGTGGGGGTCCTCACCGAAGTAGCGACCGTGTTCTCCCCCCCAACTAAGGATGGCCGGAGCCTCCCCCAAACCCTCAAGCCCTGTATCCGTCGTGACTTTGAGAATGACATAGCGCCCGATCGGTACTTCGAGGGAGCGCCAGCCGTAGGCCGACCGGCCTGGGAGTTCGACGACAATTGTCTCAAGCGATTCGATTTTCATGTTCAGGAACCCTTCAGGCCATAGGAATCCCAGGCGCTGTCGGCCGAGATCTTTCCTTCGCGCAGGTCTCGTTCGATGGCGGCAGGGTCCCGTTCTTCAGGTGTTCCGAATCCACCACCGCCCTGCGTACGCATGCTGAAGACGTCACCGTATTTGAACGGGTGATTGACGGTTTTGGAGTGCAGATCTTCGGGCTCCGGCCCGTCCGGGTTCATGACCATGCTCCCTGTTGCCCCGTCCTTGCCCCCGAACAGTCCAAAGGGCGCGATCTTGAACTTGTCGAACTGGGTGTTGAGAGACCCGCTCTGATCCAGGAATTCAATGTCGCGCCGGACGCCGAGACCGCCGCGCTGCCTGCCGGCACCTCCCGTGTCCGGAATCAGTTCGTAGTGCTTGAAGCGCAACGGATACGTGGCTTCCACCATCTCGATGGGTGTGTTCGCCAGGTTATGAATGCCCTGCGAATAGCAGTCGGGCCCGTCCTTCTCCTGTCGGGCACCCCAACCGCCGACTTCGATATCGAAGAAAATCCAGCTGTCACGGCCATTGCCACCATCGCCGGCGAGGATGTGTACATTCGACATCCCGTAGTACGCCGCGGTGATGCGTTCGGGAATCACTTCGGACAATGCCCGCATCAGCGAGTTCACGATGGTATGCGTGATCGCGTTTCGACCAACGACCGGCGCGGGAGGCATGGCATTGACGACCGAGCCTTCGGGCGCGGTGATTTCGATCGGCTTATAGACGCCGTAGTTGGCGGGAATCGAGGGATCGAGGATCGACAGAATAGCGAAGTAAACGGCCGACTCGCAGGATGACAGTGTGGCGTTGATCGGCGATCGACGTTGCGGGTCGGTACCCGTGAAGTCGATGTGGATCGAGCCGTCGTCAATGGTGACATTGGTAACGATCTTGATCGATTCATCCAAGACGCCGTCATCGTCAATGAAGTACGACGATTCGTATTCGCCATCCGGGATTTCACGAAGTCGGTCGCGCAACCTTCCTTCCGAGGCATCGATGGCCTCTTCCAGACAATCCATGATGTTGCGGACGCCGTAGCGTTCGATCAGGTCGAGTACGCCGTCACGGCCGATTTCAAGTGCTGCGGTCTGCGCGCGCAGGTCGCCGATGGTCATCGCGGGCTGGCGGATGTTGGCTTCGATCATGGCGAACAGCCGCTCGTTGATCGCACCTTCCTCGAACAGTTTGATGGGCGGGATGCGCAGCCCTTCCTGAAAGATCTCGACGGCGTCGCCGGCGTAGCTTCCCGGGCGCATACCTCCGACATCGAGGTGGTGCCCCAGAGTTCCGCAAATCGCCACCAGTTCGTCACCCGCGAACACCGGAAGGAAGGTTTGAACGTCCGGCAGGTGCTGACCCCCTTTGTAGGGATCGTTGGTGATGATGATGTCGCCGGGCCGCCACTCCTCGATGGGGATCGCCTCGTCCAACGTCGTGCGCAGTGAACGGGACATGGAGTTCAAGTGAATCGGAATTCGGCACGACTGGGCAATGATCCGGCCATTCAGATCGAACACGGCCGTCGAGTAATCCAGCATTTCGCGGATGACGGTTGAATAAGACGTCCGCAGGATCGTCGCGGCCATCTGCTCGGCGACGCCAACCAAAGCATTGTTGACAACTTCAAGCGTTACGGGATCGACGCGCATCTGCTCACTCCCCAATCGCGATCATCAGGTTGCCCAGCTCGTCAATTCGAGCGCGCTGACCCGGATGGATGACTGTGGTCGAGTCGGTTTGCTCCACGATCGCTGGTCCGTCGAACCGACTCCCCGCGGACAGCGTCTCACGATCGTAAACAGCGGTATCCACATAGTCGCTCGACTCGTCGAAATATACCTGGCGCGATTCCTTTGGATCTGCGCCACTTCCGTTGGTCGTCCGTCTCTGCAGCTCAGGTGCAGACATCAATCCGATCGCCGCGACGCGACCACTGACAAATTCGACAGGTTTATCCGGATGATGGTGGGCATAGAGCTGTTGATGGAGATCGTGGAAGTTCTGAATGATCTGCTCGGCTGATTTATCATCCAGCGCTCCGTTCGGCACCGTGACATTGACCTCATAAGCCTGACCGACGTAGCGCAGATCGGCCGAGCGTTGTAGGTCGCGTTGATCTTCTGGCACGCCATCCCGCTCCAAAGCTTCATGTGCTTCCCTATCGAGTTCACCGAACAACGGATTAAGGTTCTCCCCTGCAATCTCCTCTCCGCGCAGGACTCGCGTTTGACCGAAATCGTGGCGGATATCGGACATCACGAGCCCAACGGCTGAAAAGACGCCGGGGCGTTCGGGAACCAGAACTTCGGGAATGCCGACCGCCGTCGCCAGGGCCGCGGCATGCATGGGGCCGGCGCCACCAAACGCCAGAAGCGTAATGTCCCGGGGGTCAAAACCTTTTTCCGCCGAGCTCACACGCAATGCGCGTTCCATATTGGCGTTGGCAATCCGAATGATACCGGCCGCCGCTTCCTCGACCGTCATCTTCAAGGGTTCAGCGATCTTCGATCGAATGGCCTCTCGCGCCGCGTCGAGATCGACGCTCATGTCGCCGCCGACGAATCGGTCGGGGTGCATACGCCCCAACACCAGATTGGCATCGGTAACCGTGGGTTCCGTTCCGCCACGTTTATAGGCGGCAGGACCCGGGTCCGCACCCGCGCTCTGAGGCCCGACGTGGAGACCGTTCCAGTCGTCCAGCCAGGCAATGCTTCCGGCCCCGGCGCCGATCGTGTTGATCTCGATCATCGGGACCTTCACTGGCAGTTCGTCGATACCGCCCTCGGTGGTCATGCGGAGCTCACCCTTATGAATGAGGGAGATGTCGGTACTGGTGCCTCCCATGTCGACCCCGAGCAGATTGGGTTGTTCGGTTGCCGAGCCCAGCCGCTGAACTGCGAGCGCACCGCCCGCTGGACCCGACGTGATCATTCGGACTGGATAGTTCTGCGCCGCCGCGATGGTGAGCGAGCCCCCGTTGGATTGCATCAAAAGGATATTTGCGTTGGGCAGTACGGCCTTGATCTTGGGTGTGATGTCTTCAAGGTACTGGGTGACCAACGGCATCGCCGCGGCATTCAGGGCAACAGTGCTCATCCGCTCGAACTCGCGGATTTCCCGGCAGACTTCGTACGATGCCGCAACGTGGATTCCCTGAACACCCTGGCGCAACCAGTCTCGTACAAGCGCCTCATTGGCCGGGTTGACGAACGAATTGAGAAAGCAGATCGCCACAGCCTGGGATCCACTGTCGCGAATGACATCGAACAGGTTGCTGACTTCGGCCTGGTCGGGTTCTGTGAGAACGTTTCCTTCGGCGCTCATACGTTCACTGACAGAATAGCGACGCTCCCGTGGGACGACGGGCTCCGGCTTGTCCTGCATGAGATCGTACATGTCGGGTCTGAAGTGCCGGCCGATCTCGAGCACATCCCGGAAACCGTCGGTGGTTACCAGGGAAGTTTGTGGCAGCTTCTTTTCAAGGACGGCATTCGTCACGATGGTGGTGCCGTGGACCAGCATCGTCACGTCCTCGGCATTGACGGCCGCCAATTCAAGTCCGCGTTCCACGGCATTGATCAGCGCCCCACCGGGGTCGCTTCGACGACTGGGGACTTTCGTTACGGTGACACGACCGGAGTCTTCTTCCAGAACGGTGATGTCCGTGAAGGTTCCGCCAATGTCGATACCGAGCCTTATCGCTCCCATATCCAGTTCCTCAACGATGGAGACAACATTCTATTTATCCTGCTTTGAATTAGGGGGTGGCTTGCCGTTCCCCGACGCCGTCTGATGAAAGGATGTCTCATAGCGAAACTTGCAGCGGTCAATTCGGTAAGAGATGACACCGGCCTCGATCGGTACACCCGCATCGGAATGCCAGGTGTAAGTATTGGCGAGAACCAGCGTTCTTGGAGCAACCCCAAGGGCTTCAGAGACCTCGGCGGAGGCAGAAATAATCTCGCTCTCCCAGTCCACCTGAGCGATACGTGAGCCAACGATTTCTTCCAGAACCTGTGAGGCATCTTGTTGGGCAACCCGGTCCGGGTCAATCCGCCCGGCGAGTTCCGTTGGGTAGTAACGGCCGTCATGACAAACGACCCGGTCGTCAACGGAGCGCGTGAGCGAGAGATATCCCACCGTTCCGTCCGATGCGAGCCGCAGCCTGTCGAGAATAAATTCAGGCGGATTGGCCTGGCCATTGAACTCCAAGAGCTCCGTCTCGAATTCGATCCCCTGGCTGTTGAGGTCCTGCTCGAAACTCTGGAGAGGCGCGAAGCGCCTGGTGATCTTGGGTGGGCTGACCGTCGTGCCGCGTCCACGAAGCCGGGACACCAGTCCGCTCTTCTCCAGGAGATCGAGCGCCCCACGAACGGTTATGCGACTGACTCCGAACCGCTTGGCCAGTTGCTGCTCTGTCGGCAACAGGGAATTGGGCGCCAGGAGATTGATTTCGTCCTGAAGGACGGCAGCGACATCCAAATAACGGGGTGAGCGTGGTGGCATATTTCGGCTGCAATGATGAGGACGAGCGTCGGAATACGATGCCTGTATCATCGATTAGTTATAACCAATTGGTCAAGACTAATTACGAAAAATTTCAGCCACACTCGACAAAGTTCGACGAGGAGTGGTTACAGCGGTGAACGAGACCGTCGAATGCGGCTATGATCTGTTCTCAAATTCGTGGCAATTCCCCAGAGGTAAGAAATCATGGCGCACGGTTACAGTCTCGAGCAGTTCGTCGAGGACATGCGAAAGATCACCTCCGAGACGTCAGATGATGCCGAGATCGTATCTCGCCTGAAGCCGTTGGCCATACGTTGCGCTCAAGATAAGAGCTGGCTCAAGGACGAACATCGCCAATGCAACAATGCGCAGGCAGCCGGCGTTTATCTGCTGCATGAAGAGCCTGATCACACTCTCGCCGTGTTCGCCTCCGCCTATGCGGCCGGGCGCGGTTTTCCGCCTCATGACCACGGCACTTGGGCAATTGTCGCTGGGGTCGAGGGGGCCGAGACCGACACTTATTGGCGCCGTGTCGATGATGGTTCGCGTGACGGCTATGCCGAGCTTGAAAAGGGTGTGGTAACGCCCATCGCACCAGGACAGGCCTCAGCCATGGTTACGGGCGAAATTCACAGTGTCGCGAACGAGACCGATGAGACGACGATTTCGCTTCACATTTACGGAAAACACGTAGGTTTCGTCGACCGCTCACAGTTTGATCCGGAAACGCATGTCCAGGAGCCGTTCCAGGTCGCGATCGATTAGGGACGCTTGTCATGGCTCACGAGCGCATCCGCAAGTTCAATAACGCGAGCCTCTATCCCGGCCAGGGACTCGGAAACGATAACTGTATGGCCGTGCGGGCCGGCAATCGTGTCTTCCTGAGAGGTCAAACAGGCCTCGATTTTGACGGCAACCTCGTAGGGTCAGGTGATTCAGGCGCTCAAACCGAAAATGCCATGCGATGTGCGCAGATCCTGCTGGAAGAAGCGGGCTCCAAGCTCGACCATGTCTGCAAGATCATCGTCTATGTGACCGACAGGGCGCATCGCGGGCCGGTTTACGAGGTCATCGGTCGTTGGTTACAGGGTGTATACCCTGTTTCCACCGGATTAATCGTCTCCGGGTTCGCTCGTGAAGACATCCTAATAGAAATCGACATCCACGCTGTCATTCCTGAGTGATTTCTGTCTGCTAATGCCACCCATTCAGCGCTTTTAACAGTGACCGATCGGTCGAATCGCAATTTCGAACGGTCGTAAGACAGATTCGGGTATAATTCAGAGGCTTTTCGGGCAATTTGAAGCGATTTCGAATGCGCTGTCCGTGTTAACGAATTCCAGAAAACCAATTTTGCTCGATTCCAGACCGAATAATGGATTTTCTGATATTCATTTCGATCTTTCGAACTCGATTCTGGGTAAATCATAGAATCTGTCTTTTGTTTTACAACCGAACTTAGCATATAGGCAGAAATATCACTTTATATGTTCTCTATAAAATATTGTTTTCAAAACATTTTAATTTGCCAATTAGAGTGAGAAATTAGGCCCGCATCGGGCCGAGTTCCTGACACGATCGATCGTGCGCAAGATTAGTTTGACAGGTCAAGTGTGGCTTCGGCTTGTCCGACGATGATTTTCTCGCCATGCCCGTTTTCGCACCAAACTTCCAGCACGAAATGCTCACCTTCAGGTTTGACATCCCGCGACTCGAGCCGCGCTTTTGCTTGAATGGTGTCGTTGACATAGACGCTGCTCGTCATTTTGGCGTCCAGAACACCTTTTCGATGCCAATCCCGGCCAAAAAGCGAGACCATCAACCCCAAAAGGATGCCTTCAGACTGTGTTCCCGAAGCAATGATTGAGGCGAGCCCAAATTCGCGCGCTTTTCCCGCGTCAGTATGAAGATTTGCCTGGGGCCATCTCGGTGAATCGAAAGATCCACCGGAAAAGGCCAACATCCGGGCCAGAGTGAGCCGGCGTACCGGCCCTTCAAAGAGATCGCCAGCAGCGGGTGTCTCCAGACGGATGGCACTCCCTTCCGTGCCATTATTCATGCGGGATCACTCCCCTCACTGAAGAAGAACGTGTCGTGCACTTCCCGGCGAATGATGGGTGTTCCATCCTCTGCATCGATGGCAATGGCGATCCTCTGGTAGTGCCTACCGCGCTTTTCATAGGTCTCCGCGACCCGCCAGTTCACTCTCAGCTTCTGACCGACCTCGGCCGGACTCGGGAACTCGACGCGCTCGCGGGCGAAAATCGAGCCCGAATTCAGCGCAAGCCTGAAACACGGGCTTCGGGTTCGTGCCGACATGTGCAGCAGAAGCACCCGGTGCACAAGCGGCGGACCACCGCTCTATACTTGTAGGTATTGGGGATCGAAATCCTCCAGAGCAAAGAGGAATTGCTGATTTATCTCGGGCGTGATGACGAATTCGAGCGGTTCCTATTCGTCACCTTCCACCATTTCGTGGGCGAATTTCTTCGCGGATGATTGTGAACCTGTCACGTTCACCTACCCCGTCTGTAATCAGCAGCATTGCGCTAGCTTAGCGGTCGAGGCCCAATTGTCGACGCAGATGTCTATCTTCAGAATTGAACCTCCACTGTCTCGGAGTTACCGGAGGTTTTTGCCGGCATTTATCGAGCGAAACGAGTGAGGAAGTGGAAATGGCAGATTTCATCATTCGGGCGGACCACTACATCAAGGATGGGATGCTGGAACAGTGGCTCGATCTTGCCCGTGTGGATGCACGTGAGGCGGTCAAGGAACCTGGCTGCAAGCGCTTTGACATCCTGGTTGAACGCGGCTCGACAACCCACGCCATGT
>DEBC01000009.1:9454-16259 GCA_002348365.1 Alphaproteobacteria bacterium UBA2966 | reverse complement strand
TTCCTAATGTTTCTCGATGCGATCGCCACCTTGGTGGTGCTCTCGGTTGTCGGACTCATACCGATTGTGGGCGGATTGGTCCTGTTTCTGACCTTGATTGGCGGACTGGGTGCTTGGGCCATCGTGATTGGCGATCGATTGCGGGCGGCCTAACTGGCGATCGAGATTGAACCAACGCGGCGCGCTGTCGCCAACGACCTCACTTATCTCTAAGATTTGTGAACCCCACGACCAGCATGTTTGCTGTCGTTGAATAGAGCGCTTCGCCAGAACGCACTGACTCCTTGCCTCAGCACGAACATTAAACAAGCCCAGTATCTGCTTCGACTCCGTGAGGAAAAGCAAGGCTTGAAAGAGTTTACGAATAAACTCGAGTCGTGGGTCAGCGAACAACGGATTGAGTCCGGACTGCTCGTGCTATTCATCCGGCACACCTCGGCGTCTCTCTTGATCCAGGAGAACGTCAGCCCGGATGTCATGCGAGATCTGGAAAGCTTTCTGGCAGCCTTGGTGCCGGAAGATGAGAACCTCTATAAGCACAACGAGGAAGGGCCGGATGACATGCCAGCCCACATCAAAGGCGCGTTGACTCAAACCCATCTCAACGTGCCTATTCTAAATGGCCGGATGGCGCTTGGTCGCTACCAAGGGGTGTTCCTGTTCGAACACAGCCGGAAACCAAGAAATCGTGAGGTGTTTCTCCACCTCATGGGCGTTTAAGAGAAAAATTTTGACGAACGGAGGATTTGCAGATGACCGCGTATTGGATGGCTCGCGTTAATGTGACCGATGCAGACGTGTACGGCGAGTACGCAAAGCTCGCTGGGCCCGCGATCGAGAAGCATGGCGGGAGGTTCCTGGCCAGAGGCGGTGAATCCGTCACACTTGAGGGTGAGGATTTTGGTCGCAACGTTGTCATCCAGTTTGACTCCGTGGAGCAGGCGGTCGCCGCTTACAACTCGCCGGAATACAAGGAGGCGCTGGAGTTCTCTTCGAAATCCTCGATCCGGAATGTGTGCATCGTCGACGGAGTCGACTGAGAGCGGCAAGGCGCCACTCCGGCATCAGAAACTTCAGATTTCTGACGGAACATGACTGAACGGTCCAAACCTCAAAATTTCCGTGCTTACGGTATTCTCATGCGCGATCAACGCGTGTTGATTGCAGCTGAGCACGTAGGGGATATTTTTTGTTGGAAGTTCCCCGGAGGTCGGGTCGAAGATGGTGAAACAGCTGAAGACGCCATCGTCCGTGAGTTTCAGGAAGAAGCGACTCTTGAGGTGCGAATCGAGCGGCTCCTGCACTCTCCGGGCACATTGTTGAGTCCGTGGACAGGGGGGAATTACACGCCGATCTATTACCAGGTATCGGGGGCTGGCGAGGTGAAGGTTCCTCCGCACGAGCCGCTGGAGCTAACTTTCAAGGAACCGTATCAGGCGCTCGAAAGTGAACTCATGGCCGAGCCCGAAAAGTTCGCCCTGAATCAGCTCCTGGAGAACAATCACTGAGCTCGAAACTGGCGCGCCCATGCCGGCAGAGCGGG
Source organism: Alphaproteobacteria bacterium UBA2966 (assembly GCA_002348365.1). Lineage (GTDB taxonomy): Bacteria > Pseudomonadota > Alphaproteobacteria > UBA2966 > UBA2966 > UBA2966. Next base: position 14,716 of record DEBC01000009.1, on the reverse strand, counting down.
AGGAACGAAGATGTCGAACGTGAAAACCGGTTTCGTATCTGTGTCCCCGGAAGTCATCCTATACTATGAAGACACTGGTGAGGGCACCCCTATCGTCTTCGTTCACGAATTTGGCGGCGACTACCGAAGTTGGGGCACCAGGCACGTTATCTTTCCCGACCTTCCAGGGTGATCACATTCAATGCCCGCGGGTTTCCGCCGTCAGATTGCCCCAAGGACGCCAAGCACTACGGTTTCGACATTTCCGTCGAGGACATCGGCAAAGTTCTCGATCACCTCAAGATCGACAAAGCCCACTTGGTCGGCTACTCGATGGGCTCGTTCACCGCCCTGTTTTTCGCCTTGAGGCATCCTGATCGGGCACGATCAATCAGCGTCGTGAGTTGTGGATACGGTGCCGAAGGTGAGTGGGGCCAGATCCACCGCGACAACGTCACCAACATGGCCGCCGATTACGAGAAGAACGGCATGGATTCACTGGCGGCCACACGCTACACAATTGGCGCAACCAGGGTTCAACAAGCCAACAAGGATCCGCGCGGTTGGATCGAATTCGATAGTCAGTTTCGCGAACACGATCCCTCGGGTTCAGCCCATAGCCTGAGAGAAGTGATCGCACCACGGCCATCAATGCTTGACCATGAAGATGATCTGAGGAACATGACGGTACCGATGATGGTGCTCACTGGCGATGAGGACTGGCAGTGCCTGTCACCTGGCGTATTCATGAAGAGGACGAGCCCAACCTGCTCGTTGTGCGTCATTCCGAACAGTGGGCACGGCATAAATCTCGAAGAACCTGCACACTTCAGTCAGGTGTTGAACGATTTCTATACCGATATTGAACTCGGGCGCTGGACGCCCCGGGATCCGCGTGCGTTTGCAGCCAAGACCCTTCAGGCTGATGAGGCGGACCTTGGACAGGTTCCCGCATTTATCCGGGAGAACTAATTCCTGCGCCTGAATCCGGTTGAAGGGGCTATTTGACGAGTTCGATTTTGCCCTTATGTGAGGCGGAGAGAGCGGACAGGCAATCGAAGGACTCGCCCCCGTCGTGTTGGCACTGTTGTATGCCGTTCACAAGAATGCGGCCCACTTTGGTGCACTCGACCGAAGGAAATTCCCAGCTGTTGAAATGATGCTTGTTGGGATGAAGCCGCCCAAAACTCACGAGAGACCTCGATGACACCACTCCATCCGTATCGAAAAACACCAGGTCGACGCTGAAAACCTCGAACTTCATTCCTGTCGTGTTGTGGACGTCGAAGTGTAAGCGACAACCCGAGGGCGCGGATTCAACCTTGTTCAACTCGATGGCAATTCCTTCTTGTTGGGCCCAGGCGCGGGGCGCGCTCCCCAGGGCTAGACCCAAACACATGACCACAAGAACTCCGACCCGAAAGATCATCGTACCCTCTTCACCCTTCGCTGTTGCCCAGTGGAAGAGCCTACAACAATTTGATGGGGATTTGGCGAGTCGCCTCACTGGATAACGACCTTCCAACGTGAACAGTTCCGCTACGACTTTCACGAAATTGAGTATTGAATACGGCACCCGCCGCAAAGAGGAAGAGTTATGGCTGAGATGCAACTTTCGCTTTTTGAACGATTGAAGAAGTCGGCGAGTGCCGAATGGCTGGCCTATACGCAGCATGCGTTCGTCCAACAGCTGGCCACGGGGGTCTTGCCCGAATCGGCCTTTCGCCACTACCTCGCGCAGGACTATCTCTTTCTCATCCATTTTGCCCGGGCCTACGCGCTCGGCGTCTATAAGGCAACGACGCTGGAGGACATGCGGCATTCATCCGCAGCGATGTCCGCCATACTCGACACGGAGATGGCACTGCACGTGAAGTTCTGCGAGGGATGGGGACTGTCGCCGCAAGACCTTGAAAGTACGGAAGAGGCGTCCGCGACCATGGCTTATACACGGTTTGTCCTGGAGACAGGATTAGCGGGAGACGCACTCGATCTGCATACCGCGCTCTCGCCATGCGTCATCGGTTATGCCGAAATAGCTCGAAACATCATTGCCGACCCGCAAACCAGATTAGAGGATAATCCCTACCGGCCTTGGATCGAGGAATATGCAAGCGATGCATACCAGAACGTCGCGCAGGACGCCCGGGATCACCTCGACCGTTTGGGAGACGAGCGCTTGACGGGAATCCGTTATCCCAAACTCGTGGAGGTCTTTGGCCGGGCGACACGTCTGGAAGCGGATTTTTGGGAGATGGGACTGAATTGCGCGAGTTGATCATTCAATCTCGTGGCAATTTGTGCTGTCCGGCCGGGTGATCAGTTCGCCGCGGGCAACTGGCACCGACGACCAAGCCTCCCTTCGTCAACGGGCGCCGGCTACCGCCTCATTCATCAAGTCCACAAGATCACGGCCATTAATCTCCACGGTTCCCAGTTGCGTGATGTCGACCCGGTAATTCAATGCATTTGCTGGGCCATCCGATTGACCAATCTCTTCCAGAATCCCCACCATGGCCTGGTTCCCGGGAAGCATGGATTGCAGGCCCTTGGATTGCAGCGCTTTTCTGAGGTTCGTCACGGTGACATCGAACCCACCCGAGACCTGATGAACAGCGGCCGGGTCGGCGGCGACCACACCATTTCCAACGAAACCATATTCACCACCTGATACTTCCAGTCGGTTCAACACCGCTCGTGTGCCGGCCTCCATGATTTCGGTGGTCGATTGGAACATCATTGGCATCAGGTTGAATTGTCCGTCAGGGGTCCGGTCGGTGGGGTTTTCATTGGTGCGCGCCCCGCCAAGTGCGGACCCCAGAAAATCGGTCAGTACTGAAACCGCAATTCGCCGCAACGGGAGGCGCTCGATAACAACATCGAAGCCAAAGCGCGGCGGAATGTCGTTCGCCATGACCAGGGTGTCCGGGTCTTTGCCATTTGCACGATTCGAGTCATCTGAAGTCGCCCCCGTCTGCGGACCGACGCCCTGTCCCGTACTGCCGGCCCGATCGACCGGGTCACGCGTTCTGAAGCCGTCGTAACCGAGCGTGAATTCCAGCTCGCTGAGTTCCCGGTCCAGCGACGATAGTCCGACGAGAAGGCTGCCCGAAGCCACTTCGAGGGGCGGCGAACCATTGCCCGGGTTCGCGAATACATCGGTGAATTCCAAGGAGCCTTCGACGCGCCGACCAAGCACCTCGGCAATCTGATTTTTCAATCCATCGTCTTCCGCCTGTCGATCAACGGACGGAGCTTTATCCGATGGCTGGGGGCCTCGATATCCAGGAACGTAGGTTCCTACCAATCTCTTGTAGGCATCAGGGTGTGCACCATCCACCTCACTCTTGAAGGTGATTTGTCCCAACTTGAACACGTCATCTTCCACCGCGGTGCCGATACGCAGGTTCTTGACCAGGATGCTGGAAGCTTGACGCCATACCGCAGGCTCTAGTTGTGACAGAACAAATCGACCTTTCAGCGCACCAGCATCGATATTCAATCCACCTTCCTCGATCGAAGCGCGAATCTCAGTCCACCGGATATCGACGTCCGGCGAGGTTCTAAGGGACTCCGACCATTTTCCGGAGATTTCGAAATCGTCGTGAACAATCGTGCCGATGGCCGTGCCCTTGCCATCCCGCACGATCAATCTGGATGGAACCGCTACGCGGTATTCAAGTATTTCGTCCGGTTGCGGCACGACGATGAGACGGATGGTTCCGACTTCTATGACGTCACCTTCATCGGTCAAGACAGAAGCATCCGGGAGGAGCGCCAGAACGTCCGCCTCGCGTTCGACAATCAACCAGCGTTCCTCCAGATCCCTCGCACTGACAGGCTTCTTGGAGTCCCCGAACAGGAACCTGATGGGATCAAGCATGAAATCAAGTTGATCGCGCACGCGTCGCCCGCGATCGGTCAATTCCGCCCCCTCTGGCGGCACGCCTGCCAGTCTCGCCACCATCTCGCGGTTGCTGATCAAGCCCTGATCCCGGAGGCCGCGTAGCGCCTCGATGGCATCGAGATTCCCTTGCTCTGCGGCACGCCCCAGCCACAGCGATGCGCGATATTTGTCACGCGGTACGCCGGTGCCATCGCGATGGGCCAGACCTATTCGCAACTGGCCACGCACGTCGCCCTGTTCCGCCGCTCGCAGATTCCACTCCGCCGCTTTCCTGGATGATTGCGGAGCGCCCAACCCCGCTTCATACATCGATGCAGCCTTCAATTGCGCTTCGATGTGCCCTGATTGGCCTGCCGTCTCAACGAACTTTAGGGCCGTGGCGTAATTCTCGAGCAGTCCGCCGACACCACGCTCGTGCATCAGCCCCAGGTAATAACTCGCCTTGGGATCAGCTGCATGCTGCTGGAATTCAGCGACTGCAGTATCGAAATTCCCGTCCTTGTAGGCCGCAATACCCGCTTCAACGTCGGCCCATGCGTCGCCGGCCGTGGTTGTCAGCAGCACACCCAAAACAGATGCAACAAGGACAGAGCTCCTAATACTCAAAACGAGGTTGCTCCGACATTCCTCTGAGTCAGATCTGCAGTGCATATGGGCCATTGTGCAGCATATTGGTCGATCACTACAAAGAGAGATCGCATCAAGCGATGTGCGTCGGCCCTGCTGGTATCACGGCCTCAGTGCCACTCAGACACTATCGCCCGATACAGCTAACACTTGATTGACGACGACATTGCGCTCGGCAACGGACGACGGGGCAATCGAGTCACGCCGCATTCGCGGCAGCCCTGGCCTCCATTGCGCGTCGCAGTGAAAGCGCTTCGGACTCTTCGTCGAAGACCACATCCTTCCAGCGCACGACGTCTCCACGGGAAACCGAAGATTTCAAGCGCGCGCCCTCCGCAATCCCGATTGGCAGCGCACCCATGGCTAACGATGCCTGGGTTGGGACCAGCTTTCCCCAGACCGTGTAGCCACCTTCCCCATCCAGTGCCTTGCTCGGCGCCAGGTCACGCTTGGCGACGGCAACGACATCGGCGTTCCAGGTGCATGCCCGGCCGGTCGGTTCTCGGCGAAGAGCCACGGACGCCACCGAAACCCCCAATTCGAGGCCGATGAGATGAAACGGTTTGTAAATTGCGGCATAGGAGCCAGAACTGTCGGTCGCGAGTCCGTACTCCTCATAACATCCCTGAACATAGTCGGATGTCGCTTCGATGATGACGTAAACACCCATCCGAAGGTCACGATTCACGGACGAGCCGTCGCGGTTTAAGGAAGAAACCACCTCAACCAAACCCCGACCACTGAGGACA
>DEBC01000009.1:8341-9057 GCA_002348365.1 Alphaproteobacteria bacterium UBA2966 | reverse complement strand
CATCCTCCGGAGCGGCCAATCCGGTCGCATTCGCTACTGCCGTCATCTCTATCGCCGACTTGGTGCCATCCAGAAACGAGTTGAACATCTGCGGGTTGAAGTCGCCGCGCTGGATCTGTTCGTCAGAAAACCCCCAGTGTTCGCAGATGGTCTGAGGCGTGGACTCGTGTTAGGCCGGCAGATACTTCGTACCCTTACCCGCGGCAACGACTTCAAACCCCGTGCCGCGCGCCCAGTCGACCAGTTCGCAAATCAACGCGGGCTGATCGGTGTAGGCCAGCGAATAGATGACGCCGGCTTGCTCTGCCTGTCGTACGATCTCGGGGCCGATCAACGCATCGGCTTCGACATTGACCATGGCGACATGCCGGCCATTGCATATGCACGACAGAGCGTGCCGCGTCCCGGCCACCGGGCTCCCCGTTGCCTCCACGATCACATCGAGTCCGTCTGCACAGATCAGTTCTTCCGCATCTTCCGTGATGCAGGTGGTGCCGTGCTCGCAAGCAGCCTCGGGTGTGCGTGCCGCATACTGACCCTCGGGCCATTCCGCCCGCCTCAAGGAGCTCCGGGCCCGATCTGCAACGAGATCGGCGATACCGACAACCTGCACGCCCCGCATCCGGCGTGCTTGCGCTAGAAACATGGTGCCGAACTTTCCGGCCCCGATAAGGCCGACACGAATCGGATCACCCGCCTCACCTCGAGCCTCGAGC
>DEBC01000009.1:0-8017 GCA_002348365.1 Alphaproteobacteria bacterium UBA2966 | reverse complement strand
CCTCGAGCCTCGAGCATGCTATTCAGGTTCATCCGATTTCTCTTCCATTCCCCGTGTGCAAGATCTTGCCCGCGTGTTGAGATACACCGCGAGACCCATACACCTTAGTCGTGCCCACATTTCTGGGCCCCAGTTTGACTCACTTGTCGCTGCAACCCACCGTAATGTTCGCTTGTAGCGATTCCAACGATCTGCCGCCCCGTCAACACCCGTTGAAGAGTGCCACAATTCAATGCCTACCGAGATCAGACGTTTGGTGTTCTCAAACTACGAACTGGTGGACGCGCTGCGAGCCTACAGCGAAAGCAGCAACGAAAAGATTCCGGATGGCAAGGTAAAAACGTGCACCGTCGTCGATGATCGCAAGACCGCTGTGACGCTTGAGATCGAAAACCGGTTCAACCAGGGAATCTACCAGGTGAACCTGCGCCATGAATTCGTCGGTGCAGCACTGCTGGGGTTCTGCTTCGACAACAGCATTCCCGTTCTGAGAGATTCAGAAAAGTCCCTGCAGGTATCGGGAGACAATATCGCCTTGACGATCGTTCGAAAGGCAGGCTCACGGCCCCTTGTCGAAATCGTCAAGAGTGAACCGATTCGGCCGGAGGGTGTTGAACAAGAGGCCAAGACCGAGGATGTGCCCGAAGAGAATTAGTTCGAAATCGACCTAGAGTCGGCTAGCTCCCAACCACCACTGTCTTCAAGCGCTTCATTTCATCCAGCGCCCGGCCAGCGCCCATGACGCCGCAAAGCAGCGGCTCATCAGCAACCGTCACCGGAAGTCCCGTCGCCTCTCCCAAGACATCCGCCATTTTGCTCAGCACCGCAACGCCGCCGGTCAACGCGATCCCTGTATCAACAATATCCGCTGCCAGTTCGGGTGCGGTGTGCTCAAGCACCGTCTTTACGGTTTCCGTGATGGTTCCCACGGGCTCAGCCAGGCTGGAGGCGATTTGCCGTTCATTAACCGTCAAGGCTCTCGGAACACCGCTCATCAAGTCGCGGCCGCGCACCTCGAAAACCCGTCCGTCACCCTGGTCTGGTGCCTTTGCTGCGCCGATCGCGTGCTTGATTTCCTCGGCGTTGGCGTCACCGATCAACACGTTATGAACTCTGCGAACGTAGGCCACGATCGCCTCGTCCATGAAATGACCACCCACATCCACGGACCGCGCGTACACAATACTGCCCAGCGAGAGAACAGCGACCTCCGTCGTCCCGCCGCCGATGTCGACGACCATCGAGCCCCGTGCCTCAGTCACCGGCAAGCCGGCACCGATTGCCGATGCCATCGCCTCCTCGATAAGAAACACCCGACGCGCGCGGGCAGCCTCTGCCGCCTCTCGCACCGACCGGCGCTCCACAGCCGTCGAACCGGACGGCACGGTTACGATGACCCGCGGACTCGTGAACTGGCCCCGATTGTGAACCTCCCGGATCAGGTGCTTGATCATCTCTTCTGCGATCGCGAAATCGGCGATGACGCCACTCCGCATGGGTCTCACGGCACGAATATTTTCCGGTGTCCGTCCGATCATTTGCTTGGCCTGCTCACCAACCGCAAGAATGCGCGACTTTCCCTTGCTCTCAGCGACAGCAACCACCGATGGTTCGTTGAGAACGACTCCACGACCTTTGACGTAGACAAGCGTATTCGCAGTGCCGAGATCGATCGCCATATCGGCCGAGAACAATCCGAGCAGTCTGGAAATCATGTATTCAGCCCCATACCCTGGCAGCCTGGCCCATGCCAGGAGGCCGTAACCGCTCTCCTCTCACGAACCCGGCTGGTCGCCGTTCGCGTCGGGACACAACCCTGCTACGCGACAACCGCTTCATCGATGCTCGCGGTGACATGTTCTCGAATTTTACGCGCCACATCAGACGGTCGAGGTCGCATGTTGCCGCCGTATCCACTTTGATCGAACAACGACCTCATGTCCTCCGAACTCAGCGCGAAGAAGCTTGCCACGGCATTCCCTTCCGCGTGGGTACCGAATACCGGATGGCAGTCCTTCATACTGTCCATATTCTCTAAGCGCGGACCCTGAGCCTGGAACCACGGACTGAGCGCCGCTGCCAGGCCAACGGCACAACCGCCTCGCTGACTGTACCATCGAGAGAACGTGAGCCTGTTCTCCGGAAGTGAGGCCAGAAAATCGGCCAATTGTTCAAGCCGTTCGCGTGGAGAAGCTTTGTATGATTTTAGCTCCGACGGATTGTTGTACTTCAGGAGTCCTCCCTTCGCCCACTACTGCGAGGCAATTCTCGCTGAATGTTGGGCATCCAACTCGCGGCGATCAAGTAACAATCCGATTCCCGGACCAAGCCTAGATGCATTTGCCCCACCGTCCAGCTTGACATGACGCGGCTCAAAGTGAGAATCCGCGCCATCGATCAGCCCCCAATACTTTCCTCGCGACAGTTAACCAGGAACTGGATCCAATGGTACGCCTGATAGACGTTGCCGAACCTCAGCGCAGCTTTCTCCAACGCATGCCAATGCCGGAAATTGCCGATACTCCGCCCGCCAAGGGACCTGCCCTTGAGGAGCGCCGGGTGGCCATCGTTACGACAGCGGGGTTGACGACGCGCGCCGATACCCGGTTCTGGATGGGGTCGACCGACTATCGGGTCATTCCGGCTGATGCTGGAGCGGGTGATCTGATCATGAGCCACGCTTCAATCAACTACGACCGAAGTGGTTTCCAACAGGACCTCAACGTGGTCTTTCCGATCGACCGGCTCAAGGAATTGGCGGCGGAAGGTGTGATCGGGTCGGTCGCGGACTTCCATTATTCCTTCCAGGGCGCGATCGATGCGGAGCTGCTCGAACCGGCGGCGGCACAACTCTCTGGGCTGCTCAAGAAGGATGCCGTTGACGCGGTACTGTTGACCCCTGTCTGACCGGCCTGCACGCGCGCCGGGGGCGCGCTGGCAAAGTATCTGGAGCGTGAAGGCCTGCCGACGGTTCACATCAGCCTGATCCGGGAGCACAGCGAGGCTATCAATCCGCCGAGAACCCTGTGGGTCACGTTCGAATTGGGACGACCACTCGGTGTGCCCAACGACCCCGATTTCCAACGGCGTGTCGTCAAGGCGGCACTTGATCTGCTCAACAACGATGACACGCCCGTGCTCGTCGAATATCCGGAAGAGGCACCTGCAGCCGCCAAGGGCGACGACGACGGCTGGGTCTGCCCGATTAGCCTCCCCGCGCAAGTAAGGGACCCGAAAGAAGAGACCATTACAGAAGCGCTGTCCCGTGAAATTGCAGAGCTCGCACCGTGGTACGACCTCGCCGTGCAAAAGTCAGGACGGACGACAGTCGGATCCAGTGGATTCGACGTGCCGGCCGCCGGGGAGTTCATCGTGTCTTTTCTGTCCGATGGAATTCCCGACAGCCCAATCGAGGGCGAACGGGTCGACCGGGTGCTGAAGTGGGCCTGTGACGACCTCAAGGCATACTATTACGAAGCCATGCTGGCACAACCGGGCGGACCATCGAGTCTCGACCTCGACGAATGGTTCTTTGGACAGACGACGGCGGGCGCCGTCTTCTTCGGCGTGCAGAAGGTGTTGCTGGACGACGATGACGAGATAAATCAGTTCGTTGGCAAGGAACGCCTTATTCCTCGAAATCAGCAGTACTGGTCGCCGTTAGACTGATCGATGGTACGCCTCCGTGACCTCACGGACTGGGATCGCCAGCACATTCTCAATGCCGATGTGCCGACCTTTGAAGGCCGGCCCTGGACCATTCCACCACCGCCCGCGGAGCGCCGAGTCGCCATCGTAACGACAGCCGGGCTTCATCCACGGGGTGATCGCGCCTTCACGCCGGGTGTCGGAGACTACCGTGTCATCCCGGGAAACTGTGCCGCCGATGAGCTGGTGATGAGCCACGTCTCGTCCAACTTTGATCGAACGGGCTTTCAGGAAGATCTCAATGTCGTCTTCCCTATTGATCGATTACACGAACTGGTGGAGCACCGTGACATCGGGTCGTTGGCGAGCTTTCACTATTCGTTCATGGGCGGTGGAACGCATCCCGCCTGGATGCGTGAGAGCGCCCTGAAGGTCATCGAATTTCTTCGAGAGGACCACGTCAATACTGTGCTCCTCGTTCCCGTCTGACCGAGCTGCACGCGCGCCGTCGGCGCGCTGGCACATCACATGGAAGGCGCAGGACTGGCCACGACGCAGATCAGCCTGGTGCGGGAGCACACCGAAACCATCGTGCCGTCACGAGCGCTCTGGGTGAGTTTTCCACTCGGCCGTCCCTTTGGCGTTCCGGAAGATGCCGGTTTTCAAACCCGTGTCCTGCGGGCAGCTCTCGAATTACTCGACCAAGAATCGGGTCCCGTGCTTACCGAATTCGACGAGGACATCCCCGAACCAACTGCCCCGTCATCGGAAGGTTGGGCATGTCCCATCGACTTGCCGCAGCCCACGGCAGACGAAACGGATGCCGAGGCGAATCTCCTCCGGGAAATCAGTTCTCTACAACCCTGGCACGAACTGTCGCGCAACCGCCGCAATCGGACGACGGTCGGCGCAAGCGGCCTCGAACCTGAATCAGCTGCCACCTTTGTGGCTGGCTTCCTTCATGAGGTCCCCGGATCCGCAGCTGGCGCTCTTCCGATCGAAGAAGCTTTCAAGCTGTCTGTCGAGGACCTCAAGTCCTTCTACAGCGAAGCCATTACCGCTCAACCCGGGAACGCGACGCCGGAGGACATTCAGTCGTGGTTATGGAATGAGACGGTGCTTGGAGAGATCCTGCTGGTGCTTCATCAACGATTTCGGAATGGGCCGCATGCCGAACTCGCGGCGCTCGCGGAATACGCTCTTGTGCCCCGTGCGGTTCTCGAAGCCCGCAAGCTTGAACGCCCGTCACGGCCGCGCTGGCACACTCCCCAGCAATAGCCCGTGGACGACAGCCGGACGCCGCAAGTCGCTTGGCTCAGAGCAACCGGTTCATGGCCCGAAGCCGGCCAGCAATGATCCGCAACACATCCAACGAGAAATACGGCGTGTGGTGAACCATTTAGAGGAACTTGCTTTCGTCGATGGGGATGACTTCGCAATCCGTTCGCGCTTTCGCGGTGGCACTCCTCTCATCCTGATCGATCAGCGCCAGTTCACCGAATATCTCGCCTTCACCCACTGTGGCGAGCACAGTCTCTTCAAGAACCAGGTCGACTTCTCCTGATCGAACGACGTACATCATGCGTCCTTCTTCACCGACCTGGAAGATGGTCGCACCGGCCGTGTAGGTCTCGGCACTGTCGGTTGCTTCGAAGAATTGAAGCAGATCGACCTCGGTTTCCATCTTGCCTCTCCATCACCCACGCCTGCACACGGCGAACATGGGTCATCCACACCGCAGGCCGCGCACAATAGCGGCACTTATCAGTCACGCCAAACATTGATCCCCGGAGGTGACGGCGGCATTGATGAGTCCACGTAGAAGGCTTCAGGCGTTACGATAAGCAATCGGAGTACACGAAGGTTGTTGACATGCCCGGGCTGTGTCGCGACTGCACCGAAATCTACGAATCTGATGAGGCAGGCCGTTGCCCTTCGTGCGGCTCCGAGAGGACGGTTTATCACCCCGAGTTGCGCGACCTGTCCATCGTTCATGTCGACTGCGATGCGTTCTACGCGACCATCGAAAAGCGTGACGACCCCCGACTGAAGGACCAGCCGGTCATCGTGGGAGGTCGCCATCGCGGCGTCGTCATGGCGGCCTGCTATGTGGCGCGCCGGTTCGGTATTCGTTCTGCCATGCCGATGTTCCAGGCGCTCGAAAGGTGTCCGGACGCGATCGTTCTGCCACCCAATCGAGAGAAGTATTCGGCTGTTGGCCGCGAAGTCCGTGAACTCATGCGTGAACTCACACCGCTGGTCGAGCCGCTGTCTATCGACGAGGCGTTTCTCGATATGAGCGAAGACCCTGGTAGAGACCAGCGGCCACCGGCACAGCGCACGGCGGAACTGGTCAACAAGATCGAACAAACGTTGCGCATCACTGCATCTGTCGGTCTCAGCTACAACAAGTTCCTGGCAAAGATTGCCTCCGATCTGGACAAACCTCGCGGGTTTGCCGTGATCGGGCGCGAGGAAGCGGAGTCGTTTCTGGCAGATAAGCCGGTTCGCATACTCCCCGGTGTGGGACCTGCCCTGGAGCAAAGGCTGGCCGATGATCAGATCGCAACGATCGCTGATGTCCGCGCCCTGGAAGAGTCAGTCCTGTCAGGTCGATACGGTGCCATTGGCCGCCGCCTGGCACGGTTCTCCCGGGGGGAGGACAGTCGGTTGGTCAGGCCTGTGCATCAAACAAAGAGCATTTCTTCCGAGACGACCTTCGATCACGACACCGGCGACCTCGAGGTCCTCGCGTCGGCCCTGTGGCCGCTCGCCGAAAGCGTTGCGAAACGCCTCAAGAAATCCGGCTTTGCCGCGGGAACTGTGGTCCTCAAGCTTAAGACATCAGGCTTCAAGAACCTCACGCGCAGCCATTCACTGCCGGAAGCCACGCAGCGCGCCAGCACGCTCTATGAAACCGCCCTATTGCCGTTGGCACGGCTTGCAGGCAGTCAACGCTTCCGCCTCATCGGTGTCGGCGCCAGCAATCTGGTTGGCGCGGATCTCGCCGACCCGCCCGATCTGTTCGGCAACGACGACACAGCCTACGACCCAAGGCATGCAATTGACGCAGCGCGCGAGGCCGCGCAATCCTCTGCCGAGGAGCGTTAAGCTGATGTGGAGAATGGATCCGAAATTGATGCGTGACCCCCGACCACTGCCATGGATAAGAATTTGGTGATATCCTGACGGTTAAATGTCGCCGATTGGGTGACGTCAGAGGAATTGGCGGCCATGGAGCCCGTCATACGAGGTTGTGCAAGTCCGCTGGGTAGTAATCGTCAGTGTTGGAATTCTCATTGCCGTCGGTCTGGGCGCTGTCGGCGCCGTTTTCATGCTCGAAGAGCCGCAACGCAAAAAGGCATCCGTCAAACTTGAGAAATAGGAAAACGTCCAGGGCGGAAAGGGCGGCAGCTCTGTAGGTTCCAAGGGAAGTAAGACCGAGACAAAACGCGACAAGCGGGAATCCTCCAGGGACAGGGAACGCAAGGTCGCGGGCACCATCCCCAAACCCAATGCGACGAAGCCGCCCAATATAAGGTTGCGGCGTCAGGAATTTGAGGAGAATGAAGTCGTCGTGGCCAATCCGCGGGACGGATTTGCTTCGAGAGTGGCGACACTCGGATTTTTCATTGTCGAAGAGACACGGCTCAAAAATCTCAACATAACGTCGGTCCGTCTCACAGTACCCACCGGCATGACGCCGCCTGAGGCGACCCAACTCCTGCTGCGGGAATTTCCTGGCCTGATCACCGACGTCAACACCGTCTACGACCAATCAGCCGGTCCCGCCGTCAAAACCCATAGCTTCGCGCGCTGGGCCATCGGCTGGCCACCGTCGGGCCCGGGATGCGGCAAGGATGTCAAGCTCGGCATGATCGACAGTCCTGTGGATACCAAGCATCCGGAACTGAAAGGTCAGAAGGTGACGTTCAAATGGTTCCACAACAAGGAACGTAAACCCGGCAATGCGAACCATGGTACTGCGGTAGCCGCGATGATGGTGGGCAAACCCAGTGAGGACGGCTTTGGCGGTATCCTGCCCGAAGCGCAGTTGTTTGCAGCCAACATGTTCGAGGTCAACGATCGGGGAAAAACCATCGGTAACGCCATGGGCCTGCTGAAGTCGCTGGACTGGCTGTCCACCCAGAAGCCCCACGCCATCAATCTGTCGGTCGCAAGAAACAACAACAAGGTCATCCAGCTGGCCTTCAAGAAGGCCCGAGAGTTGAAGCTTGTCATGATCGCTGCGGCGGGTAATTGGGGCGTCGAGAAACCTGCCTACCCAGCAACCTTCAAGGATGTGCTCGCCGTGACCGCTGTCGCTGACAAGATGAAGATCTATCGCAAGGCGAACCGTGGCGACTAC
>DEBC01000135.1 GCA_002348365.1 Alphaproteobacteria bacterium UBA2966 | reverse complement strand
GGGGAAACATCGCAAATGGCTAATAATCCAGTACCACCGCGTCGCGTGGTTGTCGGCAACGGCGAGGACGGCAAGTCAAAAGTCGTTTTTGACAGCCGCAATCCGCATCAGCATGAACGTGGCGGCGGTTCTACAATCTTTTTTAATGAGATCTGGACCTTCGACAATTGCCCCGTTGACCTGTCCGATCATCATGACGGGGGCGACAGGGCCATGAGCCACTCGCCGCCGCCGGACGGCGCACATTTCCGGGTTATCCAGTCCTACAAGGAAAACACGGACACAATCCAGCAGGGCGCCGCCGATGATCATTTCGCAACCATGAATGTGACAGGATTGTCTGAGAAGATGGAGAGCGACCGCCACTGGAACATGCATCGCACCCGCACCGTCGACTATGGCGTGGTCACCGAGGGTGAACGCATCCATGTGCTACCAGATGACGACTTCGTCATGGAAACCGGGGACGTGATCGTCCAGTTGGGTCACTTTCACTCCTGGGACAGCACGCGGGGCGCTAACAACATGCTATTCGTGATGATCGGAGGGGACGCGTATAACGATACAAACGGAGGTGGCGATGACTAGTAAGGACCCCAGGGAGGTCCGCCGTATCATCGCTGCCGGAGACGAAGACGGCAACGCCGTGATTTACGAGGACAAGGCTGCCACCGATGTGCGTATGGACCCGGCGCGGCCCGGTTTCGCCTATACCCGGTTCTGGGTGACCGAGCGGACCCCCGCCCCGATCTCGGGCGTGCGTGAATCTTTGCACCTGCCCCACACGCTAGAGCCGCCGGCCGGCGGGTCCGTAGGAAGTTTTGTGACCATCCCGCCCGAGGATTGGTATCGGCACGGACTGACCGACGAGAAAGTGTCGGACTATTTCGCCGCAATGGGTGCGCCCGGGGCATCCCGCCTCGGAGACGGGGCACGGCACCCCTATATGCAGCAGACAAGCACGCTCGATTACATTCTGGTGCTGTCGGGAGAGGTAACCTTGGTGCTCGATACAGAAGAGGTTCACCTGTCCAAGGGCGATACGGTCGTCAATCTTGGCGGTAGCCATGCCTGGAGCAACCGTTCCGACAGCCCGTGCGAACTGTTTGTGTCCGTGCATGACGGGCGGACGAGCTGAACCAGCGGTGGGCATCATTGCGGACAACGCCCCTACTGTGTCAGAGTAATTGTCCAATTAAGAGAATTACGGTTTGCCCCGTTACAACCAAGCCGTCCGCGGGGCAACAAATGAGTGGGGTATGCCGCGTATTGAACCCAAGAGGCTCGCCGACGCCCCCGAGCTTGCGGAGTTCGCCCGGAGCAACGCTGAAATCGGGCGCGACGTTCCCAATTTCGTTCTGACGCTGGCCCACCGACCGGACGTCGCCCTCGCCTGGGTCAACTTCCGGGCCACGCTCGTGGGAAACGGCCTCGTCAGCGAAGAACTAAAGACTCTCATCGCGCAAGTGACCAGCATGTCGGCCGGGTGTAATTACTGCGCCGCGCACAATGCCTATTTCGGCACCGATATTGGCATCGATTCCGCGCGCCAAGCCGCGCTGTGGGATTATGAGACGAGCGATCTGTTCAACGCAGGCGAGCGTGCTGCGTTTCGGATCGCACAGGGTGCCGCCCAGACACCCAACGCCACCACCGATCGAGACTTCGAGATTCTCCGGCAGCACTACTCCGATGCCGAGATCGTTGAGATCGTTGCGGTCGTCGCCATGTTTGGATTCCTTAATCGGTTCAACGACACGATGGCGACCGAACTCGAGTCCTTGCCGATCGCAGCCGGCAGGGAGCACCTTTCACAACAGGGCTGGGTGATCGGCAAACACGGAAGTGCTGGTTGATAACCAACGAAAACAGGACAAATACAGGTAAAAATGGAGGGAACCATGAAACTCAAAGCCACAATTCTGGGCGCAACCGCAGCGCTCGCTGCCGCCGCCGGGATGGGTGTCCCGGCCCAGGCCGACACCACGTTTCTGGTACATATCTTTGCGCCGCCTCAGTATCCTAACAACAGCCACGGTTGGGTATTCCTGAAGGAGAATGTCGAGCGCGAGACCAATGGCCGGGTCAAATTCGAGTTCACCAACGGCAAGGTCGGCCCACCGCCGCGCAACTGGAATCTGGTAACCCAAGGGGTCGTGGACGCGGCCTATCTGCACACTGGGTTTGAGCGCAAACGCCTTTGGCTGCCGGAAGTCAGCCGCCTGACCGGACACACACCGTCCGCGACAGCACAATCGGTAGCGTCCTGGCGCACATACAAGAAATTCTTCGAACAAGCCGATGAGTTCAAGGGAGCCAAGCTCGCCTCACTCTACAGCTTCTCTGGTGAAAACGTCTGGACCATCGACAAGCCGG
The DNA here is from genome assembly GCA_002348365.1 of Alphaproteobacteria bacterium UBA2966. Classification (GTDB taxonomy): domain Bacteria; phylum Pseudomonadota; class Alphaproteobacteria; order UBA2966; family UBA2966; genus UBA2966. The sequence continues at coordinate 447 of DEBC01000135.1, read as the reverse complement.
TTCAGAAATTCGAAGACCTGAAAGGTATGAAGCTGCGGACCGGTGCAGGCCTGTCGGCGAACATACTCGCGGCATTCGATGTGGCACCGGTGCCATCGACCGCTGCGCAGATTTTCCCGATGGTGTCCAAAGGGGTGGTTGACGGCATGACCGGACCGGCAGCGTTGGTGACCGTCCTGAAGGTCGACCAGTTCATCAAGCATGGCCTGATCTATCCCGGTGCGTTCTTCACGCTGGCCTGGACGCCGATTCTGAACCTCGACAAGTGGAACTCCGTGTCGGCCGACGACCAGGCCATTATGGAGAAGTATATGGGTGAAGCCATGGCACGCAGCGTCGCCGGCGAATGGGATCGTCGCAACGCCGCCGCGCGCAAAAAGATGGCCGAGGCCGGCGTCGTGATTCGCAAAGCAGACGCCGCGTTCGTGGCCGCTGTCGAGGCAAAGA
>DEBC01000162.1:9176-9838 GCA_002348365.1 Alphaproteobacteria bacterium UBA2966 | reverse complement strand
GTAGTTTTCGCAAACTACTGTTTTCTAACGAATTATTGCGGCCTATCGGCGCCCATATAATTCTCTATAGTCAGCTATATTATTCACAGGCGCTATACTTGTCAAGAATTTTTATCCCTATTCCTGTCCCGTGCTGGCAAAGATGCGAACGAAACCAAGCGACGTACTGCGTTCCTCCACCTCAAATTTCTGCCGCTCCAGTTGTAATCCGGCGTTCAGAGTCAACTGATATCCCAGATAGGCGTCGGTGTTCGAAAAGAGAATCGAAATCACACGACTAGTAAAATCTTCGGCGAATCCGACCTGCGGCTCCGTTGGCTTTTCGCGCAAATTCTCGAACCAGCTGAGCTCCAGCCCGAGCGCGATCCAGGTCTCTGGCAGGATAGAATAACGCGAGACCAGGAAAATCGTCTCTTCCAACTCGCGAATCTCCAACTGCGACGGGTCAGTCGGAATCTCGCGCCTAAAGGTGCTCTTCCACTTGGGAAAAATCGTCAGGCTCGATCCGATAGGAATGTTGTAATCGGCCTTGGTGATCAACCCTAAAAAGGAGCGATTGCGCTTCAAGTTCGCCTGGTCACCGCGTTGGTTGTAGAGCTCGTGTTTCAGCTTCGCGGTGGCCTTTAGATTGTTGATACGGGAATAGCGTGCGGACAGGAAAA
>DEBC01000162.1:0-8833 GCA_002348365.1 Alphaproteobacteria bacterium UBA2966 | reverse complement strand
GCTGTTGACAAATGTATCCTGCAGATCGAGCGGATCGGTGAAATCGGTACGACCCGTCGGATCGACCCACAGCAACCTGTCCTCGGCAATATTGTCTTCAACAAATTTTATGTGCTCGAAGAGCGAGATGCGCAGACCTGGATAATTCCAGTTGGCGGTAAACAGCCCGTAATTGGCGCGGCTCTTGCGCGCCGAACTCAACTGGCGCTCACTCAACCGGCCCAACGTCACCTGCGCGTCCTCGCTTAGCATGAACCCACCGTAAGCATTGTAGCCACGATGATCTCGGTCGTAGGGATAATCGGGCTGGCGATCGTCCTCGTAGCGATCGATCAAGGTATTGTTATTCATATCCATACCGAAGAGAAACTCCGGCGGATCGACCTCGTAGCGTAGAAATGGCTCGGCATAATCGGGCCGCGTGTTCCTATTCTGATTAAAGTCTGAGACAAAATCATTGTTCTCATCAAGGCCTGGAAAGACCTCTAGGTCGGCACCGACTGATCCCCCCGAGGCGCCAATCCCAGCACCAAACTGCCCTGCCCGTTGCCAGTCGGCAAAACGATCCTGATCGTCGTTGTCATCGACGAACTCGAAGAGGTGAAATATCTCGCTCGAATAATCGATACCACCCAGCGAATTGGCCATGTAAGCGGTAGTACTATAGTCAGGGTCCATCGTGAACAATTCGCCGTAGCCAAACCACGGGTAGTTGGTGTAGGAGGCGGTAATATAGCCAGCTTCAGCCCGCTCCTCGGCCAGCGTGTGCTGCTCGAGGTTCTGGTTGGGGAAACGACGGAAGCGGCGGTTGCGTACGAACTCGGCACGCAGATCTAACCCACCCAGACTGAGAATCTCAAAGTCGACGCCGAGGACTTCACTGCCTGTCGGCAGGCCGTACTCGAAACGCAAAAATTGCTGATTGGAACCATCAGTAATCTCACCCTGTGCCTGCGCCACCGGTAAAAACACTTCGTCTCCGAGGCGATCCGTCTGAAGATTTGAGGTAACATCGACCCGGTAGTCGTTGGCAAGGATCAACTCAAACTCAATCTTCTGCGCTTCCTGGTAGGTTGGCACCTTTTCGGTCGGACGGAAGCTATTGCGGATGTCGTATATCAACTCAATGTTGTCGACGCCTTTGGCTTCGAGACTACCGCCGGTGCGAATACCCCCTCGCACGATCGGCGTGATTTCGGGATGGACTTCGCCGTCAATCAGCACGCGGTCGAAAAATAATAACGCGCCGTCGTCACCCGACTCAGGTGAGTCGTCCGATATCAGAATCGTGACTGTCTCGACACTGCCGGTGTTCTGCGGCGTGGTCAGCACACCCTTAAGCGAATTCTCGCCCATGTCGAGGGTACTGCGCGCATTGTGAGCACTGACCCACGTCGCACCGACTTTGGCAAAATCGCCTACTTGCGTAACACCACGGGCACCGAGCATCCGCGTCGAATTCTCCACTAGCGCCGCAGCCTCAGACTGGACTCCCGCAGGATTGGCCGGAGAGCTGATTCGCGAACCTAGGAAAGTGATGGCGTATTTGTCGGTAAGGAAGTCCCACTGCATACCGTTAAAGGTGGGCTTGCTGAATGTTAGCGGTGTCAGTGTTGTACGGATGGCATCACTAATGGTCAGCGCAGTGTGGAATTGCCCCTTCTGCGCCGACGAGATTACGACCCGATCAAACCAACTGCTGTAACGCGGACTCTTGAAGATCGCGCTGCCCTGACGCAACGGGTTGTTCTCAGTCCAGTCGTAAATGGTCCAACCGCGCGCTATGTAGTTGCCGAAGGCGTCGTAGTGGCGATTGCCCTCAAGCTGAATATCGACGTAGCGCTCGTATTCATCGCGAGCATAGTTACTATACTCCCAGCCGCGCCAGCTATACTCGTAAAACAAATTTTGTGGCAGGTAGAATTTTCGACGGTTGGGAGCCAGGGCACCGGGATGAATACGTACACCGTAAATCCCGGGTTCACCAATCGGTCGATAACCCGTAGTCAACTGGGCCGAGGCGGTACTCCAGTCCAGGGCAAAAAATGCCAGCGCTAATAACCCGCACACTGACGATCGTATACAACGTAAGAGCATAAAACCCCTCCCTCAAGAGGTGCTACCGGTAAAATCGCGCCCCTATACAGCGAGCACCGACCGGACGCGCTAATAAGCTACATTGATGATTTGAGCTAATCCTTCCACATCAATCTGGGCATCGACCTTTATCCGGGCCAGGTAGATACCTGGCGGCACTCTTCGGCCTGATTTGTCACTCCCATCCCATGGATAGACTAAGAAGCCGTCGTTACTGCGGTAACCGTTTGGCGAAGCAACCGATGACCCGTCGAGCGAATATATATTCACGTCGACCGGCGCATCGGTCTTGAGTAGCGCGAATCTAACTTCAACCTGATCACCAACACCGTCGCCGTTGGGGGTGAGTACCTTGGGCGAGATCTCGAGCTTCTCGAGCAAGCGCGTAGCCGCAGGCACATCGGGCAGAAACACCGTGGTAGCGGCGCGACCAGACGGATCAACCTGCTGCCAAATCTCCATGTCGTCAGTGTGACCGACAAACGCTTTGAAGAGATATGGGTTCTCGAACACGTTCACCTTGAGGTCGATCTCGACGGACTGCCTCTGGACAACCTGTGGCAACTCCACTAAGATCGAGTCAGGCGAAACATCTATCACCGTCGGCTCAATCTCGACATCGCCGACTCGTATCGCCAGGCTCGACGCATCCGCTTGTGAGGGAGTGTTGAGACGCAGACGATTGAAACCGCGGTCTCCGCCTTTGAAGTCGGGTTCAAGCAAATAGGTGAAATCTATCGGCTCGCCGACCGGGGCTTCGTTGGGTGTAACCGCGCCAAGCGCGCGATTGAGGAATGAGTCCGTGTAGGTGAGTTTCAGGCTGCGGAGTGTCGGTGCCACCTCCGGACTATCCGACTGCAGCAACACTCGGAACTGCACGTAGCGCTGTGGACTAGGCGAAAGGAACTCCTGACCCGAAAACAAATACGTATTGCTCCAACCGCTCCAATCCTGAGTCGGGCGAATGTAGGGCACGATCTCTCCCTTCCACCGCTTCTTCAGCCCATTATATTCGTCCTCCGTGACCTCGTGGCCCTTGCGATGATAGTAGGTATTGCCCTCCTCCAAGCCGCTGCCCGAGCGCGTCTGTGCTTGGATTTGCGTGCCCGGAGGCAGGTCAGCGTCCCATTCCAACGTCCGGAAGACCTTGGGGCGATCGCTTATCTGGAGGTAGTCTGAGCGCAACTCCACCTCCTTGACGTAGCCGGTTGGCAGTACTACTGCCTCGGCCATCGCGCCGGAGGAACTACCGCCGAAGACCATTTCGAGATGCCGTAGCGGCCGATAAGGATGCATTAAGTAGGTGATCGGTTCGGGATTGTTCCAGTCGGAAGGATCGGGAAAGTCGAAGAGCACGTCAAAGTCGATGTCGCCGGAGGGTTTAAGTGCACCATCGGAGCCCAGCAGCCGGTGGCGCAATATGCGCGGCCGGCCCCAGGTCGTGGTCTCCTGGAAGGCTACGAAGATCACCCGATTGACCCAATAGGTAGCGCCCAGATCCCATCGCCATTGAGCTATGAACTGGCCTGTTTCGCTCCAATTGAGCTCTTCCCAGAAAGTGTTGACATTGCCGTCAATCATCGCCGGGGCGCGCTCTTTGCCCTGGTCATCGATAACACCACCGCGTCTGGCGGTTCCTTGAGCGATATTTTCGCCGAAGGCAATGACCTCGACCTCGGCCAGAGCAGCGTCTTCGCTCTTAGCGTCGACAATAATGCGGAGGTACTGAATGGGAGCGAAAGAAGTCGCAATATTGTCGGGGCCGCTGGCACCACCGCTGCCGCCACGCGCGAGTCGGTCCTCGTCGGGTCGGGTATGGGTCACCGCATCGGTGTCTACCGATGGCGCGGACGCTTCTACGGCCTCGCCTAAGGACATTACCCTCTTGGTCGCCTCACCGAATTTGACCGGGTAGGAAACGAAGGTCGCTTCATTGCGTTTGGTGGTCCCGCCGATCAAGTTAAAAAGGAAGACATCATCGGTGATCGACTGAAACTTTCCGTCGGAGCCAAAAACTCGGAACGAGCGCATCGGACGAGCGCCCTCCTCATCGGGAAAGTGCAGGCGCACCTCCGTTATCGCAACCATCCGGCCGAGGTCAATCTCTAACCACCAATCATCGACAGGATCGTCCTGGCTCGGCCGCCAGAAAGTAGTCAGGTCATCGTCTATAATGTGGGCAGCGCCAGCTGTATCCGACCCTGATTTCCACACCCCGCCCTGTTGCTGGCCAGCCTTCAGTTCGTGGAAAAAAAACGGCGCGCTCGGCGCGGCGTTGAAAGGTTGCTCGAAGCGAACCGGCTTGATTGAGCCGTCATCGTTGAGATCGATGGTACCGACGGGGAAAGTCCAAGTTTCCCACTGAGCCGTGGTGTTTACTTCGTAGACTTCCTGTGCGTGTGCTAAACCCGTCAAGAACACGAGTGTCAACAAACTGCGCGATATTTGTTTCATCGCAGCCTATCCTTTCTCAGTACGCCACGCCAATGCTGCTGCTGCGCTGGAAGGTCTCTCGCTCGGTGTAGACCTGGATCACGGCTAGGTAAAGCCCCGGCGGAACCGTTTGCCGCTGGTCGTCGCGTCCGTCCCAAGCCACCGCGTAGGCGCCGCTAGTGCTTTCCTCGGAGAAGACGGTCCGCACCCGCCGGCCCGCGAGGTCATAAAGCCCGACTTCGACGGCCACGGGCTTTACCAACTGCAACAGACTGTAACTCAATTCCACCTGATCGTTGATTCCATCGCCGTTTGGCGTGAAGACCGGGCTGCCCACCTGAAGTTCTGAGACCAAGGTGCTGGCCGAGGCGGCCGTGGTCAAGACCCGTAGGGCGTTGGTAAGCACCTCGGGGTTAGCATCGCCGGGCTGCACCCTTTGCGGGATTTCGTCGGTCTGCGAGTCGAAGACCTCTGCCTCGATGAAGCTACCCTGCACAAAAATCTGGGTATCGAACACTGCGCGCATCCGGTGGATACCGCTGCCCGGACGCTGCGAGGGGAAAAAGATGGTGAGGCTACCTGGCTCGACCAGTACATCATCGGGTATTACTTCGATCTGGTCTTCGCCGATGAAGAATTGGCGGAACATCGGCATCGATTGTGGCGTAAGGATACGCAGCGCGTCAAAGCCCGTGTCAGCGTCTTTAATTTCGGCGATGACGTCGTATGCAAAGGTCGTAAAATCGCCAGCGGGCACAATCGGTACGTCGCCAACCGGGCGGGGGTCATCCAATTGCGAGATCTCGGCCACCAAGAGTTGTGCCACCGGTGGAATGGTATGCTCGACGCTGAGCGAATTGAGCCGCAAGCCGTCGAGGATCGCGCCGCTTTTGATCTGGATCTCGAATTGGAAATATTGTCGGGGGCTGGGCAACTGAATAGCCTGTCCGGATTCGGTGAAGGGCGCCGACCACAGGCTCCAGTTAACCTGGTCGTCGTCAATCGGACCTCGAACTCCCTCGTCGAGGCTCTTGTACTGATCCTCGGTGACGACTTGGCGCTCGCGAGTGAAGAGATTCGTGTACTCGTAGTACACACGCGGGTTGTCATCGAGGCCGGTACGCATCAGTACGCTTATTTCTGCGTCAGCCTTTGGATCGACCGCCAACTCATCACCGACCTGTCTTAATTTGTCGAGCGTCCATTGAAGGCGGCTGAAGTTAGCCGGCGCTCCAAGGTCTATAACCTTGGAACGGTACGATGCAGCCGGTGCGAAACCGGTGCCAAAGAGTTGAAATTCGGCTAGTTCAAACGGGCTCGCCGACGTCACCTCCAACTCTATGTAACGGACGAATTGCAGAGGAAAATCAATCGTGGGTGTTTTCTCGCGGGTGAAGTCCACACGCCGGAGGGGGGCATATATGGGCTCGTCTTGCTCGTTGAAACTCGAGCCGTCGTTGACCTTGAGCACATAACCGCGAATATAGTCCTCGCTGAAGGGGCGGCCCTCAGAGCTGGTGCCTTTAAGCCGTGGAAAAAACGAGATGCGATTGGCAGGGAACCGCGCACCCAGATCAAAATAAAATTTGGTGCCATCCTGTGCGATGCCGAAGCGCTTGAACGCAAGATGGGTGGAAGTCGTATCAATTCCATCAACGATTTCCAGCAACGGACGCACGACCGCAATATTGTCCCAAATCCTAGCTTGAGCTCGCTCGTCCAAATAGTTCGGAGGAAAGTCATCCACCCAGCCAAGACTAGATACGACATTGTCCGCGGAGGTAAACGCCACTAGCTGGATAGCGCCCGGCTCGGCAAAGTTCATCGCGGTCGAACGCAACTCCTGGCCGCGCCAGCCTTCGCCGTCTTCTCCTCCAACCGTCCATCTGAGAAGCTCAGCCGGAGCATTTTGTGCTGCCAAAATCGCGCAAGCTACGATCGTGCTAAACAGCTGTTTGCGCAACGCATCCATTCTTCGATACTCCTCACCAGCTAATAGGCGACGGCTACGGTGCCGAAGCGGACAACTTTGCCCCGATCTATGTTCGCACCTATTCGCGCCAAATACAAGCCCGGAACTACTATGCCTCCGCTATCATCTCGGCCGTCCCACCGAAGCACGTGCCTACCGGCGCCCTGTACCCCACCCGAAAGTGTTCTCACAGTCCGCCCGTCCAGAGTCAATAACTCGACGTCGACCTCGACGGCATCAAGTACGCTAAAAAGCGTGTATTCGATGGCCACTTCATCATTGATCCCGTCCCCCTGTGGCGTGAAGGCCGCTGGAGCTATCTCCAGCTCAGACAGCACGCTTTCCAAAGATCCCGACCCGACCAAGACCCGCAACTGGTCTGTCCCCAGCTCATCACTCGCATCGCCGCCCTCTACAGCCTGAGGCAGAGAACCGCCCGCGCGCGAGAAGACTTCGGCGCGAAACTCGTCCGACGCACCAAATACGGATGTCTCGAGCCGCAGCCGCAACTTGTTCTCGGCCTCGGGTCCAAGAGAACTCGGCAAATAGAGCACCAGTTCGGCATCCCGTTGAACGACGCTATCGGGCTCAGCTGCCGTAAGCTCGTGGCCTATTTCCAGTCCTGTCACCTTACCCGCCGAGGGCAGATCCAACCGCACGGCATCAAATCCTAGCTGTTCGGCTGAAAACTCAGCACGCAAGTCAAGAACAAACTCGGTTGCCTCACCCGCCGGCACCTGGCTCACCTTGCCATCCGGACTCAATTGGTCACTCGCGGCGATCTCCCCCACCACCCGGTCAGCCAACAGCGGCGAAGTCTCTATTTCAAGCCATTCCAACCGCGCGAAATCCCACAATTCATCGGTCTCAAGTTGGATTTGTAGCTGAATGTACTGGCCCTTGGGCACACGTGGTCTCTGGCCCGTCTGGCGCACCGGTGGGGACCAGAAGCTCCAACTATTCGTGTCGTCTGTGATTAGGCCCTGCCAGCCCACAGCCGGCGGATCCCAGGGCCACACCCGGGGCTTCAGCCTGGAGTAAACGTCTTTCGTCACTTCAACGGGTTGGGCGAGGTCGTTGAATGAGTTGTACGCAGTTGGGCTATCATCAAGGCCCGTCCGCAGTTCAATGTTTACGCCGGCACCGACATCCGCCACTTCCTTCAATTGATCGCCGTCACGACGCCAGGTACTGAGGCCAAAATTGACCTTGCCGATATTGACGAGACCTCCCATGTCGATCACTGTAGAGAGCCACCGGGCCCGCGGCACAAACCCGCGGCCGAAGACTTCGAGTTCGGCCAAAGCGTAGCGTGTAAATTTAGGCGGGGCATCAGGGATCAACCGCATGCGAAAGAACCGAAGGTACTGTAGCGGGAAGTCAATGTCGATTACGGCCTCAAAATTCTGCTCGACACTTGCAAGCCGGTCACTTAGGGGGAGGTAGTATTCGGTCTCCTGCGTCCCGGCGACCCCGGAGCGAAATTGCGGGGGCTGTTGCGTCTCGACGGCGACTCGGTCGTTGGTCGCGGTCAGTTCGTACGCCTCAAACTTATAGTTGGGCCGGTAGGGTTCCTGTAGAAAGGGATCACTTCCTTCCGGGGGAACCAGCCGGAAGCGATCTGCAGGTATCTGCATGCCCATGTCGAGTGTATAGAATTCTCCCCAAATCCCGCCAAGCCCTCCGTTCGCCTGGAAATCTCGGCCCTCGTAAAACGTTTCGAGATCTCCATCTATGAACTCCATCGGATTAGAGACGTGGCCCGGACGCGAGACATCGCCGATAGCGCGCCACACGCGGGGCATACCCTCCATATAGTCAATATCTATGGGCTGCCGGTACCGGGTCCAATGACGCAGCTGGGCCACCACATTGACATCGGGCTTCAACTCGAGTGGCTGTAGCGCGCCCGGCGTCGTCGCGTTGTCGGCCATCAGGTTGACCAAGGTCTGCTCTTCCCAATCCAACCCTTCCTCGCCGCCGAGCCGGAAATGCGAAACCTGGGCCCCCCCTGTGTCGACATTGCCGAGCACTATCGCCAACAGAACAAGTTTTAAATTCATACGCCCCTTCTCCTGAGAGAAGTTCCTATTACCAGCACTGAACACAAGGCATTAACAATTACCGGCAATGCTATCATAAATACATTTATAGCATGAACATGTACGCACTGCTTACACCATCTACATCCGGAGAATATAACACATAATCATAGGTGTATGTCAAACTTTAAATCACCCCCAAAAGATCACATTCCAGGTCATGCCGGTGAAATGATCGACGATTAAATAAAACCCGCCCGGCGTAAAATAGCCCAGAATCATCCCCATA
>DEBC01000045.1 GCA_002348365.1 Alphaproteobacteria bacterium UBA2966 | reverse complement strand
CCCATAGCCTTTGACTTCGCTGGCCGTCATACCCTCGATGCCGACGCCCGCTAGGGCCTCACGGACATCGTCGAGTTTGTGTGGCTTGATGATCGCAACAATGAATTTCATGTCTGATCCTGTATCGTTGGGGGCGGTGCGCGCTTTGTTCGCGGCACCGCCCCGCAGTTAGGGTCGATGAGGTTTGGCGGCTACATATTGTGGTAGCCGCGCTCCCCATGCAGTGCCAGGTCGAGCCCCTGAACCTCGGTCTCCTCGTCGACGCGGAAGGTCAGGAACATCTTCAGCACCATCACGATAATGGCGGTGAGGATGGCGGACCAGATTACGACGATAATGATTCCGAAGGCCTGAACGCCGAGCTGGTTGGCCGTTGTCATGCCTTCGGCAAGACCGTTCCCTCCGAGGGCTACCGAGACGAAGAAAGCCGTCAGCAGCGTACCCAGCATGCCGCCGATGCCATGTACGGCGAAGACGTCGAGGGAGTCATCGATCTTGAAGCGCTGCTTCACGGCCTGAGTGACCATATAGCAGATGACGCCACCGGCGAGACCTAGGACGAGGCCGCCGATGGGGCCGACCGAGCCGGATGCCGGGGTGATCGTCGCCAGGCCAGCAACCATGCCCGTCACCGCACCTACGAGGCTCGCCTTGCGATAGCGGATAATTTCCATCACCGACCAAGCGATGGCGCCCGCGGCCGCGGAGATATGGGTCACGGTCATGGCCATGCCCGCCGCCGCGTCCGCCGCCAGGGCTGAGCCGGCGTTGAAGCCGAACCAGCCGACCCACAGCATGGCCGCACCGATCATGGTCAGCCCCGGGTTGTGCGGTGGCTGCACTTCGTTGGGGAAACCCCGCCGCGGTCCGAGCATCATCGCCAGTACGAGGGCGGAGACGCCCGCAGTCACATGAACGACAACGCCGCCGGCGAAGTCGAGCAGGCCCATCTCCGCCAAGAAACCACCGCCCCAGACCCAGTGCACGACGGGCGCATAGACGATCAGAACCCAGACTAGGGAGAAGGCAATGACGAACGAGAAGTGTATGCGCTCGGGATAGGCACCCACGATAAGTGCCGGGGTGATGATGGCGAAGGTCATCTGGAACATGAAGAACAGGGTCTCGGGAATGGTCCCCGACACGCTGTCGATGCCGACGCCGGACAGGAACGACTTCCCGAGTCCGCCCCACCAGGCATTGCCGTCACCGAATGCGATCGAGTAACCGACCGCGAACCAGAGAATGGAAACCGTCGCCGCGATGGCGAAACAGTTCATGAGAACCGACAGCACGTTCTGCGATCGCACCAGGCCTGCATAGAACAGGGCTAGGCCGGGCAGCGTCATGAACAAAACCAGTGCCGTCGAAGTCAGAATCCAAGCCGTGTCGGCTCCTTGCATGATTCCGCTCCTTCATATGTTGGTTGCTACATTTATTGTTTATTGGAGGGTGCCAAACCGACCAGTGCGAGCGGACATCGGGTTCACCCCGCTGCCCCCAAAAGGCGCTGGTTTCATCGGAACCCCCATCACGGCATATGTGCGGTTTTGTTTCTTGTTTGGCCGCCGATAGGCTTAGTGGGCGATAATATCGGGCTGACGCGTGATCGCAAGGGGCAGCTGTGCGCAACCAGAATATGATCATTAAGGAACCCGGCGCCCGCGCACTTCTGCGCGAGTTGTTCGATGCCGCCATTGCCGCCGCGGACCCCGCGATATGCGTGCCGTCGCGCCTCCCGGTTCCGAGCGACCGGGGGCGTGTCGTGATTGTCGGCGCGGGGAAGGCATCCGCCGCCATGGCTCGCGCGGTGGAGGATGCGGCACGCAAGGAAGGGTGGTTCGAGCGCCTGGAGGGGGTCGTCGTCACGCGCTACGCTCATGGCGTGCCATGCGAGCGCATCGGAATTGTCGAAGCCGGGCATCCCGTGCCTGACGCGGCGGGCGCCGAGGCGGCGCAGCGCATTCTTGCGCTCGTGGATGAGCTTGCAGAAGACGATCTGCTCATCTGTCTCGTTTCGGGCGGTGGTTCGGCGCTGCTCGCCGCGCCGGCGGAGGGCATCGGTCATAAAGAGAAAGCGGAGATCAATCGCGCGCTCTTGCGCAGCGGCGCTCCGATCGACGAGATGAACTGCGTTCGTAAACATCTCTCAGCGATCAAGGGAGGGCGGTTGGCGTTGCGCGCGTTCCCCGCGCGCGTGGTCAGCCTGATGATCTCGGACGTTCCCGGAGACGATCCCTCGGTCATCGCCTCGGGGCCGACCGTTCCGGACCCCACCACGCGCCATGACGCGCTGGAGATTCTGGTGCGCTACGGGATCGATGTCCCGGCGTCGGTAGTATCGCGTCTGAATAACGTTTCGGGTGAAACGCCGAAGGCGGACGATCCCGTGTTCAGGAATGTCGAGAACGTCATCGTCGCGCGCCCAGACGAGATGCTGGTGGCGGCCGAGGGAGCGGCCCGACAGGCGGGGCTGGCGGTGATGTCACTTGGTGCCAATCTGGAGGGGGAGGCGCGTGATCTGGGTGCGGCACATGCCGCGCTGGCACGTGAACTCCAGAGGTCACGCGCCGACGAGGTCCCGATCCTGATACTGTCCGGCGGTGAAACAACGGTGACGGTGACCGGTGACGGGCGCGGTGGACGCAATGCGGAGTATGCGCTAAGCCTGGCGGCCGCCCTGGCCGGCGCATCGGGCATTTATGCCATCGCTTGTGATACGGACGGCATCGACGGCGTTGAGGACAATGCCGGCGTGATCGTGACGCCGGACAGCCTGGAGCGGTCCGCCGCCGCCGGCTTCGAGGCGATGGACGTCCTAGCGCGCAACGATGCGTATAGTTTGTTTGCGGCGATTGGTGATCTCGTGGTCACTGGCCCGACGCGCACCAACGTGAATGATTTCAGGGCCATCCTGATCACCTGAACCGAAAAGGCCGGGCGCCCGGCCCGGCCTGACCGAAAAATGCGGTGGGGCTAGGCCGCCTGTTTGCGTGCCTTGCGCTTTGCCCACCAGGTCTGAATATCCAGCTTGAAGTGCATGTAATAGACCTTCGGGAAGATGATGAGGATATCGTAGAGTGCGATCCAGCCACCCTTGAGCGTCACCGGGATCGTGATCCACGGCGCTGCGCCGATGATGGCGATATGCTCGTCGGGGTTGATCTTGTCCCGGTTCTGAAGCGCTCGGTCGACATGATGGGCGAAGGACCAGTCGGCACGGTAGATAACCTTGCCGTCGGGGTTGATGACATAGACCGTGTTTGGCAGTAGGCCCCATTCGTGGTGCCAATTGCCCTCGACATTGTCGACGATGATCTTGCGCGCTTCCTTGTAGTCGTCGCGATTGCGCTTGGCATACTCAATCTTCTCGTCGATCGTCGTCGCCTGCTTTGCCTTCTCTCCGGGATGCGCCTCACGGACATAGACGACCAGCCACTCGACGTCGGGGTATTTCTCTTTCAGCTTGGCGTAAGGTTTCACGTTCTTGACATACATCGGGCAGGTCAGGCTGCCGGACTCGATTACCAGCCACTTGCCCTTGTAATCCGCCAGGCTGACCTCGTTGCCGTCGAGATCGGTCAGCGTGTAGTCATAGTTGACGTCCTCGCCGGCCTTTGGGCCCGGGAAATAGCCGAGCTCGTAGTTGCTCATCTTGAAACGCGGATAGTTGTACGTTTCGTCGCGTGCGGGTGCGCCCATGATTTTCCCCCTTATGCGGACTTCCAGCGGAAGTCTTAGTCGTTGGATTGGTCAATTATTACCGTAATTCCGGATCAATCGGTAGCAACAGATACGTGAAAACACACACACTTCATCGCCGGGATCTGCAAAGAATGCACGTGAAAGGACCGGAGAGCTATACGACCGTCCAGCCGCCATCGATCGTCAGGCTCGCGCCGGTGATCAGTTCCGAGGCGGGTGAGGCCAGGAAGACGACCGCGCCGGTCACGTCGGAAATCTTACCGAGCCTGCCCATAAGGATGCGGTCCATCACGAATTCCCTGAAGTCTGGATTCTCGAACATCGGTTTGGTCATCGGCGTCTCGATGAAGGTTGGGCCGATACAGTTCGAGCGGATGTTCTCGGGCGCGAGTTCTGCCGCGATCGCCTTGCTCATGCCTTCGACCGCATGCTTCGTCGCGCAATAGTTGGTGCGGTTGGGTGAGCCCACATGGCCCATCTGGGACGACATGTGGATGATCGAACCGCCGCGTCCACCGGCCAGCATCCGTCGCGCGGCAGCCTGGGCAACGAGGAACATCGACTTCACGTTAATGTTCAGCAGGAAGTCGAGATGTTCCTCGGTGACGTCCACGAACGGTTCGGGAATATTAGCTCCGGCGTTATTCATCAGGATGTCTATCCGCTCGAGGCCTTCGATCCGTTCGGTTACCTGAGCGGCGTTGGTAACATCGCAAACGATCGTGCTGGCGCTTCCGCCCATCTCCTGAACGCGTTTGGCGACTTCATCGAGATCGCTCTGGGTACGGCTGACGAGAACAAGTTCCGCCCCGGCATCCGCAAGTGCGAGGGCAATGCCTCGCCCGAGGCCACGGCCCGCACCGGTCACAACGGCGACCAAACCGTCGAGCCGCTGTGAGGGTGATTTTGTCTCTTCGATCTCGGAAACACTCATCATATTCTTCCTGTCACGATGTGATTGTGGCTGTAGGAATGCACGCTTGCATTCCGAAATTGGTGCGACCATAACCGAGCCCGATGCCATAGGTAAGACCGGCAGGCGCACAGGATTTTGAGATCAGGGAAAGGCGAGGGACCGACATGGCCAAAAAAGCAACCGCACGCAAACGAGCCGCGAAGAAAAGCACCGGGCGCAAGGGCAAGAAGCTGCTCACCAAAGCGGACGTGATGCGCAAGTGCAAACAGCTCTCGAACTGGGGCAAGTGGGGCCCGGACGATGAGCTAGGAGTTCTGAACTACATCACTCCGGAAGACATCGCCAACGCGGCAAAGCTGGTGCGCAAGGGCAAGGTGTTCCGCCTCGGCCTTAACCTCGACGAAAATGGCCCGCAGAACGGTTTGTTTGGCGGTCGCTGGAATCCGATGCACCAGATGCTCGCTACCGGCACGGATGCGGTGCAGGGAATTCAGGAGCCGCTCGCCGGGATGCGTTATGCCGACGATGCCATCAACCTCCCGACCCAGGCTGCGACCCAGTGGGATGCGCTCTCGCACGTTTTCACTGACGACAAGATGTGGAACGGATATGACGCGACCCTCGTGGATGTCCGTGGCGCCCACAAGAACGGAATCGAAAAGTTTGCCGACAAGATGGTCGGCCGCGGCGTGCTACTGGATGTCGCTCGCTACAAGGGCAAGAAACGCCTCGCGGACGGCTATGAGATCACGATCCATGACCTCGAGAATACGGCTAAGAAGCAGGGCGTCGAGGTGCGTCGGGGCGACTTCGTAATCTTTAACACCGGTCAGATGGCCGATTGCCTGGACAAGGGCGAATGGGGTGGCTACGGCGGCGGCGATGCGCCGGGTCTGGGCTTCGAGACCGTCGACTGGATTCACGAGAAGCAGATCGCCGGCATCTGCTCCGACACCTGGGGTATAGAGGTGCGTCCCAATAAGAGCGTTCCGGGTCTGAATCAGCCTTGGCACTGGGTGACGATCCCGCATATCGGGATTGTCCATGGCGAGATCTGGTATCTGCGGGAGCTCGTTGAGGATTGCGCGGAGGATGGCGTGTACGAGTTCTTCCTTTGCGCCCCGCCGCTGGTTATCACCCGCGGCACGGGTTCGCCGATCAACCCGCAGGCGATTAAGTAACCTTCATTGGAGAGATGCGTTGCGGGGGTCACGTTCCGTTGGAGCGTGGCCCCTTCGGTTTGTTATAGTCCTGTCAACAATATTCGGCCCGTACAAGACGGGCGCACCGAAAATTCAAAGGGGAAAGCTGCCATGCACCGTTACGACGATCCGAAACACCGCTTCGAAATGGACCTTATCATGGAGAAGTCCGAACGTAACAAGAATTGGGGAAAGTGGGGTCCGAATGACGAATGGGGCACTATCAACTATGTGGGCGACGAGGAGCGTAAGGCTGCGGCCAAACTCGTCAAGAAGGGACAGGTCTTTGCGTTGGGCCTGAACTTCGACGGTGATGGACCGCAGAACGGACTGTTCGGTGGCCGCTGGAACCCGATTCACACAATGCTCGCCACGGGAACGGATGCGGTTCAGGGCAAACAGACGGTCCCCGGTAAGAAGTATCCGAGCCAGTATGCCGACGATGCGGTGTCGTTGCCGCTGCAGTGCGGCACCCAGTGGGATGCACTCGGCCATGTCTTCAACTCTGACAAGATGTGGAATGGCTACGATGCGACACTCGTCGGCGCTAACGGTGCCGAGAAGAACGCGATCCACAAGATGCGCAATAAGATGGTCGGGCGCGGGGTACTGCTCGATATTGCGCGCTGGGCCGGCGTTGATTCACTCGACGACGGTACGGCGATCGATGCCGATGACCTGGACGCTTGCGCCAAGGCGCAGGGGCTTGAGATCAAGCGCGGCGACTTCGTGATCTACCGCACGGGGCACATGGAGCGTTGCCTGGCGGCGGGGGAGTGGGGCGGATATGCGGGCGGCGATGCGCCCGGAGTGTCGTTCCACACCTGCGACTGGATGCACGATATGGAAATCGCCGCGATCTGCGCCGACACATGGGGTTGCGAGGTCATCCCGAACGAGACTGATGACGTCTTCCAGCCATGGCACTGGATCGTGATCCCGCAGATCGGTATCACCATGGGCGAGATCTTCTATCTCAAGGACTTGGCGAACGACTGCGACGAGGACAAGGTGTATGAATTCATGTTTGTCGCCCCGCCGCTACCGATAACCCGCGGTGTCGGTTCGCCAATCAACCCTCAGGCCATCAAGTAACATTTGCATTCGACAGTTTGGAACGGGCGGTGCCGGGGTTGCCGGGGCCGCTCGCTCTGTTTTATGACACCGTAAAACACACCCATACGAGGAAGAGAGAAATGGCCATCGAGTTCCTGAAAGAGGGGATGGATTCCGAGGCGAGCGACGAGGCGGACGCCAAGGTACGCAGCATCGTCGAGGGGATTCTCGGCGACGTGAAGACGCGTGGCGACGCGGCCGTGAGTGAGCTGTCGGAGAAGTTCGACAAGTGGACGCCAAATAATTTCCGGCTCTCGGACGCTCAGACTCAGGAACTGATCAGTTCGCTGCCGGCGCAGACGATCGAGGATATCAAGTTCGCCCAAACCCAGGTCCGCAACTTCGCGCAAATCCAGCGCGACGCGCTCCAGGATGTCGAGGTCGAGACGCTTCCGGGGGTGACCCTAGGCCACAAGAATATTCCGGTAAACAGCGTAGGCTGCTACGTGCCGGGCGGGCGGTATCCGATGGTAGCATCCGCGCACATGTCGATCGTGACCGCCAAGGTTGCGGGCGTGCCGCGGGTCATTGCTTGCACGCCTCCGAATGAGGGTGGCCCGCATGCCGCAACCATTGCGGCTATGCATTTTGCCGGTGCGGATGAAATTTACTGTCTCGGTGGGGTTCAGGCCGTAGCGGCCATGGGTATTGGTACTGAGACGATCGCGCCCTGCGACATGCTGGTCGGCCCGGGCAACGCCTATGTGGCCGAGGCCAAGCGCCAGCTCTACGGTAAGGTTGGAATCGACCTATTCGCTGGACCAACCGAGGTTCTTGTGGTTGCCGATGAGACCGCAGACGTGGAAATGGTGGTTGTTGACCTTCTCGGACAAGCGGAACACGGGCCCAACTCGCCGGCGGCCGTGATTACCACCTCACGCGAACTGGCTGAGGCTATCCCAGGAGAAATCGAGCGGCAGTTGAAAATTCTGCCGACCGCCGATGTGGCGTCGTTGGCTTGGCGGGATTACGGCCAGATCATCCTGTGCGGCGACCGCGAGGAGATGCGCGCGGAGGCTGATCGGCTAGCCTACGAGCATGTAGAAATTCTGACCGAGAACCCGCGCTGGTTCCTCGACAATATGACCAACTTCGGTGCGTTGTTTATCGGCCCCGAGACCAACGTTTCCTACGGTGACAAGGTGATAGGCACCAACCACACGCTCCCGACCAAGGGCGCGGCGCGCTACACCGGCGGCCTGTGGGTCGGCAAGTTCATGAAGACCTGCACATATCAGCAGATTACCGAAGAAGCGAGTGCCGTGGTCGGCGATTATTGCTCGCGCCTGTGCGAGGTCGAACGCTTCTGGGGGCATAAGGAGCAGGCCGACCTGCGCCTGCGTCGCTATGCCGGTCGTAATATCGGCATTGGAGCGAACGATGCCGCAGAATAGGCAGAATAAAATCAGCGACGTGTAAGAGGCGGCCTTCGGGCCGCCTTTTTTAGGCTCGAGATTATAAGAGCAACATGCAAAAAAGGGCGGCCCGGAGGCCGCCCTTTCGCGAATCCGATGTGATCGGACTTTATTTGATCACGTACTGGTGAACTGGCTTGGCACCGTTCTTGATGGAGAGTTCCATCAGACGCTTGAACGTGGCCTTGCCCGGAACGCCCTTCGCCTCGTACTCGTTGGCCTTCTGGTTGACCCAAGGCTCGATTGCACGCGCCATCTTGCCACGCTCTGCGTCGCCGAGGTCACGGACTGTGACACCCTGCTTCTTCAGATTGGCGAGAGCGGAGCTAAACTTGCGAACGCCTTCGTCTTCAACGGCTACGTTGTAGACGTCAGTTTCTTCCATGATGATCTTCTTCACGGAGTCAGGCAGCTTAGCCCAGGTGTCGTTGTTGACGGTTATCGGGTAGGCCACAACCGAGCCCCAGCCCATGGTCGTATAGTACTTCGCTACTTCACCGAACTTGAACCCGAAATATGGAGCCGGGAAAATCACGACACCGCTAAACACGCCGGACTGCAGCGCATTATAGACTTCGTTCAGGTTGGTCTGGACCTTCGAAGCACCGGCGTAGTCGAGCCAAGGAAGGTTCGGCCCGGCGGCGCCGATCTTAACGCCCTTGAGCTCTTCCATCTTCGTCCAAGGGAACTTCGTGCCCAAGCCGTAATCGTCGAACGCACCGTTCGCGATGTAGGTTTGGTTATACTTGTCCGAGAACACGGTGTTGAAATAGTCGAATTCCTTATGAATCTGACGCGTGGTCGGACCCATAATCTTCGGATCGCCCGAGATAAACGGGTTGAAGTAGTTCAGGTTGTGGACAAACAGCTTGGTCGGCTCGAAGCAAGAGCACAT
>DEBC01000021.1 GCA_002348365.1 Alphaproteobacteria bacterium UBA2966 | reverse complement strand
TCGGTGTTCACAGTGGACTCGATGAACCTTCCGCTATTGAAGGATCAAGCCGAGGGCAGCCTGATGACCCAGTTCTGGGCACCCGACCTCGACACCGCAGCCAACAAGCGGTTCGTCGATGGTTACCGCGCGAAATACGGGCGCTACCCGTCGTTCTACGCGGCACAGAGCTATGACACCGTTTTCCTGATCAAGAGCGCGGTGGAAGCCGTCAACGGCGACCTCAGCAACCGCGACGGCATGCGTGCCGCGATGCGTAAAGCGAACTATGAATCGGTGCGTGGCCCATACAAGTACGGCAACAACCACTTCCCCATTCAGAACTTCTATCTGCGCGAAGTGGTGAAGGGGTCGGATGGCAACCATACGACCAAGATCGTGGCGACCGTCTTCAAGGACCATCAGGACACTTACGCAAAAGACTGCAGGATGTCCTGGTAGGGCGTAATTACGCCTAAGATCGCGGGGGTGCCATGATGCACCCCCGTTTTCTTATGTGTTGGGGTGCGCTCTCTTTCCTGATTATTGTTCTCCCCACTTACAGGGGGAGCGTAGAGGGGGTGTGTTGTAATGTTCCGCTACTCTTCAATGGCAACCGGCGTCCACCCCTTCCTTCACCTCCCCCTGCCTGGGGGAGGGACTCGAGAAGGAGCTGTCTGCGCATCTCCCTCCTCAAGATCGGCGGGACAGAACTAACCCATGGACTGGATTCTTCTCCTCGAGCAGTGCTTGAACGGCCTACAGCTGGGCATTCTCCTGTTTCTGCTGGCGGCCGGGTTGACCCTGGTGTTCGGCATCATGGACCTCGTGAACCTCGCTCACGGTTCGCTCTACATGATGGGTGCCTACTTCGCAGCGACTTTCACGGCCTGGACCGGATCGTTCCTGATTGGCGCTGCCCTGGCACTACCTGCAGCCTTAGTGCTCGGCATCGCCGTCGAAGCCATCGCGCTCCGAACCCTCTACTCGCGTGACCATCTCGATCAGGTACTGGCGACCTTCGGGCTGATTCTGTTCTTCAATGAGCTCGCGCGCATCGTTTGGGGTCCGGCCGGACTCGACATTCCACTACCGGCATTCCTCGAAACCAGTGTCGAGATCCTGCCTGGGGTACCCTATCCGACATACCGGATTGCCATCATCGTCACCGGCTTGATCGTCGCGGGAGGCATGGCAGCTCTCGTCAATCACACACGAATTGGCATGCTGATCCGGGCCGGCGCCTCGAATCGTGAGATGGTCGGCGCACTTGGAATCAACATCCAGTTGCTCTACAGCCTGGTCTTCGGCCTCGGCACGGTGCTGGCGGCCCTGGCAGGGTTGATGGCGGCGCCAATCCTCACGGTTCAGATCGGCATGGGCGAAACCATCCTCATCCTTGCCTTCGTGGTCATCGTCATCGGCGGCATTGGCTCCATACGCGGCGCCTTCGTCGCCGCTATCCTGGTCGGCCTGATCGATACCGTCGGCCGGGCGTTCCTGGCCGACTTCCTGCGCTTGTTCCTGACCAATCAAGTCGCCGAGACGGCAGGACCAGCCATGTCATCGATGCTGATCTACATTCTGATGGCCGCCGTGCTCGCGATCCGGCCGCAGGGACTATTCCCGCCGAGAGGGCACTGAGCGATGCGCCTCTCCCCCAGTGTCGTTGTTGCAGCCAGCACCATCGTCGCATTGGCACTGGTACCGCCCATCACCAACGTCTTGCAGGAGCCCTTCTATCTTGGGCTGTTCCTGCGCCTGATGATCCTCGCCATTGCCGCGATCAGTCTCAACCTCATCCTCGGCTTCGGCAACATGGTGAGCTTCGGGCACGCCGCCTACATGGGAATCGGTGCCTACGTAGTTGGAATTGGAACCTTTCACGCGATCGAAGACGGTGTCGATTGGCTCGCTAACGGGTTCCTGCACGTACCGCTGGCCATAGTCGCATCATCGCTGGCAGCGCTAATTATTGGCGTCATCAGTATCCGAACGCGCGGTGTCTATTTCATCATGATTACGCTTGCCTTCGGTCAGATGCTTTACTTCGTTGGGGTCGGCCTCGAGATCTATGGCGCGGACGATGGTCTTTCGCTCTACATGCGGAGCGAATTCGGCGGCGTCATCGATATCAATGACAACACGCAGTTTTATTATCTCGTGCTCGCCATACTGCTCGGCACGCTCTACGCCGTGAAGCGCCTTGTCGCGTCCCGCTTCGGGCTGGTGATCCGCGGCGCTCGCTCCAATGAGCGCCGCCTCGCATCGATCGGCGTGCCTGTGTATCGCTACAAACTGATCGCTTTCGTGATCGCCGGCGCTATCTGCGGTATTGCCGGCGTACTGCTCGCCAACCGCACCGACTTCGTCAGTCCAGACATGATGCATTGGACGCGCTCTGGCGATCTCATCATCATGGTTGTCCTCGGCGGGATGGGAACCCTGTTCGGACCGCTCTACGGCGCCGCCGCCTTTCTACTGATTGAAGAATTCCTTTCCGGGGTCACCGAGCATTGGCAGATCGTTTTCGGTCCGCTGTTGATCCTTGTCGTAATCTTCGCCCGCGGCGGAATTGCCGGCGCCGTACGCGCGCTGGAGAAGTTCCGTGGCTGATTCGCTGCTCCAGATCCACGATCTGACCAAACGCTTCGGCGGCCTGGTGGCAACAGATTCCGTCGATCTGGACGTGAGCGAGGGTGAGATCCACGCCATCATCGGCCCGAATGGTGCCGGCAAGACGACCCTCGTTGGTCAGATCAGCGGTGAAATTCGCCCGGACAGGGGTAGCATCTCCTTCGCGGGACGTCCTATCACACAGGCACCGACCCACGCGCGTTCGCTGCTAGGTATCGCCCGGTCATTCCAGATCACCAGTATATTTCTCGACTTCACGGTCTTGGCCAACGTGGCACTTGCTGTTCAGGCACACGCCGGACACTCGTTTCATTTCTGGCAGGACGCCACACGTGATTCCGTATTGCTCGAGCCGGCGAAGCAGTTCCTCGACCTTGTCGGTCTTATGGGACGTGCTGGAGATGTCGCGGCAACACTGAGTCACGGCGAGCATCGACAGCTTGAACTCGCCATGGCACTGGCAACTGAACCGAGACTGCTGTTGCTGGATGAGCCTAC
>DEBC01000165.1 GCA_002348365.1 Alphaproteobacteria bacterium UBA2966 | reverse complement strand
AGCCGCACCGTCGAGTCGGCGTTTCGTATTTTGCCAAGGACTTCGGGGATGTAGTCGAGTCCAATTATGTCGCGCTCGAGATCGTGGAAGTGGCGTACGACGCGCCCGGCGCCGCACCCTGCTTCGAGAACTGGTCCGTCGACACGCGACATGACCTCTTCGGCATAGACGCCCGGATACCTTGTGAGATTCAGCGTGCCCTCGTCTGCCGGCACAGTTTCCCAGCGTGCCTGCCAGTATGAGTGGACCCCGCCATGAGACCTATAGGTCGCACGCATCAGGCGGTCTCCTTGCGAAGTAGTCCGCATTGTCCAAGCGCCAGGTGTTTCAACACAGGATGAATCTTGTGAAACGTTTGCCCCACGTCAGGGAGAATCTGTTCCGCCTGAGGCCATCTTTCTTCGCGCACGCGCTGGCGGAGTACCGCTGCCAGCGTATCGGCCCGCACCAGCGGATCGAGGATGTAATCAATATTGATGCCCTTCGGAACGGGGTAGTGCCTTCGGGCGATGACCGGACCGGTATCAATTCCAGGATCCATCCAAATTGCGGAGGCTCCCATCAATCCATCGGAGAGAATGCTGTAATAAAAGGTCGTACTGCCACGATATTCGGGGACATGACCTCCATGGACGTGCAGAAATTTCTTTCCGATATCGAACGCGGCCTGAGGCAGAATCCCGGTGCGGTAACCGGAGAAAACCAATACATCGACTGGCATATTGCTAAAGGTTTCTAAGTTGGCGTCGTCACCAATGGGTGCCGTCTTAAGCTCCTGCGCAGGAATTGCCCTGCGCTCAAGAGTTGTGCGGGCGCTTTCGTTAGGCCGGAATTCGAAGACGTTGCCATCTTCAAAGAGATCAACCTCGAATACTTCGTCTCCTGTCCAGGTCCACTCTTCCCCTGGCTGGTACAGCACCAACCCTGGCAGTATGTCGGCCGCTACGAGCTTTTGGGCATAGGCCCGGGACCGGGCCGAAGGACCGACAATCAAAGCTACGTCATCCAGAACGTCAGTCATTCGGATTCAGCAATATCTTTCACCAGCAACTCCTCCCGGTCGAGAACATCAGTCAATCGACTTGCGTCCTCCGGCAGAAAGCGTTCGGCAGCCTGGCTTGTCAGTGCATCGCAGAGCTTGAGCAGCGTCGAAAGATGTTTCAGTGATTTCGCTCCCTCCGCGATTTCGCAAAGGCGTTCCGCGAAAAGGATGTATGTCGAGAGATTGGCCAACGGCGAGTCTGGATGACGACGGCCGCTGTCCCCGTACCATGCGAACAGACGGCCAAACACTTCGAACTTGATCACGAAGGGTTCCAGTGCAGACTCGGACACCGGTGATTGTCCGAGGACCGAGTTCAATGCCAGAACCCCGGGAGGTTTTTGCATATCATGGGGAACTGCGATAGCACCCCCCGAAATTGCGCGCTTCGCCAGTTCGTGTTTGGCGTGTTGCCGACTGGTCTTCCAATCATCCAAATAGTCATCTCGGTCGCAAACCGCGTAGGCATAGGTCTCCGGCTCAGCGAAGAGATCACGACCCGTATAGGGATACGTCACTCCGCCATCTCCAGGGATGGCAATGCGTCGAGTATCCGATTGGCGATGGCGTCGACCGGCTCCAGAACCTCGGGTGGTTGCAAGATCAAGTCTGCGTTGAGTGGTGGCGTGAACGGGATGTCGATGCCCACGACGTTCTTCTCTCGGCCTGCCCGGGCGGCGGCATAGATCCCCTTGGGGTCTCTTGCTTCGACGGTTTCGAGAGGGACATCAAAGTAGATTTCGAAGTAACGAGAAAAGTATGCTCGATTCCAAGCCTGCCACTCGGGGAAGATGGAAAGGATCGCTGTAACAGCGTGGATGCCCTGCGAGTCCAAGAGGTGGCAAAGATGTGAGATACGCTGGGCATTGAGGGCGCGTCCTTCGATCGTATGACCGGGTGAATCGCCCCACACCTCGCGGAGGTCATCGCCATCCAGATAGACAAGGTTTCGGCAATTTTGTCGCAGCCGTTCTGCGACAATTCGCCCGACGGTGGATTTGCCCGCTCCTGAGAGTCCAATAAGCCAGATAATCATGAATTACGCTGCAGCCAGAGTTGCTCGATCGGAGCTGTTTGATCGATCTAGCCAGGCTTGAAATATCAAGACACTCCACAGGTGCGTGTGCCAGTTCCGCCTTCCTGAGAGATGTTCCTGCCACACGCGTAGAATTTCTTTTGGGCGAAAATAGCCTTCCGAGATCAGCCTTTGCTCGTCAAGTAGCGTGTCTGCCCAGTCACGGAGTGGACCACGAAGCCAGTCATGCAGTGGAATTGCAAATCCCCATTTTGGCCGTTCGATGACTTCTCGCGGAACATATTTATATAAGACATCCCGAAGTATGGACTTGGTGACTCCATCGGAAACTTTCATATGTCGTGGAAGCGTCCAGGCAAAATCCACCACGCGATGATCCAGAAGTGGAACGCGCGCCTCCAAACTCCAGGCCATGCTCGCGCGATCGACCTTTGCCAGAATATCGTCGGGTAAATAGGTCATGGAGTCCAAGTACATCATCTGCCGTGTCAGATCTGGGATGTGATCCCAATTTTCCGCCTGTGCAATAAGTGTCTGAGGTTCTTCACTGCCGAGAACAATGTTACCAGGCGATTGCCATTGACTGATCAGGCGGAGATAGGCGTCTGCCGGAGTGGGTGAAGAGATCACAGTCGCCGCCTTGTAAATCTTGTCTCCTGGATCGCGAAGGCGGAGGGACTTTGGCAATAAGGGGTGGAGGGCGCGGGCAGTCCGGTCCCAAGTCGCCGGCGACACAATTCGCATCGACCTGCCCACGAGGTTTCTGAACTCATAGGGTGTGCGATCGAATATTGCGTATAAGGGTTCGCACCAGGCGTAGCGATTGTACCCACCGAAGACTTCGTCTCCGCCGTCACCGGACAGGCACACCGTCACGTGTCGTCTGGCCAGATGCGAAACAAGAAAGGTCGGTATTTGAGAGGAATCGGCAAATGGCTCGTCGGCCAAGGCCGGTAACTGGGGAATTGATTCAAGGGCGTCTCGGGCCGTAACCGGTAATTCATGGTGATCGGTCCCAAGATGATTGGCCACCAAGCCTGCGTCCTTGCTCTCGTCAAACTCACTGTCAGGGAACGCAATCGTAAATGAACTTACCGGTGAGGTGCTCTCTGACTGCATCAAGGCCGCAACCGTGCTGGAGTCCACTCCTCCTGATAGCAGAACGCCAATCGGCACGTCTGCGATCATGCGCTGGCGGGTGGCCTCGCGCAGCAAATCCTCCAGTTTTGTCGCGGCTTCTCGATCATCGCCTCGGAACGGTGCTCGAATGCCGCTTTCCGCGACGTCATGAAGAGACCAATAGACGTCCGATCGCTCATTTCCTTGGACGCCGTCGGTAGTCAGTATGGTTCCCGGTGACAGCTTGCGAACACCCTTGAACATGGACCACGGCGCGGGGACGTAACTGAATCTCAGGTACAGGGACAAGGCCTCCCGATCTACCTCGCCCACGAAGTCGGGGTGCCGTTCGATTGCCCGTAGTTCGGATCCAAACAGGAGAGATTGACCACACCAACCGTAATACAATGGTTTGATGCCAAGTCGGTCTCGGACCAGATGAAGCTGCCGCGACGATCGGTCCCACAGCGCGAATGCGAACATACCGACGAATCTGTTGAGTGCCGACTCGAGTCCCCATTCCTCGATAGCGGCGAGGATCACTTCGGTGTCAGAGTGACCACGAAATGTGTGTCCCTTGGACTCGAGCTCCCTACGAAGGTCCGGAAAATTGTAGACCTCGCCATTGTAGGCGATGACGTAACGTCCTGATTCCGACTCCATGGGCTGGCGGCCGTGGGTCGACAGATCGATGATCGACAACCGTCTATGTCCGAAACCTATACCGGCATCTACATCGCACCAGGTATCTTCGTCGTCCGGGCCGCGATGGTGGATAGCCGCAGACATGCTTCCGGCGATGGACCGTGCTTGCTCCGGATTTCTGGTCCCCGGCGGTTCCAGGAATCCAACGAGACCGCACATCAGCGCCAGACCTCGATGGCGAGGATGACGAAGTGCACTTGTTTGCAGCCGTGATCTGGCATGGATTTATGACTAGTCATCGTCCTGGGTGAGGCCTAGCCCCTGTTCGATGGCGGCACAAAGCAGATGACCGAGCAAGATATGCATTTCTTGAATTCTGGGGGTCTCGCTGCTGGGCACAACTAATACAGGACTAGCGATATCTTGCATGGCGCCGCCCGTATTACCGGCGAACCCGGCTGGCGTCATTTTCAATGTGCGCGCAGCTTGCAATGCGCGAATGACGTTGGGGCTGTTCCCGGATGTGCTCAGCCCAATTGCGACGTCACCCGCTGTCCCGAGTCCTGTCAGTTGACGTTCGAAAACGTGTTCGAAGCCGTAGTCGTTGGAAATTGCCGTGAGTGCCGATGAATCGGTTGCCAGCGAAATCGCCGGGATCGGCATTCTGTCCGAGACATAACGCCCGACCAGTTCAGCCGCAATATGTTGCGCATCGGACGCACTGCCCCCGTTTCCAAACAGGATGATCTTGTTCTCATTTAGAATCGCCTCGATGCACACGCTCACCAGTTGGGTGAACGGTTCTTTTACCGCATCCCTTGTCGCTTGCAACAGTGCCCCGTGTTCTTTGAAACCGGCATCCAATATGGCCGAGACGTTCACGGGGTGTTCCTGCACGAGTAAGAGCCTATTCAACCTGTGCCCTATGCTTGCTGCGTCATACCCTCTTTGTGGTTGAGATGACAAGCTCGTTCGCAAATCACGAAAGTCCAGATATTGCAGATTCCATAATTTAGGCCATTCAGTAATTGCGAAATTGACACTTGCTGATCTATTGACATGTAATGGTTGCGTAAGCCAGAGAGCCCAAGGCTTTCCGATGTCATTCTTTTACCTGATTGCGGCGGCATTTACTTTGGCCGTCTGCCTGGCGGCCCATCGAATGGGTCTACTGTTGGGCGTTGTCGATTCGCCAGACGGCATCCGCAAGACCCACGAGGTCGACACGCCACTGGTAGGCGGAATTGCGTCGATCTTACCATTCGTTGGCAGCTCCATATTCTACGGATCACACAGCGGCTATGCGCCGCTCTATTTCACACTTGCAGCCGTCGCAGGTGGTTCGCTCGTTCTAGGGTACGTTGACGACCGTGTTCATGTGAAACCTCTCTGGCGGCTTATCCTCTCCGCGGCCATCTGCGTCGGAGCCCTTTACGCCGTGCCCGCCCTGCGAGTCGAAGCCTTCACATTCAGCTTTTCGAGCTTGCCGGTATTTCTGTACGGCTGGGCCACGCTATTCACGGTGATCTGCTTGGTCGGACTCCAGAACGCAGTGAACATGGCGGATGGTCGAAACGGTCTGGTGCTGGGCTTGTCCTTGATTTGGGTGATTTGCCTGTTGGCCTATGCGCCATCGCACCTGACCCCGCTACTGGTGGTGCTCGGTATCTCGATTTCTATCGCGATGCCGTTCAATCTTAGGGGCCGGTTGTTTCTTGGAGATTCGGGGGCTTACGCTCTGAGCACCGGGATTGGGATATTGGCGGTTTACGTCTACGGCGTGAAATTCTCGGTATTGTCGGCAGATATTGTCGCATTGTGGTTCTTGGTGCCGATACTGGATTGCCTGCGTCTGATGGTGACACGTGTCCTTGCTGGCCGATCTCCCTTTAACTCCGATCGGAATCATCTCCATCACATATTGAACGGTGTCATGCCGTGGAACCGCGCTTTGGCCTTTTACCTTTTGCTTGTCGCGGTTCCGGCGGGACTCGCGTACATTTTTCCGGACAAG
>DEBC01000092.1:4522-5885 GCA_002348365.1 Alphaproteobacteria bacterium UBA2966 | reverse complement strand
GGGGAGGTTGAGCCGATGACTAAGAAACAATCAGATAAATCAAGCTGGCCTGGTGTTTCACGGCGTGGCTTGTTCAAGGGTGCAGCCGTTGCCGGCGGTGTGGCAGCAGGCGGTCTCGTCAGTGGAGTCATCCCCAGTCCGCTGACCCCTCGGGCGGCTTCCGCAACGGACAAGCCCCTCAAACTCGGGTTCCAAGCCCACCGCACCGGCATCGGCGCGGGCTATGGACGCTGGTATGAGCGCACGACCAAGGCCGCTGTAAAATTGATAAATGAGACTGGTGGAATCGGTGGTCGGCCGATTGATCTGATCATCGAAGATGACGGTACCGATCCCAAACGTGGCGCGGAAGTCGTCGAGAAGTTCGCCAACCAACACAAGGTGGACTTCGTATTCGGCACGCTGTTTTCCCACGTCGTCATTGGGTCTGCACCGCGCGCCGGCGAATTGAAGATGCCGTACTTCGTCGTCAGCGAAACCCCGGCTGTACCCAACGGGCAGTTCAGCCGCTATGTGTTCCAGGCTGGCACTTCGGATGTGCGTTCACAGATGACTGCGATCGCCAAGTGGGTGCTGGACAAGCTTGGCAAAAAGGTCACGATGATCTACCCCGACTACGCCTTCGGCTATGCGCACAGGGACTACTTCGGGGCTGCCGTGAAGGCGAATGGTGGAACCGTCAGCGAACTGATCCCCATTCCGCCTCGCGAGTCGTCGTTCACCAAATACTTCCCGCGCATCCCCTCGGACACGGAGCTGCTCTACCACGTCATGGTCGGTCCCGGTGTCTTGACCTTCGTGCGTGAGATGGGTGAGCACTTCGGCAACAACCGTCCGCAGATCTTCGGCTTCATCGATTCTCTCGAAGGCGTCAACATCGCAAGTCCAGGTCTCGAGTTCCTTGAGGGAACCCATTTCTGGGAAGGCTTCCCCCGTTATGCGGATGGCCTGCCCACACGGGCCGCGGATTTCTATCGCGAGAAGGTCGGCATGGCCGCCGACGGAACCTATGTGGATGATCCTAAGGACACCGCGTACGCCTCACACATGTTTGGCTGTTGGGAAACTCTCTACTGCATCAAGCAGACGGTGGAGCAGAGCGGCTACGTCGATCCCACGCCCAAGGACAAACAGGCGTTCATCGAGACGCTCGAGAACACGCGCTGGTTCAATGAGGGGATCGAACATCCTCAGGGCCACAAGCTTTTCCGCGGTGGCACCCATCAGGCTCACGCCGAACAGTATATTTCTCAGGTCACGAACCAGAAGCTCAAAGTCGTGCACAAGACCTCGATTGAGGATTCGCTCTACGAGCCTGAGTTCGACTACACGAAGCAGCCTCTGTAATTCGGCTGGTCGAGAC
>DEBC01000092.1:0-4131 GCA_002348365.1 Alphaproteobacteria bacterium UBA2966 | reverse complement strand
GCGCATTGAAGCACCATGACTTCCCACATCATTTCCGGCGACCACTCCGGCTTGTCGCAGGGCAGGGCTGACATCCAATGAGTCTGGGACCCCATCTGTTCCTGGCATTGCTCGAAGGGACGGTCACAGCTCTGGTCCTGGCACTGACCGCGCTCGGGCTTTCCCTGGTGTTTGGAGTGATGCGGATCGTCAACATCGCTCACGGCGAATTTTTCATGTTGGGGGCGGTACTCGCCTGGTGGTTTGGTTCCGTCGTCGGAGGATCTCCGCTTGTGGGATTTCTGATCGCTCTGATCGCGGGGCCGCTCGTGGTTGGCGGTGTTGCCCTTGCGACCGACTATCTCATCCTGCGACGCGTCGAGTACGACCCTGAGAGCACGATCGTAGGCACGATCGGACTGCTCTACATCATCCAGCAGATCGTCCTCACCTTCTACGGCGGGGACGCCAAGTCGGTCGAAGCGCCCATTTACTTTCGTGTCTCGTTCCCGTGGTTCGGCTACTCAGGCTACAAGCTGATCGTAGCCGGAGTTTCGGCACTTCTGCTGATCGCAACCTGGATTGCAATCAGCCGAACGCAGATGGGCCTCTACATGCGAGCCACGCAGCAAGATGAGGAAATGGCTCAGGCCTACGGTGTGCCTGTGCGGCGAGTTTACGCACTGGTATTTGCCTTCGGCGCGATGCTGGCAGCCGCGGCCGGTGTCCTCGTGGTGCCTATTCAGCAGGCACACTATTTGATGGGCCTCGATCCTCTGTTGTTATCGTTCATTGTCGTGATCATCGGCGGGCTCGGGAATCTCCGTGGAACCCTGGTCGCTGCGTTTGTAATCGGCATCTCTGATGGCGTCATATCAGTCTTTTTCTCTCCGACGCTCGCTAAGATTCTCGCGACATTACTGGTGGCGTTGGTGCTGGTCGTGCGCCCGGGCGGATTGTTCGGAGACGAAGAGGCATGAGCCGCCAAATCTCAGGCAAGGTTCTCATTACTCACCTCGGCATTATCGCCGTGCTGCTGTTGGCGCAGTTTGTGCTTTCGCCTTACCACCACACGAACGTGGCGCGGATCATGGTCTTCGCGAGCTTCGCTCTGGGGTACAACATTCTCCTCGGCTACACAGGCCTGCTGAGTCTGGGCCATGCCATGTTTTTTGCAGCCGGTATCTACGGGGCGGGCCTGACGGTTTTCTATTTTCAGTTCGGCGCCGTCGAGGCATTCGCCGTTGGTGTCGTCTCAAGCCTGGTGCTCGCCGTAATCTTCGGTTTGATCGTCATCCGCACGAGTGGCGTTTCTTTCCTCATCGTCACTCTGATGTTTGCCGAAGCGGCCCACCTCTCCACGCTCTACTTTAACGAGATCACGCTGGGTGATCAGGGGATCGTCATTTCGCAGGTGCTTCAACCGCTTCAAATTGGCGGCATGGAATTCGCTTTCTCCGATCCATCGGTGAAGTACAACGCGGCGCTCTTATTGTTCAGCCTCACGTTCGCACTCTGCATCGCCCTCGTGTACTCGCCGGTCGGCAGGGTCTTCGTGGCCATCCGAGAAAATGAACCCCGGACCCGAATGCTCGGCTACAACACATATAAGTACAAACTGGTGTCGCTGGTGATCTCGGCGACTCTCTCGGGCGCAGCGGGCGCAATGTATGCCCTGTTGTTTTCGTATATTGGCTCCACGTTTGCGTCGATCGAATATTCGATCTTTCCGTTGTTGTGGACATTGGTTGGCGGCATGGGCACGTTGGTCGGACCGGTTCTGGGAACAGGACTGATGTTCTATCTCGTCGATATTTCAAGCGGACTCACCGAGAGCCACTTGATCGTCGTCGGCGTCGTCTTGGTCGGCTTGGTCCTCTGGTTCCCCAAGGGCCTGATGGGCACCATCCGTGAGAAGTGGCTGACATGGCTACCCTGACGCTCCTCGAGACAACCGGACTCAGCAAGAACTTTGAAGGCTTGCAGGCCGTTCAAGGTGTCGAACTGACGATTCCCACCGGCGAAATACGAGCGGTTATCGGTCCCAATGGTGCTGGCAAGACAACCCTGGTCAGTCTGGTCAGCGGTCGCCTGCGCCCATCAGAAGGAACCGTACGCTTCAAGGACGAAGATATCTCCAGTTTGTCCGCTTGGGATCGTGTCAGCCGTGGAATTGTCTACACATTCCAGGTGACCAGCGTTTACGCCAATCTTTCCTGTTACGAGAATGTGGCTCTCGCCGTGCAACGCCGCATGATGGGCGGTCTGCTCGACCGCCTCATGTTGCGTGAGGCGCGCGTGACTCAAGGCATCGAGTTGGCCCTGTCTCAGGTCGGCTTAACGGAAGACACACACCGTCGCGCCGGCGATCTCCCTTATGGCCATCAACGCCTTCTCGAAGTTGCCATGGGCCTGGCGCTGGAACCCGAACTGTTGATTCTCGATGAACCAACCCAGGGCCTGGCGCTTGATGAGATCTCGAACTTTTGCGAACTGATCCGCGCCATTTCGAAACGCGCTACCGTTTTGCTGATCGAGCACAATATGTCGGTGGTGCTGGAGTTGGCCCAGATGATCACGGTGATGGACAAGGGAATGGTCATCGCGGAGGGTCCGCCCGACGAGATTGAGCAGAACGAAGAAGTTCAACGCGCATACCTGGGAACCAATGCTGCAGCTTGACAATATCAACTGCTATTATGGCGCCGTCCAGGTTCTCAGGGACGTGTCCTTTGGTGTCGCCGAGGGCGAGATCGTTGGACTCCTGGGCCGCAACGGCGCGGGCAAGACAACAACGCTCCGCACCATCATGGGTCAGATCAAGCCGCGATCGGGCACAATCACGCTGGGTGAGAGCGAACTCACCCAGATGAACCCGCACCATGTTCCAAAACTCGGCGTTGCCTATGTCCCGCAGGGCCGGCGCCTGTTCTCCGGAATGAGTGTCGAGGAGAATCTCCGAATGGGCCTGTTGGCGCGGGAAAGCGGGGACGACACCCTCAAATGGGTCCTCGATCTGTTCCCGGTACTGACGGAGCGCATGCGGCAACGGGCCGGAACCCTTAGTGGCGGCGAACAGCAGATGCTGGCAACGGCACGAGCCCTTTGCCTCAAACCCCAGCTCCTGCTCCTGGATGAGCCCAGCGAGGGGCTGATGCCAACCGTCGTGGCCACACTGCTCGAAACCGTCGCAAGTCTGAAAGAGCACGGTGTCGGGGTCTTGCTGGTCGAGCAGAAAGTTGAAGCGGCGCTGCAGATTGCCGATCGAATCGTGTTCATCGAGAACGGTTCGGTTGCGGGGGAAGCCACGCCGGCCGAGCTGGAATCGGACCCCGAACCACTCAACAAGTTCGTGGGTGTCCGCCGTTAGAGACCTTCCGGTGAATTTCGCTTAGCTGCGGACTCATGCCGTCAGCGCCGAAGTCGTAAATCCCTAGTTCTCGATGACCAATGTATCGACCAGGAATTTCTTGGCGTATTCGTAATCGTACACAACGCCCAATCCAGGTTCCTCGGAGACATTAATCTCCCCGTTTGAATCGATAGAATCCAATTCATCACTGTAGTCATTCATGTAGACGGGTAGATTGAGATGGTTCCGCACCTGAGGGTGCACCAACCCTATCTCGTAGTAGTTCGAATTACGGATGGAGCCCATGCAGTGTCTTTGCGCGGGCCCGCCAATGTGAATCTCCACATCCATTCCGAACCCTTCTGCGGCATGGGCAATTTTCATTACACCGGTTATCTCGCCATCGTATTCAGGGTCTGCCCGCCAGAAATCCGTCGCTTCGGCAATCGCCATATCCGTATGCGCCTCGACGAGATGCAAATGCTCGCCTTGCAGAATCGGCGTCTTTAGCGACTGCCTCAATTTCTTGTGCGCATAGAAGGAAACACCGCCATCCTGCAAGGGGTCTTCGTACCAGAAGAAGTTGTTCGCATCGCAGGCTCTGCCGACCTTCAGCGCATCGCCATAGGTTTGGTAAACGCAACACGGATCAATCATCAGATCCATCTTGTCGGCGAGTTTGCCGACCTCGTTAACGACTTGTACTTCGCGTTCAATAATCGCCGGCGCCCAAGAATGAATCTTGAATGCCTTGTAACCCATGTCGAAACATTGTTGCGCGAAATCCCTGAAGGCTTCAG
>DEBC01000075.1:8349-9248 GCA_002348365.1 Alphaproteobacteria bacterium UBA2966 | reverse complement strand
GGACATCAGTGTGCAGCCACGTCGACTCATCGATCCGTTCCCCATTCGCAGCAATTAACAGGGAGAGAACGGTCCAGCTGATCATTGCCCCAGTGGTGTGGGCGACCGTTCAAGACCGGTCCGGGCGCAACCAACACTGTTGTTGGTCGTGGAATAAAATCCCTTTGTGCGTTGTGCCGCGAGTGCAAAGAAAAGGGGCGCCGGAGCGCCCCATCTCAAAACTACTTAATGGCAGTCAGCTCACGCCGGTTCATCGTCGTGAACAAAGTCTGTGCCATCGACGTATTCATGGGCGTGGAATTCGCCCTTTCGGTAAGCGGCAACGTCTTCAAGGAATGCCACGAAGGCACCGACCATGATGAGTGCGCCGGTCGTGGGCAGGATCATCATCGGGTATTTCTTGGGAAGGTAGTTAAGCTCCCAGTATTTGCCGAAATTGTTGATTGCGGTGTCATAGCCATACACCATGATCACGGCACCAAGCACACAAATGACCAGATTCCAGGTTTCCTGCACCGTGAACGACCACTTCGGCGGGAGGTAGGTATAGAGCATATCGAGGGCGATATGCTCTTTCTCCCGGGTCGTGAGTGCCAGGGCGATAAACACCAGCCAGATGCAGCTGAAGACAGCCATCTGATCGCCCCACGGCGGCGGATTCTCGAACACATACCGCATGAACACCGTGTAGACAGTGAAGATCACCATCATCGCCAACAGCAGAGCGCAGAACAGCGTCAGAAGCCGGCGGATCCAAATATCGATTGCTTTGAGAACATCCAACATCGTGCTTGGCCTTACTCTCTAAATGAAGCCCCAGATGGTCGGCAGCCACATGGTAATCGGCGGAACCAGGATCACTGCAAACAGCAGGAAGAACAAGGCTACCAGGTATGGCA
>DEBC01000075.1:0-7964 GCA_002348365.1 Alphaproteobacteria bacterium UBA2966 | reverse complement strand
GCCACACCGATGGGTGGGGTCACGGTCCCGAACAGGAAGCCGATGACCATGATCATTGCCGCTTGCTCCGCCGGATATCCCGCCTGAACGCAGATGTGAATCAACACAGGTCCCAGCACGATGATGTTGGCGCCCGCGTCCATGACCATGCCGATGAAGTAAATGAACAGAACGAGCACGGTTGCGAAAAGGATGGGTGAGTCGGCGTAACTCAGCAGCCATTCGCTCAGGAGGTTGATCGCACCCAGGACCGTCAGCAGCCAGCTGAAAGGTCCGGCGGCGGAGAGAATGATGAACACGATAGCGCTGGTGCGAAAGGCGCGAATGAAGGCTTGAACCACCGAGTTCCAGGTCACAGTCCTGTATACAAACGCGCCAAGGAGCAGGGCAACGCAGGCCGTGATGGCGCCCGCCTCGACAACGCCGGCGATACCCCCCATCACCGAGCCGACTAGCACGACCGGGATAACCAGTGCGAAGGACGCGTTCAGGAACGCCTTGCCAAGACTGCCCCATGAAAACTCCTGGTCACTGCGTTCGTAGTTACGTTTGACCGAGATCACATAGGTCATGATCATCAAGGTCATGCCGATCAAGATGCCCGGAATGATTCCGGCTGCGAACAATGCACCCACGGAGATTCCGCCGGCATTGGCCAGGATGACCATCGCGATACTGGGGGGGATGATACCGCCGATCGTCGCACTCACGGATGTTAGAGCGGCTGCATACTCCGGCTCGTAGCCACGGATCTTCATAGCTGGAATGAGCAGGGAACCAACCGTCGCAGTGTCGGCCACGACCGAACCATTCATGCCAGCGAAGAACATGCTCACCAGGATGTTGACCTGAGCAAGACTGCCGCGCATGCGCCCGATTATTCGAGACGATAACTCCACTAATCGATCGGTTATCTTTCCCGTACTCATGAGTTCGCCGGTCAGCATGAAGAAGGGAATAGCGGTCAACGTGACTGAATCGAGCACGTCGAACATCTGGGTCGGAATCAGATTCAGTGGCACGCTGCTGTCGAACAAGACGATGTAGACCACCGGCAGTGCGATCAACGTAAAACCAATTGGTGCGCCCAGCAGCACCAAGACAATTAGACACCCGAGAAGAATAATGCTTTCCATGACGTGCGCCGGCCCCAGATCGAATTGTTATTGCCCTGCGATCCACCAATACATCTAGCGAGTTTGGTAGTTGGGCCCCTGTATGGCGTTTTGGCGCCGCCACGTCAATGCATTGTTGGCCAATTTCACGCAAGCCTGAAGAAGTTTGCTTTTCAAAGCGATCCCAGGTGCTGGGAACGGTCTTTTCAAGAAACATGAAAAGCTCCGTGAGGACTATCAAAAGTGACTGGGAAATTTCTTCCACCGTGCAGAAATCGCCTAGGCAAATTTGTCGTGAATTGCGACCGCCAAGGGACGAATCCCTTCGGCGACGCACAGAAAGTGCGGTGAGTAGATAAGGCCGAGTGCCGATGTAAAAAGCAAAAAGAGGCTAATCATGGTCCTCTCCATCAACACCAATGGGGGGGGGCGATGACCGCCCTGCGCAATCTGACCTCCACGACGAACATGCTCGAAATCACCCAGTTGCGGGTGACGACGGGCTTCAGGGTCAACGGTTCCAAAGACGACGCTTCTACTTTCGCTATCGCCAACAACTTGCGGGGCGATATCTGCGGCACGGAGGCGATAAAGGGCGCCCTTGCAGCCGGTGAATCGACTGTCAACGTTGCTATCGAAACCGGCAAGGCCGTCGCCGACCTTCTCATTGAGATGAAGGCGAAGACCGTGCAGGCCAACCAGGCGGGTCTCGACTCCGCTTCGCGTACGGCCCTGCACAACGACTTCACTGCGTTGCGTGATCAGTTGTCCACTATCGTGGCCACCGCCGAGTTCAACTCCGTGAACTTGATCAAGAGCGGTGCGACGAACCTCACGGTTATCTCCACTGCGGAAGGCAGCACGATCACGGTTACCGCACAGGCAATGGATGCGGCGACGCTGGCGATCAGCGCCTCGGATCTGACGACCAGTGCGAGTGCTGCGACGGCTCTGACGGCCATCGACAGCGCGATCACGAGCGTGTCCGACAAGCTGGCAGCCCTGGTTTCGTCAGCCAAGCGGATCGAGGTTCAGACAAACTTCACCGCGCAACTCGTGGACATTCTGAAGGAAGGTGTCGGAAATCTCGTCGACGCCAACCTCGCCGAAGAATCCGCGAAGTTACAGGCTCTGCAGATCAAGCAGCAG
This sequence comes from Alphaproteobacteria bacterium UBA2966, assembly GCA_002348365.1. Lineage (GTDB taxonomy): Bacteria > Pseudomonadota > Alphaproteobacteria > UBA2966 > UBA2966 > UBA2966. The sequence goes on along the minus strand of DEBC01000075.1, from coordinate 5,700 downwards.
CTCGGTATTCAGGCACTGTCAATCGCCAATGCTGCACCGCAGAGTGTACTAGCCCTGTTCCAGTAGAGCTTTCTTTTCGAATCTAGCCAACCCACTGGAGCTTATGCTCCGGTGGGTTCTCGGCTGTCTGCTGTCCTGGTGGAGTCCATATCTCGCCGGCCTCCGAGGCGAATGGGATGAATCCATCTGCAACGTTATTGTGTCGGGATCGACAGGGTCTCAGTGTCTAACGACGCGAGATCTCGTAGATGCGATGGCTCACAACGTGGCAGGAGGTCAAAATGGCTGAGCGGTGGAAGACGCGACCTGAGGGTTCGAATTGGGGGAACTTTGGTCCCGATGATGAGTACGGGCGGCTTAACCTTCTAACTCCGGAAAAGGTCTTGCAGGGTATCGCCGAGGTCAAGGAAGGTATCACGTTCTGTCTAAGCCTGCCGCTCAATATTCCCGGCGGAAACGTTCTCAATCCATTGCGACATCCACCCCAACTGACGGCGGTCCGGGAAGACGGGGGCTATCCCATTGTCAGCGAGAACCCCATGCACACCGACATCATCCTCGACGAGATGATGCATCTCTATAGTCAGTACTCCAGTCAATGGGACGCTTTGGCTCATATCGGTTCGAAGTTCGATGCTGATGATGATGGAGTGCCTGAGCATGTCTATTACAACGGACACAAGGCCGTATCAGAGGAGGTAATCTCCTCCGACGACGGCCGGGTAGGGGCCCAAGCCCTCGGTATTGAGAAGACCGCCGAGTTCGGCCTGCAGGGGCGCGGCGTACTTATCGACCTGTACCATCACTACGGTGACGAACGACAACACATCAGTTTCGATCAGCTCATGCATGTCGTCGAAACGGATGGGGTCGTTGTCGAGGAGGGGGATCTAGTGTGCCTGCACACCGGCTCTGCTCACAAAATTCTCGAAATGCAGGGAAATCCTGAACCGCAAACAGCCAGGTCCTCTTGTCCGATCATTGACAGCACGGATGCGCGGACTCTCCAGTGGGTAACAGAAACCGGTCTGGTCGCGTTGATCGCAGATCATCAGTCCATCGAACCCGGAAACATCTATAATTTCATCGGTGACGATGATAGCGGGACGCCAGGACCGGCACTTCCGTTGCACGAGCACTGCATCTTCAAGTTGGGTGTCCACCTCGGAGAACTCTGGTATCTGACCGAGCTTGCACAGTGGCTTCGAGAGCACGGACGTTCCCGCTTTCTATTGACGGCGCCGCCACTCCGGATGCCCGGAGCCGCAGGTTCCCCCGTCACGCCGATCGCAACGGTCTAGCGTTGATCGACTTTCGGGTGAACAGTACAAATCTTCTAATGGATAATTTGCTGGGACATCGATCCGTTTCCGGATGGTAAGACTGATGAACGACATCGCCGACACTTCGCCGATCTTTTCACCGTACAAATTGCGCGATCTGGAGTTGCCCAACCGGGTGGTTGTCTCACCGATGTGCCAATACTCGGCGGAGGAGGGAACACCCAACGATTGGCATCTCGTTCACTTGGGTTCGCGCGCGGTGGGCGGTGCGGGCCTTATCATCGCGGAAATGTCTGGTGTCTCACCTATCGGGCGGATCACTCCGGGCTGTACTGGAATGTATGTGGACGCGCATGTAGAGGGCTGGCGTCGAATTACGGATTTCGTCCACAAGCGCTCGGACGCGAAGATTGGAATTCAACTTGGACATGCGGGCCGAAAAGCATCGACCAAACCCTTATGGCAGGGGCAGAACCAACCTCTCGACTCGGGCAATTGGAAGATCATTGCGGCAAGCGCCGAAGCTTATGGCGAGGGCAACCAAGTTCCCCAGGCTATGGATCAATCCATGATTGATGAAGTTGTCGCGCAGTTCGGTAAGGCCGCTGAGCGCGTTGTTGAAGCCGGATTCGACATGATCGAGATTCACGGCGCGCACGGTTACCTAATCTCAGGCTTCATGTCGCCTATTTCCAATAAACGAAACGACGATTACGGCGGGGACCTTCCCAATCGCATGAGGTTTCCGTTGCAGGTTGTGGATTCGATCCGCGCGGCGTTGCCCGATGGCATGCCGCTGGGCGTGCGCATTTCGGCGACTGACGGAGTGGAAGGCGGAAATACCGACGATGACGCAGTAAAAACATCTCGCATGTTCAAAGATCACGGAGTCGACTACATCACCGCGTCCGCCGGCGGCATTGCGGGGTGGTCAATGATTCCGAGACCGGAGCCCCTCGGCTATGTTCCGTTTGCCAGGCGGATCAAGCACGAAGCAAGTATCGCCACGATGGCTGTGGGCAACATCAACACCGTGGAAGAAGTCGAAGGCATCCTCCGGCAAGGAGATGCTGATCTGGTGGCGCTGGCGCGCGGCCATCTGCGCGATTCATACTGGAGTCTTCATGCAACGCAGGAACTTGGGATGCGTGACGGGGGCTGGCCCGATCAATACGTTGCCGTTCCCCGACAAGACTCGCTCTGGCGCAAGGACCGGAATGCGGCGGGCGAAAGCGCATGATCGGCACACCGTTCCAGATGATGCAGAGATTCTCGTTGAGAGAAAATGTTGTTTAAAATAAGTATAGTGAGGGCATAAATTCATGTCGAATGAGAGAGATCAGGTATTGATCGAACGGCGCGGTGACGTTCAATGGATCACTATAAACAGGCCGGATCAGCGAAACGCTATTAACGAAAGCGTCCTGGCTCAAATCAGGAAAGCGATACTCGAGATAAACAACGATCCGACTGCCCGCGCAATCGTCCTCACGGGCGCGGGTGATCGGGCATTCTGTGCGGGTGCCGATCTCAAGGCGGAGGGTTCCGCATCTCCTGTGAAGCCGGACATGGCGGCGACTCATAATCCCCTAACTCAGCTATTCAGGGCGTTTGAAGCCTGTAATCTTCCCATTCTCGCGCGGATTAACGGGCACGTACTGGCAGGCGGTATGGGTCTCCTTTGTGGCTGCGATCTGGCCGTTGCCAGCGAAAATGCCAAATTCGGCGTCCCAGAGGTCAAAATCGGTCTGTTTCCGATGCAAATACTCGGCTACATGCTGCGTCTGGTACCGCGGCGCAAATTGATGGAAATGTGCATGACAGGTGACCCGTTTACGGCTCAGGAAGCATTGGAAATGGGATTGCTCAACTATGTGGTGCCGCCTGAAGAACTGGACGAAAAAGTGGACTGGCTGCTGGGGCGCCTCCTAACTCAGTCGCCGACGGCATTGCGTCATGGGAAGAACGGAGTTCATGCCATACAAGATATGCCACTGCAGCAGGCATTTGCCTTCGCGGAAGCTAACGTCGCCCGGATGTCGATGACTGAGGACGCTCAGGAAGGTTATGGCGCGTTTCTGGAAAAGCGCAAACCACAATGGCCGGGAAGGTAGTGCTCAGATGAAGACCGTCAGGATCGGCTCTGGCGCGGGGTTTTGGGGTGATACGCCGAGTGCACCGGCACAACTTGTGCGGCAAGGTGGCGTGGATTACCTCGTCTTTGACTATCTCGCAGAGGTCACGATGTCGTTGCTGTCCAGGGCGCGAGGCCGGTCTCCGGATCTTGGCTATGCAACGGATTTCGTCGATCCAGTGATGAAGGACATCCTCGTGGATGTCATCAAGAACGACATCAAGGTTATCAGCAATGCAGGAGGCGTTAATCCAGAAGCCTGCAGGGATGCACTCCTCGTCCTTGCCGCCGAAGCGGGTCACGACATCAATGTCGCCGTGATCAAAGGTGATGATCTCTTGCCGCGGCTGGGAGAACTGGCCGACGTCGACAAAAGAGAGATGTTCTCGGGAGAGTCCTTTCCCGAAGACATTCAAAGCCTGAACGCCTATCTGGGCGGCCGCCCCATTGCGAATGCCCTCGATGGGGGCGCTCAAATCGTCATCACGGGGAAATGCGCCGATTCAGCGGTTGTTCTGGGGCCGCTCATGCACGAATTCGGGTGGAAAGACGATGACTACGACCTGCTGGCGGCCGGCAGCCTCGCAGGACACATCATCGAGTGCGGCGCACAGGCCACAGGCGGAAATTTCACTGATTGGCAGTTGTCTTCCGCGGGCTGGCATAACATCGGGTTTCCGTTCGTTGATTTTACAGCTGACGGCACTTTCACGGTGTCCAAACCGGAGGGCACCGGTGGATTGGTCAGCACGGCCACGGTCGGCGAACAGATGCTTTATGAATTGGGAGACCCCGCGCACTACATCCTTCCGGACGTCGTCTGTGATTTTCGACAGGTTTCCTTAGAGCAGACTGGGCCAGATGCGGTACGTGTAGCGGGTGCAAAAGGGTTGGGCGCCACGACCACATACAAGGTCAATGCGACCCACAAGGACGGTTACCGTGCGACAGCCTTGTTCATGATCGGCGGGATCGACGCCAAAGCCAAAGGCGATGCGGTCGCCGATGCCATCCTCAATCGTACGCGCCACCTTTTTCGAGAAAAGAATCTCGGAGACTATCGTGACACGGACACCGAGATTCTCGGAGCTGAGGCGACCTACGGAGCGCATGCCCGTGCACATGCCACACGCGAAGTCATGGTGAAGATCGCTGTTCACCATGAAAAACGTGAGGCGCTTGAGATCTTTGCCCGTGAGATTGCGCCCGCAGTAACGGGCATGGCCCCCGGCGTCACCGGGATATTTGGAGGCCGCCCCCGGGTCTCACCGGTTGTGCGTCTGCACTCCTTCCTGATCGAAAAAAGCCTGGTTCCGTCAATCGTCGATATGGGCGATCAGTCGACGGGCATTCCGGCACATATCCCCTCCAAAACACTCCAAGCAGCTGATCCCTTATCGTCCATCAGTACAGACGAAGAACTCCGGGAGAACGTGCCATCGGTTCCCGTACGACTGGTTAAGCTTGCCTACGCTCGAAGCGGTGACAAGGGGGATAGCGCGAACATCGGTGTCATTGCCCGCGAGGCAGAATTCTTGCCCGTCTTGAGGACTGAATTAACGTCCAGCACCGTTGCGGCCTATTTCGCTCACGTTCTCGAAGGCAAGGTGACACGTTACGAACTGCCGGGAATCAATGCGTTCAACTTCATGCTTGAAGGCGCTCTCGGCGGCGGCGGCGTCGCGTCGCTTCGCATGGACCCGCAGGCCAAGGCCTTTGCTCAGATGCTGCTGGACATCGAATTGCCGGTACCGGAGAAGCTGGCTCTTTCGCACGATCTCACTTGATTTATGAAGGAACGAATTGCGGCGATACGGCGTCATCCCAACTCATGGCTGCGGCGTACTGTGGGCGTTTCTCTGATCGTGGGAGGGGTGCTGGGATTTCTGCCGGTCCTCGGATTCTGGATGCTTCCGTTGGGATTGCTGGTTCTTTCAGACGATATTCCGTGGGTACGTCGGCAACGTCGCCGGCTCGAAGTTGCCGGTGGGCGTCAATGGCGTCAGTTTCGCAACCGCTTGTCGGGCGTCTGACATCCCGAAGCCGTTGCCGGGTGTAAGTAGACAACCTATGTTCATCTCTATGAGTTCAATGTTACTCACTCGGACCGCAACCGCCCTTTACTTAATTAATGTTCTTCGCGGGCATTCTCGGGGGAAGCGGAGTCGCCGCAGATACTCGACAAGCCCATGAAGCACTGGCGGCCGAGGACTATCGGACAGCATTTGACCTGTTCATGGCAGAGGCCAGGAACGGGGATACCGAGGCCCAGTTTCAGATCGG
>DEBC01000024.1 GCA_002348365.1 Alphaproteobacteria bacterium UBA2966 | reverse complement strand
GGCGGTGACGGTGGCGCGGGCGGTGATGCAGGCGGGCAAAGAGTTGCGGATCAAGCCGGCGATAGAGTGGCACCGCGACACTTGCACCGAGACGCCGGAGAAAGGCCTGGCGCTGGCCGAGCAGTACGAGAAGCGCTACAAGGAGAAGCTGCGCACCAATTTTGATCACTCGCACCCGGCGATTATAAAGCAGTTGCGCCCGGCCAATTTCTGGGAGCGGATCGCCGAATATCGCTTCGATTTGTTGGCCGCCAGCGAGCTGATCCACTTCCGCACCTTCACCGGCAGCCACTGCCAGACGCCGATCACCAACGGTCGGGGCAAGCTCGATCTGGATTTCATCGCCTGGCGCGACAACTTCCTCAAGCATATGCTCTTCAATTGGGTCAAAGCCCAGCGTGGCTCGAAAGAATTGTGGGCAGTCGTCGAACTGGGCCCGAAGGGGTCCGGCTATGCGCTCGATTGCTTCCCGGATGTATGGAAGGACGCGATCGTCGCGCGCGGCGAGATCGACAAGGTCTTCAAGAACGCATTGCGGCGGGCGAAGAAGTAAGGGTGGGGAAACCGAGATGTTGGAGCGGGGACCATCGCGGTCCCCGCTCTTTTTTTTGCGTTTGGGAGTCCGACTGGAACTGTCAGGATGACCACCTCACTGGGCTTGCAGCGATACTTCCCGACGCTCAGCTCTTCGCCCGCGCTGGCGGCATCCATCGCGTGGTCATCAGACACGGTGGCTCCCCGGCATGTTCTTGCTGATAGTAGACGGTGAGGATGGAACCATCATCCATTTCAATCGACGCGGGATAGCCGAGATCGTCGCTGGGCGCGTCTCCTCGAATAATGATTTCTCCCTCGTAGTCCCAGGTGCGACCCCCGTCTCGACTCAGGCATGCCCGTTGCCCGTATGGGACGCGCCGGTGTCCGTACGTGCACAGCAGTCGCCCGTCGCGCAGCACCAACAGGTGCGGCGGTAGCCCCCAGATCTCCGTAACGCGCGGGGAGGACCATGAGTGGCCCCCGTCTGCGCTCTCCATCTGCCAAAGATAGTGATCGGGACCGATGTCGTAGCGAATCATGGCGACGATTCGGCCGTCCGGCAGTTCGGCCTGGTGCAGTTCGCAGAGTGGCCGCTCTGCGGTCGTCGATTCCTTATGCCAGATCAGTTGCCACGTTCTGCCGTCGTCAATCGACTCGGAGGCTCCGAGGATGGGTTTGTCATCCAGTGTGCCCCGACCCACGTAGAGCAGGCGCCCATCGCTTAGTTGAGTCGGGCCGTGGGGCGAGCCCACATGGCTGGCTGACCACCCTTCCCAGGTCTTGCCGCCGTCCTCGGACCGCCGGGTCCAGCGCCCGAGCAACTGCCGTTCCTGCGACGTGAGCCGGGCGGCGAGCGGCTTCCAACTATCGAAGATCTCGTCGGCTCGCGGGTGTACTTTCCGCATCCATGTCAAATGAGACTCATCCTCGAACGCCAGGGAGGTAAACCAGTTGACCAGCAGTGCCCCGGATCGCAGAGCGTGGATGCCGGCATCGCGGTCGTCGATGGGGCTGTCCGTTATGGTCTCCGGATCACTCCATGTCGTGCCGCCATCCCGGCTGCGAATCCATTGCGTCTTTCCGTAGGGGCACACGTGCCACTCGCGGTCACCTGAAAACGCGACGATAAGCTCTCCCGACGCGGTTCGGTCAATTGTCGGCCACCCCATGTAGCGGCCCGGCTGCTTGCAGATTACCGCGGATTGAGGCTCGAGATGGGTTTGGGATGTGTCCACTAGTTGTCCTTTGTTCCAGAGATCGGCGGGTTGTCCAGTAGGTTGCGCAAGTGGATCACCGGTGGTAGCGGCCGGTTGGGAATCTCCAGACTGGCCATGCCCAGCGGGTTCGTCCCGGGGCCGTGGCAGTCGGAGCCGCCGGTGATCAGCAGTCCGTGCCGCTGGGCGTAGTCCTCCAAAAACCGCTGTTGTGAAGGCGAATGATCGGGGTGGGCGGCTTCCAGTCCGTCGATGTCCAGACGGCGGATTTCGTCCAATTCGGATTCGGACAATTCTCCATAAGGCCCGCCCTTCTGGCAGTGAGCGAGTATGGCTACAGCGCCGCATTCGTGCGCCACGGCGATGCACCGCTCCAGTGGCGGTGCCCAATTGTAGCGGACGATCGCCGGGGGGATGAGCGGGGCTATCTTGCTGTCGAAATCGCGGGCGGTGGCGATCACACCGGCGCGTAGGAGCGCTCGCTCCAGTGGCGACCCGCCTTTCCCGCTGCGCTCGGCCTCCTGGTCGTACGCCTGCAGCGAGATCGGCACACCGGTGCTGGCCAGAGCCTCGATGACCGTTGACGTATACTGGCGTTTTGCCTGGTACACTTCAACATCGAGGAATTCGCGAATGGGAAGGCTGTCGATGGTGTCGGAGTAAACCAGCGCGTGTGCCATGTATTGATGAAAGGAGGTACTCACCTCAACGCCGGGCACCAGGCACACGCCGCTCGACGCCGCAGCCTGGGCGGCTGCGGCAATCGCGTCCACCGTGTCGTGGTCGGTGATCGCCACTGCCGCAAGACCGGCGGCAGTAGCCCCCTCGAATAGACCGGGTATGGTGAGCGTTGAATCGCTCGACGCGACCGTGTGAATTTGCAAGTCGACCTTCATGATCCCCAATCCCCACTCCAGTTCGACACTCGTTCAACCGAGAAGGCCGATACGTCGGGCCGAATCCGATACGCTCGATTTATCTAGGCGTTGGGATTCATGAAGTTGGCGAAGAAGTCGTTGCCCTTGTCGTCGACGATGATAAAGGCGGGGAAGTCTTCGACCTCGATCTGCCAGATTGCCTCCATGCCCAGCTCTTCGTATTCCTTGACCTCGACCTTGCGGATGCAATCCTGGGCCAGCCGTGCGGCCGGACCGCCAATCGAGCCGAGATAGAAGCCGCCATGGGCCTTGCAGGCCTCGGTGACCTGACGCGAGCGATTGCCTTTGGCTAGCATGACCATACTGCCGCCAGCGGCCTGAAATTCTTCGACATAGCTGTCCATGCGCCCGGCGGTGGTCGGTCCGAACGACCCGGAGACGTGGCCTTCGGGCGTCTTGGCCGGACCGGCGTAGTAGACGCACTGATC
>DEBC01000007.1:26028-37965 GCA_002348365.1 Alphaproteobacteria bacterium UBA2966 | reverse complement strand
GCCGCGCCGACATCCTCGTGATCGATGGCGATCCGCTTGCAGACGTGCGAGTCCTGCAGGACAAGTCGCGCATCAAGGATATCCTGCTCGACGGAAGTCGGATTGAGCTTGAACTCAACGACGATATCAAGCTCATGGCGCTGGAAAAGTCCTACAGCATGTGGAGCAATGTCTACACGCAGGAAAAGGTCGCGGAGATTTTAGGTGGAGACCAGACCGCACCAACGCTGCACGCTCGGACCGCTTGAGAGATGACCGCCAACCTGAATACCGAAGGATAATTGGGATGTCCCGCACAGAGGCCGAATTTACTCGCCCGCCACAACTCCCGGCCACGCACTTCGTCGATAATCACGTTTACTATGATGAAGGCGTTTTCGCAGAGGAGAAGGAGAAGATCCTCTCCAAGACCTGGCGCTTCGTCCTCCATGAGAGCGAAATACCGGAGGTCTACGACTACCGAACGGCGTCCGTGGCGGACACGCCGCTGGTAGTGGCACGCGGCAAGGACGGCAAAATCCGCTCCTTCGTCAATTCGTGCTCGCACCGTGGTGCAGCAGTCTTACGCAGGCCAGCCGGCAATTTGCGGGCCTGGCGATGCATGTACCACTTATGGACCTATGATCCGACCACTGGGGAGTGTACCAGCCGCCCCCGGCCTGAAGCGTTCGATGCAGTGGGTCTGCGCCAAGAGGCCTGTGGCCTACGGGAAGTCAGGACAGAGCTGATCTATGGCCTGGTCTTCGTTAATCTCGACGAGAACTGCATGCCGCTCGAGGAGTACATCGGCGACAGCCTGTTTTTGCAGCGCGAGATGATTGATACCGTCGAGATGGAAGTCATCGATTTCTTCGAGCTTAACCTCAAGTGCAACTGGAAGAACTGGATGGAGACCAATATGGATCTCTATCACGAGTTCATGCACGTCGCGAACCGCAAGACCAGCTTGCAAATTCCCGAGTACTACACCCGCAACTGGCACACATTTCCAAACGGCCATTTCACCGTGGACCGCTACTCTGTGGAATACAATAAGTACCCCGGTTGGGAAGATCGCGAAGACAGCCTGGCACTTCCCGGTATGAAGGAGGACGAGTTTCAGATCACCGATGTGTTTCCGGACATCACCTTCCTGACCCGAGGTACGGTCGTTCGCATCGACAACCAGATCCCGCTGAGTCCGACCGAAACGCTGGTGCAATACCGGGCGTTGGGCATCAAGGGCGAGTCTGAAGAAGACCGCATGCGCCGCATCCGGGATTACCATTCGATCTGGGGACTGTTCGGCCGAAACCTCCCAGAAGATTGTCTTGGAGTAAAGCTGCAAGGCGACGCCATCTACGGCGGCCAGGTGCCGTATACCTATTGGTGCCGGGAGGAAAACAACCTCTCACAGGATGATATCGCCGCACGGACCTGGTGGAAGGAATGGTCGCGCCTGATGGGCCGAGACCAGAGCCAGCCCTTCGAGCCGGAGTCCACGGTGGCGGCAGAATAGAGCGATCGGGCGAATGTCTTGACCATCGATCGGAACAAGATCACCGACCTGATCTATGACTCCTGCGCACTGCTCGATGATGAGCGGTTCGACGATTATATCGCACTGTGCACGCCCGACTTCACATACCGGATCACCGCGTTCAGCGAGGAAATCCGCAAGCCCATGGAGTGGATGTATCAGACTCGCGAAAATCTCCTGGAGCTGCTGAAGGCCGTCGAGACACACGAGGTCGCCGTCGCACACCTGCGGCGCGTGGCCAGCATGGTTCGCATTGGGGAGGCGCAGAATGGCATCGTGCCGGTACGCAGCACAGTGAGCGTCTATCACACCTGGTACGACGGCGACACGCGCCTGTTCGCCATCGGAACCTACAAGGACCGAATTACAACGGACGGGGACTCCCCTTTGTTGGCCAGCCGGGAAGTGATGCTCGACACCCGCCGACTGGCTTCCGGGTCGCATATCCCCATCTGATACGCCCGTAATCCCTGGAGCGGCCGGCTCGTTTGACACACCACCGGCGGAAACCTACGCTCATACTCCCTTTTCGCGATGAGAGGTGGTTCGATTGGCGACGGATGATTCGTCCCAAGAACTGAAGAATGGACGGTCCAAAGCTCTGCCACGAAGCCGGCGGCCCGAGCTCCTTTACACGCTAGCGTCCCTCGCAGGATTCTTCATCGTATGGCACCTCTCCGTGAGTGCAGGCTGGGTCAGTGAGTTTTTTCTTCCCGGACCCGAGCGGGTCTTTCGATTAATGATCAAGATGGCGGCGGACGGAAGTTTGTTTGTGCACATCGCTGTCAGCTTGGCCCGAGTGGCTGGTGGCTTCCTACTTGCCGTCCTGGTCGCCATCCCTCTCGGCATGCTGATTGGATTGTGGCGGCCCATGTTTCACCTGGTGGATCCTTGGATCGAACTGGTGCGGCCCATTCCGCCCATCGCGTGGATTCCACTCGCAATACTTTGGCTCGGTTTGGGCGAGGAGTCGAAAGTCGCCATCATCATGTATGGAGCCTTTTTCCCGATCATCCTCAACACGATCAGCGGCTTTCACGGCGTAGAACGTGTGCACATCTGGGCAGCACTGAGCCTGGGCGTCAGCAAGCAGAAAATTTTCTGGCACATCATCTTGCGCAGCGCGCTTCCCAGAATTGTCGTCGGTTTGCGACTGGGCGCGGGCATGGCGTTCATCGTGCTGGTTGCCGCCGAACTTATACTCGCAAATTCCGGCCTCGGATTTCTGATTCAGGATGGTCGTTTTCAACTCATGACAGAGCAGATCATGGTGGGCATCGTCACCATCGGAATCCTTGGCTACTTCATCAACAAGGGTCTGCTCTGGCTGGAAAGCAAATGGATCCCTTATCGCGTGACCCTCGACCAGGGCACTTGAGTACACGACGAGGCTGAGCCTTACGGTACGTCAACGAAAGCAGTAGCCGTCATGAACGACAAAGTCCGAGTGAGCAACTTGAATATGACTTTCGTCAGTGACCGACTCGAACGGCACGTCACTGCGCTCGACGATATCAATCTATCGATCGATACAGGAGAATTCGTATGCCTTCTCGGACCGAGCGGATGTGGAAAAACGACCCTATTGAATTTGATCGCCGGTTTTCTCCTGCCGACATCGGGATCGATCCTGGTAGATGGCACTGCGATTACCGGTCCGGGGCCTGAGCGAGGGATGGTGTTTCAAGAGTATGGAATCTTTCCCTGGTTCACCGTCGCTCAGAACATTGCCTTCGGCCCCCGGATGCGGGGTGCATCGAAGCAAGAGCAGGAAGAGATTGTGAATCACTATGTCGATCTCGTTCACCTAAAGGGGTTTGAGCACCACTATCCGGGTGAACTCTCCGGCGGCATGAAGCAACGCGTTAGTATCGCGAGATCACTGGCCAACGGACCTGACATGCTGTTGATGGACGAACCTTTTGGAGCTCTCGACGCGATGACGCGTGAGACCATGCAAGAAGAATTGCTGCGAATCTGGGAGATGGACAAGAAGACCTGCGTCTTCGTGACACACAGCATCGGAGAAGCGGTGTACCTGGCTGACAGGATCGTCATCCTGAGCGCACACCCCGGACGTGTGAAGGATATCGTATCCGTAGATCTCGAGCGGCTTCGCAATCGCTCTAGTGCGGAGTATTTCGACCTCTACCGCCACGTCGATACCATCCTGAGACAGGAGATGGCGAGATCACGTGATCAGGAACAGGTGGAGGAAGTCTGAGCCTCAAAAAGGAAGGGCCGGGCAGGATTGATCCTGCCCGGCCCAAACAGGTCTGCACCAACTAGTACGCGACGAGGTCTGCAGAAACGCTCTTCAAGAATGAGCTAGAGATCGCGTCACGGAAGTTGGGTTTCGATTTAATTTTACCAACCTCGTGCATAAAGTTCACCGTGTTGTCCAAGGTCGTGATGAGCTTGGACGACAAGGTCATGTCATAGACATTCTCGTCCAGGAAGACCCTGAGGTCCTTGGCCGGCGCTCTCATATCCTCTTCCATTGTCGTGGCGGTATCGTCCTTGTTGCCATTGACGTACTTGGTTGCCTTGTTCAGAGCTCTGAGCACGGCCTTCATGGAGTTGGGATTTGCATTGAGAAATTCATCACGCACCATGAGCAATGAATATGCCGCGTAGTAGCTGAGCGGTCCCTCCATTCCGGGAACAAAAGACTCCAAAGCTGAAACAAGAGCATGGCCACCAGCTTGCGTCTTGGCGCGGTATGCATGTGGTTGCCATACCGCCAGACCATCGATGTCACCCCGCGCAAGTGCGGCCACCTGCTCCGGTGGACGCATGTTGACGAGCTCCACGGAGTCGAGCGGGATCTTGAAATGCCGCAACGTGCCATTCAGAAGTGATTCCGCGGAACTACCGACCAGCAGACCGATCTTCTTTCCCTTCAGGTCACTTGGCTGCTTGACGTTCTTACTCACCACGACTTGTTGGGTGCCGGAAATCTCCGCCATCACAGAGACGATCTTCACAGGAAGTTTCTTGGAGACCATGATGATGCTCGGAAAATCTCCAAAACTCCCAATCTGAAGCTTGCCGGCCGCCATGGCCGATGTCATTTCCGCGCCGGAGCCGAAATAGGCCACTTCGACATCGAGACCTTCTTCCTTGAAGAATCCCTTGTGCTTGGCCATACCGATCTGGGCGCCGAGTTGGAGATCCCGGGCTGTTCCGATCGTGAACTTTGTTTCCTCGGCGAAAGCCTGGGTACCTGCCGCTGCCGAACCCACCAGCAAAGCGAGACTGACGCCTGCAACCAACCAACGTGATCTGTTTCGATGCAATTTCATCGTAGTCCTCCGTTTCGTAGTTGTTTTCAATTCGGGCAGACCCTCTGGCCTAACCCAACCCAGCCACTCTTCCTTCTCCTTCTTCAGCGCTCCTCCAGCGCAACAAATAGCGTTCCATGACCAGCAACAGCCGGTTCAGGAGCAGTCCCACTACTCCGATCGCGATCATGCCGACCACGATGGTGTCTCCCTGGAAATGATACCGAGCGTCCCAGATCAACCATCCGAGGCCTTCACTCGCGGCGATCAGTTCTGAGCCCACGATCAAGAGGAAGGCAAGGCCAACAGCCAGCCGCAGACCGACGACAATATCGGGCACAGCAGATCGAAGGATCACATGTATGAGAATCTGCCAGCGGCTCGCGCCCAAAGCTCTGGCCGCTCGAACATGCACTGGATCCACGGCTTTCATCCCGGCGACCGTGTTGACCACGATTGCGAAGAAGCAACCGTAGGCAATGAGAAAAACTTTTGACGTCCAGCCAATCCCGAACCAGACCACGGCCAGGGGAACCAGAGCGAGGGGTGGGACGGGCCGCAGGAACTCAACCAACGGCTCGATAATCATGAAACAGCGAGTTGAAAGCCCCATCGCAATTCCCAATGGGATGGCAATCGCCGTTGCCAGCATGAATCCGATGAACACACGACTAAGACTCACCGCAATATGGCCGATGAGTGAGCCATCGAGAATCATTCGAACCAACGTCCCTCCGACGTCCCACGGCGGTGGAAATATGGCTGGATGGAATACTTCAGTTGCAGCAATCAAGGCCCAAACGGCGAGTCCGGCCAGGAGAGATCCCACCCTTATGGTGTAGGTCGACACTTTCTCCGACCGCTTCGCCGCAGCGATTGATGCGGCGTCAAAATCGTCATCGGCGATCGCAGAATCCCTTGTCGGTACTGCCTCTTGCGGCACGTATCGGCCTCTCTCTGTTCACTTCCGAACTGACGTCCAATACAAATTCAATTCGCAATCGACGCAGAAGCACAGCCCGTCCACTCTCAGTCAGAAACCAGCCTATTAGATGCATGAGTGGTCACGCAAGGTGATACGCATACGGAGAATTTCTACTTTCGAAAATATGGCTCATTCCCTTCCCGACCGTGCGCCATCTGCAATGATGTAAGGTGCAAGTTGATGCTGCTTCGCGCGAGTGACCTGCGGCATGCAAGTATTCATCGTTCAGCATTGCGGGAGGACGGATCATGGATCTTGGATTGACGGGAAAAGTGGCCTGGGTGACGGCCGCAAGCCGAGGCATTGGCGCTGCTGCTGCACACGAATTGGCGGCAGAAGGCGCACAGGTGATCATGTCCGCTCGCAACATGGACACCTTGAGGCCGGTGGCCGAGCAAATCGCCTCAGAAACCGGCTCATCAGTGACTCCAATAGTCTCGGACAATTCGGATCTCGCGTCGATTGAAGCTTTGGTGGAACAAGCCGAAACGGAGATCGGCCCGATCGAGATTCTCGTCAACAACAGTCTGGGGCCACCAACCGCGCGTTTCAGCGACATCAGCGACGAGGAGTGGCAACAGGCTGTCGACATCAAATTCATGGCCCAGATGCGCCAGGCACGTGCTGTGTTCGACAAGATGGTTCAAATGGGTGGCGGCCGCATTATCAACATCGTGGGCATACATGCGCGCCATGCGCACGCATTTGCAATCACGGCGGGCATCGTCAATTCGGCCTTGCTGAGCCTCACCAAGGCACTCGCCGAGGAGGGAGCACCAGCCAACGTATTGGTCAACGCCATCAATCCCGGGCCGATCGATACGGAGCGTATGCGCTACATGTGCGAGGTCAAAGCCGAGATCGACGGTATTACCGTTGAAGAAGCGAGGCGAGAGCTGGTCGCCGAGACCATGCTCAAGCGTTTCGGGGAGCCCAGGGAAGTCGCTGCACTGGTGGCATTTCTGGCGTCGAGCCGCGCCAGTTTCATGACGGGCTGCGGGATCGAAGTAGACGGCGGCTTGATCAGAGTACTCTAGCCGGAATTTATTCCCGATCGATCATGCGCCAGCTACCCGGCTCCGGGTGCCTCACGGTCCTCGGTGAATCGGCAAGTCGATCCACGTAGACACTGCCCTCTTTCATCACCATGCCGATGTTGTCGGCTTCTTGGAGTAAGCGCACGTCGTCGAGTGGATCGCCTCGGACCGCAATGATGTCGGCCAATTTGCCGGCTTCAACGGTTCCCACAGTTCCTCCCAGGCCGATCGCCTCAGCGGCGTCCCGTGTCGCCGTCAGAATCGATTCCATAGGGGTCATCCCCTCATCCACATAGATCTCCAGCTCCCGCGCAGCGCAGCCCATTTCCGGCACATTGTGAATGTCCGTTCCCATGGCAATACGCACACCGGCAGCCTTCATGCGACGAAAAGTCTCAAAACAATGAGGCTTCATGGCCCTTTGGGTTTCGATCAGCAATGGTGGCATGCCCTGCAAGGCATTCTGATCGATCGCATAGTCGATGCGATTGAGAAGGGTCGGAACCACCCAGATTCCCGCTTCGCTGACACGATTGATCGATTCATCATCGCTGTAGACCATGTGCTCGATCGTATCGACACCTGCGTCCACACACATGTGCAAGCCTTCCGACGTAAAGCAGTGTACGGCGACGGGTTTGTTGAATGCGTGTGCTTCATCCACAATGGCATGGAGCTCTTCCGGGGTCATGTTACGAACACTGGGGTCAGTGCCCAATGAGACGCCACCAGTGACACTGGTCTTGATCCCGTCTGCACCACTGCGCAGGAGCTCGCGCACTTTCTTGCGAAGTTCCCACGGACCGTCAGCCGTCATGCCTTCTGGCCGCTGCATTGCCCGTGGCATCGTCAGAATTTCCAGGTGCGCGCCGGTAATCACACACTCAGCCAGGATCAACAAACGGGGCCCGGCGATGATGCCGTTATTGATGGCATCACGGACGGCACACATCTCTTCCGCAAAGTCGCCACGCGGCGTTCCCCGGCCCGCATCGCGCATCGTGGTAAATCCCATCTCGAAACAGATCTGGGAATGGAACAGCGCATAAAAGGATTGCAGCTGCGGTGTGATCTCGAAGCGGGCGATCCGGGCCGTACCAAAGCTCGTGCAGTTGAGCGCTCCCAAATGCACATGAGTGTCGATAAGCCCCGGCATGATCGTGCAATCACCGACGTCGATGATCTCAGCCTCTGATGGCACCGCGGTGCCATCGGCAGAGCTGACAGATTCGATCTGTTTGTCCTTGATGACGACGCGGGGTTGTTCAATGACTTGCCCGGTACCGTCGATGAGCTTGGCAGCCTTAAGCACGCGCACGTCGCTCATGGGAAACCCTCTCCTATCAAGAACTTAGAACATCTATAGCAATCGCTCCGCAGCCTCACGAAAGCGGGCGTATACCGCCGGATTGACGGCAAACGTATCTTCGAGCGTGTCGGCGAGGGAGAACGCCGCCAGAGAGCTTTCGAGCGTAGCCTCCTCCAGATCGCGCCCGATGAACACGAAGCGGGACTGCCGGCTGGATGACGGCCAGGCATCCAGCGGCACCGGCGGATGAACGACCGACTGAACCACGTGTATGGCGTAGGGGTACCCGCCAACATTCACGATACCCTTCACGCGTAACAGTTGAGCACTCTTGAAATTCGTAAGCATACTCAGCCAGGTCGCGAGGCCGGATTCGCTCACGGGTTCATCGTAAGTCAGAGACAACGTACCGATTTCGCCTGTGTGGTGCGTGTGGCCATGGAGGTCGTGCGCCAGCCACCGCCCCAGATCTTGTGCGTCCCTCCCCGTGCTACTAAACAAGACCTCAGGTTCGACACGGCCATGATCGACCGGGATCAATGGCGAACCGGCGTTGATCCGGTTGACTGCTTCAGCAACCGAATCCATGGAGTCGGGTTCAATAAGGTCAACCTTGGACAGCAGCAGGATGTCGGAAACCGCGACCTGCTTACGCGCCTCATCGTGGTTGATCAGTTGCTGATGAGCGTGAACCGCGTCTACCACCGTAATCACTCGGTCCATTCGAAAGTATGGGGTGAGCGTATCGTCAGTGACGATCGTTCGCAGGATCGGTACGGGATCGGCGAGGCCTGTGGTTTCGACCAGAATCCGATCGAATGGGGGGATTTCTCCTGACGCTCTGTTATTGACGATGTCCGTCAGGGTCTCGAACAGCTCGCCTCGCACTTCGCAACAGAGACAACCGCTGGACAGCAGCCAGGTATTCTCGGTGGGCGCGGAAACGAGCAAATGATCGATGCCGATTTCGCCCAATTCATTGACGATGACCAGGCTGTTCCTGAAGTCCCTACACTGCAACAGTTGGTTGAGCAGCGTGGTTTTGCCGCTGCCCAGGAAACCAGTGACGATCGAAACGGGGATCATACGTCGACTTTAGCACCCGGAAATTTGCGCCCGCAAAACGACGTCTTGGCCAATTCCGGCGTTTGAGGCCTTAGAACTTCATCCCAACCGCCGCACCTTCGACACCTCGATTTCCTCCGGTAGCGTGCAGCGTGAGGATTTCACACCCTGCCAAAACGAACATGATGGCAAGGAGCACAGCCACACCACAGGTTTTGGTCCGTCGACTTTCAGTCATGAGGGCACGATTGAACGCGAGGCCATGGCATCGCATTATAGTTCTAGAGAGCATATCCCGGTGCGATGATTGCAGCGCATCTTGTCAGCAGAACTAGGAACAGAAATGAGCGAAAAAGTCGTTAAATCTGATGCCGAATGGCAGGAAGAACTAACTCCTCAGCAGTTTCACGTATGTCGGCAGAAGGGCACCGAACCGCCTTTCAGCGGCGAATACAATGATGAAAAGACAGCTGGAACCTACAAATGTGTCTGCTGTGGTCAGGAGTTATTCTGCTCTGACACGAAGTTCGATTCCGGCACCGGCTGGCCGAGTTTTTGGCAACCTATCGAAGACGAACGCGTTTCCGTTGAGCGAGATTTCTCGCACGGGATGATCCGTACCGAGGTGATGTGCAGTCGTTGTGAGGCGCATCTTGGTCACGTGTTCGAAGACGGACCCCAACCCACGGGCTTGCGTTACTGCATGAATTCGATCGCTCTTAACCTGGCTCCCGACGACAGCGACTGACTGCGGAGGATCTGACATGAAACTCTCCAACGCGCAGATTGAGCAATACGAGCAGGATGGGTTGTTGATCGTCGGCGATCTCTTCACCGAGCCCGAGATCGCCTTGCTGCGAGACGAAGCTGAGCGAATGGGCACGCCACAGCGGCAAACGCCAGGCGCGAACGTTTACGAGAAGAAGAGCGGTAAGATTCGTCAGGCCTATGGCTCAGAGCAAGATTCGGAGGCCTGGGACATCGCCTATCGTCTGCCGCGTATCCTGGAGCCCGTTCAGCAGCTTCTGGGCGAGCAGGTCTACCTTTGGCACTCCCGCATCATCTTCAAGCTGGCACATGTCGGCGAGCAGTGGCAGTGGCACCAGGATTTCACGAGCTGGCACATGGATGGTGCGGCGCGCGGCGGTGTTCACGACATGATCTCCATAATGATCATGCTCGACGACACGACACCGGAGAACGGACCGGTGCGGTTTGTCCCCGGATCACATTTGGAAGAGGGGGCGCAGGAAGGCGGCGTGCTCGACTGGACCTATGATTTCGAAACGACGGCTTATCCAGTGCACACCACGCTTGACGAGCATATTGAAAGGATGTCTCGAAAACGAGCGGTGGTGGAATGCACGGGACAGGCGGGAACCGTCGTGTTCTTCACGGCCAAAACCGTACATTCGTCGACAGACAATATCTCACCACGCGATCGACGAATCATGTATCTCGTCTACAACACGATCGAGAACAAGCCGGCAAAGATGGAAACCCGGCGACCCGATGTGGTCACGCCCTATTATCTCAACGAGAATCGTAACGTACTGAATCTTTCAGATGACGAGGCATTTGCCAGACTTGTCGAAGGTAGGGGTCTTGCGGCCTGAACTGTTAATTCAGGATCTCTATTAATTTCCCCCGACTGAGGCCACGCCCTAAGCGATCCAAGCCGGGAATGTCACTGGGCCTCACAATAGCCATTCTCGCCGCGGGCTTCGCAATTTTCAGCGGCGCCAACTACATGTCGCGCCGGCCAACCGAACCCGGCGAACCAAAGCTCGTCCCCTGGACAGCGCTTCAGTTCCTTGGACTCCTCGTCATCATTCTGATGCTGGCGCATTTGGTGACGTTACTCAGTGGCACCCCACTCGAAGGTCGGTACACGACGGCGCCCTCGTGCACCAAAACATCAGTGGGCTAACAGGACCGGAAAAGTCGCTCCCCCCAGAACTGTGCCCGTCACTGTCCCGAAAATGAGGTGCCGCAAACGGGTTTGCGCATTTCCCCCCATGATCAGGAGATCGGTGTTCATGGCCTGCGCCGCGCCCAGCAGGCTATCACCAATGCTCTTGCCATCGTGTTCGACATTTTCGGAATGCGCGTCGACTCCGTGCTGGGCGAGATAACGGACCACGGCATCCGATCCCAAACCACGACGGCTGCCCGCGCCATCTACCTCCAGCACGACCACACGTTCCGCCGTCCAAAGGAATGGCAAGGCAAAGTGAAGAACCCGCGATGCTTCTGTGCGCCCGTTCCAGGCGATGGCGATAGCGGATCCAACCGATGTCATACCCCCATGGGGCACCACCAGGACCGGGCGGCCGGTTTCCATCAACAGCGCCTGCACTGTCTCGTGAAGCCCAGTATCGTCACTGTCCTCGGGGCTTGCCGTGACAATCAAGTCGGACAGACGCCCGAATGTTGCCGAGACTTCCTCTTCCTCTCCGGTGATGATCGAAAAATGAGCCGCGCATCCCGATGTTTGTGGTTGCTTGACAATCTGGACGCGATGCGCCGCACAAGCGTGATCAAATTGGGCCCGTGCGGCAGCCATGCGATTGTTGGCCGCCCGCTGCGCTTCCGCCATTTCGTCGACAAAAGCCGCCGTCGGGCGTTCTTCCCAACCGGCCGCGTAGCGCTGTGGCACTTCGTAGACGTGCAGAACCTCGACCTGCGCCTCAAACCGCTTGGCGATTCGCATGGCCGCATCGAGCGCTGCGCTGGCC
>DEBC01000007.1:0-25689 GCA_002348365.1 Alphaproteobacteria bacterium UBA2966 | reverse complement strand
GGCCACCGAGCGGCATGAGTATGGTTCGGAGCGACGGTTCCATGGGACCTGATCCGCTGCAATAACCGGTACGATGGCCAGCTGCCTTCGCACCCGCAAAGCGAATGCTAAGCTCCAACGCCTCGTTCGTCAGCACGGTTGCGGCTGTCGATGTTCAGGTGGTGGAATAATAATGGTGTCCCGAAGTCTCAGAACACCATCAAGGGTCGATCAGTAGACCAGTTCGTCTTCCGTATTGCCATCGGCTATGATGATCTCACCGGCGTCCGAGAGGTCCTTGCACTTCGAAACGATCTCAGCCTGGGCTTCATCGACCTCGCGAAGCCGGACGGGACCCATGGCTTCCATGTCTTCGCGCAGGATTTTTCCCTGCCGCTCGGACATGTTGCTGAAAAACATGTCGCGAATGGTTTCCGACGCGCCTTTGAGGCCAAGCGCGAGCTGAGTTTTTTCGACGTGCCTGAGCAGCGTCTGTATGCCTAGTGGATCCAGTTTCTGTAGGTCCTCGAAAGTGAACATGAGCGACTTCACTTTCTCGGCCGACTCTCGGTTGCGCTCTTCCAGCATCCCCATGAAGCGCTGTTCCGTTCCACGGTCGAAGCTGTTGAAAATATCCGCCATCGCCTCGTGCGTATTGCGCGTTCGCGCATTCGACAGGGTCGCCATGAATTCTTCGCGCAACGTATGTTCGATGGCGTTCAGCACTTCCTTTTGAACGTTGCCCATGCTCAGCATGCGGGCCATGACTTCGCCCGCAAAATCCTCGGGCAATTCACCAAGAACCCGCGCGGTATGGTCCGACTTAAGCTTGCTCATTACGACGGCAACAGTTTGTGGATATTCGTTCTTGAAATAGGTCGCGAGAACCCCCTCGCTGACATTGCCAAGCTTGTCCCACATGGTTCGTCCGCAGGACCACGAATGTCCTCCATGATCTCGTTCACCTTGTCCGCGGATAACGACTTGGCGAGCAGGCGCTCCGTGCTGGCATATGTGCCCACGAGCGAACCGGTCCCTGCGACCAGTGATGCGAATTCCACGAACAGCGCCTCAATGGTCTTGGAGTTGACGGTTCCGAGATTGGCCATGGCCTGGGAGAGCTCTTTCAACTCTTCCTCGTCCATCATACCGAATAGCTTCGCCGCACGATCCTCAACGATTGCGAGCATCATGATTCCAGCCTTTTGTTGGCCCGTCAGTCCTTTGAGATCTTCTCCAGCCATGGCGCCGCTTAGGTCGAAATTTCCTCCTGAACGTAATAATTCAATATTAATAATTCGTTCCGAATTTCAAGCTCCGAAATCTATGAGGTCGCGCGCTCTCCGGAAGTCGAATTCGCTAAGGCTTTCAGTGGTAAAATCAATCTGCGAGAAGGACCATCGACGACAAAAAAGACTTAGTTTTGGGCCAGTTTTGCCCGTGCATCGCGTCCTTGTCCCGATGGCAAAACGCCATCCGGATCCCGAATCCAGGCCAACGTATCGCGCCAGACAGTTTCGGCCTGGAGATCTCGGAACAGCATATGGTAGCCGTCAGGATAGAGCACGAATCGGTGACGCGGTTCGAGGCGCTCGACCATGAGCCGGGTGGCCCCGCGCGGGATGATTTCGTCCTTGTCACCGTAGAGCACCAAAGCCGGTATCGACAAGCGCCGAGCACTATCAAGCGCGGCGTCCATCAGATTGACCAAGCCGTATACTGAGTCGGTACGGGTGTTCTTGATCACAAGAGGATCTTTACTCAACGCTCTCAGCATTTCGATGTTGTCCGAGGGTGTGATGTTCAGATTTCTACCCGATACATGAGCTGCCGGCGCAATGTGCGCCATCAACCACAGTACGGCCCGGTACACGGGGTTCATGGTTGCCCGCCCCCAAACCGCGGGTGCCGACAAAATGGCACCCTGGACAGATGGCGGTGTGCGAGCGCGGATCAGAGTCGAAGGGGCTTGATCTCGAACATTCGGGATTGGCGGGGAACCGTAAGCCGCCAGAACGACGGCACCACCCATGCTGGAGCCTGCCAGAACGACTGAAGCATCAGGATGGCGGACGCGGACCGCTTCAATGACGTCGTAGAGGTCCTGAACCAGATTCTGGATTCCCGGCCAGATTCCTGGATCGGGGGCACTTCCGAACCCCCTCTGATCGTAGGCATATGTGGTGACTCCGTGTGAGGACCACCATTCGGCGGGTAACGTGAAGGCGTTCGAGTAGTCGTTGAAACCGTGCAAAGCGATGATGACATGAGTTTCAGGGCCCTCCGATTTCCACGTCCGCAGTGGCAAACGGGTCCCGTCAGAGACCACCACCGCGCCATTTGCGATTGAGGGTGTGACGGCCTGAGAGACAAAATCTTGCACGCGTGGCGTGCATCCGGCGAAGCCCAGGATGGAGACGCATAGCCAGACTCCAAGCAAAATGCCTTGTTTTCTGCCAAAAATCCCAGGGAAATTCGCAATTCTGCTGAAGTCGAAATGCTCTGGATTCAAGCCGCCGCCGCTCACGTTCTCTAAACCTCCTTCGTTCACAATGCTGCGATGTCATTTATGCCATTTTCGACTTCGATTTTGTCTGACTGACATGTCTCTCGCACCTGCCCCATTCGTCGGATCAAACGATCAGGCGTCTACTGCACCTGTGATTCAAGGGTTCTCCCGAAATTTCGGTGACGAACCTCGCGAATCACCGACAAATGATGCGGCTGGGTGGTTCTCGAACTGGACAGCTCACCACAAGGAAGAACGCCTCGCAGTCCTGATCATCGAATTCGATCGTGTTTCCTAAGTCCAGGCCGCAGTCGACAGGACAACGGCAGCCACATCGGACCGGTTACCCAAACAACTTGAAGAGATCCTACCCTTCGGTAGCTATATCTAAAGAATTGGTATCGATATCTTCCTGGTGCTGCTCGGTGACTTCGAGACGGCCCAGAATATTTCAGAAATGGCGAACAAGATTCTGGGCGAAATTGAAGACGCACTTCCGACACCACTCAATCCTCGAGTTGGAATATCCCTTTATCCTGATGCCGGGACGGACATCACGGTATTGACCCACCGGGCGACGATCGCGCTTACCGCCGCGCACGACAAGTCGTCCAGCCGGGTGAGAATGTGGAGCGATGCGCGCAGCTCGCCCACTGACAACACCTATCGCCTCGCCAGTGATCTGGGCCGTGCGTTGCCACACGGTGAGATCGAGCTCCATTATCAACCGAAGGTCTCGGCGGCGACCGGACACGTCTCGGGAATGGAGGCTCTCGTTCGCTGGTATCACCCCTGGTTTGGGCGGATCGAACCGGATGAATTCGTGCCTCTCGCTGAACAGAACGGATTGATCAACCAGCTTGGTGACTGGGTCCTGTTTACGGCCTGCCGCCAGCTCCGTTACTGGCAGGATGAAGGGCTCGCGCCCGGTACGATGGCCGTCAACGTTTCGGCGCATCAGGTCGCTCGCCTGGACTTCGCCGAGACTGTCAGGCGTGCCATCCGGGATAGCGGAATCACCCCCGAATCCCTGACACTCGAACTGACGGAGAGTGCCGTCATTCGTGATGATGCCTCCACTGCAGAATCCATCAAAGAACTGTGCGCCCTCGGCGTCCGTTTCTCCGTGGATGATTTTGGAACGGGTCACGCCACGTTCAGCAATCTGCGGAATCTGGCCGTTGATTCCGTCAAGATTGACCGTTCCTTCCTCGCCGGCATGGTCCTGCACGGACAGGACGCCGTGATCGTTGAGGCGATCATCGTCATGGCTGACCGGCACGGACTTTCGGTAATCGCCGAAGGCGTGGAGAACATTGACCAGTATCAACGTCTGCGCGAACTCGGTTGTGCGGAAATTCAGGGTTTTCTGCTCAGCACACCTTTGGCTGAGGACGAGATGGCCACGTTTCTTGCATCCGGCCACCAATTGACCGCCTGACCGCGCGTCCCAATCGCTCTGATACATCCCAATACTTGATCGGCGTTCGCCGAACGCATACGTTCGGCCCCCACCGAGAGAGACGCGTGATCTCCAGCAGGATGGTAATAGGTGGACTCCATGAAATTTGAAGGAACAGACAGCTACGTTGCCACTGAAGACCTTATGGTCGCCGTGAACGCTGCCATCACATTACAGCGGCCCCTATTGGTTAAGGGTGAACCTGGCACGGGGAAGACCATGCTGGCCATCGAGGTGGCGGAAGCAATCGGTGCGCCGCTGATCGAATGGCACATAAAGTCCACTACCAAGGCTCAGCAGGGTTTGTATGAATATGATGCGGTGTCGCGCCTTCGAGATTCGCAACTCGGGGATGAGCGCGTTCACGATATCAGCAATTACATCGTTCAAGGAAAGCTGTGGGAGGCGTTCGAATCGGACGAACGTCCCGTTCTCTTGATCGACGAAATCGATAAAGCGGACATCGAGTTTCCCAACGATCTGTTGCTCGAACTCGATCGTATGGAATTCTTCGTCTACGAAACCAAACAAACCATCAAGACTGTCCACCGCCCAATCGTTTTCATCACGTCGAACAACGAGAAGGAGTTGCCCGATGCATTCCTCCGGCGCTGCTTTTTCCACTACATTCGTTTTCCCGAGCGGGAAACGATGCAGCAGATTGTCGACGTACATTACCCGGATCTCAAACGGAACCTCATCTCCGAAGCCCTGAACATCTTCTTTGAAATTCGCGATGTGCCGGGCATGAAGAAGAAGCCATCAACCTCTGAACTGCTCGACTGGATCAAACTGCTCGTGGCCGAGGATGTGTCGCCCGAAGTGCTCCGCAGCAGAGACATGAAGACCCTGATCCCACCCCTGCACGGGGCGCTCCTCAAGAATGAGCAGGACGTACATCTGTTCGAACGCTTGGCGTTCATGGCCCGTAGAGAGGGAGGGTCATAGCTCGCGCATTCCAGGTACTGGCGACGAGGTGAAGTCGATCCATGTTCTCTGAGCTCTTCTATGAACTCCGCAAGGCCCAGGTCCCGGTAAGCCTGAAGGAATACCTCGCCTTGCTTGAGGCCATGGAGGCGCACGTCACGGATATGAGCGTGGAGGAGTTTTACTATCTGTCCCGGGCCGCGCTGGTGAAAGACGAGCGTAACTTCGACAAGTACGACGTCGTGTTCGGTCATGTATTCAAGGGCCTAGAAGCTCTTGAAGACGACGAGACCGCCGAGATCCCGGAGGAATGGCTTCGCAAGCTTGCCGAGCTCACGTTGACTGAAGAGGAAATGGCCGAAATCGAGGCGATGGGCGGCTTCGATAAGCTTATGGAAGAATTGCGGAAACGCCTGGAGGAACAGCAGAAGCGTCACCAGGGCGGAAATAAATGGATCGGCACGGCTGGCCGTTCACCGTTTGGTGCGTATGGCTACAATCCTGAAGGCGTGCGCATTGGACAGGACGGCTCGCGTCACCGACGGGCTGTAAAGGTCTGGGATCGCCGGGAATACAAGAATCTGGATGACTCGGTGGAGCTCGGCACCAGAAACATCAAAGTCGCGCTTCGACGCCTCCGCCGGTTTGCTCGGGAAGGTGCCGCGCTGGAACTCGACCTCCCCGATACCGTCCGCTCCACGGCGAACAACGGCGGCTATCTGGACCTCAAACTCATCCCCGAGCGGCACAACACGATCAAGGTACTGCTGTTCCTGGATATCGGCGGGTCGATGGACGACCACACCCGGACCTGCGAAGA
Organism: Alphaproteobacteria bacterium UBA2966; assembly: GCA_002348365.1. GTDB lineage: Bacteria > Pseudomonadota > Alphaproteobacteria > UBA2966 > UBA2966 > UBA2966. The sequence continues at coordinate 19,992 of DEBC01000007.1, read as the reverse complement.
GCTTTTCTCGGCCACGCGTACCGAATTCAAGCATCTTGAGTACTTCTACTTCCACAATTTCGTCTACGAATACGTGTGGCGCGACAACCGGCGCCGGCATCAGGAGCGGATTCCCACGTGGGAGGTCATGCACACCTACGCCTCAGACTACAAACTCATCCTTGTCGGTGACGCCACGATGAGCCCGTACGAAATTGCCTATCCGGGTGGCAGCGTTGAACATTGGAACGAAGAACCGGGTCAGGTTTGGCTGGACCGGCTGCTGACGACCTATCCCAGTGCGATCTGGCTCAACCCCGTGAACGAGCGCCACTGGACGTATACCCAGTCACTGCAGATGACTCAGCAGTTGATGGGCGATCGGATGTTCCCACTGACGCTTGATGGACTCGATCGCGGAATGCGCGAGCTGAGCCGCTAGTCTTCGGCAGGAACGCCTGGTTCAGGCGGGCTTCTGACACCAGATGCGGTGGGTGGTGCTCAGGTCCATGGGGTAGTCCGCTTCCAGTTTGGCCCACTGATCGAGATCGGTCGGATCCGCCGACTCCCCAAATTCCTCCAGAAATCTGGTCATGGTCGTCTGCTTCTGCGCTTCGTATGCCAGGAAATCCAGACCGAAATCGTTCATCGCGTTGCGCACGCCCACGATGTCGAACCGGGCCTCATCGTAGTCCGGAAAAAGGAGATCCCGGCATTGGTAGAAGTTGTAGAACCCTTCCGCGGTTACGACCCGACGGGCCATCTCACCCGCTGGAAGATCAAGGATTGCCCGGCGAGCGCTTCGAACCCCCTCTGCGTCGCGACTCAACCCTTCCGTTCGAACGAATTCACGGGCCGCGATGAGGCCGTCCCGCTGCATGGAGCCGCGGACCTGCACATGCATGAGGCCTTCAGGAAACAGGTGATCCGTCAACACACGCCACGGCGTCAACGCATCGGCTGTCCAGAGCAGCGATTCACCGGTGTAAATGACGTGAAACTGTCCCTCAATGCGATCGAGTTCCTCGCGCTCGGCATGGCGGAACTCGACATTGCCGATGTTCATCTCTTGGGCCATCCGCGCTGCATAAGCCAGATTCTGCTGGCGCGAGTCTGTCGCCATGACTTCGATATTCTCGTAGGTAGCAGCGAGCCTCAAAGCCAGTTGGCCCGTTGAACAGCCGGCAACGAGAAGACGTACGGGCCTCTGGGCATAATCTGGAGCGGTAAAGCCAGGGATCAGGTCTTCCAGCCCGTCTGCCAGATTGCGCGGTTCGACTTCAGACAACCTGTGCCAGCGGGGATAAGGTGACCGCTCCAGCTCGCTGGCGTCTGGTTCCGGTGCGGGACCGCCAAGGCGAATGATTTGCGAGGATATTTCCCGCTCCTTGATGGGTTCTCCCAGTTGCTGCCGGATCAGCATGCGGCGGTACGGAGATTCTGCCGGCAAGCCAAGTGTAAGAAGCTTGTCGATCCCTTCGATGCGGTGGATGGGGCGGTAGGTCGCGACGACCGCCAGACGGTTCCACATTTCCAGGTCCCAGGCACTCTCATCACTGCCATTGCCGATTGCGTCGAGGCCGCGACGGATCTCGGCAATGATGTAGCCGGCAGCGAGGGCCTCTCTCCTGGTTTCGTACCAGGCATAATCGGTGACAAAGCACTGCAACGCGAGTGCAACCACGAATTGCCGACGTCTGCCCACAATAAAATCTTTTGGGTCTGTTCCGACTTCGCCCTGCAGTGCGATGACTCGCCGCAGAATCGTCAGGACCCGAATCAGCTCGTCGTCCGTTATGACTGTGTTGGCGAGCAATCCCAGCAGCAGGGGCTCGGAGAGAAGATCATCGAAAACGCCTCCCGCGGCCGCGGCCATGATCGTGACGACGTCATCGTTGTCTGTCATCGCCAGAAGGCCGGCGAATCTCTCATCCCGCTTCAGCACGGCAGTCGCAGCCGGAACCAGCGTCTGATGCGACACCCCTTCGAGATCAAAACAGGTCCGCAATGCCATCAGCATGCCGGACGGCATGGCAGGGAACGGGTAGGCGTTCAGCGCTTCGACAAAGTGTTGAATGTACGCAGTATTACCCGGATCGAATTGGATCGCCTTCGCGAATGTAGTGAGCGCTTCGTCAATATCGCCCTGTCCGGCCTGCGCGGTACCCAGGCGAGCGTAAGCCGCTCCATCGGTCGGCGTATAGGCCGTTGCACGTCGCAAGACGTCTGCGGCCTCGGGGAGACGATTCTGGTTCAGGCAAAGAATGCCAATGTTGGTATAGGCATTGGCGAACGTCGGGTCGCATCCGATCGCTCGATAGTATGAAGCAATGGCCTCGCCGATCTTCTCTTGCGCGCGCATTGTTTCACCGAGGTTATAGTGAAACGCCGCATTCTCTGGCTCGACAGCCAGGGCCCGCGTGATCCAGTCGGCCGCCGCCACATGCGCGCCTTCCTGATGATTAATCAGGCCGAGAAAATTCAACGCGTCGGCATTATCGGGTTCCTCTTCGACGAGTTTTTCGCAGAGGTCCTTCGCGCCTTCATGGTTTCCCGCCTGATACTGGCGGGCGGCTTGGGTGAGAGTTTCTGCTGCGCTCGACAACCTGTTTGACCAATCTGTGTCGTTGGACGAGCGGGTTATAGCAAGCGCCGGAAGGCGCGACCAGTGATGTCCTTCGACGTAATGGTATCTAGTGAAAGTCGCGTGAGGGGAATGAGGTGCGCACGGTGACTCGATGGCGCGTGGCATTTGCAGCCGGAACATCGAGAGGCGGGCCGTGACCCTGGGCCAGATCGTCCAGGCGGTGCGATAGATCGACGAGTCGCGTGACGATGATATGGACGACAAGGCCTTCACGCTGCAGGCGTCCGGTGGCGAGCATGAGCCGGGCACGCATGACCACCTTGCGGTACCGCTCGAAGACCTTGGGCCAAATAACGAGATTGGCGACACCCTCCTCGTCTTCGAGCGTGCCAAAAATCACGCCGCTTGCCGTTCCCGGTCGTTGCCGACAGATCACCAGGCCGGCAACCGTGACGTATGTGTCCGGAGGATGATCGGCCAGGGCAGAAGCGGGAACGGCAGATTGGGCTGCCAGTTCGGATCGGAGCAGCGCCAACGGATGGGACCGCAGGGTGAGCTTCAAGGCTGCGTAATCGTCAAGCACTTCCTCCCCAAGCGATGCCGAGGGAAGTGGAACCACGGGTTCGGGCCTCTCCCCGGCCATAGGGTCCGTGGCAAAGAGCGGTAGCGGTTCGGGGCCAAGGGCACGGACCTCCCAGAGAGCTTCACGGCGATTGAGCCCCAGTGAACGATAAGCATCAGCCCGGGCCAGCCGTTCGAGAACGGGCTTCCCGAGACGGGCCCGCTGCCAGATATCGCGAATATCGCGATAGCTTCCATTTTGGGGACTCTGGTCATGAGGGCCTTCACCTGAAAAGTCACCATCTTGACTGTCGCCGTTGTGATATCTCGTGGTCCGGGCCGCGACGAGAGCGGTGGCATGCTCTTCCTTGAGTCCCTTGATCTGGCGAAACCCCAACCGAAGCGCGACGTCGTCGGTTTTCATGATGGCTTCCAGCGTGCAATCCCAAGCGCTGTACATGACATCAACGGAACGCACCTCGACGCCATGATCCCGGGCATCGCGGACGATCTGTGCCGGCGCGTAGAAGCCCATGGGCTGGCTGTTCAGGAGCGCACAGGCGAAGACCGCAGGATAGTGGCACTTGATCCAGGCCGAGACGTAGACCAGCAATGCGAAGCTCGCGGCGTGGGATTCAGGAAAGCCATAGTCACCGAATCCCTCGATCTGGCGGAAGCAGCGCTCGGCGAATTCCTGTTCATAGCCACGAGCGACCATGCCGCCGATGAATTTCTCCTGGAAGTTACCAATCTGTCCGGTGCGTCGGAAGGTCGCCATAGCCCGGCGCAGGCCATCCGCCTCAGCCGGGGAGAACCCGGCGGCGACGATGGCGATCCGCATGGCCTGTTCCTGGAATAGCGGGACACCAAATGTCTTCCCCAACACCTCTTCGAGATCGGAGGACGGGTATTCGATCGGCTCCTCCCCGTTCCGGCGGCGCAGATAAGGATGCACCATGTCACCTTGGATCGGCCCTGGACGGACGATGGCAACCTCCACGACAAGATCGTAGAAATTCCGGGGCTTGAGCCGCGGAAGCATCGACATCTGCGCTCGGCTCTCGACCTGGAAGACACCGACCGAATCGGCATGGCACAGCATGTCGTAGACGTCAGAATCCTCGGGCGGGATGGTTGCCAGGGTCAGGGCCCGCTCGTGGTGCTGTTCGATGAGTTGGAATGCCTTGCGGATGCACGTGAGCATGCCGAGCCCCAGCACATCCACTTTCAGGATCCCAAGGGCGTCAAGATCGTCCTTATCCCATTCGATGTGGGTCCGCTCTTCCATGGCAGCATTACCGATAGGCACGACCTCGGAGAGCGGACCTCGCGTGATGACGAAACCACCGACATGCTGTGACAGGTGCCTCGGAAAGCCCCGCAGTTCGTCCGCGAGGGTGAGCGCGAGACGGAGACGCCGGTCATCGGGATCGAGACCCGCCTCGCGAACCCTCTCATCGTCGATCGGCTTGCCGTTGCCCGCCCCCCACACCAGACCGTTCACCGCCCCGGCAACGTCAGGCGACAGGCCCAGCGCCTTGGTCACCTCCCGTACGGCACTACGGGTGCGGTAGGTGATCACCGTCGCGGCAATGCCGGCCCGGTGACGTCCGTAGCGTTCGTAGATGTACTGGATGACCTCTTCACGGCGTTCGTGCTCGAAATCGACATCGATGTCAGGCGGCTCACCGCGTTCGGCGGACACGAACCGTTCGAACAGAAGACCGATGCGATCGGGATCGACCGCCGTGATACCGAGGCAATAACAGATTGCCGAGTTGGCGGCCGAACCTCGCCCCTGACACAGGATGCCCCGGATCCGCGCGAATCGGACGATATCGTGGACCGTAAGGAAGTACGGAGCGTAGTTCAGGGACTCCACGAGATTGAGCTCACGTTCGAGCAATCCACGCACCTTGTCAGGAATACCGCCGGGGTAGCGCCCCTGGGCCCCTTCCCAGGTGAGCCGGGTAAGCACCTCCTGGGGCGGACAGCCATCAGGACCGATCTCGTCAGGGTATTCGTAGCGCAGTTCGTCGAGGTTGAAGGTACAAGACTCGGCGATCTCCATCGTGCGGGCCACGGCCTCCGGATAATCGGCGAACAGGCGCGCCATTTCGTCCGGCGGCTTCAGATGACGTTCGGCATTGGCGAACAGCCGATATCCGGCCTCATCGATGGTGCAGTGCTCACGGATACAGGTGAGAACATCCTGCAGCGGCCGGCGATACGCGGCATGCGCATGAATATCGTTGGTGGCAACGAGGGGTGTCCGGCAGGCGATGGCCAGATCGGCGAGGTTCCTGAGCCGCTGGCCATCATCGCCGCGGTAGAGATGGGAGACACCGAGATAGACCGGACCGGCAGCCTGCTCTCCAATACCGCGGAGACGCTCTGCAAAGGCCACTCCGGGAGACTTTGCTTTCGGCGGGAGAGCAACCCAGACCTGCCCCTCGCCTGCTTCATTTTCCTCACCAAGTATGTCGTCGAGGGTGAGATGGCAGTCACCTTTCGGCGCCCGCCGCTTGCCGAGCGTGAGAAGCTGCGAGAGCCGCCCATAGGCTGCCCGGTCCCGCGGCAGGACAAGCAGGCTCAAGTCGTCCTGAAGGTCGAGGCGGACGCCAACCACAAGCCTTAATCCAACCTCCTTGGCGGCAACATGCGCCCGCACCACCCCGGCCAGGGCATTGCGGTCAGTCACCGCAATCGCCGCATGGCCGAGCTCAGCCGCCGTCGTTACCAGTTCCTCGGCATACGACGCTCCCTGCAGGAAGGAGAAATTGGTCGTGACCTGAAGTTCGGCGTAGGCGGTCACGCGAACAGGCCGTGCAGGTACCAGCGCGGCGGGTCTTCGGGCAGCTCGCCCGCCGTGCGGTAGAGGCCCTCGCGAAAGACCCAGAAGCGGGAGCCTGCCGCAGCCTCGAGACGGTAGTAGTCGCGGGTCTCGGGATCCCATGGTCTGTGCCAGGGCACGGTCTTCAGCCACCATTCCGGAGCAATGCGCTCCGGCCCTTCCGCCCAGGAAATCCGATACAGCACCCGGCGCCACCGGAACATCACCGGTGGGCCATCGGGGATCATGGCCGTGGCCTCGATGGTCTCCGGCTGGGGCAGAAGACGAACAGGACGCCGGCAGGTGGAGGGGGGCGGTGATGCGGGCGGTCCGGCATGAAAGACGGGTACCGGCGCAGCCGCCCGCTCAGGAATATGGCTTTCACGCAGATCGAACCGCATGACGTTCTCCGTCCCCAGTCGGTTTTGCAGGCGGTCGACCAGGGCACCCAGTTCCGCGGATACCGATCTCGAACGGCGGGAGGCGAGCGGAATCTGCTCCGGTGATAAGGGTTCAGTGACAGGCGCAGCCAGGGCCATCACCTCGATCCCGAACCCAGGGTCGAGGCCCTCGAGGCGGTCAGCAAACAGACGGAACAAATGGTCAGCATCGCGTGCCGGACGGCTGGCACCGATCGAGGCTCGGCTGACCTCGCCATCAACGTGATAGAGGTTGAGTACAAGCCGGCGGGCGCCAAGATGCTTGCGCCGGAGCCGAGCCTCCAGCTGACGCAGCAACCGCTTGAGCCCGACGGCAATGTCCGTGTGCTGCCCCAATGGTTCGGCCGGCATGACGCGGACCCGCATCGGCAGTGTTTCGGGACGTGGTGAGATCGGCTCAAAAACCTGACCCAGGGCCTGGTCGAGACGCCGGGTGATCACGTCACCGAAACGTGCGGTGAGCGGTGCCCGCGGAACATTCAGAAGATCACCGACATGGCGCAACCCAAGGCCATACAGTCCTTCGACCACATCCACGGGCAGGCGCAGGGCCATGACCGATAAGGGTGTCAGGGCTGCGCGCACGCCGCCAGGCGGCACGATCCGGCCAACATCCCCCTTATTCCCGTCAAGTTCCGCTCTGTCGGCATGGCCAAACCGTGCGACCGCCCAGGCCGCTCCCGGGGTCTCGGCCAACCCGACGCGGGCGGTAAACCCGAGGCGCTGTATCCGGGCGATCAGCATGCGAGTCAGCTTGGCCTCACCTCCGAAGAGGTGTGCACAACCAGTGGCATCCAGCCAAACTCCGGCGCCCCCTCCCTCCAGGATTTCGCCGCCGGCCTCGGGTGCCGTCCACGGTGTATAAGCGCCACACCATTCGGCAATATGTGCCAGGGCCTTGGCATCACCGACTGGATCGGCAGGAAAGGCCTTGAGGCCAGGCAGCTGGGCCCGGGCATCGGTCAACGGCAGGCTAGGTCGAATTCCCTCGGTTTCAGCCACGGCACTCGGTGCCGCCACGCGCAGCCCACCCTGAACCGCAGTGACCGTTACGAACGGCCGGCCGTCAAGCGTAGGCTCTTTGCGGCTCAGGCGTTCCGTGGCGAAATTCGGGAGCCACAGTGAAATCACTCGTCTCATCATTCCACTCCACGAACCATTCGTTGGGTGCGCCGCCCCGACAGCGCCGCAATTCAAGTTGCCAACGGGTGTGTCCGATATCGGTGCCGGGGATCGGCATCACCCGCCAGCGGGTCACCGCCGCACTGGCCGGCATGTCCTCCCCCCGGCGCAGGATGAACGCGGTCACACCGCTCGCCTCGGCAGCGAGCTGCAGACGGCGGCTGTAAGTGAAGTCAACGCCACCGGTTTCCCCGACGACGGCCGCGACCTCGGGCGTGCGCAGCCCCTCCTCCATCGCCCACAGGATGTCGACGTCGCTGCGCCCGCGCGTGACGATGGTATGGGCCGGATCGAGGCCGAGGGCGGCAAAGCCCGGTGCATAGGGAACACCGTGTTCCCGCACCTCATGGGTCTGAAGGCACCACAACACCGTGACACCGGCTGCCGTCATGTCATCGCCATTGCTGTTGCCGAGCCGGTCCAATAGTGCGCAGGCGAATCCCGATGCTGCGGCGAATCCACCGGCTCCCTGCCCCACGATCTCGTGCAAACAGCCGAGCGGCAACCCCGACCAGGGCAGTGCCGCGTCGATGGCCGGCTGTCCCAATGCCAGTACCGGCCTTCCCGCACCCGCTTCATCGGGTCCCATCCTCTCGATGGCGGCGATGCGGGTGCGGAGTTGTTGAATCACTGCGGGACAGTGGTGCCCCGTCATATACGCTCTCCTCCTGTTGACTGGCTTTTGCTCACCGGCTCTGTGACCGGGCACGCCAAGAACACAAATGTTCTTGTTTTGTTCTTATTTCAAGGAGAACGATGAGTCAAGGAATCAAAACCGCGATCACGCCTGTTGAGTCGAAGATTCCAATGTCGTCAGCAAATCGGCGATCGAGGACAACGCATCCTCGCCGGGCGGTTCTCCTGCACGTAAGGCCTCGACCGCCCGCTCCAGGGCGCGGGCCGCTTCGCTGATCTCTTCGAACCCGAAGGTGGCCGCGGCCCCGCCAGGGAATGCGACAGGCGCTCCAGCAACTCAGCATTTTCGTCGTTCCAACCCGCGTCCTGGATCGTGGCCCAGGCAGCCGAAATGTCTTCGAGACGCTGACCCAGGTCGTCGCGGAACCCCTCGCGCAAAACGGCAAGCCGCTTCTCCAGTTCTTCTCTCGACATTCTGCCATCCCCGAGTGGCCGCAATGCTTGAGGCCACGGCCCATCATAACTCCATCGGACTGGAACGCAGCCCGCAATTCTCACAGGCTGGCACGAACCTTGACCCTCCCCGCTGCCGATGGTCCACTCGGCCGCCATATCTTTACCGGAAACAGGAGTGAGACATGACGGGAGTCATGGTAGTCACCGGCGCAAGCCGCGGCATTGGAGAAGCGACCGCACTCGCCGCTGCGGCACAGGGATACGCTGTTTGCGTCAACTACCGCAGCGACACGGAAAAGGCACAGGAGGTGGCCGACCGGATCATCTCGGATGGTGGCAAGGCCATCACCGTTGCCGCTGACGTCTCACAGGAGGACGATGTCGTCCGGATGTTCAAGACGGTCGACGACGAGCTGGGCCCGGTCACCGCGCTGGTCAACAACGCGGGTGTCGTACCCAACCGCTATCGGGCCGATGAGATTCCCTACGAGGACATGGCGATGGTATTGCTCACAAACGCCGGCGGCACCATATTGTGCTGCCGTGAAGCGTTGTGCCGCATGCTGCCGAAACACGGTGGCCAGGGTGGTGCCATCGTCAACGTGTCCTCCATGTCGTCGACGCTCGGTGCGGCACACTACTGGGTGCACTACGGCGCCTCCAAGGGCGCCGTCGATGCCTACACCATCGGCCTGGCAAAAGAGGTGGCGGGCGAAGGGATTCGGGTGAATGCGGTCCGACCCGGTCTGATCGACACCGAGATGCATGCCCGATCGGGCCAACCCGACAGGGTCGCCAAAATCGCGGAGCGTCAGCCCATGAAACGGGCAGCCGCACCCGAAGAAGTGGCGGCCGGTATCCTCTGGTTACTTTCTGACGAAGCGTCATACGTCTCCGGCGACATCATGAATATCGCCGGCGGTCTTTGATGACAGCGACAAGAAGAACACGCCCTACGCACTCTTCCTGTTTGAGGACCGAGGGTTGAGATGGCCCTGGATTCGAGAGACGAACTAATACGAGAGCTGCGGGATGTCGCCCTGAAGGCCGGCGCCGCCATCATGGAAATCTACGCGTCGGACTTCGATGTCCGTTCGAAGGACGACCGCTCTCCGGTGACCGATGCCGATGAACGCGCCGAGAACATCATCGTCCCGCGTCTCGCCGAAATCACGCCGGACATCCCCGTCGTTGCGGAGGAAAGCGTCTCGGCGGGCAACATCCCCGACATCACCGGCGGCACGTTCTGGCTCGTCGATCCGCTGGATGGAACGCGTGAGTTCATCAGCCGAAACGGGGAGTTCACCGTGAATATCAGCCTCATTGAAGGTGGCCAGCCGACAATGGGTGTGGTCTATGTCCCCGCCCGCCACCGCATGTACACGGCCAGCGGCCCGGGAGCCGCGGTCATCGAGGAGGGCAACGAGGACGCAAGATCCATCGCGGCCCGCCTTCCGGCCGATGACGGCTTGGTCGCGGTAGCCAGCCGCTCGCATCGCGACGCGCAGACTGACGAATTCCTCGAAACGCTGAACATCAAGGACTTCACTGCCGCGGGCAGCTCACTCAAGTTCTGTCTCGTCGCCGCCGGTGACGCGGACATCTATCCCCGCTTCGGTCGGACGATGGAGTGGGATACTGCAGCCGGCCACGCCGTCCTGGCGGCAGCAGGCGGCACTGTCCGAACGACAGACGGTGACGAGCTGCGCTACGGCAAGGACGGCTTCGAGAATCCGCACTTCATCGCCCGTGGCCGCGAAGCCTGATGTTGGGTATTACGCGTTCAGATCGACGACCGTGCGACCCCTGACCTGACCCTTCAGGATTTCTCCGGCAAGGCGCGGGAGTTCGGCGAACGGCACCACCTCGGTCATGGAATCGAGCAGGTCCATGGGCAGTTCCTTGGCGAGCCGATCCCAGGCAACCTGACGCTTCTCGTTCGAGACGTAGACCGAGTTGATGCCCAGCAGCGAGACACCCCGCAAAATGAGCGGAATGACCGTTGCCGGGAGATCGGCGCCGGCGGCCAGGCCGCAGACGGCGATAGAGCCGTTGGGCGTAATCTGGGCCATCGAATTGACCAGAATTTTGCTGCCGACGGTATCGACACCTCCGGCCCATCGGGTGCGCCGCATCGGGCCGCCTTCTTCCTCGAGCTCCGCCCGATCAACGATGCTCTTGGCTCCGAGCGATTTCAGATAATCATGTTGTTCGGCCCGGCCCGTGGAGGCGGCAACGTCGTAGCCAAGGTTCGCCAGTATCGCCACCGCGACGCTTCCCACACCGCCGGCCGCACCGGTCACCAGCACCTCACCCTGCGAGGGCTCCAACCCCATGTGTTCGAGCGCCATGACAGAAAGCATCGCCGTAAACCCGGCGGTACCGATCGCCATCGACTGTTGCAGTGAGATGCCTGCTGGCAACGGCAGCAACCAATCAGAATTCAGTCTGGCTTTCTGGGTGTAGCCACCCCAGGCGGTTTCGCTGAGGCCCCATCCGGTGACGACGACCTCATCGCCCGGATTGAGACCGGAACTGCCGGGATCCTCGACGACCCCCGAGAGGTCGATACCCGGCACCATTGGCAGACTCCGCATGACCTTTCCCTGGTTGCCCTTGATGGCCAGTCCATCCTTGTAATTGAGAGTCGAATAGGCGACCGAGACTAGCGCATCGCCGTCATCCGGCAAGTCGTCCACTGTCAGATCTTCAAATTCACACGCCGCTTTGCCATCGGTTTCACGCGCTATCAGGGCCTTAAAGGTCTCAGCCATCGTTCCAGTCGCTCCACATCTTAAATTTTCGCCTCTCTCGGCAGGACGCGATTCCGAATCACGCCGAGGTCACGCATTAGTAATTGGTTGAGAGTTTCGCGCCAATCATATCTTCTAAAGTACCGGTAACGGCAAAGCGAAAGGGTCGAACATGCAGACTATCGAGCTTTCCGTCAGGGACTACCGCCTCACGACGGCGGAAATCCTTTATCACCTGCCGGATTTCCCGGCTCTCCTACAGACCTATATCTGGCACAACGTGGATGCACCGCCCAAGTATCCGCGGCTACACAAGTTCCTGGATTTCTGGGAAGCGGAGCTCGAGGGCAAGCTCCACTCGGTCAGGGTCGCGTCGTCGCGAATCCTCAAACCCCACGAGGTGCGTCACGCCGCAGCGCTCCCGCAGATTCACTAACTGCGTGGAAGTTATGGCCCGGCACCCTCGTAGAACCGCATCACCTGTCCCGAGGGCTCGTTCATGAGCTGACCGTCCCGCATGACCGACCGACCGCGGATGATGGTCCCGACGGGCCATCCCGTCACGGTCATTCCCGCGAACGGTGTCCAGCCGCACTTCGCCGCGACCCAGTCGTCCGTGATCTCGCGTGACGCAGCGAGATCGACCAGCGTGACGTCGGCGTCATAGCCCACCGCCAGCCGCCCCTTGCCCACGATGCCGAACAACCGATTCGGCCCCTCGCAGAGAAGATCAGTCAGGCGCAGCAACGACAGCCGCCCCTCGCTGACGTGGTTCAGCATCAGGGGCAGCAGAGTCTGTACGCCAGGCATCCCGGACGGCGTATTCGGATAAACCTGATCTTTTTCTTCACGGGTATGCGGGGCGTGATCGGAGCCGATGACATCGACGACACCCTGGGCAATGGCATTCCAAAGCCCTTCGCGATGGTGTGCCTCGCGGATCGGCGGGTTCATCTGGGCGAACGCTCCAAGACGCTCGTAACAGTCCGGCGCTTCCAGCGTCAGGTGCTGAGGCGTGACCTCGACGCTTGCCACGTCCTTGTGCTCCGCCAGATACGCCGCTTCATCCGCCGTCGTCACGTGCAGAACATGGACACGACGGCGCAACTCCTCGGCCAGTGAAATCAATCGACGCGTCGCATTGAACGCAGTCTCGACATCCCGCCAGTCGGGATGGGCCCGCGGATGCGCTCCTTCGGCGGCAATATGGCTTCGTGCCTTGAGGCGTTCCTCGTCCTCAGCGTGAACGGCAACACGACGCCGGCAGCTCTCCAGAACCCGCCGCAGGGAATCGTCATCCGGCACGAGAAGACTTCCAGTCGAGGAGCCCATGAAAATCTTGATTCCGCAGCAACCGGGCAAGGTCTCCAACTCTCTCAGAGACTCGGCATTGTCGGTCGTCGCACCCACGTAAAACGCATAGTCCGACCAGGCCCGGCCGTCGGCACGGGCCAGCTTGTCGTTCAGCGCGTCTTCGGTCGTCGTCAGCGGATTGGTGTTCGGCATCTCGAAGACAGCCGTGACCCCGCCCATGACGGCTGCCCGCGTGCCGCTTTCGAGGTCTTCCTTATGCTCGTTCCCGGGCTCGCGGAAATGGACCTGGGTATCGATGATGCCGGGCAGGACATGCAGCCCGGTGGCATCGATGACTTCGCCGCCGTCCGCCCCTCGAAGCTGACCGACTTCCACGATACGACCATCACGGACACCAACGTCTCCGGGTCCGATACCATCGTGAGTAACCAGCGTTCCACCGCGAATGACAAGATCGTATGAGGTACTCATGAGCGGTTCAGTTTCCCATTAGGAGGGCGCGCAACGCGGAACTAGGCAGCCATCGACAGGCAGTCGAAGACATCGCCATCGGGAAGCTGCCCCAGGATGTGACGGCGATACCAGAGAGCATAAAAGAGCAGGGTCCAGGCAGCAAAACCCTCGCGCTTACCTCCCGAACTGAAGATCTTCGCGACGCCTTCGGGATGACAGATATCCTGGATTCCCGGGGATCCCGCGACCAGCGCTCCGAGCTGCTCTCCCCTTCCTGAAATCCATTCTCCGACGGGAACGGTGAACCCACGCTTTTTCGAGAAGGGAGCCGATTCCGGCAACCGGTCATCGAGCCACTGCCGCAGCAGGTACTTGCCCATTCCCTTGTTCACCTTGAAGCGGTCGGGTAGCGGGTAGACCGCCGCGGCCACAGCGGGATCGAGAAGTGGCACCCGGCCCTCAACGCCATGGGTCATGAGGCATCGGTCGATCTTGAGCAGCAGATCGTGCGGCAGCCAGTCCGCACAGTCCGTGGCCTGTGCCACCTGCAGGGGGGTGCGCCCGTTGCTCGCCGCCCGCGACTCCGCCGCGACAATCCCTTCCCGCCAGCCTGCCGTCGAGTGACGCAAGACGCCGAGATTGTCGAACGTTCCTCTGGGGCGCATGACCCGCCCGCCCAGCCACCAGGGCCGTCGGGCGCTACGATAGCGTCCGTATCCCGCGAACAGTTCGTCTCCGCCCTCGCCGCTCAACACGACTTTGACGTGCTGGCCGGCCAGACGCCCCAGTACATACGTGGGCAAAACGGCGTAATCGGCCGCGGGATCGTCCATCGCCGCGACGATTTCGGGCAAGAGCTGCCAGAAATCCGATTCCGCGATGGGTACATCTACATGCTGGGCGCCGACGCGCTCAGTCAGCATTCGGGCGTGCTCACGTTCATCGTGAGCGCCGGATCCCGGAAATCCAACCGTGAAGGCCAGTACAGGGTGATCGTTGAGTTCCGCCATCAGGGACAGCAGTGCCGAGGAATCGACCCCGCCCGACAGGAACATGCCGAACGGCACATCAGAGCGCTGATGGATCAATACGCTGTCCCTCAGAGCCGCATCGAGCCGGATCATGGCTTCGCCCTCGTCCGCTGCCGTGGGTGTGTATTCGTCGGGAAGTGCCTCTTTGCGGTGCCGATCGATGATCCGTCCGCCACTGACCACCAGGGTCTCACCCGGAAGAACCCGCTTTACCCCACTGAAGATCGTGTCCGCCCCGGTGGTGAACTGGAGCTCCAGCAGCTCGTCGCGCGCCTGCGGGTTGATACGCGGCTCCACGAGTCCCGCGGCGATCAGGGCTTGTGGCTCCGAGGCGAATGCGAAGCCCTGGCTTCCGTCCGCATAGTAGAGCGGCTTGATACCGAACGGGTCCCGCGACAGCACCAGATGATCCGAAGTCGGGTCGTAGAGAGCAATCGCATACATGCCACGCAACGTCTCATCGAATTCCGCGCCGTTACGGCGGAATAAATGGAGGGGTGGCTCACAGTCCGATGCGGTGGCGAAAGAAACGTCTGCCAGAGCCTCGCGCAGCTCGATGTAGTTGTAGATCTCGGCGTTCGCGATCAGTACCGCCCCGTCGGGCTCACTGAGCGGCTGATCCCCCGTCTCGAGATCGATAATGGCGAGGCGCCGGTGCACGAAGCCGACGCCACCGTTCACATACCGCCCTTCCCCGTCCGGCCCGCGGTGTTCCAGGGCCGAAGCCAGGCGTTGAAGAACATCCTCATCGGGCGGCGACCCGTCGCGGGTCATCAGGCCTGCGATCCCGCACATCAGGCGGCGTCCTTCCGGCTGGTCAGTATCTCGAACAGTTCGAGATACTGGTCCACGACGACGGATTCGCTGAACCGCGCCTCATATTCGGCGTACCCAGCCCGGGCCATTCGATCAGCCAGATCCGAATCACCGAGAGTGCGCTCGATTGCCTCCGCCAGGGCGACGTCATCGTCAATCGGAACGAGCAGGCCATTTTCGCCGTCTGAGATCAGGGCTTCGGGCCCCTTCGCGGACGCCGCCACAACCGGCACCCGATGAGCCCAGGATTCGATCACCACGTTGCCCAGCGGCTCGATCCGGGACGGACAGACGTAGAGATCGGCTGCTGCGAACAGGGGTGCCACATTCGCCATCCAGCCGGGAAAGGCAACGCGGCCAGCGAGACCGAGATCAGTTGCCTGGCGCCGCAAGCTGTCTTCATCAGGCCCCGATCCCGCGAGGCAGAGTACCTCATCGGGTAATCGACCCACTGCCTTCAAGAGCACATCGAAGGCCTTATTGGGGTGAAACCTGCCAAGAGCCAGTAGCAGCGGTCCGCCCTTGGGAAGTCCCAGTTCAGCCCGCGTCGATGGCGGCGCGGACCCGGCCGACACGAAATTCGGGAGGTAGTGCGCCCGCTCGCCTGGCCATCCCTGATCTTCGATATAACTCACGATATCCGCTGTGTTGCCGATCAGGTGATCACAGTTCCGGTAATATTTCAGGTTGTAGTATCCGCCGAGGCGGCCGAGGTGCACGAACGGATGCCCGTTGACGGCCCGTTTGGGACAGAACCGGGAGGCCCGGCTCATCCAGGTCAGCACCACGTCGGGCCTGAAGGAGTCGATCTGGCGCTGGAACCGGCCGCCCGAGAAAAGGTCGAGCATGCCGCCGAAGCTGGCGGTAGCTGTTTCGATGCCTGCATCGCGGAGTGCCGTTTCACGACCCGCATGGGGCCGTATCAGGGCTCGCTGTTCGATGTCCCGTGCGGCCAGCGCCCGGCACAGCCGCAGAAAGAATTCCTCGGCCCCGCCCTGCTCTCCACCAGCCATGGCGTGAAGGACCCGCATCAATCCGCCTCGAGTCGTGCTTTCAGATGGGACAGGATCGGATAGAGGGCAGCCATCAGGGCGATGAGACCCCCCCACGGGCCTTCACGGTATCCCTTGCGCGCGACGTAGCACTTCCAGAACCGTGAAAAGATGCGGCGGACATTCGCCGGCAGGGTGCCGATGTCTCCGCTGTCGCGTAGATCCAGCGCACGCGCCGTGGTGTATCGATCGAGCCGGTGCAGCATGTCCGATATGTCGCGATCGACCAGATGGACCATCGGCGTCGTGAGCGACCGCTTCGGGCCTTTCAGCTCGAGCGACGGATGAACCCGTTGATTGCCCCAGCGCTTAGCCCCTTTGGTGAACAGGCGCGGCGCCGCACTGACTCCCCAGGCTGCTCCCCAGCCATGCCGCACCAGCCGGTCGCCGATGTAATTGTCGAATGGGATGAGATAGTACCCCGCCTCCGCGGAAGCGATGGTCTCGAGGATCTCACGGCCCAACGCTTCGGGAACGCGCTCGTCGCTGTCGACTTCCAGAACCCACGGCCCCTCACAGGCTTCGATCCCGGTATTGTGCCGGTCGCCCTCCAGGGGCCAGGCGCCTTCGATGATCCGGTCGGTGAATCTCCGGGCGATTTCGGCGGATCCGTCGGTACAACGATCGAGCACGACCACGATCTCGTCGGCGAACGACAGGCGCTCGAGACAATCGGCGAGCTGATGCTCTTCATTGTGGGCAACGACCAGCGCGGACAGCGTCATCGTGCCGCACCCGCCGAAGCCTTGGAGTCCCGCGTCCGCTGCCACAGCGCGACGGCCGCCTGCTCCACCGCGTCCACCGAAAGCGTGTCCATCCAGGTGTCGTGGTGGCGATAGTCGTAGTCCGGATCACCGACGATTTCTTCGTAGGACTTCGCCGTGCGGACATAATCGCAGTTGCGTCCCCAGGGAGCGTAGTGGACCTCCCGGCTTGGCCCGAACAAACCCAGGGTCGGCACGCCCATGGCAGCCGCCATATGCATCAGACCGGAATCGTTGCCGATGTAGAGGTCCGCCTGCTCGAGGCACGCCGCCGTGACCAGAAGGTCGTCATTTCCCACCAGATCCACGCGGCGCTCCGTCGGAACCGAGTCCGTGACCGGCTGCGCCATGTCGCGCTCGTCCGGCGCCCCGAACACCGCGACGTGCGCACCGCTCAGGGGAGCGCCCTTGGCAGTGAGGCGCGAGATGACCTCGGCGAAACGCTCCGACTGCCACTGCTTGCCGCCCCAGTTCGCGGTAGGCCCCACGGCAAGCACGGGATGCCCGCCGGGCATGAGTTCACCGGCACGGGTGCGTTGTGCCTCACCCAGCCAGATCCGCGGGGACGGAGAATCCGAAAGAGAGAGCACTGAACCCAACTGCTCGACCCGGTGGGTCGGACCTCGCGACGCAGCGGTATCGAGGATTCGGCGAGCCCGGGTCGGAAGCATCCAGCTGATGGCGGAAGCCCTGAGATCGATGACCAGATCCCAGAATGTGCTCACCGTCTGGCCCCAGAGCGCGAACCAGTGTCCCGACAGGGGACGTTTTTCCAGGATGATGATGCGGTCGACCTCCGGGATTTCCCGAAACAGCGGTGCCGGCACCGCACCACAAGCAATGGTCAGGCGAAGGCCCGGGTTCTGACCGATGAAATGGTCGAGCAATCCCGTCGACAGCACGGCGTCGCCGAGCCGGTTCGACGTGATGAAAAGGACATTCATGGACAGATGTTCATCAACAGTGGCCTGCCGCCGTACGGCACAGGCTCATCGTCTCCGCTGCCAAACCTCGACTGACAGCGGTTATACGCCCGGCCGTGCGCCGCTGCCAAGAGTCCCCTTGCCAGAAGGACAACGCTCGCATAACTCTAGCGGAGGCATTGGTAGGAACTGCAATACATGACCGGACCTAAGTTCATCGTTCTGGAGACGCGCAGCGCGCTCGTGGTTTCGGGCGGCGATGCAGAAATGTTTCTGCAAAACCTGATCTCCAATGACGTGACGAAGGTCAGCGCACAGCGGGCGATCTATGCCACGCTGCTCACGCCCCAGGGCAAGTTTCTCCATGATTTTTTTGTCGCCGCGCATCCCGAAATCGCCGCCGCCTACGTCATTGAAACTGAAGCCGATCGCATGGCGGATCTGGAACAGCGGCTGACGATGTATCGGCTCCGTGCCGACGTGACGCTTGAGGCCGCGCCCGCCGACTGGGAGGTGCTGGCCGCGTTCGGTGAAGGCGCCGCGGAGGCACTTGACCTCGAACCGGTCGAGGGCGCTGCCGCCTCACGTGACGGCAGCGTTGCTTACGTCGATCCGCGCCTCGCGTCCCTCGGTGTACGGGCGGTGGGCCCCACGGAGGCATTGAAGGTGTTGATGGCGGACGCCGGGATCTCGGAATCGAGTAATTCCGAATACGAGGAATTGAGGTTGTCTCTGGGGGTTCCCGACGGCAGCCGCGACATTCTCGTCGAGAAATCCTTCCCTCTGGAATGCAATCTCGATGACCTGAACGCCATCGATTACGAGAAAGGCTGCTACGTGGGCCAGGAGTTGACGGCGCGGACCCATCACCGCGCCAAGATCCGCAAGCGACTGTTTCCCGTCAAATCGGAGGGACCGGTACCCGAAGCAGGCTTGCCTGTCACCTTCAACGACAAGGATATCGGCGAGATGCGATCGGGCGCAGGCCAACAGGGTCTCGCCCTGTTGCGCATCGAGTCTCTGAGATCGGCCCAAAGCGAAGATCAGCCTCTGATGGTGGGAGAGACGGCCATCGTTCCCATCATTCCGCCATGGCTGGATATCGAAGACGAGACCTCTGACTCCGCGCCCGATTGATGGCGCGGCCCACACTTCCGGACCAGGATCGGAGAAGCAAATGATCGACCATGTGTCCATCGGTGTGTCCAACTTGGCGGACAGCGCCGAATTCTACGACGCGGCCCTCGGCGCGCTCGGCATGCGGAGGCACCGGGAACTCCCCGTCACCATCGGGTACGGCTACGACCGGGCGACGTTCTGGATTCGGGAATCCGAGAACAAGGGATTTTCCCCGGGCCTCGGACTTCACGTTGGCCTTGCGGCGCTCAGCCCCGAGGCGGTCGACGCGTTTCATGCCGCGGCCCTCGCCCACGGCGGGCGGGATGCCGGCCCGCCTGGCCCCCGGCCCGAATACAACGACGACTACTACGGCGCCTTCGTCTTCGATCCCACGGGCACGAAAGTGGAAGCTGTGTGCCGCGGCGACGCACCGCTGGTGGCATGACCACGCGTTGCACCTGGCCGGGTGAGGACCCTCTCTACGTCGCCTACCATGACGAGGAATGGGGCGTGTCCGAGCACGACGATCGCGCCCTGTTCGAGAAGCTCATCCTCGATGGGTTCCAGGCGGGACTGTCGTGGATCACCATCCTCAAGAAGCGCGACAACTTCCGGGCGGCGTTCGACGGGTTCGAACCGGAACGCATCGCCCGCTACAACAAGCGCAAGGTCGAATCACTGATGAAGGACGCCGGGATCGTCCGCAACCGCGCCAAGATCGAGGGCACCGTCAAGGGCGCCCGCGCCTATCTCGACCTGCGCGAAAGGGGCCAGTCGTTCAACGACTTCATCTGGCAGTTCACCGACGGCCACACCCTCAAGAACGCCTATCGGACGGGCAATGACGTTCCGGCCGAGTCATCCGAGTCGCTCGCCATGAGCAAGGCTCTGAAGGCGGAAGGTTTCACCTTCTGCGGCCCGACGATCTGTTATGCCTTCATGCAGGCGGTAGGCATCGTCAACGACCACCTGGTCGACTGCTTCCGCTACGACGAGGTCTAAGTCCTCGAATAAGCGAATCTCGTCACCCTTTCGGGGAAGGAGAGATTTGCGCGCCCGATCTCTGACGCAGAGTCCTCCCCCTGAAGGGGGG
>DEBC01000095.1:9290-29608 GCA_002348365.1 Alphaproteobacteria bacterium UBA2966 | reverse complement strand
CGTGCCGTGAACCGCTCACGCAGGAACAGGGCAGCGCCGGGCATAACCCATAGCGATACGGTGTAGCCGAGCACCACGGAACGCCCTGCGGGCACGAGCTCGAGACCCAGGGCGGTGAGAGTCGCGAAACCCACCATATGCAGCAGACTGATGCTGAGCAGGATCGGCATGTCGCCACGGCCGGGCAGCTTGAGGCGTCCAAGGAATGCCATCAGCGGAATGAGTGCGGCGGCAGAGATGATGGAGCGCATCGCCACCATCCACAGCGGTGACAGGCTCTCCAGGATGACCTTCTGGACCGGCCAGACGACGCCCCAGATGATCACCACGACGAGCAGAAGAAGAAGGCCACGAGTGTGTCCGTGGGGCGGCGGTTTCACGTTTTAAGTTCCGCTGCCATCCGCTCAAGTGCGATACCGATCACTTCATTGCTACGTTCCCAGACGAGTTGCTTCCACTCCGACTCGTCCGGGTAATAGCAGTCCCAGAAGTCGCGCCTGATCTGGCGCCCCAGTTCGCTGTCGAGATCGCCGTGCAGATGCAGCCAGGTGTTGGCGAGCATGCAACGGCGAATGTGTTCGCGCTCGCGCGTGCCGTATTCGAGACCGACCGCGGCCCACTCGAGACCGTCCACCGGCGGACGAAAGCCGGCAAGAATGCTTCCTTTCGAGCCGGCGTACAGGGTGGCACCAGCCGTCGTGCTGTGCACCTCGTCACCGTACCAGTCGTGCAACCGATCGAAGACGGCCTCGCCGGGTTTGCTCGGCGTCATCAGTTCACCATAACCGTAGGGGCCGAGCCCGGTATGGAGATCGATCATCACGGCGCGCTCGGCTTGGTCCAGAAACTCAACACAGATTCGACTCAGTGTTTCGTTCGACCAGGTCGCCTTGTCGCCGCCGTAGTGGATGCTGTTAGGGTGGCGGTATTGCCCCTTGTGCATGGCTTTGCGAACCGGGACCTCGCCGTACTTCTGATTGAGTTCGGTGATCGCCGATTTGTAGGTCTCATAGGCATTGTCGTCCCACACGCTGGGCACGAGATAGTCCACGAGCTCCTCAAACAGGTCGTTCTCCGGATAGTTTCCGCCGGCGTGGTCGACGAAGTTGCGATTGAGATCGACGTTGTCTTCGTTCTCGCGGCGCAGCCACGCCATGCCATGGGGATTGATCGTGTGAATGAACAAGAGGGCGACGTTCGGACTCGGCCTGGGCGCTGCCGGATCGCGAAGCATCCCGACCTGAATGCCCGACCCTGCATAACCCTCGACGCCGTGGGTTGCCGACGTCGTGACGACGACGCCGGGGGCATTCGGATCTCCCAACAAGGCCACATCGCAGTACAGTGCCTCATCGTCGGGGCCCTTCTCGGGATTCTCGTAGCTTTCAACGGCAAGCTCGGCAGCCGTGCAGGCCGAGAGAAAATTGCTGCGTGCCTCGCTGTATGTCGCCGGGAAATAGGCGTCGACCATCATTCTTCTCCTTGCTGGCAGGCGATTATGGCGTTCGGCGGCGCGGAGGTCCAAAGCGCGGCTTTGACCAAGTTATTGGGCTGCCATGTCAGCAACGACTTGCAATGTTCGTCGGAAGGTGCCATGTCAGCGCCCCAATCACACGATGCCGGTGGAGGAGTGGGGTCCGCGGTCATGCCGAAGTCCTATCTGGAACGAGTCCTGAGAGCCAACGTCTATGACGTGGCGCGCGAAACCCCTCTCGAGTCCATGCAACTTCTCTCCGAGAGGCTCGGCCACAACGTCTTGCTCAAGCGGGAGGATCTGCAGCCGGTCTTTTCGTTCAAGATCCGGGGGGCCTACAACAAGATCGCTCAACTTGACGCGGAGTCGAGGGCGCGGGGCGTGGTCTGTGCATCGGCAGGAAACCACGCCCAGGGCGTCGCGCTCGCCGCGCGGAAGTTGGGGCTGCGAGCTGTCGTGGTGATGCCCACGACGACGCCGCGCATCAAGTCCGATGCCGTGGAGCGCCTGGGCGGCGAGGTGGTCCTCCACGGTGTTTCGGTCGACGAATCGTTTCAACGCGCCCATGCCCTTGCCGACGATGAGGGCCTGGTTTTCGTCCATCCGTTCGACGACATCGATGTGATCGCCGGTCAGGGAACGATCGGTCTGGAAATTCTGCGCCAGCATGGCAACGGAATAGACGCGATATTCGTACCCGTCGGCGGCGGTGGTCTGATCAGCGGCATTGCCGCCTACGTGAAGTCCCTGTGGCCGGAGGTGAAGATCATCGGAGTCGAGCCCGAGGACGCGGCGACCATGCATGCAGCGCTCGAGGCCGGGCGTCCCGTCGGACTCGACGAGGTGGGCCTTTTCGCGGATGGCGTTGCCGTGCGCACGGTGGGTGCCGAGACCTATCGAATTGCATCCGAATGTGTCGACGAGATCGTGCTGGTCGACACGGACGAAATATGTGCCGCGATCCTCGACATATTCGAAGACACGCGCTCGATTGCCGAACCTGCCGGTGCCCTCGCTGTCGCTGGACTCAAGTCTTACGCCGCTGGACGCAATGCCAAGGATGAGACGCTGATCGCCATCCTGTCCGGCGCCAACGTCAACTTCGATCGTCTGCGTCACATTTCGGAACGCGCCGATATCGGACGCGAGCGCGAGGCACTGTTCGCCGTCACCATCCCCGAACGTCCCGGAAGCCTTCGTCAGTTCTGCGAGGTCATCGGCTCCCGGTCGATCACCGAATTTAATTACCGCTACGCGGACCAGGAGGATGCGCAGATCTTCGTCGGGCTCGAACTTCAGCAGGGCCGCAACGAGCGTGACAGCTTGCTCGCGGATCTCACTGCCGCAGAGTTTCCCGTCGTAGACATGACCGACAACGAGCTCGCGAAGATCCACGTGCGCTACATGGTGGGCGGGCATGGCGGCCAGGACCTGGAAGAGAAGTTGTACCGCTTCTTCTTTCCCGAGCGCCCCGGAGCCCTGCTCGGGTTCCTCAATGAGATGGGCCAGCGCTGGAACATCAGCCTGTTCCACTACCGGAATCATGGCTCTGCCTATGGCCGGGTTCTGATGGGATTCCAGGTGACGACCGACAGCGACAGCGAATTCCGCGAATTCCTCGAGAACGCGAACTTTCCTTATGTCGAGGAAACCGAGAACCCCGTCTACGAGGTCTTTCTCAAGTAGGTATCAACCGACTTCGAGGCGGTGGGATGAGAAATTACACCCAGCAAAACTCACCCCCTCCAACCTCCCCCTTCTGGGGGAGGATATAGTCCTGACACCATATCTCCCTCCCCCTGGCAGGGGGAGGTGGGGTGAGGATCCATGCCATTGTACTCACACCTTCGGCAGGATGTTCTCGGCTAGCCGATGGTGGGCCTCCACCCATTGGCCGTAATCCTTGTAGATCGGCTCGAACAGCACCATGCCGATGCCCATCTCCTTGAGGCGGCCGAGCTTGTCGAGGATCTCGTCGTCGGAACCGATGAACATGACCTTGTACTTCGTCTCCATCGCTTCGAACGCCATGCGCGCGCGCAAACAGATGGTGAGTTCGCCGTAATCGCGCCCATGCTGTTCGCAGCCGTCCGTCAGTGTCGCGATTCCGTCTTCCAGCATCTCGAAGGTTGAGTTCGACGGCAGCCAGCCGTCACCCTGTTTGACGACCCGGCGGAGTGCGGGTTTCGACGTGCCGCCGATGAAGATGGGGATGTTCCTCTTCACGGGTTTCGGCTGGAACCCGACATCGGGAATCTGGAAGAATTGGCCGTTGTAGCTGGCGGGTTCATCTGCCCACATGGTGCGCATGAGATCGATCGCCTCGGTGCACCAGGCCCCGCGCTCGGAGAAGGGCTGACCGAGCATGGTGATCTCCTCTTCCATCCAGCCGACGCCCGCGCCCAGGATCACGCGGCCGCCCGTCAGATAGTCGATGGAGGCGAGCTGTTTGGCGACGAGCACGGGATTCCGGTGGGGCAGAACCATAATGGCGGTGGCTACCTTGATCCGTTCAGTCGCCATACCGACAACGGACATGGCGATGAGGGGATCGATGATGATGCCTTCTTTCGGGAACGGAAAATGACCGTCCGCCGAACCCTTGTAGACCGGCTTGATCTGGTAGGGGATGATCACGTGATCGCTGGCGAACAAGGCGTGAAAGCCGAGCGATTCGGCGGTCCTGGCGAAACCGACAAGATTCTCGGGCGTCGCATGTTCCTCCATCATGGGCATCAGGGCTGCGTATTCCATGGCGTTTGTGGCCTCCCGGTTCGCGGATTTATGCCTTGAATTCAGATCGAATTGGCTCCACTTGAAATTACCCTCCCGATCGCCTTCTGTCTCGGGAGCACTTAACCGAATGTTGAATGGAAACCCGACGTGAGTGAGTTGACCGGATCTGGGGATTTCATCGCAGGGCTGCCCAAAGCCGAGCTGCACCTGCATATCGAGGGCACCCTCGAGCCCGAACTGATGTTTCGGTTGGCTGAGAAGAACGGAGTCGATCTGCCCTACGAAAGCGTTGAAGCATTGCGGGCCGTCTACGACTTCCCGAACCTGCAAGGCTTTCTCGATCTCTACTATGGCGGAATGGCCGTGCTTGTGGACGGTCAGGATTTCTATGATCTCACAAGGACTTATCTCGAAAGAGCTCATGCCGAGGGGATTCGCCACGCGGAGATATTCTTTGATCCCCAGGGCCACACGCGGCGCGGCGTACCCTTGAACGTCGTCATCGAGGGGATCACCGCCGCACTTGCCGATGGCCGACAGGCCCTGGGTGTCAGTTCGCGGCTCATCATGTGTTTTCTGCGGGACCTGTCCGCGGAAAACGCGATGGATACGCTCGAATCGGCTTTGCCGCATCGGGAGCACATCGTCGCTGTGGGGCTCGATTCCGCCGAAGTCGGAAACCCGCCCGCCAAATTCCGCGAGGTCTTCAGACGAGCGCTTTCAGAAGGGTTTCTGACGGTGGCGCATGCGGGTGAAGAAGGCCCAGCCGAGTACGTGATGGACTCACTGGATCAACTGGGCGTCTCGCGAATCGATCATGGCGTGCGCGCGATGGAGGACCCGAAGGTCGTTGCCCGCCTTGCGGAAGAGGGTGTCCCGCTGACGGTCTGTCCCCTCTCGAACGTTCGCCTGAAAGTGTTCGAAGACATGGCGGAACATCCCTTCAAGGAGATGCAGGATGTGGGTCTCCGCGTCACCGTGAACTCCGATGATCCCGCCTACTTTGCCAGCTACATCAACGACAATTACCGGGCGCTGCGTGATGCCTTCGATTACACTGAAGTGGAACTGGCCGACCTGGCCCGAAGCTCCTTCAAGGCGTCATTTCTCGACGAGTCGGACAAGCAAAAGCACCTGCGGGAAATCGACACCTATCTCGCTTCGCGCTAACCGGAGGTAATCTCGGCCGCGTGCTCGATGGGGAAATTGACGGAGCGAGCGATGAAGCACATGGCGTTAGCCTTCTCGTGCAGGCTTTCCGCTGTCGCTGCGTCGCTGTCGGGCGTGATGGTAATCCGCGGCTTGAGCGTCACACGCTTGAATTCACCCGAACCGTCGGGATTGGTCTGCATGACGCCTTCGGCGGCATCTTCGTAGGCGGTGACTACAACCTTGTTGGTTGCGCAGAGGTGCAGGTACCAGAGCATGTGGCAGGCCGACAATGAGGCCAGCAGCATGTCTTCGGGATTGTGCCGTCCGGCATCGCCGAGATAGCCGGGATCTGCCGACCCCTGGATGAGGGGCTTGCCCGCACAGCCGATGTCGTAGTCACGCGTGTATGCCTTGTAATCCGTTGTGCCGCCGCCCTGGTTTCCCGTCCAGGTCACTGTCGCCGTGTACCTATGTTCCTTGGCCATTGCCTCATCCTCGCTTCAAGCCAATCCAGATTCGTTTCTTGATATCACAAACAGCGCTGGCGGCGAGCCGGCAAACGTGATTTGATCCGCCGCCGGTTCCGGGCGGTTCGGAACCCTGTGTCGACGCGAACGGGAGACAGGTATGCGATTGGAGAACAAGGTTGCGGTCATCACAGGCGCCGGAAGTGGTATTGGATCCGCCATCGCAAAGAACTTCATCGCAGAGGGCGCTGCCGTCGCATTGCTTGACGTCAACCTTGCCGCAGCCGAAGCGCTCACGGCGGAGCTCGGCGATCGCGCAGCGGCTTTCGAAGCGGACGTGACGAATCTCGATCAACTCGAGGCGGCGGCGAATGCGGCGAGCGGTCATTTCGGTGGCATCGATGCGCTGATCAACAATGCCGGCATCCGCATCGTCAAGTCGTTCGGGAATCACACGGAGGAGGACTGGCGACGTATTCTCGACGTCAACCTGACGGGGCAGTTCCTCACGGCGAAGGCGGTCGTGCCCCACATGATTTCCCGCGGCAAGGGCAAGATGGTCAACGTGGCATCCATTGCCGGGATCGGCGGCCGCCCCAACCGCGTCGCGTACGTCGCCGCCAAGTTCGGGATCGTCGGCATGACCCGCGCGCTGGCCATGGATCTCTCGCCGCACAACATCTGCGTTAATGCGCTCTGCCCGAGCATGATTGCGTCACCGCTCAACATCTCACTCGCAGAAGACGGTGACATTGGACCGCAGTGGGCCAAGGACAATCTATCCGGCCGCTGGGGCCAGCCCGAGGACGTCGCCAAGGTCGCCGTCTTTCTGGCGTCCGACGATGCCGACTACGTCACGGGCTCCGAATACCGGGTCGACGGTGGTGAAGCGACAGGGCTCATCCGAGCCGGAGAGATGGATCCCGTTTAGCTGCCTTCTCAACTTCGCCGATCCACCCCCACCCTGACCCTCCCCCTGCTGAGGGCGAGAGAACCATTGAGGCGCCACACCATTCTCCTCCCACCTTATAGGGGGGAGGTTGGGAGGGGGTGTGTTTCCTGTTCCTGCGGTTTGCCGCCTGGTTCTGCCTCTTTGCGGGCACTACTCGGGCGAGAACGTAAACGGCGTGGTCCGCCGGACGTTTTCATCGATCTTGAGACGGTAATTCAGCGGGGGATGCGCCCGCTGCCGGCAATCGAGGCGTTCACAAACACGGCAGGCGACGCCGATCGGGGTAGCGGCCCGTTCATTGCCGAGATCCACCCCGTCGGCGTAGATCAGCTGGCCGGCATCGCGGACATCACATCCCAGCCCGATCGCGTATTGCGGGGGCTGTTCCCAGGTCCGCGATTCGACCGGGTCGACGGTACGCGCAATGGTGAAGAAGCGTGAGCTGTCGGGCATTTCCGCGATCTGCGTGCGGATCTGTCCCGGCATGCGAAACGCGTCGTGGACGATCCAGCGCGGGCAGGTACCGCCGAAACGGGCGAAATGGAATCCGCCGCCGCTGAGGCGCTTGGAGACGTTGCCTGCATTGTCGACCCGGATGAAAAAGAACGGGATGCCTCGAGCTCCCTGTCGGTCGAGCGTCGTCAGGCGATGGCAGATCTGCTCGAAGCTCGCGCCGAACCGGCGCTGCAGGATCTCGACATCGTAACGCAGGTTCTTGGCGGCATCGAGGAAGCGCCCGTAAGGCATGATCACGCAGCCTGCGAGATAGTTGGCGAGGGACAGGCGACACAGCCGTTCGGCCTCAGGACTGGAGAGGTCCGCGCGTTCCACATGACGATCGAGCAGATCACGATGGGTGTTGAGTGCGATCTGCACGGCGAGCTGGAAACTGCGTGCCGCAGGCGACAGCAACTCTGACAGCAGCACACGCCTGCGGTGGAAGTCATAACGCCGCGTGGTCTCGGGCATGACGTCGACGGGCAGCACGCGGACCTCGATGCCGTGGACATCCTGGAGGTAGTTGGCCAGGCCTCGGAATACGTCGGTTGGATCAAGGTCGGCTTCGATCCACAGGTCTTCGGCACTCGATTCGATTTCAGGAAAATGATTGGATTCTCCCTGAAGGAATTCGCGCACCTCTTCCACCGGGAACACCTGTCCGCCGAGCCCCTGTGGCGTATCGCGGCTTGCCATGTGTTCCGCCAGCACCTGGGAATCTTCCCGAAGTTCCCGATACGTCTTGTACAGCGTCAACACTGCCTCTGCTGCCGTGGGGCCGGCTTCGGCGATGGCCCGGATGTCGGCATCACGGGCCGGGCGGTCGCCAAACAGGGGGTCGCCGAATACCTCGCGAAGTCCGGCGTAGAGGCGGGCGTTGTCGTCCTCGGCAAATTCCTTGAGATCGATGTCGAAGGCCTGGCCCAGCCGGAACAGAAGCTGCACGGTCACGGGACGCTGATTGTGCTCGATAAGGTTGAGGTAGCTCGGTGAAATCTCGAGCTGCTCCGCCATCTCGCTCTGCTTGAGCGCGAGATCCTCGCGAAAGCGGCGGATTTTGTGGCCGAGCAGGACTTTTCGTTCGACGGAGCGGTCGGTCATCGACATCGGATCAGGCCTGTAATATTTTCAAACTTTACAAATTCACAAATTAGAAATTTGCAAAGTTATCTCAATTACCCTTTTACATTCAAACAGGTATAGACCGACAGGAAAATTGTCAATTAAGTTCCGCCACAAGAACCCATCAAATTCGGAACTTCAAGGCGGAGTAGCGAGTCATGCAGCAGGAAATGGAACAGCGCACCCAGGCACCGGCCGGTCGTTTTGACGGAATCAAGCGGGATTACACTGCTGCTGACGTAGACCGGCTTTCCGGCAGCATCCGCATCGAGAACACGCTCGCCCGGCATGGCGCGGAGCGCTTGTGGAAACTATTGCAGGAAGAGGAACCCGTTCGCGCCCTGGGTGCGGTGACGGGCAACCAGGCCATGCAGATGGTGCGGGCCGGTCTCAAGTCGATCTATCTCTCGGGTTGGCAGGTCGCCGCCGACAGCAACAAGGCCGGCGCCATGTATCCGGACCAGAGTCTCTACCCGAGTGACAGCGGGCCCGAACTGGTGCGGCGTATCAACAACACCCTGCGCCGGGCCGATCAGATCCAGCGGCTGGACGGCGAGGGCGACATCGACTGGTTCGTTCCCATCCTGGCAGATGCCGAGGCCGGGTTCGGCGGCGTGCTGAATGCATTCGAAGTCACCAAGGCCTACATCGAGGCGGGTGCCGCCGGCATCCACATCGAGGACCAGCTCGCTTCCGAGAAGAAGTGCGGTCACATGGGCGGCAAAGTGCTCATTCCGACGCAGCAGCACATTCGCAATCTGCTCGCAGCCCGTCTGGCTGCCGATGTCATGGGTGTCCCCACGGTCATCCTCGCTCGCACCGACGCCGAGAGCGCCAAGCTCATCACCAGCGACGTCGACGAACGGGACCGCCCGTTCCTTACGGGTGAGCGAACGCCGGAAGGCTTCTACCGTCTCAAGGAGGGCACCAGTTTCGAACGCTGTGTCGCGCGCGGTCTGGCTTACGCCGAGTATGCCGATCTCGTCTGGATGGAAACCTCCACGCCGAACCTTGAGCAGGCCAGGCGGTTTGCCGAGGCCATCCACGCGAAGTTCCCCGGCAAGATGCTTTCATACAACTGCTCGCCCTCCTTCAACTGGTCGGCCCATCTCGACGTGCCGACGATGGAGCGCTTCCAGCGCGAACTCGGCGCCATGGGCTACAAGTACCAGTTTGTGACCCTGGCCGGCTTCCACGCCCTCAATCACGGGATGTTCCAGCTGGCCGGCGCCTACCGCGACCGGGGCATGGCCGGCTACGCCGAACTTCAGGGCGCGGAGTTCGCATCCGAAGCGCAGGGCTACACCGCGACCCGTCACCAGCACGAGGTGGGTACCGGGTACTTCGACGCGGTTGCCGAAGCCATTGGTGGGGGACAGTCCTCGACCACGGCGCTCGCCGAGTCGACGGAAACCGCTCAGTTCGAAACGTCGGCCATCGCAGCCGAGTAATGCCAGTCCATTCGACGGAGGAACCTCAAATGAATTCGAGATTCTGGGTTGTTGGCGGAGAATACACGGACACGAGTTTCGACCATCTCGTAAGCGGCAGCGAGCGTGTCATGGGTCCCTATTCGGATCGGGATGCGGCGCTTATCGCCTGGCGGCAGGTTGCCGAAGAGACTCGCGGCAATTGCTATGCGCGTTACACGGTAGCCCAGGAACCCGGCCGCTAGGTTCGTTTCATCTGTAACTGAGTCAGTCTCACTTAAACCCTCCCCCTCCATAGGGGGAGGGTTGATGATACCGGAACCTGCTGACACTCGTGGCAACAGGTGTCTGGATCCGGTGCACCTGAAGGGCCCGAGTTCGCAACATTATGTGACGACCGGTTCCGAACCGGTAGCGGACACGGTCTATAGGATGTCCTGAACGAAGGCTTCCATGCCGTCCATCGTCTCGGAAAGGCTGGAACGTTCGAACCCGAGGATCAGTGCTGTAACGCCCAGATCCTTCAAGGACTCGATATCCGTTGCCATTTGTTCGGCCGATCCGGACATGAGGCACCGGTTATCGTTGGTCACCGGACCGTCTTTGTCCCTGGGCAGCAATGGATCACCCGGCTCATAGCCCCAACCCTGGATGAATAAACCAAGTTGGAGATCGTCGAAATTGTGGCCCCCTTCGTCAGCTAAGCCGCGCAAGTCACCCAGCCTGGCTTTGTAGCGATCGAGGGTGTCGAGCGGGAATTTCGGGTTGTTGGCGGTTGGGTACCAGCCGTCTCCAACCCGGATGACTCGTCGGAGGGCGGCCTTTCCCTCGCTACCGATCCAGATTGGCGGCCCCGGCTGCTGAACCGGTCGGGGCATGAAGGTAATGTCGGCAAAGTCAGCATAGGCGCCATGGAATTCAGGGTCTTTGTTGGTCCAGAGCTCCTTGAAGACCCGTATGTATTCATCGGCGACCTTGCCGCGCTCGGCATGAAGCGGCGCGCCGATCGCCTCGAATTCCTCCTTGCACCAGCCGGTGCCGGCGCCCACCGTCACCCGGCCGCCGGACAACACGCCGATCGTGGACAGCATCTTTGCGGTGAGGACGGGTGCCCGATGCGGCAGCACCATGACGGAGGTCAGCAATCGCGCGGATGTCGTTTGTCCTGCGAGATAGGCCATGACCGAGAGCTGCTCGAAAAATTCACCATCCCGACCGGCAGGCCAGTCTCCGCCATCACTGTAGGGATAGGTGGATTCCACGCTGCGGGGCACGACAACATGGTCGGAAATGGCAATGTACCCGAAGCCCAGTTCCTCGCCCTTGGCGACCAGGGCCTTCATGTTGTCCGGCGTGCTCAATGGACCACGCGTTGGCACGTAAAATCCGAAATCCATGTTGCTGCCCCCAAATCCGTTCGTGATCCGGCCCCTTATAGCCGATGGCTTGGCCGATGTGTTCGGAGGGGCGGGATGTTTCCGCGTACAGAGGGGAGTGATGCCATCCGCCTGTGCGAAGTTCCGTTTGAACAGCTGAAGAGAGACCTTCTTGGTGATCCCCTCGGCAGGTGGTTCCCAGTGTCTCTGTAGTCAATAACCAATTTCATTGGCTGAACTGGCCACCGTCGATCACGAGCTCGGCACCGTTCACAAATCCCGCCTCGTCCGACGCCAGGTAACAGATGGCATTGGCAACATCCTCAGGCTGACCCAGACGCCCGACCGGAATTGCCTGTCGACGCTCCTCCCGACCCTGTTCGGGATCGTCAAATAGGAATTTAGAGAGATCGTCAACCATCTCTGTCACTATCCAACTGGGATGCACTGAATTGCAGCGGATGCCGTACTTCTGCTTGCCGCAATAAGCGGCCACGGACTTGGTGAGTTGGCGAACCGCTCCTTTGCTAGCGCCGTAAGCCAAAAACGATGGGGTGCCCCAAATACCGGCAAGCGAAGATACATTGACGATCGAACCACCGCGATCCTTCATCGCCTTTATCGCGTGCTTACAGCCTAGCAACACGCCGTCGACATTCACCTTTCGGACCGCCCGCAATTCATCCAATGACAGGTTCTCCGGACTTTCGGGTGCACTGGCGCCCAATATTCCGGCGTTGTTGACGAGGATATCGACATTGCCGAACCGATCGATGCTCTCATCCATCACCCGTTGCCACGCCTCCTCGTCGGTCACATCATGATTGATAAAGACTGCCCTTCCGCCAATCTCCTCAACGGCCGCGTGACCGGTATTGGCATTGACATCGGTCACCACCACACTGGCGCCCTCCTCCGTGAGCTTCACTGCCGTCGCCTTGCCAATGCCCGACCCGCCTCCGGTAACAATGGCGGCCTTATCTGCTAACCTTCCCATGAATACATCACGCCTTTCTTCGCTCAATTCTGCTGCCCTCCCCGCCACTCCAACGACATCACGAACTTATCGATCTAGGCAAATTGCTGACACGTGCCCAGCGAGAACCTCCTTTGGGCTACGAGTCGGGTGCGAGGCGCGGCACCTCGGCAACAAGACCATCGCTCGAAATGGATTGACGCATCGAGGCCCGTTACAGAAGAGCAGATTCACGCGACCGTCCGGGTCGCGATCTGCTCAGCGGGAGTCCATTCAAACCCGATCTGCTTCTGTCTGCCTTGGGTCTTGGCTGTGTAAAAACGCGCGGACCGGGTTGGGTCATACCATTTCGGAGAGGAGAACATGATCGGGTCCTCTCTATTTGTGGATTTTGCCGGGATTGGGGCCCTGTTCCGCTATTTGGCGTTCTCAAGAGCAGTTCGGGCTTTTTTGTCGACTGGGAGTACTTGAGACGGGGCGATACTAGGCCCGCATTGCCGCCATCAGCGGGCCGGTGCCGAAGATGTTGATGAGCCGGGTCAGGTTGTAGGCGAGGACGTGCAGCGCCATCTCTGTTCTGACCCTGGGTAGTGTCTTCATCAGGAAGTGCGTAGCGCCCATCCAGGCTTTGATGGTGCCGAAGGGATGCTCGACCGTCTCACGGCGTTGGCGCATCTTCTCTGGGTGTTCGTCGAGCCGCTGTTGGACCCTCTCAAGAACATGCTCATGCCCCCAGCGGGTGATGCGCCGTTCCCGACCCGTGGTGCATCGCTGTCTGATGGCACAGCCGAGACAGGCGTTGCTCCAATAACGGCGTAGGGTCAGTCCCTTCTCTTCGTTTGTGTACCGGTACGTCAATCGCTCTCCGGCAGGGCAGATGTAGACGTTGTCCCCGGCGACATAGCGGAAATCCTGTTTGACGAAGCGGGCCTTGGACCTGTTGCCGGAGGTCAGCGGCTTGGGAAGCGTCACCTCGATGCCCGCCTCTTCGTAGGCCGGTATCTCCTCGCTGTTGAAGTAACCGCGGTCGGCCACGACCTCCAGGCCGTCCGCTCCCAGGGTGGCCTTCGTCTGCTTGGCAACGCGGGAGAGCTGCGAGCGGTCTGAGCCGACGTTCGTTACATCATGGGTGACGATGAGGTGGTGCTTGGTATCGACGGCGGCCTGCACGTTGTAGCCAACCATGCCTGATCCCCGTTCGCTGGTTGCCATCGAACGGGCGTCCACGTCAGTGAGTGAGATCTGCTGGTCGGGCGTCCCATCCATGCGCGCCTTCAGGGCCTGCAGACGCTTCATCTCCTCCCTCAGCTTCGCGATCTTCTCCCGCAGGCGGGTCGTCTTGGTCGTGCGCGCCAGCGACGGCTCCTGCCGGTCGGCACTGTCCAACTGATGCAGATAGCGCGCCACGCTCTCCTCGATCTGCTCCAGACGCCGCTTCATCTTGGCCCGCGTGAAGTTCCGATCCCGGTTGTTCACCGCCTTGAGCTTGCTGCCATCGATCGCCACGCAGGCCTCGGCGAACAGGTCAAGCCGGCGACACAGGGCAACGAACTGAGCACACACCTTGCGGATCGCAGGCCCGTTGTCCTTGCGGAAGTCGGCAATCGTCTTGTGGTCTGGAACCAGGCGGCCCATCAGCCACATCACTTCCACGTTCCGCCCCGCCTCGCGCTCAAGGCGACGGCTCGACTGAACCCGGTTGAGATAACCGTAGATGTAAAGCTTCAGCAGCACGGAGGGGTGGTATGCCGGACGCCCCGTCGCCTTCGGGTCAACGCGCTCGAAGCCAAGTTCCGCAAGGTCAAGTTCATCGACAAAGACATCGATCACCCGGAGCGGATTCTCCTCACTCACCCAGTCCTCCAGGTATTCCGGAAACAGCGTGCTCTGCCCCCGATCCAGACCCTCGACAAAACGCTTCATCAAATCCCCCAGCAATGACGCCAGAGAATCGTAACACCGCCTGCGTTTTTACACAGCCAAGGTCAAGACCCGCCAATCCGCTCTATCGCTGCGGACGACGGGTTGATGTCCGAAACCGGTCACAGATGGCCAAGAACAGTTAACGCTGATGACGGGCAACTCAGCCGTGACCAAGTGTGTCAGCAGAATCCGGCATCAGCGTCCTTCCTTTGAAGTGAGGAGCATATTTTAGTTCGGCCCTAATACGGCCGGACGGTATCTCGAATTTGCGTACGATGCATGACCCGGCGCGCCTCACGATCGAATGGCTCGCGACCGTGCATGACACAGCGGTTGTCCCACATCAGGTAATCTCCGGTACGCCAGTCGTGATACCAGGCGAAATGCTCCTGGGCGACAAGTTCCCAGAGCTCGTCGAGCAAGGCATCCGAATCGCCGCGTGACAGGCCGACGACGTGGGCGGCGCGGTGGTCGCCGTTAAACTTGCGGCCCAGATAGAGCGCCTCGCGGCCGGTTTCCGGGTGTGTGCGAACGAGCGGATGCACGGGGGCGGGAGATCGTTCGAGGTCCCGGTAGGCGTCTATATCGAAGCCGTCCCGATCTTCGCCGAGCAGCGTGTGCGCGGGATCGTGCTTGAGCTGCAGCGTCTCGATATGTGCCCGCAGAGCCGTTGGAAGGGCGTCGAGCACACGGTACATGTTGGTGAAACCCGTCTTTCCGCTTCCGTCGTCGGGAACCTCCAGGGCGTATAGCGTGCTTGCCTTCGACGGTTGCTCGGTGTGCGACATGTCGGTGTGCCAGGGTAACGGCCGGTCATCCAGGAAACCGATGGGTTTCCCGTGCTCGGAGACGTTCGAAATGATGAAGATCTCAGGGTATGCGACACCCTCATCGGCCTGCCAGGACATGGTAGGGCCATGATCGAGTTCGCCGAAGTAGCGACTGAAGCGTACGAGGTCGCCGTCGCTGAGCCGCTGGTCGCGCAGCAAAATGACACTGTGCTCAAGCCAGGCTCGATGAACCGCGTCGAGCGTCGCCCGATCGAGGTTCTCGCTCAGATCGACCCCGCGTATCTCAGCGCCGATGACATCGGAAACCGGGAAAACGCCGATGCCGGCCTGTTCGTACTTCTCTGCGGCCGGCGCTGAGAGATCGGCTGGCGTTGCGTTGAGGAATGCGTCCGTCATTTTCAGGCCCATCATATGCGTATTCGCTCCAACACTAGGTGGTGACCAAAGAATCACGCAAGTGGGCTTCAACAGGTTTGGTATGCGATACCGGCTCCCAGGCCCTATCATCGGGCACTATGGTTAGATCCGAAAAACCATCGGCATCCCCAGGCTTTCTCCACCGCCTCTTATCACGCGCCGACGCCAGGGAGGCACTTGCCTGGTTCGTGCTCGTTGCTCTGGCATTCCCGTCCTGGCGAACCTTTGAGGTGGAAGAGGGCGCCGAAGGCGTGGCGATCGAAGCCTTTCCCTACGTCGTGCTCATCGGAATCGTGCTGGTCGCGGTGATCACATTCGTTGGCGCACTCAAGCCGAACCGCAAGGCCACCCGATAGGAACCCGGTCGTGGAGGGACTGGCCGGCGCGACATATGCTTTCCTGCAAGACCCCCTGCACTTTCTGCTGTTCGCCGCGGCCCTGGCTGCGGGGCTTGTCGGCGGCGCGCTACCGGGACTGGGCGCCGTCCTGCTCTCCATAATCATCCTCCCCCTCACTGGGTCCTTGTCGCCCCAATCAACTGCGACAGTCTTCGGAGCGCTGTTCATCGCAGGTGTCGCCGGGCATTGGGCGGCGCGCACCGATCACGAATGGCAACACGCACAAGAGAGGGGCGGGTTCAGCGTCGGACACATAGTTCTTGCCGGCGTCGTTTCCGCGTTGCTTGTCTTGTTGTTCGCCGAAGGTACTGCTAGCTATGTCTTCTTCGGATTCAAGGCACCGGAAATGTTTGGCGTGGCTTTTTGCGCACTGGCGACAGTTGCCGGTGTCGCCGCCCGTCAAGGCACGCAGGGCTGGTTGTCCCTGCTGCTGGGGCTGCTGCTCGGGTTGTCTATTGAAGGACCGATCACGGACGGGCCGCGTTACATATTCGGCACTCTTGAGCTTTTGGCCAGCATCTCATTTGTACCTCTTCTCGTAGGATTCATGGTGTTCCCCGGCGCCATACAGTCGATACGCAAACAGCCGGTCTCGAACGCCAGGCAGTTTCCCGGCCGGCTGATACTCACCGCTGCGACAACCAATGCCGCACTGTTGCCGCTTGTGGCACTCGGCGTGCCCGTGAGCATGGGCACGGTGGTTCTGGTCGCCGCCATGGGATTGCAGGGGCTGGAATTCGGACCACTCTTTATTATCGAGGCTGAGGAAACGGCCTGGGCGTTGTTCTCTGCTGCCCTGTGGGCGAGCCTGCTGGCGCCATTGATAGGCAATTGGTTGAGGATTCTCCTGTCGGCCCTGCAGAGTATTCCCGCGTCAGCCACTGGCTTGGCACTGATTTTGGCGGCGACAGCAGGAGTCTACGCGATGGAGGCCCGCATGATCGACGTCTACATCATGTTCGGGGCCGGACTTGCGGGATACCTGCTATGCCAGCAAGGCTATTCGCTTGTCATCATCATCATGAGCATCGTTCTCGCACAGATCGTCGAGCCCGCCTATGTGGGTGCCCTTGGTGTCCTTGACGGCAGCCCGATGGAATTGTTCGGTCGGCCAGCCTCGGCCATCTTGATCGCGAGTGGCCTCCTTGCTATGGCGGTAGGAGCATTCTGGGGGGTCGGACGGGAATCACAGCCAGACGCCGACAGTGATGGAGCAACCGAGGATGAATAGGAACCGGATATGAGTGAGCTTGCGTATCTGCCGGCGTATGAACTTGCCCGCCGGATTCAGAAGAAGGACGTTGGTTGCCTGGAGATTCTCGATCATTTCCTCGATCGGGTTGAACGATTCAATCCTTCGCTCAATGCCATCATTGAAATGAATGCCGAAGGCGCAAGGGAGCGCGCAAAAGCGGCAGATGCAGCGCTGGCCAGCGGCGACGCATGGGGCCCTTTCCATGGCGTGCCCATGACGATTAAGGAGGCGTTCGGGGTTTCGGGAATGCATATGACGTGGGGCGATCCGACACTCGCCAACCACATCCCCGACACGAACGCGGTCGTTGTCGATCGCCTGATGGATGCCGGTGTCACCTTGTTTGGTACGACCAACGTACCGCTCTGGCTGATGGATTGGCAGACCTATAACACCATGTACGGAACGACGAACAACCCGTGGGATCTGTCCCGGGCACCGGGAGGGTCGTCCGGTGGCTCGGCGGCTGCGCTGGCGGCGGGTCTCTCCGCCCTTGATGCCGGCAGCGACATCGGCTCATCGATCCGCAATCCCGGACACTATTGCGGCATCTACGGCCACAAACCGACTTTCGGAATTCTGCCCACCACCGGCCACGACTTCCCGGGTTACCCCAAACCCCTGGATATCCTTGTCGTCGGGCCGTTGGCCCGCAGCGCGGAGGATCTGGCCATCGCGCTCGACGTCATGGCTGGCGCGGATGGCATGGATGCCAAGGCCTGGAAACTCGAATTGCCTGGCCCTCGCCACAGCAAACTGTCTGATTTTCGGATCGCGGTGATGCGCGATTCGCCAGTGTGCGCGGTCGATTCCGACGTGACAGATCGCATTCAGGCGGTTGCCGATGCCTGTGCAAAAGCCGGGGCAACGGTGTCGGATGCGGCGCGTCCGGCAATCGACATGGCGGCAGCGCACGCCAATTACATCCAACTCCTGCGGGGGGCCTCCGCTGGAATATTGCCGCAATCGTTCATCGACAACGCGGCAGAGGAGGTGCCCACTCTCGACGCCGGTGACGACAGCTTCAGGGCCCGGGCGCTTCGTGCCGCACTGCAATCCCATCGGGACTGGTCGATTGCCGACCAGCAGCGCACCCGCGATCGCTCGGCCTGGGAATCCTTCTTCCAGGATTGGGATGTTCTACTCTGTCCTGTGGCGGCGTCAGCTGCCATTCCTCATCAACAGGACGTCGAACGTTTTTTCCGCACGATCACCGTCAACGGTCGTCAGGAGAACTACAACGATCAACTGTTCTGGGCAGGTATCAGCTGCAACGTCTATTTGCCCGGCACCTCCGCCCCTGCCGGCCTGACCCCGTCCGGTTTACCCGTGGGCGTTCAAATCGTCGGCGCGCACCTGGAGGATCACACGACTATCGAATTTGCCCGCCTGCTCGCCGACGAAATCGGCGGCTTCGTTCCGCCGCCTGGATACGGGTAGTTCGGAGTACGGCCGACAGTCCACACCATTGGAGAGGAAGACCATGCGTGCAGCGTTCTACACTCAAAAAGGTTCAGCGAAGGAAGTGCTTCAGGTCGGCGACGTCGAGACGCCATCCCCTGGGCCCGGCGAAGTGCGAATTCGCATTGCGGCCTCCGGCGTCAATCCCTCGGATGTGAAGAAACGGCAAGGGATGGACCTCGAGTTTCCCCAGATCATTCCCCACAGCGATGGCGCCGGTGAGATCGACGCCGTGGGGAATGGCGTCGACGAAACACGGATCGGAGAGCGTGTATGGACGATAAATGGCCAGTGGCAGCGCCCCTTCGGGACGGCGGCCGAGTTCATCTCGCTTCCATCGAAGCTGGCGGTGTCGTTACCAGACGGAACGGATGCGGCGGCGGGTGCGTGTCTCGGGATCCCCGTACTTACGGCATATCGGGCGCTCACTATTGATGGTGATGTTTCCGGTCAGACGATCCTTGTCGCCGGTGGCGCCGGGGCGGTCGGACACTATGCCGTGCAGATCGCGAAACTGCATGGTGCCGAAGTGATCGCAACTGTCAGTTCCCCCGAGAAAGCGGCCCATGCCAGCGCTGGCGGCGCCGATCACAACATCGATTACAAGCGCGAGAATGTCGGAGAGCGGGTGCAGGAGATCACCGGGGGTCGAGGAGTGGACCGCATCATCGAAGTGGATATCGCAGCGAACGCCGGTTTGTTCCCGGAGGTGCTACGACCCGGTGGCACCGCGGTCATCTATGGCTCGTCAAATCCAATGGCCGAGATTCCCGTTCTGTGGTGTTTCCGCAATGACATCACATTCCGTTTCTTCATCATGTATCAGCTCACGGACGAGGTGCGGGGTGCCGCGGCAGCTGCAATAAATGAGTTGCTGACGGCGGGTTCATTGCAGCACGCCGTGGCCCAGTCATACCCACTGAACGAGATTGCCCAGGCGCATGAGGCCGTTGAGAGTGGCCAGGTCATGGGCAATGTGGTGGTCGAAGTGTGAACAGCCCCTCAATCTGTCTCGGAGGTTCGGATGACATCGTTCGCGTTTTACGCGGTGGCTGCGGTTGCCGAGATTGGTGGGTGTTTCGCGTTCTGGGCCTGGCTGAGGCTCGACCGCAATGTCCTCTGGACGGTGCCCGGCGTGCTCCTTCTGGTGGTGTTCGCACTGGCCCTGACACGAATTGACGCTGGTTTCGCGGGCAGGACTTACGCCGCTTATGGCGGTGTCTACATCGTGGCGTCGCTTCTGTGGTTTTGGGTCGTGGAGGGCATGAGACCCGATCGTTGGGATGTGGCGGGAGCAACAATCTCTTTGATCGGTGCCATCGTGATATTTGCGGCGCCCCGTCCCGTGGCCTGATCGACTACTTTCCAACCTCATAGATCTCGGTGATGTAGTCCTCCTGTTCGGCACCTTTGCACCACTGCTGGACAGGCGGATGGGCCCAGATCGCATCCATGTACACGTGTGATGTCGGACTGACGTCGACCCCGTAGGTCCGAAAACGAGATACGACGGGCGCGAACATTGCATCGGCGATTGAGAAATCCCCGAACAGGAATTCGCCGTCAGAACCGTAATTGCGGCGGCAATCCGCCCAGATTTCCTGAATACGCAGGATGTCGGCGGCGAGAGGCCCGCTGATCGGTACGGTGCGTCCCTCGGCCCGGGGATTGAAGGGCATGTCGTGCCTTAGGTCCGTAAATCCAGCGTGCATCTCATTACAAATCGCACGGGCATGGGCGCGGGCAGCGGAGCCAGCCGGCCACAGTCCTGCATCAGGAAACATCTCCGCCAGGGTTTCGCCGATGGCCAAAGAATCCCAGACCGTCGACTCGCCCAGTTTGGGGATCGGTACCCTTCCCGCGGGTGAATGCTCGAGTATCTGTTCGCGG
>DEBC01000095.1:5482-8904 GCA_002348365.1 Alphaproteobacteria bacterium UBA2966 | reverse complement strand
GCATCAGCCAGGCCCTCATGGACCAGGACGAATAGCTCTTTGAACCGATGACGAGCGTTAGATTGGTCATGCGTGCATGCGTTCGTCAGATTTCGTCGCGGTGTTCAATTTGTGGCTGCCTCTTTTCACGACCCGCCTTCTTCGTCAAGGTTGGGGAGAATATCAAGGTCATCCCTGAAGGAGCTTCACACGTGATCAAACTGCCGACCCTGGTCTCCAAGGCACAGAAGGCCACGCCCTTACATCTGGTGGATGAAGGCTCTTTGCCCGCCTGGCTGAAGTCACTGTCCACATCGGACCGGACTTGGGTGAAGTCCAATGGCTTCGAAGGCAGGGCGGGACGGCGCCTCGTTCTCCCGGCCGAGGACGGCAGTGCCTCCATGGTCGTGTGCGGCATGTCGACCCCCGCCGTATTCTGGAATTTCTCCGGATTGCCCACGGTCTTGCCGCACGGTGACTACCGTCTGGAAAGGACCGTCCATACCGATCTCGGAACATCTGTCGCCCTGGGTTGGGCCTTGGGTGGTTACGGATACTCCCGTTACGGAAAGGGAAAGGATAAAACCTACGCCCGACTTGTCTGGCCGGTCGGTGCCGATCGAGGTCAGGTGTCTCGGACCTACGCGGCGATTGCACTTGCCAGAGACCTGATCAATACGCCTGCTTCGGACCTCGGACCCGCAGAGCTTGCGGCGGCAGCCAGGAGTGTCGCGAAAGCTGCCGGAGCCAAGTGCCGGGTCATTACCGGGAACGCGTTGCTCAAACAGAACTATCCGATGATTCATGCCGTTGGCCGGGCCAGTGATCGGCCGCCGCGGCTGATCGATCTCCGTTGGGGAGCGGCAAGGCACCCCAAGGTGACGCTGGTCGGAAAAGGTGTGTGCTTTGACACAGGTGGACTCGATCTGAAACCGGCATCCGGTATGGCCCTGATGAAGAAGGACATGGGGGGTGCCGCTGCGGCACTTGGACTTGCGCAGATGATCATGGATGCGAATCTCAAGGTGCGCCTCCGGTTGCTCATCCCGGCGGTCGAAAACAGTGTCTCGGGCGACAGTTTCCGCCCGGGCGACGTTCTGACCAGCCGAAAGGGTCTGACGGTTGAGATCGGCAACACTGACGCCGAGGGCCGCCTGATTCTGGCGGATGCGCTCGCTGAGGCGGACTCCGAAAATCCCGATCTTTTGGTTGATTTCGCGACCCTGACCGGAGCCGCGCGCATCGCGCTGGGGCCTGATCTGCCCGCTCTTTACACGCATGACGATGCATTGGCAGATGATCTGGCTCGTCACGGTCAGTCGGTATCTGATCCGCTCTGGCGCATGCCGTTGTGGAAGCCGTACGATCGTATGATTCGGGGTCGCGTCGCTGATATCAACAATGCCGGAGAGGATCGAATGGCGGGATCGATTACCGCGGCATTGTTTCTGGATCGATTCGTTGATCCCGGAACCTCATGGGCCCATTTCGATATCTTCGGCTGGAACCGTCGTAATCGCCCGGGCCGACCGGAAGGTGGAGAGGCCCAGGCCATGCGTGCGGTCTATGCCCTCATTGAAGAGCGTTATTCGTCTTCTTGACGCTGATTTCCAGGCCGAGAGTTTAATCCTTCTGAACTCAAGGGAACACGGGTCCTGTTTCGGTATCAGAATAAAACTGGCTTGTCGGATTGGGCGATCTCGTCATCACAATCATCCCGTATTGGCCGGCCTGATGATGTGTTCATCGAAGACAAAAACTCAATACATATAGTCGAATCGAAATTGAAACGCTCAACATCATGTGTTCGTCTTCACCGAATAAGTGAAAATTGTAGGTGACATCGCGATTCGACCTCGGTTATGTTTCGCTTCGAACGAGAAATGATCGTGAATAGTATGAGCGTTCGAGAGTCGATAGGAACCAATGAAGCAACACTGATGACGCAAGACGCGTTGGAGGTGTGGCGGGGCGCTTTGGCGGACAGCGTGAGAGATGACCGTCCCGATCTCAGCGCCTGACAGTTGGCCATCTTGTTGACGGTTTATCTCACGGACCCACCGCACACGGTTCGCGGATTGGCAACGTTATTGGATCTCAAAAAGCCGGCGGTCACGCGGGCGCTGGACAAGCTCAGCGTGATGGGATTCATTCGCCGCGCGACCGATGAGGACGACAGGCGGAGTGTACTTGTCCAAAGGACAGTCAAGGGTTCGGTATTTCTGAGCGAATTTGCCGAACACGTTACGCGCTCGATTCAGCGTGTGGAGG
Organism: Alphaproteobacteria bacterium UBA2966; assembly: GCA_002348365.1. GTDB lineage: Bacteria > Pseudomonadota > Alphaproteobacteria > UBA2966 > UBA2966 > UBA2966. Next base: position 6,654 of record DEBC01000095.1, on the reverse strand, counting down.
ACGCAGGCATTCACTAGGCCCTCGCTCCAACCTTCCCGTTCCGCCACATACCCAAACACTGTGCGAAGTGCGCGAATTCAATTCGCACGCGATCGTCCTAGAATCCCCGGTCCCCGGGACTGGCCAGCGCGCGACGCACGACTGCTTCCATGAGGTACACCACTGCGGCGTTGTCGGCGACGGGAACGCCATCGATCGCTTCGATGATCTGACCGCTTCCCCCATCCGTGAGACCGAGTTTGACGCCTTCGGCAACGAGGGCTCGTTCGGAGTCGGCCGTGTGGCAGAGTTCGGCGTTTTCGAGCTTGAGTGCCAAAGCGGCCACGATCCCATAGCACCCGATGTTGGAAGATGTTCCCACCACAAGAGCATCAGCCGGAATGATTGTGAAAATGCCCTCACCGCATTCCGTGGTCTCTTTGAGATTGAATTCCGGCATGCGCTCGCAGAGCACATCGTAGACCTTGCCGAAGCCAACCTCGTTTCCTCCGTCCCCGACACCCAGCGTCGCCTTGCCCATACGGGTCATCGACGTGAACAGGTGATCGACGTTGGACCGGAAGGCATGGCGCGGCAGGCCTGTCACGCCGTAGAGGTTGCCCTTCGGGTTGCCACCGTGGCGCTCGACGCCGATCGCCATGTCGAGGTCGTGCGCGATGGAATCCTGTTGCTCGATGTCATGCAGCCCCAGATGGACACACGCTGCATCGAAGCCGCGAAATTTGATCAAACTCTCGATCGGAGGGGCGGCGGGTGGGTCGGTGTAAATGGTGACCCGATGTCCCAACTGCACCAGAGCTTCGGCCAGGATCACGGATCCCAACGGGCCGTCGTTCTCGCCGGCCGGCATGTGATCGGGAACGGCGGCGCCTGTGACGATCCCAATCGATGACGGAGGCCGATCGAGCAGTTCCGCTGCTGCCAGTGTCAATGGGCGGCCTTCGGCCTCGCGGGCGGCATCATAAAGACCGGTCTTCACGCCGTAAGGTAGTGCCGCACCCTGGATTTCCAGACAAAGAAGGTTGTCCAGATTAGCGCAGGCCAATTCGAGGGTATTTGCCATGGGTCTGAGTTCCTCAGCCGAAATCCAGCTTAAGGATAAGTGTGCTATCCTTAGCGAGGAAGGGGCCTGACGGTTGCCGCCCTGGCAACCCGCCGCTTTCCCGCACATC
>DEBC01000095.1:0-5158 GCA_002348365.1 Alphaproteobacteria bacterium UBA2966 | reverse complement strand
CCGCACATCATGCCGGCACTTGCTCTCGTACTGGCCTCCGCCTGTTGGGCAGCCACGCTTATTGCCCAGAAGGCGATCATCGAAGATCTCGCCGTCGCGGAGATCACCGTTGTTCGCTTCCTGATCGGTGCTGGGGTGATGTTCATACTGGCGATCATTTTGGGGCATGTTCGGGAATTTCGTCGCATCGGCTGGCGGCCCGCCATCATGGGGCTGCTTGAACCCGGGGCGGCCGCGCTGTTCCTGGTGTGGGTCGTCGCGAATACAAGCGCCATCAGTGGGTCCGTCATTCTGAGCACGATACCCATTCTCATGCCGCTGCTGGGCTGGATCGTGCTTCGCGAAGCTGTGCGGATGACGGTGTTGATCGGCGCCGTCATCACTATTGCCGGAACGGTTCTGCTCGTGCAGGAACAGAGTCTGCACGCGGGCGGCTCCCTGAAGGGCGATTTGCTGTGCACGATCGGCGTGTTGTTTATCTGCGCGAACCAGCTTTTGGCCCGGCGGGTTGCGCAAGTGCATGGACAGGCCATCCCCGTGAGTGCCCTGCAGCTCGCCGCAGCTGCACTTGTAAGCTTCATTGTTCTCGTCACGATCAAGCGGCCGCCCGTCTATCTCGCGCGCGTCGATACCGAGGTCGTGACAACGCTTATCTTCATTGGCTTCATGGGCGGCGCCATACCCTTTTTCCTGTACAATTTCGGGCTCCGCCATTTGCCGGTCGGGCGATTGAGCCTGTTCATGGCCCTGATGGGACCCATGGGTGCCCTGATGGCGTGGGCCTACCTCGGCACGCCCGTCAGCCTGATCGATATGGTCGCAATCGCCATTGTGGTGTTCGGGGTTGCCTTGCCATCTCTCTCGGGCCCTGCACGCGCCCGTACCTGAAAAGTAGTGTGAGGATGCGAGAGGCACGCTATCACTCTCGAACCCTGAAGACGGCCAGTTTCGAGATCAGTCTTCAAAGGTCAGCAGGTCCCGTAAGGCATATTCCGGGAAGTGTTTCTCGTGAGATGGAATACCTTCCTCGTGGAACCACGCCTGGTCACTCTCCGTCCACAAATGGTGCAATGGCCGGAACAGGGACGGATTGTCCAGTGAGCCCCCCATGACACTGACGACCTCGGGTCGTGTTGACCTGTGGAAAGCGATCGGGGTGCCGCAGGTCGGGCAAAAGTTCCTGCGCCCCGTCTCACTCGACTCGTAGGTTTTCACTTTGCCGCTGACGATGCGGAATTTGTCGGCCGGAACGAAGAACAACTCCATCATCGGCCCGCTCGCGTGTTTCTGGCAGGTACTGCAATGGCAGCAGAAGGCTCGGTCCGGTGAGTCATCACATTCATATCTGACTGCGCCGCACAGGCAGCCACCCGTCACGGGCAACGTTTTTCCGCTCATAAGGCCCTCCTAATACCCATGGGATAGATTGACCACATTCAAAAGATCACTCCCTTCACGGGCGCGACGCAAGTTCTCCGCGATGATACCCGCCACCCAGCGAGGATGCGGATCGCTGGCATTGTGGGGTGTGATCGTCACTTTGGGATGGGACCAGAATGGATTATCCGCGGGCAGCGGTTCCTCACGGAACACGTCCAAAGTCGCGGCCTTGATATGCCCTGAATCGAGCGCCGCCAGAAGGTCTTCCTCGACGAGATGCCCACCCCGCGCCGCATTGATCACGCAGGCGCCCGGCGGCAACTGCTCGAGAAGAGACGCATTGATAATGCCTTCCGTCTCCGGGGTAAGCGGCAGAAGACAGACGAGGATGTTGCTCTGTGCGAGAAAATCGCTGAGACCCGCTTCGCCCACAAATGACTCCACTCCCGAGAATTCTTTATCAGTCCGCGACCAGCCGACAACCCGAAATCCGATGGCGTCAAGCGCCTGGGCCGGCGGTGCGCCAAAGGCGCCCAGGCCCATGATGCCCACCGTCGTACCCGGGGTGTCTTCCGGCCCGTACTTGACCCATTCGCCCCGGCGCTGGTTTTCCACGATTTCAGGCATGTGCCGGTGGTGGCGCAGGACGTGCAGCACGACATACTCCACCATGGCGCCCTGCATGTGGGGATCGAACGTGCGCACGATCGGTACGTTTGCGGGGAGGTCGGAATCCCGAAGTATGTGTTCGACACCCGCACCCATGGAGATGATGACCCTGAGGTTGGGATAGTACTTCAACTCCCCCCGCTTCGGACCCCAGACTAGGGCTGCATCGATTTCCAAGGGATCTCCGGCGTCCGGCCATACGCGCATCTCCAGATCTGGAATATGGACGGTCAGGGCTGTCCGCCACACCTCGGGATCATGGAACCTGGAGCTGAACAGGAGGGCCATGGCCGATCAAACGCTCACGGCACCCGATTCATCAGCCACGAGATCGAAGGCCGCCGCCATCAAGGCCTTCGTGTATGCCGTCTGCGGGTCATCGAATACCTGGTCCGCACTACCCTGTTCCACGACCTTGCCGTCCCGCATGACGATAATCTCGTCTGCCAGGGCCCGCACGACCTTCAGGTCGTGACTGATGAACATGTAGGCGAGATTGTGCCGCTCCTGGAGATCGCGCAGCAGGTCGACGATCTGTGCCTGAACGGACCGGTCGAGCGCCGATGTCGGTTCATCGAGCACAACGAACCGCGGCTTGAGGACCATCGCTCGGGCGATCGCAATCCGCTGGCGCTGGCCACCCGAGAATTCATGCGGATAGCGGTCCTGCATGTCCGGGTCCAGGCCCACATCCTTTAATGCATCACCGATGATTCCGCGGCGTTCCTCGAAGGTGGTGCCGGCGCCGTGAACCAGCAGGCCCTCCTCGATGATCTGTCCCGCAGACAGGCGCGGACTGAGGCTTGCGAATGGATCCTGAAAGACGATCTGCATTTCCCGCCGCAGCGGCCGGAGTTCCTTGAACCCGAGGCCCTGGATCATCTGTCCGTCGAAGCGGATAGGCCCATCACTCTTGATCAGTCGCAACAAGGCCAGGCCGAGAGTCGTCTTGCCCGAGCCCGACTCGCCGACCACACCCACCGTGTGACGCTCCCGAACCGTGACATTCACATCGTCGACAGCCCTGACGTAATCGACCGTGCGCCTCAGTACTCCGGCCTTGATCGGGAAGTACACCTTGATCCCGTCTCCCGTCATGAGGTCGGGTGAATCCGCGGGGGCGGCCTGTTTGCGGCCTTTGGGCTCGGCGCCCAGCAGCATGCGGGTGTATTCATGTTGCGGATTGTCGAAAACGTCGCGTGCCTCTCCCGTCTCGACGAATCGGCCTTCGGACATGACACAGACACGGTCGGCCACGTGCTCGACGATTCCAAGATCGTGCGTGATCAGCAGGATTGCCATGCCGAGTCGCTGCTGAAGATCTTCCAGCAAAGCGAGGACCTGCGCCTGCACCGTGACATCAAGGGCCGTGGTCGGCTCGTCCGCAATCAGCAGGTCGGGTTCGTTGGCAAGTGCCATGGCGATCATCACGCGTTGCCGCTGGCCCCCCGAAAGCTGGTGCGGAAAAGCGCCAAGCCTTTGTTCGGCATTCTGCAGCCCGACGAGCTGAAGCAGTTCAAGGGTCCGAGCCCGGGCTGCCGCCGCTTCCATGCCCCGATGGACGAACAGGATTTCGTTGATCTGGCGCTCGATGGACTGCAGGGGGTTGAGGGACGTCGTAGGCTCCTGAAAGATCATCGAGATCCGGTTGCCTCGGATGGCGCGCAAGGCAGGCTCAGCCGCATCAACCACTTCCTCGCCCTCGACCTTGATCGAACCAGTCGGGTGGAACGCCTTTGGATAAGGCAGGAGCTGGAGCACTGATAGCGCCGTCACTGATTTGCCCGAGCCGGACTCGCCCACCAATGCCAGTGTCTCGCCTCGTTTGATGTGAAACGAGACGTTGCGGACGGCCGGAATTTCCCGGTTCTCCACGCGGAACGTGACCGAGAGATCCTCGACCTCGATGAAATGCTGCGAGTCGCCGTTCATCCGATCGTCTTCCTCGGATCGAAGGCATCGCGAATGGCTTCACCCACGAACACCAGCAGGGTCAGTGTAAGGGCGATGACCACGAATCCGGAGATGCCGAGCCAGGGAGCCTGCAGGTTCGCTTTGCCCTGCGCCAGCAGTTCCCCGAGGGAGGGCGAACCTGGGGGCAATCCGAATCCCAGGAAGTCGAGCGACGTCAGCGTCGTGATCGAACCGTTGAGGATGAATGGCAGGAACGTCACCGTCGCCACCATGGCATTCGGAAGAAGATGCTTGAACATGATGGTGACGTTGTCGACACCCAGCGCCCGGGCGGCCTGAACGTATTCGAAGTTGCGGGCGCGCAGAAATTCGGCCCTCACCACGCCGACCAGTGCCATCCAGCTGAACAGCAGCATCAGGATCAGCAGCGACCAGAATCCCGGTTCGATGACCGAAGCCAGGATAATCAGCAGGAAGAGAACGGGCATGCCGCCCCAGATTTCCATGAAGCGCTGGAAAAGCAGATCGAGCCAGCCGCCGAAATACCCTTGTATGGCACCGGCGGCGACACCGACGATGGAGCTGAATGCCGTCAGCACCAGACCGAAAAGTACGGAAATTCGGAATCCGTAAATGACGCGGGCCACCACGTCGCGGCCCTGGTCATCCGTCCCCAGCAGGTTCTCTTCGGATGGTGGGGCCGGTGCGGGTACCGGAAGATCGTAATTGATGGTGTTGTAGCTGTAGCGAATGGGTGGCCACACGATCCATCCTTCCGCCTCGATCAATTCGGTCACGAAGGGGTCGCGATAGTCCGCCTCGGTTTCGAAATCGCCGCCGAAATTGGTTTCAGGATAGGCCGTGAACACGGGCATCAGAAGTTCGCCCTTGTAGGACACCAGAAACGGCTTGTCGTTTGCGATGAACTCGGCGAACAGGCTCAAGATGAATAACACCGCGAATGCCCAGAAGGACCAGTAGCCCCGCTTGTTGGCCCGGAAGTTCTGCAGCCGGCGCCGGGTCAGGGGCGTGATCCGGAGTCCGAAGAATTTCTTCTGGGCGGGTGCCTGCGCATCCATCAGGCGACATCCCGCCGTTCGAAATCGATCCTCGGGTCGATCACGACGTACATGAGATCACCCAGAAGATTGAGCACCAGGCCCAGCAGCGTGAACACGTAAAGCGTACCGAACAT
>DEBC01000072.1 GCA_002348365.1 Alphaproteobacteria bacterium UBA2966 | reverse complement strand
TTTGCCCATATTGAATATTGAAGAATGCGGCCAAGTTTTGAAATCGAATGGATCGGAGGCGAGTGTGTTTAGATTGATCTTCTGGACGGGGAAAAACTGGCTTCTAACTCAAGCTTTAGCGGTCGTGGTCGGCGCGACCATCATAACTTCACCGTCTTTTGCAGCAAAGGATGAGGATTCTGCGACGGAAAGTGCGGCGGCTGCGCATCAGGAATTGTTTGCTGAAGCTCAATACCCCTCAGCTTCAACTTGTGGCACGTGCCATCCTAAACACTTCCGGGAATGGTCGGTTTCTCAGCACGCTTATTCGCAGCTCAGTCCCGTTTATCTGTCGCTCAGCAACAAAATTAATGTGTTGTCAAACGGATCGAACGGGGATTTCTGCATGCGTTGTCATAACCAGGTCGGCGCTAATCTCGGAGAGAACCCATTCGATTCAAACCTGACGCGTCATCCTACTTCTCGCGAAGGTATTACCTGTGTTGTGTGCCACCGACTGAACAAAAGCTACAACAAAGCGAGCGGTCGACTCTCTCTTGTTGAAGGTGACTTGACAGCGCCGGTATTCGGTCCCGCTGGAAATGCGGAGATGCAGCGAATTTTATCTCTGCCAGGCGAGTACAAGGTTGTTACTGATGCAGAGGCCTCCGGTCGAAAAATTCATAAAGAGGCCCGGCAATTCGCTCCTATTTCGGATCCGTTGTTTTGCGGGACTTGTCACGACGTGACGTTGTTCAATGGCTTCCGGTTAGAAGAGGCTTTCAGTGAGTACAGGACGTCACCAGCTGCGGCTCGGGGTACGACCTGCCAGGATTGCCATATGGGCAAGGAGCAGGGTGTGGCATCGGGATTTGAACATGGTCCGGCTGCAGTGGTGGGTGGGATCGAGACTGAATCGCGACGGCTCACGAGCCATACATTTGCCGGACCCGATTATTCAGTCATTCACCCTGGAATTTTTCCGCACAACATCGAGGCACAAGAGATTGCGACGCTGGAACAGTGGCTGCAGTTCAACCACGAGGCGGGCTGGGGCACGGATGAGTTTGAGGATGAAGTCTCGGACGACTATCAGTTCCCGGAGCGCTGGGCCTTCGCGGACGATCGTTACGAGGCGCGGGACATTCTCGAAGTGCAGTTTGAAAAGCTGGAATTTGCGCGTCTGAAGCGCCTTGAGGTTCTGCGTAACGGTTACATTCTGGGCGACATCGTGACCAACCGCGCGGATTCCGGCGGGATCTCGTTCAGCGTCCAGGTCAGGAACGGCACTGACGGCCATAACGTACCGACCGGCTTTACGGGTGAGCGTCTGGTTTGGCTCGAGGTCATAGTGCGGGACCGTGACGGCAAGGTGGTGTTTGTGTCTGGTGATCGCGATCCCAATGGCGATCTTCGGGATGGGCACTCCTCGTACGTCCATGCGGGCGAGGTGGAGCTTGATCAGCATCTGCTGAGTCTTCAGTCGTATTTCGTGACGCAGAACGGGCGGGGCGGTGAGATCGAGCATGTGATCCCGATCCCCTATCCGATCATCTCGCTGCCGCGGGTGCTGCCCTCACCGGTGTCATTGGTGTTCACGGGCGAGCCGGCGACGGAGCGCAATCACAAACGTGGTATCGAGCCGAACGGCGAGCGTTGGGGTCATTACGAGGTCGATCCCTCGGAAATGTCCGGACCGGGTCAATACACGGCGACGGTCAAGTTGATTCAGCAGCCGGCACCGGTCAACCTGCTAATTGCTATGCAAGATGTTGGCTTCGATTATGGGTTGACACCGGCACAAGCCCGCGATGCCTTGGTTGCTGGTGCGCAAGTGCTTTGGGAGCGTGAACTAAAGTTCGAGATTGAGTGAGGGTTTGGTCTAAATTTCTCCACCGTTCATAACAGATAGAGCCTGACCAAAACATCGGCTTACAATACAAACTTCCCCGGGCGATGAGCTCGGGGAAGTATTAATTCAAAAGAATAATAGTCGACGGGTGCTAATACTATGAATAACCCTACAGATTGCCAAAGCTATTTTTGGCATGCCTTCGGTTTCACTGCCGTTGTTTTGTTAGCTCTATTGCCAGCTCAATCTGCATTGTCGGATGGATTCTGGCCATTAGGTGAAAAGGTACCCGTTCAAACTCTTAGCGAGACCTACATACCTTTTAAGGGAAAGGACGAAATAACAAATCGCCCTAAGCTGATGATTGAGGCGGGTGACGCATTTCTTGGTACGGGCAAACTTTACAAGGGTTTTGACGTTCCGGTACTTGGCGCAGTGTGGCAGCCGCGTTTGTGGGCTTACCTAATAAACCGCACGACACTTCAGACCTTTGATAATCACGCTCCTAATACAGACCGTGAGACTGAGCTCGCAAATCGGTTAGATATATTCGCCAATTTACAGCTGACAGGTACTGAGAAGATTCTTTTACAGTTGCGACCGACTGATAACAACAAACCTCGACGATTTTCTCGGTATACCTTCGAAGGTCAGGAGGAGGGCTGGGAGAATGAGCTTAATATTGATGTGGAATCGCTGTTTTTTGAAGGCGACCTTGGGAGCTTGGTTCCTAATCTCGATCCTGCGGGAACAACACTGTTGGATTTTGGTTACTCCGTTGGACGGCAGGGCGTTACTTTTCAAGAAGGCATAATCCTAAATGATACCATTGACGCCGTAGGTTTTGTTCGTAACAACTTAGTTTTTCCCGGGACTTCCAATCTTCGAATTGCAGGAATGTGGGGATGGAACCGCCTTGACCGCAACGATAGGGCGCGTTCTGCTGATTCTAATATGTTTGGTCTTTTTACTTTTGCAGACACATCTGTCAGTACCTACAACCTCGACCTTATTTATGTTGAAGACAATTCCAACAGCGATGGCCTTTACATAGGTGCGTCGAGTATTCAGCGAATTCGTGCACTAGGTGGTATATCGACTGCCTTTCGAGTGAATAGTTCCTTTGCCCTAGAGGACGAGATCCCAGGGAACGTGATGGGTGATGGGACGTTGATTACCGCAGAATTTTCGTCTCTTGTGAAAAAATCTATTGATATCATGTATTTGAACCTCTATGCGGGCATAGATAACTTCACCCAGGCTGGTCGCGAGCCTATCCTTGGCGGACCTCTTGCTAACACAGGTGTATTGTTTGCGTCGCCGAACCTATCCACTCACGGTGCTGAAATCACACCTTTTGTTGACGACACCATCGGATTTGCAACTGGGTACCAAGCATTCTGGGAGCATGGGCGCAGAAATCTCATCCTCGAGATCGGCACGCGTTATGACTACAATGGCGGTGAAACTGACGCTGTCGGTACCGGATTTCAACTTCAGCAGGCAGTCGGCCAACATGTGCAGCTGCAGCTCGACGGCTGGTATACCTTCCAAGACGATGGCAATGATGATTCAGGCGCGCGGTTTGAAGTTTTGATCGTCTATTAGTCGATCGGCCAATAGTCAGTTTCGCGGCTGGCTTCGTCGGCTCCCGGCCAACGAGGCGACGTAATGATCAGAAATTGCAGTGAACTTGTTCCGCTGTTACGAAATTGAAACTTTGCTCCAAGCGGTATGTTGAGCGAGTTGCCAGGAGAGACCTCAGCAACCGTTTCGTGCCCGGCAAGCGACCGCCAGACCTCGCCAGTACCCGACAAGAAATGCCAAATCTCTCCACTGTCTTGTGTGAGACGGCTTTTGATCTCTGAACTGGTGGCAACGAGCAATGGACGATGCTTGCCCCCGGTCTGAAGATCCGGCAAGAATCGAATCTCTGAACCATCAGGTGCCGTCGCGTCAGGAACGGCGGGGAGGCCTTGATACTTCAGGATTTCGCTGCACATTCTTGCTCCATACCCTGGTTGGGCGTCCTCAAGTCCGATGCGCAATTGCGAATACCTACAACACCAAGCCAATCACCAAAACCGATATCCGGTCCAGATACTCCAATTGAAAACGGGCAATCAAACGATTGCCCGTCTTCCAAAAATTCCAATGAGCCACGCAGCGTCAATTCGTCGATGTTGCGCTGGTAGCGGTTGTGCTTGTGGTGCTGGTCGTTCTGGTTGTACTTGTCGCAGCAGTGACTGAACTCTCACTCGCGGCCGCCGCAACAGCTATTGCGACAGCTGCAGCGACTGCAACACCGGCAGCGATGGCACCTGCCGTTACGCCGCCAGCTGCGCCGCCGCCCGTGGCCGCGGCGCCTTGAGAGCCGGCAGGTCCACCAGGAGCTTTGGCAACTGTGGCGTCCATCTGTGCCACTTGCGTTTGTATTGCGGGCGGGGGCGGACCAGGTGGTGTTGGGGGCGCCGTCGGTGTGCTGACCGTCGAGGACAATCCAGGATTGACCGATACCGACTGCGTGGCACCAGCAATATTACTTACGCTGACCACGCCAGCCTCGACTGATACCGAAGTGGCTCCGTTCGTTGCAACCACAACTGTGAACGTGGTGCCTCGGATTCCTATTGTCGCCGTCGGCGTTCGGACTTCATAATTTTTGTCGGAGAAGGCGCCAGACACGAACCGAAGTGTCCCAATTGTCTGATTGATAACCAACCGGCCCCTGTCAGGATTCGAATCGTAAACGAAAGTGTCAAGCGTTACCTCAGAATCTGGACCTATCGTTAATTACGTTTCATCTTTGAAGACGAGTTCAGTTGCACTTTCACCGGCTGTCTTGATGACTTCATTTCGGAAGACATCATCATGCACGCTGATTGACCGCACATTGGATTGAAGTGCTCCTTCGACCTGATTGACGACTTTGGAGGCGTTTCCAATTCCCGTCTGCGCCTGAGCCAGTGCAGGCGTCAAAGCCAAACCCATCGACGCTGCCCAGCACGCCGCCTTCCAAAGTGCCGTCCGGCCGCTGCTGGATTGCATTTGGATAAGCATGAATGTTTCCCCTCGATCCAATGAGATCAACTATTCTTGATATTCAAAATCATTCTCTACGATTAGATCAATGTCTCAATTGTATTGTACGGCGCTTTGACAACAAGCAAGTGTGAGGGCTGACACGTGAGTGACAAGGTAGCGTATTTGGGTCTAGGGCATATGGGGGGGCCTATGGCGATGCATCTCGCCAACGCGGGGCACGACATCGCCGTCTACAATCGCACTCGGTCAAAGGCAGAGGCATTCGTAACCAGGTATGGCGGACGGATCGCGAGGACGCCCGCCGACGCGGTGGACGGGGCGGTTTACGTCGGCATGTGTGTGTTTGGAGACGACGACGTAAAAACTGTGACGATGGGTGAAGACGGCGCATTCCATTCAATGTCTCCTGATGCAGTATTTCTCGACCACACGACCGCCACAGCCGAAACTGCGGAATTGCTTGGTTCAGAAGCCAGGAAGCGCGGATTTTATTATCTGGACGCTCCCGTAGCTGGGGCGGAAGAGGCGTCCAAGGCGGGTCAATTGACGATCATGATTGGCGGTCCTGAAGAAGGCTTCGAGGTCGCCAGACCGTTTCTGAACACCTACGCAAAGGCGGCAGAACTAATGGGCCCGAATGGTCATGGTCAACTGACCAAGATGGTGAACCAGATCTTGATTTCGGCCAACATGCAGGGACTTGCCGAAGGTATCGTGATGGGCCGGGAATCCGGTCTCGATATGGAGAAGGTGCTCGACCTCCTCGGACAGGGTTCCGCTCAGTCCTGGTGGTTGGACAATCGAGGCTCCCGAATGGCACGGGCGGAACTCGATCAATCCGACGGCGGGACCGCGAATATGACGAAGGATTTGGGTATTTGCCTCAACGAAGCCCGTCGCCAAGGGGTCGCGCTACCCATTACGTCTCTGATCTCCCAATTCTATGTGGAGGTCTCCGCAAGAGGTCGGGCTGCCTGGGAAAGCACAGGCCTGATTACGCTGTGGGACAAACGATACAAATAAAGCGGATACTGCTCGCTCGGCTATTGGGTGACTGACTTCTTCCCAGAAGTCCCTCATGAAGTGTAGGGATCGACACCTAGTTCTTTCAGTATATCGACGCGCCCCGAGTCCAAAGCTGGAACAGCACCTCGTTCCGGTGGGTCAGAAATGTCCGAATACTTGATCGGATTGCCAGCAACGCTGAATCCGTTCGCGCCTGCGACATCTACGATCATATTGCGTGCACGCACGTGCGGATCCTCGACAACGTCTTGAACATTGTTGATCGGGCCGCAAGGTACGCCGGCTTCTTCCAGCTTCGGCAACCAGTCGTTCGTGACCCGAGTCCCCAGTGTCGACTCGATTTCGCGCTTCAACTCATCCACATGTGCAGTGCGATTGGGGTTGCTCAGAAACCTCTCGTCATCCACCAGTTCAGGTCGACCGATGGCATCGCATAGTCTCTTGAACAAGGAATCATTTCCTGCCGCAATAATCATGTGGCCGTCGGCTGTGGCGAAAGCATCGAATGGAGTAATCGTCGGGTGGCGTGCGCCCAGTGGGCCAGGCACATCTCCGGTAGCGATATACCGTGCAATAGCGTTTTCCAGGATTGCCACCTGACAGTCGAGCATGCCGACATCGATCATCCGGCCCACTCCGCTATGCTCCCGTTCCTTGAGAGCAGCGCAAATTCCGATGGTTGCGAAAAGACCTGCGGTGATGTCCCCAACCGAACTTCCGACACGCGTGGGCGGCGAGTCAGGTTGTCCGGTGAGGCTGACTATCCCTCCCATTCCTTGAACTACCATGTCGTAGGCGGGACGGGACGCGTAGGGCCCAGTTTGTCCAAATCCAGAAACTGCGGCGTATATCAGTCGGGGGTGCGACTCATGAAGAGCCTTCCAGGAATACCCCAATCTTTCCAAAGTGCCTGCCCGGTAGTTCTCGATGAGCACATCGGCGTTTTGCAGAAGACGATCGAATATGTCTCGATCGGCGGGAGATTTCAGATCGAGCGCAATACTTTCCTTGCCACGGTTGAGAGACATGAAATAGGCGGACTGATCATCCATCCAGGGACCGATCTGGCGGGCGTCATCGCCTCGTTCAGGTACTTCGACCTTTATGACACGGGCACCGAGATCCGAGAGAACCATCGTGCAGTATGGTCCAGCGAGGACTCTCGTAAGATCGATGATGATCGTACCGTTCAAGGGACCTTCGACAGTTGAAGGGGCAAGTGTCATAGTCCTGGGCCTCATCTCACTTCAGTTGTGCGCTCTTCATACGCCACAGAGAGATAGCCGGCAATTGGATCCATGAGGTTGGAGCAAAGAGGGGCATTGATTAAACTCGCCCTCAACTCGAACCTCAAGGGCGACGGGGCGTAAGGATGGCCGTTCAAGAAGAAGTGGTGTCAAGTCCAGCAGGTGCCTATCACGGCTACCTAAAACGTGATGTACCAAAGGAAGACGCGGAGCTCACTCACGTCGGCTCGGGTACGGCAATGGGAGAATACCTGCGGCGCTTCTGGCAGCCAGTTTGTATGTCCGAGGATCTCGTCGATCTTCCAAGAGCCATTCGAATTATGGGTGAGGACCTGGTCGCATTCCGGGACAAATCAGGTCAGGTTGGAGTCCTGCATCGTCATTGCAGTCACCGGGGCACCTCACTGGAGTACGGTATTGTCGCGGAGCGCGGCTTGCGGTGCTGTTATCACGGATGGCTTTTCGATGCCGACGGCACCATTCTTGAGACACCCGGCGAACCACCTGACTCAAAGCTGAAGGACAGTATCCGCCACGGCGCGTATCCCGCCCAAGAAGAGCGCGGGCTGGTGTTCATTTATATGGGGCCACCGGAGTTACAACCGGAATTCCCGGCTTTCGACGGCTATGACCTCTGGGATACGCGTTTCAAGAGCTTTGAGGTGACCATCCCCTGTAACTGGCTTCAAGTCACGGATAACTACGTCGATCCAATTCACTCGATGTTTCTTCACAGCTCGTACGCGTCGATCCAGCTCACAGAGAGCTTCCTGCTCAAGCCGTTTTGCCGCTACCTCGAAACTCCTGACGGTAGTGGAATTTGCCACAACACGACTCGGCGCACGACAGACGAACTCGTGTGGACGCGCATCAACCACGCCATGACGCCCAACATCGGCGAGCTCGGTTCTGCGTGGGAAAACGGTTTGGCGCCGGTCCATTTCCGCCGTGTCTACGCGACGCGTTGGACAGTTCCCATCGATGATACGAATACCGTCATGTTCGGTTGGCGCCATCTCAACGAGTTTATCGATCCTTGGGGTACCACTGATGAGAGTCAGATCGGCAAGAACATGGTCGATTTTGATGCCCAGGTGGCACGACCAAGCTACGAAGCCGGTCAACGCGATCCTGGCGATTGGGAGGCGTTTGTGTCCCAGCGGTCGATCGCGATTCACGCGAAGGAGAACTTGGGGTCGACGGATACCGGCGTGCAGGCGCGTCGACGCATGCTGCGACAAGCATTGCGGGGCGAAAGACCCGATTTGATGCCAGGTGGAGAAAGCAAAGATGGCAGGCCAGTGCGATCTTTCTCTCAAGATACGGTGCTGAAAATCTCGAAACGACCAGATCCAGAAGCGGACTGGGAACTGTTGGGCGAGGTCGGGCAACGTGTTCATGACGCCATAGCAGCTGCGGACCACCTGCTCGGCCAGGAACGCCAAGACTTCGTTGAGAAACGTTTGAGCGAGATCGAGGCAGAGTTCAGGAATTAGGATCAGCTTGGAATTGAGTATCGAGACATTCGAAGCGTCGATCGAAGACGAGAGTCCGCCCGAAGGGATGAGTTCGGCGCTCAAAGCTTTGTGGTGGGATGCCAAAGGAGACTGGCACAAGGCTCATAAACTGGCTCAGTCGCAAAAGGATGCCGGTGGATTCTGGTTGCACGCATATTTACACCGGGTCGAAGGCGATGATTCGAACGCCGGCTACTGGTACAGCCGTGCCGAGCAAAGGCACTCGGCGGCAGAGCACCAGGACGAGTGGCGTGAGATTGCGATCGAATTACTCAAGAATGAGGAGCGGTAAATGTTCGACGTCGACGACTTCATAGAAGAATGCAAGGGCACCATAGGAGGGGACGACACGCACAGATCTGTTCGCGAGATTGTCGAACGCGCCGTTTCCGATCCCCAAGGGGTGCTGAACGGGCTTGGGGAACCCCAGCGAGCCGGCGTTGAGACTATCTATCATGATGACGATCTCACCATTCTCAACGTGATGTGGGGCCCGAGAATGACCATACATCCCCACAATCATCTTATGTGGGCTGTCATCGGCGTGTATGGAGGTCAGGAGGATAATACGTTCTACAAGCGAGCCAACGGCGGAATCGAAATTGCCTCGCAACAAGTGCTCATGACGAAGGATGCCGCACCTCTGGGTGAGCCCGTGATTCACTCGGTAACCAATCCGCTCGACAAGATCACCGCCGCGATACACGTATATGGCGGTGATTTCTTCGATACGCCGCGGAGTGAATGGGATCCCAACACGCTGGAGGAACACCCTTACGACGTGGAGCACACCCGGCGGGTGTTTGAGGAGTCCAACAGGCTGTTGGAAGCTTAGGGAACGCTCTTGTGGACCGGAACGATTTCCTACGTACGCAAATACCTGTAGGGCGTTAGCGCCACCGGACGTGAGAGCGGAAGGGTCTGCTGGTGTGGTCCGAAGGGCAGGAGGAGCTGGACCGGCGGGCTTCCCGCTCGCGACTTTTTCACTAGTGAACTGATTACCGAAATTAGCGGAGCGGCGCAGTCCTGGAAACGGTTCCCGGTCTCCCATGCCATCCGTACATCGAGCCAGTGCGAATCAACGATTTCCAAACAGGCTGTGAGATCGAAAGGGGAGCGGTTGGCGAGGTACGCTGCAACGGCGAGCCGGAAACGGTTAAATCTAAGAAAATGTGGCACGCGCCGACCAAGTATCAGGCTGCGTTGATGGCTGGCGTGCGTTGAGCGCCGCGCATCAGAGAAGTCCTCTTGATGTGACGCGGCGCGAAGTATTTTTCGCAGACAGCGATTGCCTTTTCCTCGGGGAAGGCCCTGCAAGAGAACACGTCGAGATAAACATCTCCCGATTGTTCTGCGAAATGAGCGGTGATGTTCGAGGTCTCGATCAGTTGGACGAGCGTGTAACCGCTGGCTTGTGGATCGTGCGTTGCAAAGTGCTCGAGCACCGGGTCTCCGAAGGCCTTCATGTCGATGGCATCGACAAGGTCGCTGGAGAACCTGCGAATTCTGTTCGGGTCTTTGATCGCTTCGCGATCACAATCACCCAGATCGAGAATGAGATGTTGGCCCCACATGGCTGTTATCCTAAGCAAACTCCAGCAAGGTCACGGGTCTTGTATACGGCACAGGTTACCCGTTGGAAGGCGGACGTATAAAGGCTCGGAATCGAGCAGGCAAGGGTCCATTACCGGCGAAACAGGCCACAGATTGGGGTGGGAACTTGCGGTGAAAGCGGCAACAATCGGGACATGACCGAAGTAACGCCATTTGCGACCAAAATTGATGATTCCGGACCGCGCAATGTCGTCGTGATCGGCGCAGGTATCGTCGGCATCTCGTGCGCGCTCCATCTTCAGCGTGACGGTCACGCGGTAACGCTGGTGGATCGGGGTGAACCGGGTCGGGGCACTTCCTTCGGAAATGCCGGCATCATCGTTCATGGAGCTTCAATGCCTGTCGGAATGCCCGGTATGTGGCGGGATATTCCGAAATTCCTGTTGGGTACGGAACCATACTTTTCGCTGCGTTGGTCACGATTGCCACGACTGGCACCCTGGCTCTCCCGCCTTCTTTGGGAGACCCGCAGGTCTCGCGTCAACTCGAATGCTGCTGCCTTGGCGATCCTGGCCAAAGAAGTCAAACCTGCCTGGCAGGATATGCTGGATCAGGCGGGTGCCAACGAATTCGTCCTTCGGCGGGGTTGGCTGAAGGTTTACGAAACGGAGGCGGCATTCCAGGCAACCGCCGCTGTGCGCGAATTGTACGATCGCCACGGTGGGGCATACGAGGTGCTCAATGCCGACGAGATCCGGCAGATGGAACCACTTCTGGCGCCGATATTTCCGCGCGCCATCTACTTCCCGGAATTCGATTCACTGACAAATCCCCTGCGAGTGGTGCAGACATTTTTTGCAGATTTTCAGTCTCGAGGGGGAAGATTTCTAAATGGCGAGGTGATCGGGTTCGAACTAGGATCCCGGCCGCGACGCGTACGCACCACTGATGGTCATTTGGAAACGGACGTCATCGTTCTGGCGACGGGTGCCTGGTCGCGCGATCTGGCCCGTCAACTGGGTGCAGACATCCCGCTGGACACCGAGCGCGGTTATCACTTTATGCTGCCGTCTATGGATCCGGGGCCGACACGGCCGTTGCTCTACGGTGACTACGGGTTCGCACTCAGTCCCATGGAGGAAGGCATCCGTCTCGCGCACGGTGTCGAACTTGCGAGCCTTCGTGCGTCGCCAAATTACAGTTGGGTGAGCCGTTTGCTGCCCTATGCCAAGAGAATGTTGCCGGACCTCAACATCGAGGAAAGTAGTCGCTGGCTGGGATTTCGGCCCACGTTGCCCGATTCTCGTCCGATTATCGGCGCCTCACCGGTCCATTCCGACGTGTTTCTTGCGTTTGGGCATCAGCATTACGGGCTTTCGCTGGGACCGGTGACGGGGCGATTGATCGCTGACATGGTTGCGGGCCGTGATCCTGGGCTCGATCTCGCGCCATTTCGGGCGCACCGTTAGTCTGATGGAAAAATTTCTGAGATGAGCTTCCAGCTTGCCGTCAGCGCGCTGAGTATCGCTGTTGGCCTCGCGTCGTCATCTCCTGCAGTCGCTGCGGAACAAGCAGTCTCCATTCAGATCGATTCCGGCGTGCTGCATGGCACGCTTCCGTTGCCTTCTGGTGACGCATAGGTTCCCGATGTCTTGATTATTGCGGGCTCAGGACCGACTGACCGTGATGGCAATCAAAGCAATATGAAGAACAACAGCCTAAGGCTGCTCGCAGCGGAGTTGAGCAATCGGGGAATTGCCAGTCTGCGCTTCGACAAGCGCGGCGTGGCGCGAAGTGGACCCGCGACGGTCCGTGAAGAAAACCTGAGGTTCGACATCTTTGTAAGGGATGCCGAGCGCTGGGCCAGATTTTTAGCGGATGTGCCCACGATTTCACGGCTCGTGCTCGTTGGGCATAGTGAAGGTGCGCTTGTTGGCACACTGGCGGCTCAGGAAGTTCAAGTGGCAGGACTGGTGAGTATCGCCGGTGCCGGAACACGGGCGAGCGAGCTCATTCGCGCTCAACTGGAAAAATCTGAAATGCCTTCGCGTCTTCGAAGCACCGCCGAACTGATCTTGGAATGGCTTCGCCGTGGAAAGCGGGTCGAGAAGGTGCCGTCCACCTTGAACTCACTGTTTCGGCCAAGCATTCAACCGTACCTGATGTCTTGGTTCAAATTTGACCCGGTCGTGGAGTTAGCCCGATTGTCGACGCCCGTATTGGTGGTGCAAGGCACCAATGACCTACAGATCGATATTACCAACGCGCTCAAACTGAAGTCTGCGGGGCCGCACGTCAGGATGGCCTGGATACCCGAGATGAATCACATCCTGAAATCAGCACCACGCGAACGAAGCTCCAATTTTGCGACCTATACGAATCCGGATCTTCCTCTGGCAGATGGACTTATCGAAGCAATCGCACGGTTCGTGCTTCAGCTTGGAACTTAATCCGCAGGCGGCGCATCAAGTCATCAGGCAGGAGGAATGGTTTGTCCCGTCAATTGAAGTCGCCACATGATCCGGCGGCTCTCCGGGTCAAAGGAATCGCGGCGATGAATAGTTGCGAGATTGTCCCAGAGGACCAGATCGCCGGCCTGCCATTCCTGGGTCCACACGAATTTGTCGTCCACAACGTAGTCCCAGAGTTCATCCAACAACGCATCGCTTTCGTCGGTTGGCATGCCTTCGATGTAGCCGTTTCTACGCCGACCAAGGTACAGCAGGTCCCGATTTGAATATGGATGTCGGGCGATCATCGGATGCGCAGAACTGATTGGGAGCGTGTTGGGATTGCCAGCCGAATCATAGGTTCCGTCGGATACTGCCCATCGGCCCTCAAGACGAATCCGGAGGTCGTCTGAAAGTTCGGCAAGAGCGGCATACATGCTGGCGAAGCCGGTTGCTCCGCCGGTTTCCGGAACTTCAACGGCATAGAGGAAGGTGCCCCACGGGGGAGCTGGACGATTGGACATGTCGCAGTGCCACATCAACTCGCCATCTCCGAGGGCGCCGATAAGCTCACCGTCCTCTTTCACGTTGGAAACGATCATCAATTCCGGATAGGTATCCAGGTCGTGCTTGCCGCCGTAGGCGCCGGGTTCCGTCGGGTCGAGTGGCCCGAAGCGGTTTGCGAAGAACAACAGCTCTTCCATTGAGAGATCCTGGCCGCGGAACCGCAAAACACCATACTCATCGAAGGCCTTTCGAATTCGTGCAAACGAAACCTCGTCCATATCCCGTTTGAGGTCGACGCCTGTGATATCCGCAACTAGCGCGGCACCTGTCGGAACGATTTTAAGCATGTCGCGGCACTAACCCGAATTGAGTGATTTGGCGGCCTCAACGGCGAAATAGGTCAGAACGCCATCAGCGCCGGCGCGCTTGAATCCCAATAGGCTTTCGAGCATGACCCGATCACCGTCGAGCCAGCCGTTTTGGGCCGCCGCCTTTAGCATCGCGTACTCACCACTGACCTGGTAGGCAAACGTCGGCATACCAAATTCATCCTTCACCCGGCGGACGATGTCGAGGTATGGCATGCCGGGCTTGACCATGACCATGTCGGCCCCTTCCGAAATATCGAGGGCCACCTCACGGATTGCCTCATCCGAATTTGCCGGATCCATCTGATAGGTCTTTTTGTCGCCGCCAGCTATGTTGGGAGCGGAGCCCACGGCGTCCCTGAAGGGTCCATAAAATCCGGAAGCGTACTTTGCGGCATAAGCCATGATCAGGACGTGCTCATAGCCTTCAGCATCCAAGGTTTCGCGGATGGCCTGGACGCGGCCGTCCATCATGTCTGAAGGCGCGATGACGTCGCACCCGGCCTGCGCCTGAACCAAGGCCTGACGGCATAACACCTCGAGCGTTTCGTCGTTCACCACATATCCGTCGCGCAAGAGACCGTCGTGCCCGTGATCTGTGTAGGGGTCAAGCGCGACGTCGCACATCACCCCCATGTCGGGATGAGCGTCCTTGATAGCGCGTACTGCCTGACACACGAGATTCTCGGAATTGACGCCTTCGCTCCCTTCCGAGTCTTTCAATTGGGCATCCGTGAACGGAAACAAAGCAACCGCCGGAATGCCCAGGTCGCTTGCCTCTGCAACCGCGTCAGCAACTCGGTCAACGGAGTAGCGGTTGGCGCCTGGCATTGAGTCTACCGGTTCCACAACGCCATTGCCGTCGCGTACAAACAAGGGCCAGATGAAGTTGTCGACAGTCAGAGTATGTTCCGCTACCAGTCGTCGAGACCAGGGATGTCGCCGATTGCGCCGCATCCGCGTCTGGGGAAATCCCGGCTGGCGCTGATCACTCCGCGTACCAGCTAGTTGAATTCTGTCGAGTTTCATTGACGATGCTCCGTCGGTGTGTCGAACACTCGGCCATTCTGAGGTTTCCGACAACCACCCTGAATCACCATATGCTATGCTATGTGTAACTCTTGATAAATGCTGCCGAGGAGGAGGCCCATTGCTGGAGGAATCTGGTGCGGGCAAAGAGGTTGAGGCCAAAGGCCAAAATGGTGGTGCGGCCAAGGCCAGTGCGCAGCGGCGATCCAAAGCCATGAAATCAGCGTCAGCTGCAAAGCGTTATGTCCCAAAGCGTACGTTGAGGTTTGTGACGGCGACCAGCCTGTTCGATGGCCATGACGCCGCCATCAATGTCATGCGCCGCATCTTGCAGGCAGCGGGTGCTGAAGTAGTTCATCTGGGTCACAACCGCTCGGTGGATGAGGTTGTTACCGCCGCAATTCAAGAAGACGCCCACGGCATCGCCGTGAGCTCCTATCAAGGTGGTCACGTCGAATTCTTCAAGTACATGATAGACCTCCTGGCAGAGCGCGGGGCGTCGCACATCAAGGTGTTTGGCGGCGGCGGAGGGGTCATCGTTCCGGAGGAGATAAGAGAACTCCAATCTTACGGTGTAGCCAGAATCTACGCGCCCGAAGACGGGCAGAAACTGGGACTTCAAGGCATCATCGATGACATGCTTCGGCGGGCGGATGCCGATCTGGCGAAGGCCCTGCCCAAGGACTTGACCCTTTTGGACAGTGGGAACCACGGCACCCTCTCGCGCGTGATCACTACATTGGAGCTCGGTAAGCCCCGAATTAAATTCCGCAAGGAGATTGAAAGGCGTGCAGAGGCCCGAGGCGAGATTCCCGTCGTCGGGCTTACCGGAACAGGCGGCGCAGGTAAGTCTTCGCTGACCGATGAGATCGTGCGGCGATTTCGGCTCAGTGATCCAGATTTGAAGCTGGCAATTATCGCTGTCGATCCTTCCAAACGGCGAACCGGAGGCGCGCTCCTCGGGGATCGCATTCGGATGAATGCCATTCATCACGCGAACGTATATATGCGCTCATTGGCGACGCGAGAATCCGG
This sequence comes from Alphaproteobacteria bacterium UBA2966, assembly GCA_002348365.1. Taxonomy (GTDB): domain Bacteria; phylum Pseudomonadota; class Alphaproteobacteria; order UBA2966; family UBA2966; genus UBA2966. The sequence continues at coordinate 17,616 of DEBC01000072.1, read as the reverse complement.
GACGGAATTAGCCGCGTGTTTGCCGGATGCGATCATGGCCTGCAAGGCGGCGGGTCACGACCTTATCATTGTGGAGACGTCCGGCATCGGTCAGGGCGACGCTGAAATCGTTCCACACGTAGATGTGACGATTTATGCGATGACGCCGGAATATGGTGCAGCGAGCCAACTCGAGAAAATCGATATGCTCGACTTTGCAGACTTCGTGGTGATCAACAAGTTTGACCGCAAAGGAGCCGAAGACGCCTTAAGGGATGTGCGAAAACAGTTTCAACGCAATCATGAACTGTTTGGCGAACGTCCCGAAAGCATGCCCGTTTTTGGCACCATCGCGTCCAAGTTCAATGACAAAGGTGTGACTGCCCTGCATCATGCCTTGGTAGAGGCCCTGCATGCAGGCGGCCTGATTGATTGGGGAGGAGGGCAGCACGCCGACCAGGCCAAGACCTCTTCCGACCGTGACTTGATCGTCCCAGCCGAGCGGTCCCGTTATCTCGCCGAAATTTCGGATTCTGTACGAAGCTATCATCAACAGACAGAAGAGCAGACCAAGTTGGCGCGGGAGCGTCAGCAACTAAATGCGGCCGCGAAGATGCTGAGTCACGCCGGCGGGGAAACGGCTGAGCTGGATCGCCTCGCAGCTGAAAGGCAGGCCGGTCTGGATGATGAGTCGAAACGGCTCTTGATCGAATGGCCCACGGTGAGAGAAGCCTATTCTGGTGAGGAGTACGTCTACCAGGTTCGTGACCGGGAATTCAGGACGCCGTTGACGACAACCACCATTTGCGGAAACGAACTCCCCCGCGTGGCGCTTCCCGACTACGAGGATGACGGGGAATTGCTCCGATGGCTGCGGCGCGAAAACCTGCCGGGTTACTTTCCGTTTACGGCAGGAGTCTTTCCGTTTAAGCGACAGGGAGAGGATCCGACCCGCATGTTTGCGGGAGAGGGCGATCCGTTCCGCACGAATAAGCGCTTCAAGCTTCTCTCGAAACACTCGCCAGCAAAGCGCCTCTCAACCGCGTTCGATTCCGTGACCTTGTACGGTAACGATCCCGACCTGCGGCCCGACATTTACGGAAAGGTTGGCAACTCGGGCGTCTCCATTGCAACGCTGGACGACATGAAGGCGACATACGACGGGTTCGACCTTTGTGACATGTCCACGTCAGTGTCGATGACCATCAATGGCCCAGCGCCGACAATTATGGCGATGTTCCTCAATACGGCCATCGAACAACAACTAGACAAGTTTCGGGAGGAGAAGGGCAGGGAGCCAAAGGCCGCCGAACTGAAACGAATTCGTAGGTGGGTCCACGAGAACGTCCGGGGAACCGTACAGGCAGACATCCTCAAAGAGGATCAGGGCCAGAATACCTGTCTGTTCTCCACCGAATTCTCGCTCAAGGTCATGGGCGACATCCAAGCTTATTTTGTCGATCACGGAGTGCGGAATTTCTATTCGGTGTCGATCTCGGGCTATCACATTGCTGAAGCCGGTGCGAACCCGATCAGTCAGCTCGCTTTCACCCTTGCAAACGGCTTTACCTATGTCGAAGCCTATCTCGCCCGCGGCATGGACATCGATGATTTTGCGCCCAACCTTTCCTTCTTCTTTTCCGCGGGCATGGACCCAGAGTACACCGTACTGGGCCGGGTTGCGCGACGCATCTGGGCGGTAACACTGCGCGATAAGTATGGGGCGTCCGAGCGAAGCCAGAAGCTCAAGTACCATACACAAACGTCGGGCCGGTCCCTGCACGCCCAGGAATACGCCTTCAATGATATTCGTACGACACTCCAAGCGTTGGTGGCCACGTATGACTCGACCAACAGCCTGCACACCAATGCCTATGACGAGGCGATCACGACCCCGTCAGAGGAATCCGTACGGCGTGCCATGGCAATTCAGCTCATCATCAACAAGGAATGGGGTTTGGCGGGCAATGAGAATCCGAATCAAGGTTCCTTCATCATTGACGAGCTGACGGATCTTGTGGAGGAAGCGGTTCTCAAGGAATTTGAGCGTCTGTCCGAGCGCGGCGGCGTGCTGGGTGCCATGGAGACGGGATACCAGCGCGGAAAGATTCAAGACGAGTCTCTCTATTACGAGACCCGTAAACACGACGGCAGCTATCCGTTGGTTGGCGTCAACACTTTCCTCGACCCTGATGCCGATGCCCCCAAAATCACGTCGGTTGTCCTGGCGCGTTCCACGGACAAGGAAAAGAAGAGCCAGCTAAAGCGCCTGCGCGATTACCACAAACGTCATGCACGCGAGGCGCCCGCCATGCTCGAGCGGCTGAAACAGGCCGCGACCGCCAATGAGAATGTTTTCGCCGTACTGATGGATGCGGTCCGCGTTTGCTCGCTTGGACAGATTACCAATGCCCTGTTCGAGGTCGGCGGCCAGTATCGGCGAAACATGTAACGCCCCAGTCTGATTGCTGATTGCTCAATGAAATGAAACGGTGCGGCCGATTTCGCTTGTGCCGTCGACCAGGAACGCCTACGTGACGCGTTGATGTTCGTAGATTTGGGCGCAACGGTGCGCCAGCCGGACCACGGGGATTGCCCGTCGTTGAGCTGAGGTCGGCCAATGGTTCAAGTGTTGCTGGTCCTCGTGGCCCTGTTTATCGGCTCAGGCCTCCTCATTGCCGGAAGCGGCCTGTTCACGACGCTCCTTGCCGTGCGGATGGGCATCGAGAACATTCCCGAACTCCAGGTCGGTATCGTCCTCGCGTGCTTTTCGGTTGGGTTCATTCTGGGAACTCAAATCTGTCACTGGTTTGTCGATCGAGTCGGTCACATTCGAGCATTCGCGGCGCTCGCGGCCCTCGCTTCCTGCACGGCTTTGATGCATCCCGTTCTCATCGCTCCGGTCGCGTGGGGAATTCTGCGAGTCCTCACAGGTTTCTGTACTGCCGCTCTTTACACAATTGCCGAATCCTGGATCAACGCGAAGGTTCCCAATGAGATCCGTGGCCGCGTGTTGTCGGTTTACATGGTCACATCCTTCCTCGCGCTGAGCTCTGGTCAGTTGATGCTGAACCTGAGCGAACCGGGGTCGTTCATCCTGTTCAGCGTCGTCGCGATGTTGTTTTCATTCTCTTTGGTCCCGATTGCGTTGACACGCATGGAAGCGCCAATCCCCGATCCTGGCGAGCGATTGGGAATATTCGCCTTGATGCGGATTTCGCCCTTGGGTGTCGCTCTGTGTTTCTCCGCAGGAGCCATCAATGCGGCATTCTTCAATCTGGGCCCGCTGTTCGCCCAAAAAAGCGGTTTCGATACAGGCCAGGTGTCGACATTCATGGCGATCGCCATCTTCGCAGGCCTCTTGGTGCAGTGGCCTGTAGGTTGGCTTTCCGATCGGTTCGATCGCCGAAAGGTCGTACTGTGGGTGCTTGCGGGTGCCGCGATCGCCAGTCTTTTGATGGTCATTATGGGTGACCTCAAGTTTTCCATGCTTCTGATACTTGTCGCGGTATACGGTGGCATGGCTTTTACGCTTTACGGACAAGGCCTCACCCACGCCAACGATTATGCCGAAACCACTCAACTGGTTTCGGTCAGCGCCGGATTGCTGTTTGCCTATGGTGTTGGCGCGGTGGTCGGGCCGGTGGCAGCATCCGCCTTCATGGGCATGGCTGGACCGTTTGGGTTGTTCATATTCACTGGCGGGGTCACCACGGGCTTGGCAGTTTTTGTGGTCTTCCGCATGACCCGGCGAGAACCGCTTCCAGCTGAGGATCAGACGCCATTTTCGGCGATGCCTGCCACAACACCTGCGATCGCAGAGCTGGATCCGAGGTCGGAACCGGAGACGGAGCAGCCGGAAGCAGAAGTCATAGAACCCGATGTTCTCGATTGGGGCCGAATACAGGCATCACGCCTGCCCTGGTCCGTGCGGTGATCGGCCGCACACTGAGCGACTCGTGAAAAAATAGGACTTTTTAAGACCTTTGCTGATATGACACACTGAGAAGAGCCGGTCGGTTCTTGAATAATCGGGGGATTCAACGCGAACAACGGCAATGGCCGACACACACAGCGTGGCGCAAGAAAACGAAGACGAAGCTGGTACCGACGAAGTCGGTGCGGATGAGTTCAAGACTCTCTATCTGGAATGTCTCCAGCTCATCGAGCGATTGCATAGGCGGTTTCTCGATGTTGTTAAGGGTGAGCTGGACCGACTGGGGATTGCGGACGTCAGCAATGTCCAAAGTCTCATCCTCTATGCTATCGGAGATTCCGAAATGAGTGTCGGGGAGCTCACGACTCGCGGCTATTATCTCGGTTCCAACGTCACCTACAATCTCAAGAAATTGGTCGAAAACGGGTATCTCGAACAGGAGAGGTCTGAATACGACAGACGTTCTTTCCGCATCAGGTTGTCCGACAAGGGATTAGAGCTTCGCGATACCATTGACGGATTGCTGCGCCGGCATGTCGGTGAGTTCGATCGTGGGTTATTCGGGGCCGGTGATATCCAATCGATCAACGACACGTTGAACCGTCTTGAGCGTTTTTGGAGCGACGAGATCCGCTTCGGCGTTCGGTAGAGCTTCTTTCATTACAGATCATCTCGCAGTACCCTCTGCTCTGCGCAGCGATTGGGCATGAGGGAGTATCCCGCATGATGAGCGCCGAGCAGAACGAACTGATTACTCGAATTGGCCCGGGCACCGGGGCGGGAACGCTTCTTCGACACTACTGGCAGCCCGTGGCATTGGTCGAAGAATTGCAGGGTGATCGGCCGTTGCGTGCGGTTCGCCTTCTCGGCGAGGATTTAGTTCTGTTCCGCGACGACGACGGTCGCTATGGCTTGCTGGGACGTCGATGTTGCCACCGCGGTGCAGATCTTGCCTACGGCCGTCTGGAGGACGGTGGACTTCGTTGTGCCTTTCACGGCTGGTTGTTCGATACGGCTGGAAACTGCCTCGAACAACCCGCAGAGCCAGAAGGTAGTACCCTGCACCAAAGGATTTCGCACAAGGCATACCCATGCGCTGAGCAAAGCGGGGTCATATTCGCCTACATGGGTGCCGGGGAGCCTCCAGAGTTTCCCGGACTGGATTGTTTTCAGGCGCCAGACGAATACACGTTCGCTTTCAAAGGCTACGTAGACTGCAATTGGCTTCAGTTGCTTGAAGTGGGAATTGATCCCGCGCACGCATCATTCCTGCACCGGTTCGAAGAGGACGAGGACTCAGAGCACGGTTATGGTCTGCAGTTCAGGGATGATGTCGCGGACAGCGGTCTCGAGATGACCCGAGTGATGCGGCAATCCTTTCGTCCGGAGATTCGGGTCGAAGAAACGGATTTTGGACTTCAGCTGCTTACCCTCCGAGATCTCGACAATCAGGGAATGCACGCGCGGGTCACCAATTTGCTGTTTCCCAACGCGATCGCTATTCCCATGAGTAACGAGATGACTATCACCCAATGGCACGTGCCGGTAGACGATGTCAGTTCCTATTGGTACGCGATCTTCACCAGCTTTGATGAACCGATAGACAAAGCTCGGATGCGGGAGCAGCGCCTCGAACTCTATGAGTTGCCCGACTACCATCCCCGCATAAACAAATCTAACAACTATGGATATGACCCGAAGGAACAGGCGACACGGACGTTCACCGGAATGGGCGATGACATCAACGTGCATGATCAGTGGGCGGTGGAGTCGATGGGATTTATTCAGGACCGTACTGCGGAGAATCTGGGCACGACGGATATCGCCATTGCTGCCTATCGCCGCATGTTGAGGGAGTCCATCGAGAGCGCAGAGAATGGTTCGGATGCTTTGCCCATGATGGAGCCTCGGGTGGATGTCACCGAGGTCAATCCCGTGACCATTGACGCAGTGGCGCCGCGCGATGAATGGGAAGGCAGTTGGGAGGTCTGCGACAAGGCGCGTCGCGATCAATCCACCTGGGCCCGCGGCTAATCAGTCTGTTTCTTGAATTCAGGCAGGACTTGCGGGACCCGGGATGAGCGCGCATCAGGACAGCCAAGAGCGCGGGAACTTCATCCAACGGTACGCGTTGTGGCGTGAGGAAGACGTGGCGGCGGCAGATCGTGTTCGACGCGTGTCCGAGGAGAATCAGCTTGAGCTGATTCGTCTCTCGTTCGCCGACCAGCACGGCATCCTTCGGGGGAAGAGCATTACGGTTGGGGAACTGGATCAGGTGTTCTCCGGCGGCTGCACCATGACGACAACGCTGTTGTTTAAGGACACGTCTCACCGCACGGTTTATTCGGTTTGGGAAGCGGGTGCCGGTATAGGACGGGATGACCTGGCTGGCGCCTGCGATTTTGTCATGGTGCCTGACCCGACAACTTTCCGCGTTCTACCGTGGGCCGAGCGTACCGGATGGATGCAATGCGACATTTTTCATCCCGACGGGCGGCCCATCTCCTTTTCGACACGCCAGATCGGTCGTGATGCGATCAGGCGCCTTGCTGAATCAGGGTATGACTACACCTGTGGTCTTGAGGTTGAATTCCACGTCCTCAAACTCGAGGACCCAAAGCTTCAGCCCGGACAAGCCGGTCAACCAGGGGACCCACCAGACGTCAGTCTGCTTTCGCACGGATACCAGTACCTGACAGAATTCCGCATGGATGAGCTGGAACCCGTGGTGGAAATCATTCGGCGCGGAGTCCTGGAGCTGGACCTGCCACTGCGCTCCATTGAGGTCGAGTATGGACCCAGCCAGTGTGAATTCACCTTTCAGCCCCGAACGGGCATCGAGGGGGCTGACGACATGGTGCTGTTCCGGAGTGCTGTGAAGCAAATCTGCCGACGACATGGGTACCACGGCACGTTCATGTGCCGCCCGCAGGTTACGAACTTGTTCTCCAGTGGCTGGCACTTGCACCAGTCTCTGGTCGACCGGAAGTCGCAAGAGAACGCGTTCATGGCGCAGGATGAAGGAGATGTGCTGTCGGCGACCGGTCGTCAGTATGTCGCCGGTCTGCTTGAGAACGCGGCGGCGGCCTGCGTATTCACGACGCCGACAATCAATGGCTATAAGCGGTATCAGCCCTATTCATTGGCGCCCGAGCGGGCACATTGGGCTTATGACAACAAGGGTGCCATGATCAGGGTGCTGGGCGGGCATGGTGATCCCGCTTCCCGTATCGAGAACCGCATCGGCGAACCTGCCGCCAATCCATATCTCTATATTGCATCACAGATTTACTCGGGTCTCGACGGGATTGAACGGAAACTGTCGCCGCCGCCGCCAGTTGAAACGCCTTATGCTTCCGACGCGACCTTGTTGCCTGCCAGCCTCATCGAGTCGCTTGCCGCGCTGCGAAACAGCGATGTATTCAAGACGGCCCTCGGTGAAGAGTTCATTGACTACATCCTGACGATCAAGGAAGCGGAAGTGTCACGTTTCCTTTCAGAGGTGACCGACTGGGAGCAGCGCGAGTATTTCGAAATATTCTGAATGCTCAACCAACACAAATCAGGCGGCAGGCTCTTTTAGAGGGATTGGAAACTCTACAAAGGATGGTCGTGCCTCCAATCTCGCGACCATGGACGACATTTTCGGTCCTGCATATGATCTCCAGTCGAATTCCACGTAGCCGCTTTCGACAAAAGCTAGTAATGAGGCAAGCCGAACGTCGGCGACCGATACAGATCCCGGGAAAAATCCATTTGTTTCGCTGTCCAACTGTGTCTCACACCACGCGATGATGTTTCCGGCGCGCTCGATGCAACGACCCAGGTAAGGGTGATCTTCATACGACGGGAACGCATCCCTGAACTGAAACAGGTTCGTGAGGCATGTACCCAGCGTGAGCAGTGTCGTCAGCGTTAGTTTGTCGCTAAGCTCGTGGTCCGGCCGGACCAGTGTGTCCGCAAACGGTACGTGACTGGACACGGGCGGAATGTTGGGATATCTGGACATGAGGTATTCAATGATCGCCCCGCTGTCCCAGATGACCTGGCCGTCTTCGATGAGCGCCGGAACCTGGTTGGTCGGAGACATGTCGTAACCGGGAAAGACGCCGCCGTGCTCGTATTCGAGGCCTTTCTCCGCCAGAACGATTCGTACGGCACGACCATACGGTGATACCGGTCCGACGTAGAGTTCGCGCGTGCTCATGGTCTCCTCCTCGATTCCTGAACCAAAACCTACCTAGTCCTGACTGTGTCCCGTCGATTGTGGCTGGACACCCGGCGTGATGTCGCCCGCAATTACGTGGTGGCGGGCGCCGGTCGCCTTCGGGACATTTCCAGTTTCACCTTGAATAGTCTCATTACCGATCGCCATCATCGTAAGTACTTCACGTGCCTGTACCGGAACACCCAATTCATCCAGAGTGCTCACGCGAATCGGTGCCAAGCGCGCCTGGATCAATTCCACCAGTGTCCGGTTCAATGCACCGCCGCCTGCCAGGAAAATCTCGTCAATTGCAATTGGAGGCAGAACATATTTCTTGTACGCGTATGCGATGCTGTCTGCCGTGAACGCTGCCGCGGTGGCAAGCAAATCAGAGTCGGCCAGTCCCAACTGCCGGCCCTTGTCGAAAAAGCCGCGCGAATACTCATGACCGAAAAGCTGGCGTGCTGCAGCTTTGGGGGGCGTTGTTGGATAAAGGGATGAGACATGAATTCTGCGAGCAAGCCGTCATTGACCGTGCCCTGCCGCGGCAAGCCGCCCTCCGTCGTCGAAAGCTATCTCACTGTTGCTGATCCATCCGACGAAGGCGTCCATGATCATATTTCCCGGGCCGGAATCGAATGCAAACATGTCCTCGAGAGACCCGTCTGCCGGCAATACCGTGGGGTTGGAGATCCCGCCTATATTGTGTAGAGCACGATTGTGTTCTTCGTGAGTAAACAGCGCCCAGTCGCCGTACGAAACAGTCGGCACGCCCAGTCTGCCGGCGGCAATGTCACGCTGTCGAAGGTTTGATACCGTTGTCACGCCTGTGCGTTCGGCGATGAAGGCACCTGCACCCATATCGAGGAAGGCCGTCACGGCCCTGTCGCCAAGCCAATTGTGGTCGTCGCGCTGACCGTCGATGACCTGATAACAGACCTGTCCCGAAGAAACGATCAGGTCGATATCTGTCATCGTGAGGCCGACAACCGTGCGTGACTCTTTCCGCACGTAGTCGATGAGCCCTCGTAAGTAGTGGGGAAGATCCTGATCAGACTTCATGTCGTTCCTTGCCGGATGCGTTCCGTTTTATCGAAGGTTTGGGGAGAACGGTGGCTAAAGCGCCGGCGATAAGGGCAAAGGCAACACCATCCATCGCTGTCATTATTTCATCCAAGATGAACACGCCGAGGACGAACGCAACCCCCGGTACTGCTACAACAGACAAGGAGGCGACAACCGCTGGCACCATTCCAATGATGTAAAAGAACGTGAGAAAGCCCAGGAAATTGGCGCCGAACATTATGTACAGGGCCGACCAAAGCGCCCTGTCGGAAACTGGCCCCAACTGGTCGATTTCGGTAAATCCATAGAAACACAACGGCAGTGCGCCAATCGCGAATGACCATCCCGTGAGAACGAGCGCGGGGAGATGACGCGAAACGCTCTTGACCGCGATGGTTCCGCAGGCCCAGGCGATCGCCGAGACGACGCCAATCAATACGCCAAATGACACTCCATCCTGGGCGGTTTGACTCCAAAGCAGGACAATGCCGCCGAAACCCAGCGCTACGCCGAGCCAATGCAACCGCGTCGGGCGCTCACCCAGCACAGGAATGCTGATGATCGCGGCCCAGATCGGCATGGTGTAGAGCATGAGGGAGGTTTGCCCCGAGGCCATGTAAAGCGTACTCACGTTCGTTAACGTATGCGTCAGGGTGACCGTGCAGAAGCCTGATATCGCCACTCCCATCCAGCACTGGCGCGGTACCCGCAACGAGTGTCCGATGGCACGTGCAATGGTGAGCATCACCACCGCCGGCAGAAATGCAGCCCACCCTCGAAAGAAGATGATGGGCATTTCCAGCGCCGCCGCTTTCATTGTCGGATAGGACCCGCCCCACAAGATCACAACCATGATCAAAAGAAGGAGTGCCCTAGCCGGAAGGCGTGTAGGCGCGGCTTGTTGGGGCGTGGTGGCTGGCGATGTTGGTTCGGACATCAACGAACGGATGGTTGAGGCGGAGGAGTGCGGTACAATATCGACAATCAACAGCACGGCCACGTGCGGGTCCAGTACAATGGTTGCACGCGGGCCGGTGGACGAGCGGACCCTGTAGGTCGAATCGTCTATCCTCCTGTCACGACATTCATTCCATCTTCCGCTCAACTAGAATTTCATCATGACCAACCAACCGACTGGACCGCTTTCCGGCGTTCGAGTGATCGACATCACAACGATCATTCTGGGTCCGTACGCGACCCAGCTATTGGGGGATCTGGGCGCCGATATCATCAAGATCGAAGCGCCAGGTGCCGGCGATCCGATTCGCCACGCAGGTCCAAAGCGCAACGAAGGTATGGGAGGAATTTTTCTCAATGTGAACCGCAACAAGCGAAGCATGGTTCTGGATCTCAAACAGGATGGAGCGAAGGAAGCATTGAGACGCCTGGTCCCGACAGCGGATGTCTTCTTTCACAATATGCGCCCCAACGCGATTGAACGGCTTGGCTTCAACTACCCGTCCGTTTCGGAATTGAGGCCCGATATCATCTACTGCGGTGCCTACGGATATTCCGAGAAAGGACCCTACGCCTCCAAACCCGCATACGATGACCTAATCCAGGGGGCATCCGGCCTCGCTGTTCTCGGTGCCGACGCGGATGGCGCCCCGCGGTACACGCCGACAATTCTGGTCGACAAGCTCGTTGGACTGGTGGCGAGTCAGGCCATTCTTGCGGCCCTCTTTCACAGATCTGAAACGGGTGAAGGCCAGGAGGTCGAAGTTCCCATGTTCGAAACGATGGCGGCCTTCATGCTGGCCGAACACATCTATGGCCGGGCGTTCGAGCCGCCCATCGGTGGGTCGGGATATGCCCGTGTCACGTCTCCGCACCGAAAGCCGGCGCGGGCCAAAGATGGTTACATCTGCATCTTGCCGTACACGGAGGGGCAGTGGATGTCGTTCTTCGAGATTTCAGACCGCCAACACCTGTCGGAAGATTCACGTTTTCAGGATTACGCGTCGCGGAACAAGAACATCGATGCTCTCTACGAGATGATGGGCGAGGCCATTGCTGAAAAGACTATCGCCGAGTGGGCCGATCTCTGCGACAAGACTCATATTCCGTGGGCTCCCGTCAATACGCTGGATGATCTGTTCGACGATGAGCATCTCAAGGCCATCAATTTCTTTCGCCGTGTCACACATCCAAGCGAGGGGGAAACGGTCTTGCCTGAGCCTCCAGTACAATTCGGTGCCACCCCAGCATCGATCCACAGAAATGCGCCACGCTACGGTGAGCACGGAGCCGAGGTGCTGGAGGAACTCGGGTACACGGAATCCAAGATAACGGCTCTGAAAGAAAGCGGCGCCCTGCTGGTGCCATAGTGCCCAACGACTGGGCAATACACTGAAGAGGAGGAACAAACTCATGTCGAAAACGTTGATCATGGTCATGGTCGAGAAACCAGAGAGTGTCAGCGACAACGAATTCAATCGTCTCTACAGCGATGACCACATACCGGCCTTGCTCGGTGTTCCAGGCGTGCACGGCGCGAAGCGGTACAAGCTGAACAAAGTCGATGGTGATCTGGATGTGCCGACCTACTTTGCCCTTTATGAGGTCGATTCCGCGGAAACGCGATCGTCAGAAGCCTGGCAGACAGCGGCCAACTCAGGTGAGTGGGCAGACAAGGTTAGACCTTTGATCACGAAGCGCATGGCCATTACGCTTGATCCCATTGACTGATCATCCGCTCGTTGCGGACCCGCTAGCTGATCCGAAAAGAGAGGCCGGTGATGGCCGAATCACCGAACGCAGATAAGTTCGTTCTCGTGGTCGACGATGTGGACGTCGTCCGGAACTCCGCCACAGCGATATTGCGGAGACATGGTTTTGAGAACGCAAATTCCGCCGGTTCGGTTGCCGAGGTTCTGGAACTGTTCAAGCTGGGCGGCAGATTGCATCATCACGGATTTCAACATGCCGCATGCCAATGGGCTCCAACTCCTCAAGGATTTGCGAACCGGCCAGGCGGGAGTGCCGAGAGGTCTGCCGTTCGCCTTGCTGACGGGGTTCGCGGAGCGTCCCCTCGTCCGGCTGGCCGTGCAGCTCGATGCGGATGCATTCCTGGCTAAGCCAGTCGATTCAGCAGCTCTCGTGCGTCATGTTGAGCAGCTGCTTCATCACGGGCCGCGTCAGGAAACCGAGCTGCACGAGGCGGAACACCATGCAGCGATCGACGTCGATACGCCGGTTGGGCACATCGTCCTCGAACAGGACGAATCGAGTCCGTCGTCCGCCGAGATGGGAGAAGCCGGAGACTCACAATCCGAGACGGGACCGCTTTCATCTACGGCCCGGATTCAAGACCCGCCTGCCGGGCCGAGCGTGGTCAGACCCTCATTCGAGAACGAGGTCTTTGAGGGTCGCGAGATTTCGCTGTCAGATGTGCCGCCCGGCCTACGACTTGCCTGGGACCTTCACTATATTGCAGGCTGGCGATTGTTGCGGGCCGGTGAACGGCTGAGTGAGCGGACGGTGAACCGTCTTCGCAGCATGTCCGAGATTGACGAAATTCCGGAATCAATCTGGATTGTGTCCGAGGACTTGTCTGCGGATTGACCCCGGCGAATTGCTTCACACGACTGGATATAGGGACGGCTGGATGAGTTGGCGAATCGGCGTCGATATTGGCGGCACATTTACGGATGTTGCCGTGGTCGATGAAACCAGCGGCCAAATCGACGTTGTCAAAACCTCCACGACTCCGCAGAACTTTGCTGCCGGGGTTATCGAGGCCCTCAGAACGGCGATGCAGCGCCACGATGTTCCTCCATCAGATGTCACACTGCTTTCACATGCAACGACGGTGGTGACGAATGCCATCCTCGAACAAAAGGGCGCCAAGACAGCACTGATAACGACCCGCGGTTTTCGCGATGTACTGGAACTGCGCCGATCGGCGCGTGCCCGCCTCTATGACCGTAACCAGGAACCGCCTGCCGTTCTGGTCCCGCGCCACCGGCGCTTCGAGATCACGGAGCGAATCGGGTCGGAGGGCCAGGTTGTCACGCCCCTCGAAGAGGGCGAAATTCAGGCAATCGTCGAACAGATTGTTCAAAATGATATCGAAGCTGTCGCCGTATGCCTGCTGTTTTCGTTTCTCAATGACCAGCATGAACGGCGTATCGGTGAGCGACTGTCAGAAGCGTTGCCGGATGTTCCAGTGTTTCTATCTGCGGATGTTCTGCCTGAGTTGAAGGAGTTCGAGCGTACGAGCACGACGGCGATATGCGCCTACGTCGGCCCCATCTTGGCGTCTTATGTGGAACGATTGGAGAAGGCGACAAGAGAGCTCGAACTCCCGCCTCTGCATATCATGGGGTCGAGCGGAGGCGTGCTCGATGTCGCGGAAAGCCTGAAGATGCCGGCGATGGCGGTCGAGTCAGGTCCGGCCGCAGGCGTTATTGCGGCGGCGTTCATCGGTAGACAACTCGACGAACCCAATCTGATTTCCTTCGACATGGGCGGCACGACGGCCAAGGCGAGTCTCATTAAGGATGGGCGCGTTGAAGTGACATCCGAGTACGAAGTCGGGGCCGATGCCAACGTCGTGCGCTGGATGCACGGTACCGGTCACCCGATCAAGGTACCCGTGATCGATCTCGCGGAGGTCAGTGCGGGCGGCGGCAGCATTGCTTGGATCGATCCGGGCGGGGTCATGCACGTTGGACCGCAAAGTGCCGGCGCCGAGCCGGGACCTGTCTGCTACGGACGTGGAGGGCAGGAGCCGACGGTGACCGACTGTGATCTGATTCTCGGTTACCTCGACCCTGACTACTTTCTGGGTGGCGAATTGGAAGTTGACATCACGGCGGCCGAAGCTGCCATCCGGGATAAGATCGCCGGACCACTGGGTTTGTCGGTCCAGCGGGCAGCCGCCAGCGTGATTGAGGTGGTCGATCACAACATGGCTGAGGTCTTGCGCATTGTTTCTGTTGAGCGGGGACACGATCCGAGGGAATTCAGCCTTGTAGCCTTTGGCGGAGCCGGACCGGTCCATGCCGCCAGCATGGCCGCCGAGCTCGATATTCCGCGGGTCATCATTCCCCCCATTCCGGGCGGATTTTCGGCTCTGGGCCTGGTCGCGACCGATTTGCGGCGGGAATATGTGCGCACCTTCTACCAGCGTCTCGACGAAGCCTCTCACGCTGAACTCTCTACGGCCTACGCGGCGATGGAGGGCGCGGGCATGGGCATGCTGGTGGACGCCGGTGTTCCGGAGGCAAAACGCAAACTCCAACGCGCGGCGGATATCCGTTACACGCAGCAGGCCTATGAACTCACCGTGCCCGTTGGGGACGGTGAAATCGGCGATGGACATCTCGTAGAGCTTGCAGAGGCGTTCCATGCTCGTCACTTGGCTACCTATGGACATCACAGTGCCGACGAACCACTACAATTAGTCAATATCAGGGTCAGCGCGATCGGTACGCTCGGGAGTTTGGGACTGAAGCCTACGGCCGTTGCTGAACATGCGGCAGGCTTCGCGCCGTGGAAGCGGCGCGAGGTGTATTTCAAAGAGGTCGGGGCAATCCAGTGTGACATTGTGGCGCGGGCGGGCCTTCACGGCCAAGCTGAATTGGCCGGCCCTGTCATCATCGAAGCAGCAGACACGACGGTCGTGGTTCCGCCGGAATGGGTCGCCCGCTCCGACCCGAGAGGATTTCTTGTCATGGAGAGAAGTGCTGATGGCTGAAATCGAAAACGGCGCGTTCGGTGACAATGATCCGGCCACTTTCGAGGTGGTCAAGAACAGCCTCTATTCAATGGCCGCCGAAATGCGAGTCGTCCTCTCGAAAACCGCCTATTCCCCCATCCTGAAGTCTGCCGGTGACTTTTCGTGCGGGATCTTCGATGTACGCGGCGACATGGTGGCTCAGGGTCCCGACCTGCCCATGCATCTTGGTTCCATGCCGCTTGCGGTCAAGGCTGTAATAAAGGCCTGGGAGGACATCGAGCCGGGCGACGTATTCATCCATAACGACCCGTATTTCGGTGGCTCTCATCTTCCCGATGTCAACGTCGTGACGCCGGCATTTGCCGATGATCAAAGCCTGCTGGGATTTGCCTGTCTCCGGGCTCACTGGCCGGATGTCGGCGGGGGAACACCCGGCAGCTACGGAACTGAAACGGAGATTTTTGGGGAAGGCCTCCGGCTCCCACCGGTCAGGCTGTATCGCCGAGGTGAGCCAATCCGGGAAGTGGAGGACATCATCTTTGCCAACATCCGGACACCGGAAGAGGGTCGAGGCAATCTCCGGGCCCAGGTGGCGGCCAACCATCGCGCGGTCACGCGGCTTGAAGCTCTGGCAAGGCGCTATGGCACCGACCGCCTGATGCGGATCATGCAGGGCATCATGGACTACTCCGAATCGATGATGCGCCGGGCGCTCTCGGCACTGCCCGATGGGGAGGGAAGTTTCGAGGATTTCTGCGACGGTGATGGAATTCTTGAACCCGGCGAGACCGAGGATGCGCCATTCACAATCAAGCTTCACGTCAAAAAGGAGGGAGACCGGCTCGCCGTTGATTTTGCCGGGACGGATCCGGTCGTGCGGGGGCCCATGAATTCGCCTCTTGCCGTGACGGCTTCCGGAGTCTTCACAGCCGTGAAGACCGTTGCGGATTCGGATGCCTTGATACCTCCGAATTCTGGATGCTGGCGCCCGATCAGCGTGGTTGCCGAGCCGGGAACGGTGGTGAATGCGACATTGCCGGCGCCGGTGGTCTACGCCAATCACGAAATCGCCCATCGAGTTTGCGACATGGTGTACATGGCGATGTCGGGATTTGCACCCGACAATGTCATGGCATGCTCGCAGGGAACGTCGGCCATTCTCACCATGGGCGGTGTCGATCGGCGAAATGGCAATCGATATGTCAATTACGAGGTCGTCAAGGGCGGCTTCGGAGCCCGTCCCAACAAGGATGGGATCAACGCGATAGCGGCGAGCGTTGCCAATACGGCGAATACGCCCGTCGAGGTCGTCGAGATGGGTTTTCCCCTGAGGGTGGAGCGCTACGAACTTATCCCGGATTCAGGCGGCGCCGGAGAATACCGGGGTGGCCTTGCCGCGCGCCGCGTGTGGAAGATTCTCGATCACACGGCGCAGGCGACCGTCTGCTGCGAGCGCTCAAAGTCACCACCCTTTGGGTTGTTCGAGGGTCAGGCGGGCGCACCGGCGAAGATCTATGTGATCGAGGCTGATGGCACGCGACGTGATCTCAACAGTAAGGAGCATTTCCTCGCAGCTGAGGGATCGGAGATCTGGTACGAGGTGCCGGGCTCTGGTGGGTTTGGGCCACCTGCCAGGCGCGATCCCGACAAGGTGAAGGCGGATGTTCGGGATGGCTACGTCAGCATTGAGGCCGCAAAGCGGGACTACGGCCTGGATTTATAGTCATTCTCCAGATGGGTCCCTGAAGGCGTAGTTGCGTGTCAGTCGCTGTTCCGCGTGTTTGCCGTAGTTGAGGGTTTCCGGATGCGGGCTCGACTCGACTGACTGGCAGGTTGGCAGGCACTCCACGACGGTGTCGAGGGAGGGGTCGAAGAAATAGGCCAGGGAATATCTGTCACGTCCCGAGCGATTGATCACTCGATGTGGAGTCGAATGGAAGCGGCCCCCGGTCCAGATCGGGAACAGGTCCGCGACATTGACGACCAGGGTTCCAGGCAGATGCGGTGCACCAATCCAGGCTCCATCTCTTGTGCGCACTTCCAAACCATCCGCTCCGTCTTGCGCGAGGAGCGTCAGGGCACCAAAGTCAGTGTGCGGCGCCTGTCCGAACTGCTCCGCATCGGCATCATCCGGATGGGGCGGATAGTGCAGCATTCGCAGATAGGTCGTCGGCTCAGTGAAGTATGAGTCAAAACCGTCCGAGCCAAGCCCAAGGCCGAGAGCAAATCCCGTCATGATACGCCGGCACGCCGCTTCCGCGGCCGACATGAACGCTCGGACGGCCGGTTCGAATTCCGGCAACCACTGAGGCCACTGATTAGGACCTGCGAGAAACCCCTGGTTTCGAGCGCCGCTGCCGGATGGATCGACGTCGTAGAGAACGAAGAAAGATTCGGAAAGATTGGGATAGGTATTTCGGCCAAGGCCTGAGTCGACGAGGTGAGTCTGTTGCAGAGGAATGTACCCGCGGTGCGCTCGGTTGATTGGCAGAGAGTTTTTTCGATCGAGACGAGACTCGAAGAATTCGCGCGACTGACGCAGGGCCGCCTCTATCACATCGTCCGGCACGCCATGCCCGGTGACGTATGCGAAACCTATCGATTCAAATGCCTGGCACAGCGCTTTTGCTGCCGAGTCCGCATCGCCTAAATCTCCCATGCCTAGCGCAGTGACATCGATCAGGGGAAGGTTGTTTTGAGGCACAGGTCAGACACCAAATCCCTGACCTGCTTTCTTGTATTCCT
>DEBC01000003.1:28894-32815 GCA_002348365.1 Alphaproteobacteria bacterium UBA2966 | reverse complement strand
AGTTGGGCAGTAGGGTCACACGCCTTCCCTCAGCTGCGTCCCGGTGAGCGATAGAAACACATCCTCGAGATTTGCGGGGCGCACAACAAACGGTCTCTGACCGCCGCCATCAAAGGCGTGCACTCGCTCGATGATGGGAGAGGTGTCATCGGTAAACACCATCAAGCGGTTGCCTGCCCGAAGACGTTTCACATCGCCGTTCAAACCGTCCAATAAGAGCGCTTCTTCCTGTGCGGTACACTCCACTTCGACGGCTTCGTTGGCCAATTCCCTTTCGATAAGTTGGCGTGGCGTGCCTTCAATCATCGACCGGCCCTGATCGACGATCACCACGCGATCGCACAATCGTTCCGCCTCATCCATGTAGTGGGTGGTGAGCAGTACAGTGGTGCCGCGGGCGCGGAGGTCCCAGACGCGTGACCAGAGAGCGTGCCGGACGGCAGGGTCCAACCCCGTTGTGGGCTCATCCAAGATCAGTAACTCGGGCCGGTTGATTAGCGACATCGCAACCGACAAGCGACGTTTGTATCCACCTGACAACGTCTTGACGGGTGCGTCGGCGTAGGTCCGGAGGTCTAGAAAGTCCAGAAGTTCCTCGACACGCTCGGACAGTTCGGGTTCTCGCAACAGGTGGAAACGACCAAAGATGCGGAGGTTCTCTGCGGTCGTTGCCGTCTTGATATAGATCGTTTCCTGCAGGGTGACTCCCAATCGCGCTCGAACGGCACGAGGGTCTTCGAAAATATCAATTCCGAATACTCTGATCGAACCTGAACTGGGTGCCGTGACCCTGTAAATCAAACGGAGAGTCGTGGTTTTTCCCGCGCCATTAGGCCCCAGCAGCCCGAAACAAGTGCCCTTCGGCACAGTGTAAGTCGAGTCCATCGACGGCTTGCCGTTCGCCGAAGCGTTTTGAGACACCGTCAACCGCCACGATAGTTTCGGGAGGGCCGCCGGGTGGCGTGTGCTGAGATGTCATGAGGGCTTCCAAATGGGTACGGGCGCTACTTAATCAGGCTCAAGGATATTTCAACCTCTCTGCAGAGAATTAGCGGACATCCATGCGGCGCTCTTTGGCACGGACCAAGGCGCTGACGGTTTCGTTGAAGGGCGTCGCAACGCCAACTTCCTCTCCGGCCAGTGGAATTGCACCATTGATGTTGTCGATCTCCGAGGCCCGGTGGGCCAAGTGGTCGAGCAGCATCGATGGTCGTGCATGCGGGATCTTTTGGCCGAATTCGCGCACATAATCCACGGGGTCCTGAATATCGACCGCAATTCCCTTTGCAATGGCAACATCGAAGGCCTCAGTGGCGCATTTGGATGCCACGACCCAGGCGTCAGGATCCGCCATCACGTCGCCAATGTTGTATTCGGTGATGGCGCAGGTGCCGGAGAAGCAGACGTTGCAGATGAGCTTTTCCCAAACAAGCTGGTCGATATCGTCGAAGGTCCGCACGGTGAATCCTGCCTCGCGCCAAATGGCTGCGAAGTTTTCCAGCTCGGGTGTCACGGGACCGCCGCGATTACCGAACCGAATCAGCTCCATTCCATTGTGGTGTGCGGCGCCCGGACTCCTGACCGATGCTCCAAATCCGCCAGCAACTCCGACAATGACCGGCGTATCGCCCAACTCCCTGGCCGCCGCATCCGGTCCACCGAGGCCATTCTGAATAGAGATAACGTGCGTATCTTCGCCAATGAGCGGAGACATCCCTTGTGCCGCTGCCGGGACATGCATGGCCTTGGTGGCAAGTACGACAAGATCACACGGCCCAGCCTCTGCAGGAGACGTTGTTGCATTGATCCTTAACGTTCGATTTCCACTGGCGCCTGCGAGGTGCAGCCCATGTTGGCGAATGGCATCGACATGGTCCTGCCACTGATCGATAGCCCAAACCTCGTGCCCTGCCTCTGACAGTAAGCCTGCGTAGACGCACCCCATGGCGCCGCAACCGACAATTCCAATTTTCATGAATCCCGCCCGATGTACGAACTAGAGCCAGCGATTCTACCGTCTGAAGGCAATTCAAGGGTAGTGGTCTGGCCGCCACCGACATTGCTGATTCTGCACTTTTGCAGAAGTCGGGAGTTTTCTCTGAGATCGGTCTACCAGGTCCTCTCGGGGGTATCGTGGTCGCCCGGGGCGGTGTCATCACTGTCACCAATCCAGTCGAACAAGGAATCACATAATGCTGGAAAAAAGGGGCGGTTCCGAATGGAACCGCCCAGATCACATTTGACGCTTCAGGGAGGACTAAAATTTGCTAACCAATGACAACCAACCCACCAACTGAAAGTACCCAGACCGCTCCACGGACCAACCAGGTGGCGACGGCGGTATCGAGATATTCGAAGCTCAGGACCTTCCCCCGCTTAACCCACATCTCTCGTCCCTCCAACGGGTGGGGTTGATAGCCAACCACCAAATTCCGTTGATGACGGAGATATGGGTGTGGCGCGGTGAGAAACGAGTGACGGGTGTTACAAAGCGGTGGGTGATTGACGCCTTTTGGTGACACGCATCACAGAAATGGCCGTATCAGGGTGTAACACGTGTCACATCGAACGGGTTGACGGCCATAACATCTCCCCGACGCCCGAATCCTCAACTTTCCTTTTCGGCATCGAAGATGTCCTTGACGTGCGGGCGGCTCTTCCACTCGGGCTCCGGAGGCGTGTGACCATCCCGCGGCGAATAGACCGAAGGTTCGGCCCACGACATTTCAGGTATGTAGCGCGGGCAATTGGGGAAGATGTGATCGGCGGTCACGCGCACGATACGCCTGGCACCGGGAAACTGAGCGATCGAATCTGGTGAATCATCTATCTCGGCCCGGCCGTTGATACGCAATCGCGCAGCCGTGCCATCGAACAGGGTGCCGTCGAAGCTCAGGAACAGCAGCCCCACGCGAGAACTGTTCAATATATTGCCCAGGCTGCGGTACGTGCGATTGCCATCGTAGTCCGGCCACTCCAGCTGGTTCTGGGAGATGACCCGCACGAAACCGGGCACTCCGCCCTTGAATGAGCAATCGACGCTGTCAGCGCTCGCCGTCGCCAGAAAGAAAAATGGAACAGACCCGATGAAAGCCCGCTCGTCATCCGTAAATTCGGTATGCATGCGGAGTTCTTCAATGCGGTCTGCCACCGCTCTCCCTTCGTAGCGGTCCTGCAGTTCGCGCATGTTCTCGTGATAGAACGTCATGAAGTTCCTCTTTCGTGTGCTCGACGCGGAGGGAAGGTCTCATCCAGTGGCTGGACAATGCAACTCTTACGATCCGTCCGTACTGAGTGGATCTTCGGCAGTTTATCGGGAATTGGGTACGCTAGACCCCAGCGCCGGTACGCTCAACAATCGATTGCAGCAACGAATTTCTTGCCGTTAACGAATACCGCTCCCTGTTTTGAGCGGCTTTGGTGAGAACCGGTTCCGGACTCAGCAATATCCTGAGCCGCATCAGAGACGCTCTCCATGGCCTTCTCAAGATCCTTCGTGGCGCTGGAGAGCAGCTTCAGCATGGCAACCAACGAGACCTGGACATAAGGTTCCGTCATCAGGCTGTCCTTACTTCCCTCAAAGCAGGCACGCACGCTAATCATACAACCTAAAACTGATTCCGCCTAACGGATCGCCTCCGCATGCAGGCGGAACGTTCTACGATTGAGAGAAAACCTTGATGTTATGCGCGATTAGTCGCTGTAGACCGCAGCCGGAACCGAGCGAACCTGCAGATTACTCATCCCCGAACCGGTCACTGATGGGATCAAGACTTCCGGCCTGGGCGAGTTCCAAGCCGTCGGTAGCATCGGGCAGGGCGAGTTCGTATTCATCGTAATCCTCGTCCCCTGCAACCACGAGCTCCAACTCTTCGACCAACTCCGGTACTGCCAATTCCAGCCCGTCCCAGCGGTCGTCGT
>DEBC01000003.1:0-28501 GCA_002348365.1 Alphaproteobacteria bacterium UBA2966 | reverse complement strand
CAGAGCAAAGGAGTTTTGGACTTCCGTGGGTGAAATACCAGCGGAATCCGTTACTCGGGCGCCCGAAGCAGCGAGCGGTGCTGCCAAGAGCGTTGTGGCGACGAATAATGAGAAAACCTGCCGACGCGAACCCATTTTGCTTCCCCTTCCTCTATCTGCGTACTGACGTATGCTCAGCGCGCACACTAGAAGTAGGCTTTCCCACAATTTGGCACCAGTGACACCCGTCCCACTTCATTGTTTATCGAGTGACGTCTGTCACACTTACGGTTGAATCCTGATTCGGCTGATTCTCCCCAATTTTCCGATTAACTTATTGTAATATAACAATAAAAATATTACATGAGCGAAACCGACGCGAAATCGCATTAACTTTCCCGATCCGCTCAGAATGCGAATCGAGCATCATCAGGCGGTGGGGGTGGAGGGTATTGAGGGCATTGCCTTTTATGGGAAGCGGCAACCATCTCAGGCAGTGAATCCGCACCGGACTCGCTTGAATATCGTCTGACACCGGTTCGAGATGGTTGAATCGTGGTTGTATATCTGTCAGCGACACACGTATTTTGATTACCCGACGGGTCGGGAATGGGACTAGAATGAACTGCCCTGTGAATTGGTTTTGTACTACTGAGACATACGGTACCTTCACCTTTTCTGGTGGGATCGCAGCGACTCGATCAAATGACGATTCGCCGTGGCCGTCACGCAATCAAGAATCCAGCGACCGGGCGGTCAGTCGAAAAACAGGAGAGTTCGGATCTCGATGCTTTCACGGGGTACCGAGTCGGGACCGCTGTTCGGATCGTCGAACGTCCCGTGGGCTGTCCAGCGCGCCGTGCCGTCGGTGTTGGAGTCATAGCATTTCAACAGCACGACTTCGTCGGATTCCATGCGTGGAAAGTAGTACCAATGCTGTTTGGGATTATGGACGACGTAATAAACCCCGCCGACCCTGCCGTCAGGATAATGCCTTTCGGCCGCGACCAGATCCGGGTCATCGATGCCATCATAGCCGCAGATGACGAGAGGCTTGGTCTCCACGGGACTGACCACCGGGCGCCAAATATTGATTGACGCATAGCGTTTCTCAAGCCGCGCCTCAGCTTCGTCCGTGGGCAGGAGGTCGCGCACGCGTTGCGGGGCTGACCGCGTCGTGAAGTCATTATGTACGGCATTGACGGGTGCGCGGACTTTTCGGCGTACTTGCTTCTCCTCGTCATCAACCCGAATGGTGTGATCAAAGACGACGACCTTGCTAGCTCCGGTCTCGGCTTTAACCAGTTTCTCCATTTCCGGGTAGTAGACTGCGCGGACTTCATCGTCGTCATAGAAGTCCTGAACCGCTGTGGGATATCGCACCAGCGAGAAGCCTTGTCGATCCAGGTCCAGTTCATCCGCGATGCGGCGGGCATCCTGTATGGCAACATCATGATCTGCCAGAGTGACGTGATGCGTATCCGGCCCAGTTCCAGCTTCCCTGACATGCGCCACAGGTAGTTGGTCCGCCGAAGCGACAAAGCTCAATGTCACCTTCACCGACCCAACGTCAAGCTCTTCTGCCGTTTGCGACATTTCCGTCTCCGAGAATTGCTGCATCTTGTTTGAACGTAAGTTCTCGCAGGCCCAACAACAAGTCATTCGCCGTTTTGAAGCCAAAATCATATCATGGTCAATGGTCACACCGGGGACGGCAGACGATCTTGCCCTGCCGGGTTAGATCATCCTTCTGCCGCGATTCGGTCGTCCTCGAACTGGTATCGGGGTGTGAGGTCTCGCGGCTGGCGCTGGTCGCCGCGATCATCTTTCATTGCCGAAACCTTCCAAGCCTCGTCATCAGACCACGTGTGGTCCAAGGCGATGATTTGACCCGGTTCGCGAATACCCTCCAGCGCCTCCAAGGCGGCTCGGGTCGTGGCATGCTGCTCCTCGGCTGCGAACGGCCGCCCGACCGTATTCCCCAGTGGAAAATCGAGAAACACCGAGCGTGGCGGATTGCCGGCCGCGAGAATATCGTGCGCGGTTCCCATGCATACCGTGGGTGTGCCGAAGGCTTCCAGATGTCGCGCTATCAAACTCACGGTTTGATGGCAGACCGGTCACATTGGGACCAGCAGCACCACATCTACTTCCTGTTGGGCAAATTGCTCAGCGAGGGCCGGCGCCAATTCATCCCTGACCTTTCGCTGCGAGTAAATACCGCCCATACAGGAAAAAATATCCGAGGCAACTTCGCCGATCCGGCCTTCGCGCTCCAGGCGCAATAAAGGTTTCAACGGAATCACAGTATTGGGGTCCTGCCGCGCACTGCTCAGGTAATGCTCTGTGACGTGCGAGAAGCGCAGGATGTCCGGCGGTGTCTCTTTGGGGATCACACGATACGAAGCGTCGTCCTTGTAGAAGAATGCGATCTGCCCCTTAACGTAGATGCCTGCCGTTGCAACAACCCCCAGCCTGCAGGCCGCAAGGGGTTTGTTCATAGGAGACCAAGGTGGGGCCTCCTCGGCATGGAAGTAGCGGTAAGGCTCGTATCCGAGCTTCGTATACCGATCAGTGGTCACTTGAATGTATTGGACGGGGCCCATCCGAAACGTGCCTGCCATCAATATTGTTTGAGGACGGCAAGATCGCATGTCTTGAACCGACCGTCGAGAACCGCGCGCGACGGCCTTCGTCAGCAACTGGTAAGGGTTGTTGGGGTAGAATGCCGCCGAAGGGGATTCCCGATGGCGCGAAGAACCTCACTGCTTTGCAGCGTTCTGCTCGGATTGGGCATTCTCGTTCCGTTATCGATGAAGGCCGGCGCCGGAACATCGAGCATCTCATCAATATCATCCCATTCTTCCATGGCTGCGCGCCGGTTACGTTCCACCAGCTCGATGTCTTCTTGAGACCAGCCCACGGTTTCACTGGGCTTCTTGCCGCTGCGGCGCTCGATCGTTCTGCTCGACATGTCACGTGTCCTTCTACATAACCAATCCGGGGCGGGTGTTTCTCGCCATCCGATTTCGCCACTGATATGGCGCACCCGTGTTGGAGTTTTCTCAAAGCCGTGTAAAAGGACCGTTAAAGGCTGTTCAGGTGATCTACATGACTTCCATAAAGCCCTTTCAGATCGACGTATCCGATGAGACCCTGGAACGCATCCGCGAAAAAGTCGCAGGGTATGTTTGGCATTACATGCCCGATGACGGCGGTTGGTCGTATGGCACCAATCTCGATTACATGAAGGAGCTGTGCGCCTATTGGGTAGAGGAATATGACTGGCGGGCGCATGAGGTGATGTTGAATGGCTTCTCCCAGTTCACAGCGCCCGTAAACGGTATCGATGTCCACTTTATCCATGAGAAAGGCAGCGGGACGGCCGCGACCCCACTTCTCATCTCACATGGGTGGCCGGGTTCCGTCGCCGAGTTCGTTCACATTATTGAGCCTTTGGCCCACCCCGAACGTTTCGGCGGTCGCGAAGAGGACGCTTTCGATGTGATCGCGCCTTCGTTGCCCGGGTTCGGTTTCTCGGGACGTCCGTCCCGACCCATGGGGCCTCGGGGGATGGCGGGCGTCTTCGCCAAATTGATGACCGAAACACTGGGCTACGAAAGTTACATTGCCCAAGGCGGTGACTGGGGAGGTGCCATCACCAGCTGGATCGGTATGGAGCATGCGCCGGCCTGCCGGGCCATTCATCTCAATGTCCTCACCATGCGCCATCCCGATGGTCCCCAAGGAGCAGAGGAAGAGGCCTGGGCGGCTCGTTTCGAGCAGGATCAGGTAATGGAGAACGGCTATCGCACCATTCAGGCGACCAAGCCGCAGACACTGAGCTACGCTATGAACGACAGTCCCGTCGGTGTCGCCGCCTGGATTATCGAGAAGTTCAATTCCTGGTCTGATACCGACGGGGACGACATCGAAAGCGCTTACACCAAGGACGAACTGTTGACCAACATCATGATCTATCTGGTGACTGGCACGTTCAACTCGGCGAGTTGGATATACTACGGCCGGCGCGAGGAGGGTGGTCGCATTCTTTCTCCCGCGGGCAAGCGGGTTGAGGTGCCGACTGGTTGTGCCCTGTTTCCCGAGGAGATGCTGAGCTGGTCGCCGCGCAGCTATGTAGAGCGGATATACAACGTCACCCACTGGACAGAGATGCCTCGCGGGGGGCATTTCGGCGCCATGGAGGAGCCGGAACTGATGGTCGAGGATATTCAGAAATTCGCCCGCTCTTTGCGCTAGAACGGTTCATTTGGCAGTCCATCAGTTGTCGATGGCTTGCATGCATGAATGACGCACGACTCATAGAACTTCAGAGTACAAGGCCATGGCACATCGGAACGGGTCACGCCCGGTTCTCGTAACCGGAGCCTACGGTTTTATCGGCAGGCGCTTGGTCAACTACCTTATCGAACAAGGTGACACGGTAGTCGCTTTCGATACCTCGTCTGCGCCCGTCGACCGGAAAGACCAACAGGCCGATGGCCTGGTCCATCAGCAGGGTGATATCCGCCGGCCCGACGATCTCTTGCGCGCCATCGAGACTCATGACACAGGGTCTATCGTTCATCTCGCAGCGCTCCTCATCCCGGATTGTTTTGAGAACCCTGTTCTCGGTGCGGAGGTCAATGTCATCGGTCACATCAATGTGCTCGATGCGGCTCGCGCATGCGGTATCGATAAGGTGGTGTATGCAAGTTCTATTGCCGCGCGGCCACGACCCCCGCTGGGCGCACCGCCAACCCTCTACGGGGTCTTCAAGCATTGCGATGAGGAAATCTCCCAGGTCTATTTCCGCGACCATGGTCTTGCCACAATCGGACTGCGCCCGGTCATTCTCTACGGTCCTGGTCGTGAAATCGGACAAACCGCAGCGATTACGATGGCCATGAAGGCCGCGGCACAGGGTGAGTCCTTCACAATCCCGTTTCGGGAAAGCACGTGTTTCCAGCACATTGATGAGACTGCGGACATTTTTCGTCGGTGCCTGGCGGTATCACCAGAGAAACCTGTAATCTCGGACATGGCTGCTGAGATGCAGACCACGGAGGATGTGGCCAACGCAATCCGCGCGGTGGTACCCGACGCGGACATTGAGATTGCTAACGATTCCCGAGCGGGACCGCCCGACCTGGACGACTCAATTCTCAATAACCTGTTAGGCCAGCGAGACAGGATTTCTCTGGAAGACGGCGTTCGCCGGACGATAGACCACTATCGGTCGACACCAATGTGAACCCAAACCTGGACACTTGCTATTGCGGGAGCGGGCGGGTCCGACAATTACGTCTGGATCCACATCCCGGTCGGCTACCTCTACACCATCAACAACCCGCGCACGGACTGGCGCTACGTCACCGAGGCCGATCCCGGTCTGAACGGGCGTGCCATCGGGTATCCGCGCGGCAAGGGCCTGGGCGGCTGTTCGTCGATCAACGCCATGATCTACATGCGTGGCCAGATCGAGGATTACGATGGCTGGCGCCAGCGTGGCAACACGGGGTGGGGGTGGCAGGACGTGCTGCCGTATTTCCTCAAGTCGGAGGACTACGCCTTCGGTGCCAATACGTTTCATGCAACGGGCGGCGAGTGGCGTCAACCCGATCAGATCAGGGTGGTCAGCCGTTGTCGAGAGGAGCAGGACCGCGCGATCGTGGGCGTGCGAAGCGGGAATTGGAGAGATTGCCTGTGCTGGCGCCGGGGCCGGTATTCGTTCGGGCTATTTGTCAGAAGCGCTGGAAACTGGATCCGCCGTCATCCAGTGTGGATTGGTGGTGAGTTCGAGCCCATCGCCACCGCTTGCCGGCTCGAGACCGGTTTCGAGGTCCGAATCACTCAAAATGAGCGCGTTCGCATCGCGATCCTCAATAGAGCTTTGGCTGCTGAGCCCTTCGGTCATCTGTTCGGGCGCGCCACTCAGCACGGAGTTGGAAGACAATTCAAAGAGCGGCACCACCATGGTGATTGCCAGGACTAATCCAAACTTTGCCATAGCTGATCGTCACTCCCTCAAATGACAGGCGTGAACCATCTTCATTAGATACGGCAAAAGGATGAATCCTTCGTTCATGGGCCGCCCTACCACCTCATGCGTCGGGTCTCTAGGCTAGGATCATGGGCCCCGCCATTCGGGGCCGCGCCTTCACCTGGCCCAGTCAATGACCGCAATCCCCAGCGAATCCGAATCCCTCCCGCTGTTCCGGCAGGTGATGCTCCTCGTGTCGCTGTCAGTGAGCACACTGATCTATGGCATGGCGCTGACCATGGCCAATGTGTTGCTGCCGCAGATCCAGGGTTCCTTATCCGCGACCCAGGACCAAATCGCCTGGGTGGTGACATTCCATCTTGTGGCTGTGGCCGTAGCCACGCCGCTTTCCGGATGGGTCGCCGGACTGATCGGGCGCAAACGTTTCTTGACCGGCACCATCGTGTGTTTCGTCATCTCGACCGTGCTCTGTGGGGCCTCTGACAGCCTGACCGAACTCGTCGTCTGGCGCATCGCGCAGGGGCTGTTCGGGGCGCCGCTGATGCCCCTGGTTCAGGCCATTATCCTCGACGTGTACCCGCGGCGGAACCATGCGCTGGTAACCATGCTCTGGGGCCTGGTCGCGGTGAGTGGCCCTTTCACGGGTGCCATATTCGGCGGCTACGTCGGCGAGCTGATCGATTGGCGTTGGGCGTTCTACCTGGTCACGCCCATCGGCATTCTGGCCTGGACCGGTTGCCAGATCTTTCTCACCGAAGGCTGGCGCGGCCGCACGGAGCACATGGACTGGACCGGCTTTCTGTCGCTAATCATCGCTATCGGTACCTTCCAGCTGATGCTCGATCGCGGGCTCCGACTCGACTGGTTCGAATCGACCGAGATCATCATCGAGGCCGTCGTCGCGGCGCTCGCGTTCTACATCTTCCTCGTCCACAGTCTCACGGCCCAGCGGCCGTTTCTCAATCTGCGGATACTGCGCAACCGCAACTTCAGCCTCGGCTTGATCTTCGCCTTCATCTTCGGTGCGCTCTACCTGACGCCGATGGTCCTTTACCCCACATTGCTGCAGGATTTGCGGGACTTTCCGGAATCAGTCATCGGTGTCCTGCTATCCGCCCGCGCGGTCGGCAACTGGTTCTCGTTCCTGGTCGTCGTGCAGCTCACCCATTTCAGTACCCGGCTGACGATCACCATGGGCTTCCTCTGTCAGCTGTTGGGCGGGCTATGGATGGCCAGTCTCGACATGAACCTGACGTTGTGGGATGTGATCTGGACCAACGCCATTCAAGGGTTCGGCACCGGCATCATCTACGTACCGATGACCATCATCGCATTCTCGGCACTCTCAAGCCGTGACTTCGCCGAAGGTTCCGCCATGTTCCATCTCTTGCGTAACATGGGTAGCGCCATCTTTATCTCGGTGAGCGTCACACTGGTGGTCACGTCGGGCAACGCCAGCTACGCCGGCCTGACAGAGTTCGCCAGCACGTTCAGTGAGCTCCTGCGAAACCCTGGTCTGGTCGGCGCGTGGAGTATCGAAAATCCGGGCGGGTTGCTGGGATTGTCGGGCGAGATGCAGCGTCAGGCCGCGATGATCGGCTACATCAACGCCTTCCATCTCTTCAATATCCTGGCCTGCGCCGTCATTCCCTTGGTGCTCCTGGTCCAGACGGGAGGTGAGACAGGCGTGCGGCGGTAGAGCTTGGTATCGGGGCTCTAAAGATCGAGGTCGACCTCCCGCCCCGCGTTCATGGCCATCTCGGCAGCGCGGCAGATCGCAACAGCGCGGCGTCCTTCCTCCCCTGAGACCAACGGTACGCCACTCTCAATGCTCTCGACGGTGTGCGAAATCAGTGTATCCAGTTCGAAGATCTCGCCGGAGGGGCGTTCGAGGACAATTTCCTGAGGCTCGCTGATGTCGAATCGCTCTTCCCCTGTCAGGTCTTCGATCAGGCGCATCGACGCGCTCGGGGTGTCGCTGCGATTCATTGCTACAGACCATTGGGCGCGGACGGCACCGGCGGTGCCGACAAGGCCCGCCGTCATATCGTTGTCGAACCCGGCCACTTTCTGGCTGATCACCGCGTATTGTCCGCCGGGCCATCGAAGGGTGAGCGAAAAGTTGTCGTAGAGACCGGCATCCCGTCCCTTGCTGTTGCCGGCGGCCGATATCGACGCCGGTTCACCCAGGTCTTCGAAGTACCAGGCTGCCAGGTCGACGAAGTGGATGATCTCCTCCAGCATCCACGAGCCAACAAGATCAGAGTCGTAGCGCCAGCCATCTCTGCCGCTGCGATAAGGGCGACGCCACAATTCGATAGTCAGGTACATGGGGTCTCCCAGCCGGCCCTCGCTCACCAGGGACTTGATGCGCCCCCATTGGCTGGAGAGGCGCAGCTCGTGAGCGATGCACAGGAGACGGCCGGAGTCCCGAGCGGCGTCGAGTATGCGATCACAGGTGGAGACGGAGTTCGCCATGGGCTTTTCCAGGAGTACGTGTTTGCCCGCGTCGAAAGCAGCGACGGCCATTTCCTCGTGTAGAGCGTTGGGTACGACAACCGAAACGATGTCCACGTCATCGCGGGCGAGAAGCTCACGGTAGTCGGCCGTCAGTGCCACATCGGGATGCTTTTCCGCAGCCCGGCCGAGGCTTTCCGGCGTGTTACCGGCGATGGCCGTAAGTTTGGCGCCACCACATTTCACGATCGCACCGGCGTAGCAGCTGCCCCATGCCCCAAACCCTATGACACCAAATCGTGCGGTCATGCGTGCATGCCTCCATTATCCGTGGTCGGGATCATTCAGCGACCGAAGCCTCGCCGCAGCATGACGAGCGTAGCGCAGGGTCAGTGATTTCCGGCGATTCGCATTCAGCTTGTTCACATCGGCGGGCCGCAAGATGTCACCGCCATAAGAGTCAGCGATGATCAAGCCGTGCTCTGACGGCAACAGCTCATGGGGAAACTGCTCTGGCACAGCGAAGTAAAAGCTATCGCGCCATTCAAGATATTCAGGCCATTTACCGTCTGACCTGAAGTCGGCGACCGAGCACTTTATCTCGGTGATGGACAGGCCTCCCTCACGATCGAGTGTGACCACATCCGCGCGGCGACCATTGGGGAGAGTATACTCCCTGATGCCGGTGTGGCCGTGCTCCGCGAACTACCGCAGTACGCCGCGGGCCAGTTGTTCCGCTTGCGACTCCATGCCCACAAGATCACGATTTGCGGGTGCAGACGCAGGACCTTCGGTGTTGAATTTCGCCGCATCTGCACTTACCTATTCGGTTGCGTCGGCGATGCGCACAACCGTCCGAGGCTCCGGATTGCCAGGGAGCATGGGGCCATGGGCATGGAAGGTTGATTGAGACGCGTCGCTACAAGTCCACAGCTTTCGGCAAGCGGAGAACTGTGCCCGGAGGGGTGCAGTCGAAACACTCTCGCCTATCTTCGTGTGGCAGGCCTTTCTTAATCAAGCGCGTCCAAGGTGGTGAAATCGCTGGCGCCCGGAGTGGGGTGGAGGTGCCGCCAGAAAATGGAGTCCAGGTATGACCCCTGTGGCAATACACGACCGGCACGTCGATAATCTGCCGGGATTGGATTACGAGAAATTCAAAGCCGGCGCGGAAATTTTCAGAGAAGGCAGGCCAGGCCACAAGGCCTACATCGTACATTCAGGCCTGGTGGAGATCAGCAAGGTCAGTCCGACGGGTGAATGCGTCATCGGCTACATCGGTGCCGGTGAGATATTCGGTGAAATGGCGCCCATCGACGAAGAACCTCGCATGGCAAGTGCCCGAGCGTTGCGGGATACGGTGTGCGTCGTCGTACCGGAGGACCTGTTCCGAAAAAAGGTCGAGGGTGCCGACCCGTTTGTGCGCGATCTCTTGCAGGTGCTGGTCCAAGCGCTGCGATCTGTCAGTGATCGGCTGAACTAGCTGCGCCGCTTGTATTTCACGGGTAGAATGCTGCCGAGCAATTCAGTGCGCGCGCTCGCCCCGAATGGTGGTGCGATGCATATGACGACGGTCGTTTTCGTAGTCGTAGTCATTGATGGCGTAATGCATCAGGGTTCGGTTATCCCAGAACACGACGTCGTTCGGCTTCCAGGCGTGGCGATACACGAACCGTGGCTGAGATGCATGGTCGGCCAGGAACTCTAGAATTGCCGCGCTCTCTTCATTGGTCATCCCAACGATTCCAGTCGTGAAACCCGGGCTGAGAAACAGGGATTTCCGACCGGTCTCGGGATGTTCGCGCACCAGTGGATGCACGACGGATGGTGTCTGCGCCAACTGTTCGGGAGTGAGTGGCTTGTTCAAGCCGAGACTTACCACCCGCTTCTGAACGTTCGCGAAGCTGTGCTCGGCTTCGAGACCTTCCAGGAATTCCTTCATGGGTTTGGACAACGCGTCGTACGCCACCGCGAGGTTGGCGAACATCGTGTCACCCCCGACTTCCGGGACTTCAATGGAGCGAAGAAGGGACCCCAATGAGGGATGGGCCATGTATGAAAGATCTGAATGCCAGTAGTGGCCCGCGCCGGCGCGGCCGACACGTTTTCCATTCTTCTTCAGGTTCGAGAGAATGTAGATCTCTGGCAGGCCTTCCAGCAGGGCATCGTTGAGAACATGGTGTTCGAGTTCACCAAAGCGTTTGCTGAATGCCACGTGTGCCTCGGGCGAAATGTCCTGATCGCGAAACAGCAATAAGCCATGTGTGTTGAATGCGTCTCGCAGAGTCGCGATTTCCGAGTCCGAGAAGTCCTTGGACAAATCGATATCCGTCACGAGTGCTCCAAGTGCCTGAGATGCTTTGGATATCGAAATATCGGATTTGGTTGCGCGGCTTGGTTTGGACGCTGGCTTCTTGGACTTGCGCGAGCGCGTCGACGTATCGGATTCGCCTGTGACTGACATCAGTACATACCTCTAAGCCCGTTCTTCCGTTCGGGCGAATATGCCGTCATCGGACCGTTTATTGCAAATTCAAGGCGTCCGTGATGCGTCGCAGTGTGCGAAGAGAAAGCCTTCGAACTCAAGTTGGAAGGGACCACTGGCTGGAAATATTGTGCAAGAAGTTTTCTCACATAAAACAAATGGATAAGTTGATTTCACCGTGCCGAACAGAGCTCGTTGCAGGTCAATGCGCTATTGTTATGGGGAAATCACCACCCACATATGGTGGCATAGCTCGGTTCGCGAGGATTGTGATGACTGGCTCCGTTGTTACCGACGAAACGCTGAGGCTGGTTTATTCGGAGCAGCATGAGACCTGGCTCCACGAGTAGGTGGCTGCTACGAAGCGCCGCATCGCTCGACATATCTCGGTACTGTTCCTTGGGATGATCTGGCTGGCCGTGTTGGTCGCTTACGGTCCCCAGTGGTTCAATGGCGCCGAGAAATGCGTGGTCCTCGAAGGCGGGGCGACACTGGAACAGGTCGTTCGCGATGGGCTCGTGCCCGCGGATTCGGTCGAATGTCCGCCAAGTGCCGTTGGGACCGAATCGTTACGCTGGTCACTTCCGCAAGTGCTTGTCGGAATCTTGTCAGTGTTTGTTCTTTTCTTCTCGATGCTAGCGGCCGCGGAGGGAAGCCGGTGCATCCTTCGCTACCGCAAGTACCAGTCCGACATTCGTGATCACCGAGCGCTGCTTCACAAGTATGGTCGTGCGGACGAAGCGTTTGCGAGTTGAGTCTTCCGGTTCAACGTCGATATCTCCTCATGTGACCTTACACCTACCAATCTGGACGGGTTACAGATAGCGGTTTATCGTCTGCAATATGGGCGAGCGGGACATCATAGACATGTCTGAGATGGAAGGTCTTCCGACCAAGACATTTGAAAAAGGGTCGGTCATCTTTATAAAAGGGCGATCAGCCGGATTTCGCCTACCTCATCCGCTCGGGACAGGTGAACATCGTTGCCCAGAAGGGCACCATGGACGTCGTTCTCAGCACTTTGTCACGTGGCGATTTCTTCGGTGAGATGGCGCTGGCGGACGATGAGCCTCGATCGGCCCGTGTGATTGCGGAAGACGATGTCGAATGTGCGGTCTTCACGCAAACGGAAATCAATGAGAGCCTGGCGAAGTCAGACCTTCTGACCAACGCCCTCCTGCGCCTTTTGACCAAGCGCATCAGGAAATCGACGCTTCGCGGTGAATAGTCAAATCTAGAAGGTGAGGCTGTTTTGACCTCGCACGGCTTGGGTGACCGCCGAGTTCGTGATAAGTAGGCGCGCCCAAAGGGCACACCAATGCGAAATCGAAAGAAAGCATGACTATTTCTGACAAGGCACTCCTGCAAGTCCTCAAGCTGCTCGAAGAGTCGGATAATCTGGCCATCAATATGGAATCGGGAGGCCTGCGGCTTACGGCCCGAAAAGGCAGTGCGGCGGGGATCCCCCAAACACCAGAAGCTGTCGCGCCAAGCGAACAGAAGCCCGCAGCGGCGGAAGTTAGCGCGCCGGCAGAAGCGCAGGCAGACCCTTCCTCAGATACAGCGTCGGTCGCTGTCGCAGAGGAAGAGGGAGTGGTGGTCGTTCGCTCGCCCATGAAAGGCACATTCTATCGTGCGCCGGCGCCAGGAGAGCCACCGTTTTGCGATGCCGGTGATCGGGTGGGCCCGGACGACACCGTGTGCCTGGTTGAAATCATGAAGCTGTTCAATTCGATCCCTGCGGGTACTTCAGGGATCGTCGACAGATTCTTCGTCGAGAACGCCGAGCCGGTGGATCTGAACCAGGCCATCGTCTCGATCCGGGTCGATTAGTCCCGACCCAGCGCAGCGTTCTTCCATGTCTCGCCGCTTGAAGATTTACGACACGACCCTGCGTGACGGGCATCAGTGCCTGTGGGCGACACGCATGCCGACGTCAATGATGCTGCCTGTCATTGAGGCATTCGACCGTGCCGGCTACGGTGCCATCGAGCTCATGGGAAATGTCCATTTTGACGCCTGCGTGCGGTACCTGCGGGACGACCCCTTCGAGCGCATGCGCGAGGTCAAGAAACGCCTCGTCAATACGCCGATGCAGGGCTTCATCCGCAGCGCCTGCGTGCTGGGATTCGACATTAAGCCGGCGGACATCAACCGTCTCTGGGTTGAAGTGCTGCTCCGCAACGGGACAGACCGCATGCTCGCCTTTGACGGTCTGCATGACTTCGACAACACGGCCCCATATCTCAAGCACGCCAAGGAACTGGGCGCCTATACCGTCCATTGGCTTATCTTCAGCGACAGTCCGGTCCACACCGACGAGATGTATGTCGCCAAGGCGCACGAGATTATCGAGCGTGCCGATGTCGACGAAATCATCATCCAGGATACCAGCGGAGTCTTGACGCCCGAGCGGGCGGCAACTCTCGTGCCGGCCCTGAAAGCCGCGGTGGGGGACAGGCCGCTGGGGCTGCACAGCCACTGCCTCGTGGGGCTGCCACAGAGAACCTATCTTGAAGCGGCAAAGCACGGGATCGACGGGCTTTACACATGTATTTCGCCCGTGGCGGATGGCAATGCGCCGCCTTCTGTTCAGACGACGGCAAGGAACCTGCGATATGCCGGCTACGAACTGGATATCGACGATGATGCGATCGAGAGCATAAGCCGCCATCTCGAGGCAGGGATCACGCTGCTCGGCAAGCCGGCGGGCCGGCCGCAGGATTTCGATCTCGGCCAATTCGATCACCAGATACCCGGCGGTGTCATGTCCAACCTGATCGCAAATCTGGAACAAGCGGGCATGGCCGATCAGTTGCTGGCCGTCCTTGAAGAATGTGGCCGAGTTCGTGCCGAGTTGGGCTGGCCCATCATGGTGACGCCGTTCTCTCAGCACGTCGCCGTCCAAGCGGCGCTCAACGTAATTCACGGCGAGCGATATGGCGTCGTCATTGACGAGGTCAAGCTCTATGCCCTGGGCTACTTCGGCAAACTGCCCGCACCTGTGGAGCCCAACGTTCTCGATCGCATCATTGAGCGCGGTTCGCAGGCGATTGCCCTCGACCCGCCTGAGCCAGAGCCGGGCGTGGCGCGACTGCGCGAACGATATCCTGACCTCGACGATGAAGAGCGCATGTTGCGCTATTCGTTTCCCGAGGACGTCATCGACGACCTCTACGCGCACCCAGGCGATGCTCTGCCGTCAACGATGTCGGTGCCGTTCCTTCACTTGATGGATCGATTGCGTGACCAGAACATCCCGAACCGAATTGCAGCGGGCAGCGGAGATATCGATGTCGAACTCGGCTTCCACGGCGCCGGTCAGAAGGGTGCAGCCTAGTCATGGCGCGGACCATTCGCATTGTCGACACCACGCTTCGGGACGGGCATCAGTGTTTGTGGGCGACGCGCATGCCCACAGCCATGATGTTGCCGGTTGCTGATGCTTTCGATCGTTCGGGTTTCTGGGTCGTCGAGATGATCGGGGCCGTTCAGTTCGATGCCTGCATGCGGTTTATCGGCGAGAATCCCTGGACCCGCATCAGAGAATTGCGGCGACGGATATCGCAACCATTCCAGACCATCATGCGCAGCAACTGCGCGCTCAATTTCGATCGGCAGCCGGTTGATATCAATGAACTCTGGGGCGAACTCCTGGCCAGGAGCGGGGTGGACCGCGTCTACGCGTTCGATGGCCTGCATGACTACGACAACACTATCCCCCAGCTCCTCAGTGCCAAGGCCCATGGCGCCAAGATCGGGCACTGGTTGCTCTTCAGCGAAAGCCCGGTCCATACGGATGAGCTCTACGTTCAGAAAGCACGCGAGATCATTGATCGTGCCGGTGTGGATGAACTGATCATCGAAGATGCCAGCGGCGTCCTGACCCCCGAGCGGGCTGCGACGCTGGTGCCGGCACTGAAGAAGGAGATCGGCGATATGCCGTTGGGACTGCACATGCACTCCCTGGTGAGCCTGCCGCAGCGCACCTATCTCGAGGCAGTCAAGCACGGTGTCGACAATCTCTACTGCTGTGTCTGGCCGGTGGCGGACGGCAATGCGCCGCCTGCCGTTCAGACGACAGTGAAGAATCTTCGTTATGCAGGCTACGACGTCGAAGTGAACGATCAGGCCGTCGAAGAAATCAGCCGGCATTTCGAAGAGCAGGCGTTCCTGCACGACAAACCCATCGGTGAAGTCCAGGACTTCGATCTGGCTCATTTCGACCACCAGATTCCCGGTGGCGTTCTGTCGAATTTGAGTTCGCAGCTACGGGAAGTCGGCCTCGAACACAAGCTGCCTGATGTCCTTGAGGAATGCGGCCGGGTCCGTGAGGATCTCGGCTGGCCGATCCAGGTGACGCCGTTTGCCCAGTTTCTGGCAGTTCAGGGAACCTTCAACGCTATCCACGGCGAGCGCTACTCGGTGGTCCCCGATGAGGTCAAGAAGTATGCCTTGGGTTACTTTGGCAGACACCTCGCGCCGGTCGACCAGAACGTTCTCGATCGCATCGTCGAACGGGGATCGAAGACGATCCCATTGGAAGTGCCTGAACTGGAGCCGGCGGTGGATCGTTTGCGCAAGAGGTATCCGGATCTATCCGATGGGGAGAGGTTCCTGCGCTATTCCTTCCCGGAGGAGATCAGTGAGGCTGCGCTATCAGGCCCCCCGATCGCGCCGCTCCCGCCCATTCTCTCCCCGTCGTTCGTCGAATTGCTCAAGTCGCTCCGCAATATGAGGGCGGGCACGCACGTGTTCATTCAGCAGGGTGACGTCGAGATCACGATGGAAGCGCGTTGAGCGTAAAAAAGTGCCCCATCCAAAGGATGGGGCACCGATAATTCAAAATTTGATGCGGCTTACGAGCCCGCACCCACCTTACGGTTCCATTGCTCCGTGTAGGCGGCCCGATCGACTTTCGAGAAATCGATCGAGTACATGTTCTTCACCTCGTCGGGCTTCAGGCGCATGAAGTCCATGCCGTCCCGGGATGCGTAGTCGGCCAGGACGTCCGAGCGCGAGGACAGTAGCCAGCCCTTCATGACACCTTCCTGGTGTGCCTTGCTGATGAAATGATTGACGATCCAATCACGGGCTGCGTCGTTCTTGCCGCCCTTGATCTTCACGAGCCAACCCTGCTTCAGCACGCCATGGATTCCCGGCTTCACTTCAACGTGCGTGGCCCACAAGGGTGCTACGCCGAGCAGACGTCCCATGGTGTGTACGCCGGCACAGGCGGCCCAGACGTCACCACTCTTCAAGAGGGTGCGAAGGCCCGAGTTACCCTTCCAGAAGGCTTTGACATCGAGGCTGGCGATAAGGTCGAGCGCAGGCTGAATGTTGGTCTCACTGCCACCGCCTTCCAGAGCCATACCTACGAGGCAGGGCATGACGCCGCCACCGGCGATATCAGGAATCGATATCTTGCCTTGCAGCTTAGGGTGCTTCAGGTCGGCGTACTTCTGCGGCACGGGAATACCGTGCTCTTTGAACTTTTCGGTGTTGTAGATGATGGATGACTGCGTCACCCACGTCAGAACCCCGTGCTTGGTCTTGTTTTGCGATGGCAACGCCGACTCGTTGGGGACCTTGCTGTAATCGATCTCGTCCAGCATTCCTTTCGCCAGCAGCGGCGGCAGGAAATCGTCCGTTGTCTCCATAAGGTCGAAGGGTGGTTCCGATCCACGCGCGGCGATCAGCTTGGCGAAGTTCGGGCTCGGTGATCCGGCGACATACACCATCTTGCCGCCTTCCTTGGCGAAGGCCTCGCCCACGGTCGACTCGATGAGCTTGCGCCATTTGCCGCCAAAGCTGGCGACGCGCACTTCAACGCCATCGAACATGCCGGCGACGGACGGCTTCACGTCCACGGCCGTCACGCCCGCGGCGACGAGGCCGACGGCGAACAACTTGATTGCGGTTTGCGATTTCATATTGATCCTCCCAGTAGGTGCAATTCTCACAACTAACTAAACGACAGCATTTCTAATGAGGCAGCGACCTTAGTCGGGCCGCGCGGCTACGTCCAATTCCTGAAGAAACCAATGTCCTCGCTCATCGGGTCCTGACAAAGACATCGAGCCCTGAGAACCTTTGGATGATCAGAAGCACCATCAGCGAGAAAATGACGACGAGGGTCGACGCCGCAAGAATTGTGGTATCGAATTCCTGCTCCAGCGCGAAAAACACCTCCACCGGGAATGTCGATGTGCCGGGTTTCGACAGGAATATCGCGATCGGAACGTCGCCGAATGAAATCATGAACGCATAAAGGCTTCCGGCGAAGACACCGGGTGCAATCAAAGGCAACGTTATTTTGCGGAAAGTGGTCATCCTGCTGGCCCCCAGGGTTTGAGCCGCCTCTTCAAGGGTTGGCTGAAACCGTTGCAGGACGGGCACGACGGCACCGATGACGAAGGGCGTTGCTGCAAAGATATGCGCGATAACCAGACCGATGTAGGTTCCGTTCGCGTACCAGTCGGTTGCTGCGCCGATAGCATAATAGGCCTGCAGGAACGCCAGGCCCATGACCACCCCCGGAATCTGCAGGGGAATGCGAAACAAGGTCATGATCAAGGATTTCCCGGGAATGTCGCTGCGCACGATCCCTAGGGCTGCAGGAATGCCAATCAGGGAAGCACCCAGGGCAGCGGAAATACCCACACCGACGCTCAAA
Source organism: Alphaproteobacteria bacterium UBA2966 (assembly GCA_002348365.1). Classification (GTDB taxonomy): domain Bacteria; phylum Pseudomonadota; class Alphaproteobacteria; order UBA2966; family UBA2966; genus UBA2966. The sequence goes on along the minus strand of DEBC01000003.1, from coordinate 10,903 downwards.
TAGATGCCGTTCTCGATGTACTCGGGAATGTTGAGATAGGCATCAAAGGTGAACCGCTCTGGTGGAAATATGACATACGCGCGTTCGCCGTAGTCGAACGATGTCGCCATCACAATGATGATCGGCGCGAACAGGAAGATATAGACGGCCGCGAGGATCAGCGATCGCGAACCGCTTGAAATCAACTTGGATCTGGCTCTGGGGTTCATGAGTCGAGGTTCCTGCACATCAGACAGTCATCGCCTTTCCTCGCCGGAACCGGTGCACCATCCAGACCGAGAACAAGTTTATAAGGATGACCGACAACAAAAGTATGACGGCCAGTGCGGCTCCCATACCGTAGTTGTAATTCACGATGACACTCCGCTGGACGATCACGGGCAGGGTCAGGATCTTTCCGGCGCCGATCAGCGCCGTCGAAGCGAATCCTCCGATGCTGATGTTGAAGACCATCAAGGAACAGATCACGGTTCCCGGCGCCGCGAGCGGCATGATGATCCGGCGATAGACATTGAACCGCCCCGCTCCATGGATCTGAGCCGCCTCTTCCAGGCTGCGCGGAATGGTCAGGATCACGCTGTAAATCAGCAGGACCGCGAAACCGAGCGAGTAGTACATCAGTCCGGTGATAACACCGGGGAACGTCCCCAGAATCGTAAATGTCTCTTCAATCAGCCCCAGCCACAAAAACAGCCGGTTGACGATCCCGTCCGGGCTGAACAGTACGATGAGACCCAACACCTTGATGGCGATGGTGACGAATTGCGCCACCACGACCAGTGCCAGGAACAACATCGCCCAGCGTGATGTCATGCGGGCGATGATGTAGGCGACGGGTACGGCACAGACCATGGTGAGGATTGTCGCGGTGGCGGATACATTGATGGAGAGCAGCAGGACATCCAGGTAGTAGGGATCCGAGAAGGCCCGGAGGTAGTTCACGAGTTCATAAGTCGTAGACAGGTCTCCGTAGCCGAGGTCCTTGTGGAAGCTGCCCTTGATGAAGATGAACTGCGAGGCGACGAGCAACACCACCGTCAAGACAAGCGGTGGTATGAGGATCAATTCCCATCTGGCTTTGATGCCGCTCATGCGCCTGGATCACTTCCCTGTTTCAATTATTCACTCATCTGCAACAGGATCTTGCCGACGCGATCGCTATGCTGAGCGTGGTGGAGAGCTTCGCGGAGTTTCCAGAAAGGATATACCGCCTCGATTTCCGAGCGAAGTTTGCCATGCACGATATGGCTGACCAAGTGTTCGGTGACTCGAGACACTTCCTCGGGCGGTGCGGTAATCTGCCATTTCGCCCGCCAGAATCCACGCAGGCGAATATCGCGGAAAATCACTTCACTCGGCTCAATCTTGCAGGGCTCGCCGCTGAGTAGGCCGTAGTTCACGATCGTGCCGCCGACCGCAAGGCACTGTGCCATCTTTTGGCTTGCGTCGCCGGCAACCGCATCGATTCCGAGCTTGATGCTGGCACCGCCAGTCTCCGCGGTGACTCGCTCCTGAAGGTCGGCTCCGTCCAGCAAGACGACGTCGGCGCCCAGTTGCTTGAGCGGCTCTACCGTGCGCGGCCGCCGCACGATATTGACGGTCTTGAAACCTTCGAGCTTGGCGAGTTCGATCAGGTATTGACCAACTCCGGAGTTCGCCGCGTTCTGGATCACCCAATCGCTCGGCGAGAGATCCACGAACGTCGTCAGCATCATATAGGCCGAAGCGGGGTTTGCGCGCATCATGCACAGCTGCTGAGCATCCCCTTTGTCCGGCAACACTGTGACCTGCGCCGCGGGCGCCGTGATCTTTTCGCACCACGTGCCGTGTCCCGGCGGGAGCAGGACACGGTCGCCCACCTGGACATTGTTCACATTCTCACCAACAGATGAAATTCGCCCCAGGCCCTCAACACCTGCGATGCGCGGAAGCTTGAATGCCGATGCACCGTAGCGGCCCTCCATGGCGAGGAGGTCACCGACGTTGACGGGTACGTACATGATGTCGATCCCCACTTCACCGTCACCCGGCGATGGAGGATCGGGAACTTCCTCAAGCTCGATCACTTCGAGCGGCGATCCGAAATACGAGAATTGAGCAGCTTTCATCGTTCAGTGTTCATCGTTCAGTGGATGACAAATTAGAAGATCCGGTTCTTATACCTTGGACTCAGCCGACGCGACGTTCATGGCCGGCCCAGAATCGCTCACGAACGTCCTTTTTGAGGACCTTGCCAACCGCGCTGCGGGGCAATTCGTCCCAGAACTCAACGGATTTGGGGGATTTCACGCTGCCGAGCTGGTCCTTGCACATCGCCACGATCTCCTCAGAAGAAATCTGCCGGCCGGGTTTGAGTTCGATCACCGCTTTGACGGCCTCGCCCCACTTCTCGTCAGGGACGCCAATGACGGCGCAATCCTGAACCGCCGACGATGTCAGAATCACGTTTTCAATCTCACTCGGCCAAACATTGAACCCTCCGGAGACAATCATATCCCGCTTGCGATCGACAATGTAGATGAACCCATCTTCGTCTTTGTAGCCGATGTCGTTGGTGTGGTGCCAACCGTGCGCAGACACTTCCTGCGTGGCATCCGGGCGTTTGTAGTAACCCACCATGACGATGCCCCCGCGCGTCACGATTTCACCCACATCGCCGGCCCCGAGGATATTGCCGTCGTCATCCATGATCTCGACCAGCGTAAAGAGACTCGGTCGTCCGGCGCTTCGAAGACGGTGCGACTTGTCTGGATCATGGCAGGCCTCCGCCTGATCCTTCTTTGAAAAGTAAGTGCTGATGAAGGGCGATTCGGTTTGCCCATATGACTGCGACATCACGGGCCCGAAGACGTCGATCGCCTCCCTGAGTTTATCCGGGGACATCGGCGATGCGGCGTAGTGGAAGTATTTCAATGAGGAGTAGTCGCAATTCCGGACGTCGGGATGGGCCAAGAGCATGTATATGGCGGTCGGCGGGAGAAAAACGGTCGTCACGCTGTGCGTTTTGATCATCTCCATCACGAGTTCCGGCTGGGGTCGATCAATGACAACGATCGTAGTGCCATGCGGCAGAAGCATCAGGGACATCGCGCCGGCAACGTGCGTCATCGGTGCGGCAGCGAGATAGACCGGCGGCTCGTCGTAAGGCATTGCTACCGAGGCGTTCGCGAGCATGTATGAAAAATTGAGGTGGGTGAGGGGTACGCCCTTGGGAACACCGGTGGTGCCACCCGTGTATCGAATGGCCGCAAAATCCTGCGGATCGCAAGCGATGTAAGGTGCAATGTCCTGCTGGTTTGCGATCCAGTCCTGCAGGAACGGAGATTCCGGGCCCTCGCGATCCACGCAAACATAGCGGCGTATTCCCGGTACCTGCTTGCGGATCTCCTCGATCTCACCTTCAAAGGAGCTGTGGTAGAACAGAAGCTCGCAGCCGCTATCGTTGAGTACGTGAAGGTTCTCGGTCATGGCGCTTCGGGCGTTGATTGGCACCCAAGCTGCACAGGCCCTCAGAATTCCCAGGACGCAAACGAATGCCATCGCGTCATTGGGACTGAAGACGGCTGCTTGATGACCCTTGGAGACGCCTTCCGAAAGGAGGGCGTTGCCGATTCGATGTGACAAGCGTTGGACCTCGGCGAACGTGATCCGCTGCTCACCTTGAATGAAGCAATCGCGGGCAGGATTGAATGAAGCGCCGCGATCGAAGTAGTCGATAAGCCTTAATACCATTGGGTTCAGTCTTGGGCTGAGAACTGGCGGAGCGATTTACCGACAAACAAGCTCTCGGAAACAGTAGTGTCAATGGTGACCTACTGAATTCGACGTAGCCTATTCCTTTTTGTGCATCTTATGCTTGGCGCCTTCGCCCCGGGATGCACCCGCTTCAATCACGACTTCCAGGTCAACCTCGCCCGCTGACTCGAACTCCAGTGTCATCGGGAAGGTGCGGCCCTTCTGCAGCGGTGTTCTCAACCCGAAAAGCATGACGTGCAGTCCACCAGGCTTTAGCTCGACTTCGCCGCCCGCGGGAATCTCGATGGCCTCGATGTGCTTCATCTTCATCACATTATTCTTCATTTCATGGGCGTGAAGCTCCGCCCGGTCGGCGACGAAAGTTGATACACCGATCAGCCGGTCACTCTCGGTACCGGAATTTCGCAGAGTCATATAACTGACCCCGTTCTTAACCTTTGCCGAGAGTGACGCGCGGGCCCAGGGATGAGAAATTGTGATGTCTCCGTGCTTGACGTCATGTGCAGAGACGATGGAGCCGGTCGAGAAGTGGCTAGCGATCAAAGCCGACAAGAATAGAAGCGTTCGAATCATGGGGTGTCTGCATCCACAATTAAGGGAATGGTTAGCGTAGACTATCGGGTAGCACGTCTGTGCCGTTCATGACAGCAGGCGATCACGTCAATATGATGTCGCTCGAATTCAGATTCTCGTGCACTGCATGACTTGAGACAGTTGAAAGGTAAGGACATGGCCCAGGCATTCTCGATGATTCCGCTGCCGCCGGAACGCAGCACCACCAAACCGCGGACAAGCGGCCAGACCATGATGATGGATTGGGGCATGCCGGTCCGCGAGCAGGAAGATCTGCTCAGCCTCATCGGACCTTACGTCGACATCGCCAAATTCGTTGTCGGCACGGCGCGCCTTTATGAGGAGGATTATCTCCGGCAGAAGATCGGCATCTACGAGGAATATCAGGTGGAGCCCTTCCTCGGCGGCCAGTTCCTTGAGTTCGTATTCGGGACACAGGGAATCGCAGGCGTGAAGCCTTACTGTGAGGAGGCCAAACGTCTTGGGATCGGTGCCATCGAGGTGTCCGATAACGTCGTGCCGCTATCCAGCCAGGACCGTCGCGAAATCACCGGAATAGCCGTCGACTGTGGCCTGCACGTCCACGGCGAAGTGGGCTCGAAGCACGACGAGACGACGGCGGAAACCCTTATCGAGCAAGCGAATGAATTCTTTGACGCGGGTGCCGACGTAGTGCTCGTGGAGGCGGCGGAGCTCGTCGAAGACGGCGAGCCCAACAAGCCACTGATCAGCGATCTGGCTGCCGGCCTCGACGTCAAGAAGGTGTTCTTCGAGCTGCCTGGCGCCTGGATCAAGGGAACCACAACGACCGAGGTCATCTATCTCAAGAAGTTCCTGATCGATGAATTTGGGCCAGACGTGAACATCGCCAATGTCTTGCCCGGCAACGTGTTCGAGACCGAAGCCCTACGCTCGCATCTCAGTTTCGCCGGGCCGCAACAGATGAATCGCGCGGCTGAATAGCGCCACGCCTATCAACGTCAGGAGGCAGCAATGCCCGACAAGGTGGGATTCGTCGGCCTCGGCACTATGGGCGGACCCATGTGCCTCAACCTTGTAATGAAGGGGTTCGAGACGACGGTTTACGACGTCGTGGACGGCGCTGCCGACCCGCACTTGGAGGCGGGCGCAAGGCAGGGGCAGGGTCTCGGCGACGTCGCTCGGAACAGCGATGTGGTGTTCACCATGCTGCCCAACTCCCCCGACGTGGAGAAGGTCATCCTCGGAGAAGACGGAATTCTGGCCAACGGCCGGGAAGGCATGCTCCTCATCGACACCAGCACTATATTTCCGGGAACTTCCATCGAAGTAGCGAAGGCCTTGAGTGAGCGGGGGATAGGCTTCGTCGACGCCGCGGTGGGCCGTACTCCGATGCATGCTGCGGAAGGAAAGCTGATGTTTATGGTCGGGGGGTCCGAGACGGATGTGGCGCGGGCGCGGCCCATCCTTGAAGCCATGGGTGACACTATCCACCATTGCGGGTCTGTGGGCGCCGGTGTTCAGACCAAGCTGATCAACAACTTCCTCACCATGGCCCAGTCCGCACTCACGTCCGAAGCTTTGGCACTGGCTCAGAAGGTAGGTCTCGATCCGGAACAGACGATCGGCATCATGTCCGATACGATGGCGTCGAACGCCCTGATGAAATTCTATTTCCGGGCCAAGGTCCTAGGCGGCGACTTCGATCCTGGTTTCGCCATCAGGCTCGCCCGCAAGGATCTGGATCTCGCCCTCCAGTCGGGCGAGCACTACGACGTCGCCATGACGACCGGTGCGGCTGCGCTCAGCGCCTTCGATGCGGCCATCGATGCCGGCAACGGCGACCGAGACTTCTCCTATCTGTTGGTGGAAGCCTGTGAGGCAGCGGGCGTCGAGACGCCGCGCATGGACCCGCTAAAGGAATAGCTTGGTCGGTTCCTTCCCCAGCTTCCTCAATTCCCTCCCCCCAGCAATGGGAGAGGGTAAACTGGTACGGCTCGCGCTAAGCCTGCATCACCGCCCCACTCTCTTTCAGAGCTGAGATTTCGGCGGCATCGAATCCCCAGTCGCGAAGTATCGCCTCGCTGTGCTCACCGCGCGCGGGGGGCGGCAGATCCAATTCGGCGCTCGTTCTGCTGAACCTCGGAGCCGGGGCCGGTTGTTCAATGCCCTCGAAGTTCACCACGGTTTGGCGTGCCGCGATATGGGGGTGGCTGGCAGACTCAGGAATCGATAAGACAGGGGCAACACAGGCTTCCTGACCGTCAAAAATACGGGTCCACTCGTCACGCGATTTCTGTTTGACCGCTGCAGCCACCTTGGCCTTCGTATCCTGCCAATTGCCGCGGTCATGTTGTGGGGGCATGTCGGCCAGGTCGAGGCCTAGCAATTGCCAGGTCTGTTCCCAGAATTTTGCCTCGACCGATCCGATCGCTATCCACTTGCCGTCTGAGGTCTCATACGTGTCGTAAAACGGAGAGCCAGAGTCCAGATAGTTGCTGCCGCGCTCATCCGACCAGTATCCACTGGCGCTAAAGCCAAAAAAGTACGCCATCATGGAGGCCGCCGCGTCGACCATTGCCGTGTCGACAATCTGGCCTTTGCCGGATGTTCTCGCTTCGAGAATGGCGGCCAGCAGCCCCATGGCCAGGTAGGCACCGCCGCCAAAGTCACCCACCAGATTCAGCGGCGGTGTCGGAGGGCCGTCCCTGCGGCCTATGGCATTCAACGTTCCGGTCAGCGCGATGTAATTGATATCGTGGCCCGGTGCCATTGCCAGGGGGCCATCCTGGCCCCATCCGGTCATACGTCCGTAGATAAGTCTGGGGTTGCCAGCCATGCAGGTTTCCGGCCCCAGCCCCAACCGTTCCATGACTCCGGGCCGATACCCTTCGATCAACGCGTCCGATTGATTGATGAGACGAAGGACAGCCACGCAAGCGTCGGGGTTTTTTAAGTCGACGGCAATGGACCGTCGTCCTCGATTCATGACCTGGCTGCGGGGATCGTGATCAACGCGGCCGGCGAGAGCCTGTTGACGATCGATTCTGATGACTTCGGCACCCAGATCCGACAGCAGCATGGCGCAGAAAGGTCCCGGCCCCAATCCGGCGAATTCAACGATTCTTATTCCTTGGAGTGGGCCCATCGTTTTCTCCCTGATTGTACCGTTTGCATTCCGCACTTGTTCATGAGCGGCAGGTCGACATTGGTCATTTACAATTGTGACTTACATCACAATTTGATCGATTCCCCAGCAAATTCAGTATGTTTTCGTCGCCAATTCAAATCTGGTTGTGACGTGGGTCACATTGCCAGGTTGGTTTTCAATCCAACTCAGTAGTATGGATATTTGGTAGAGTAAGTGCTGCCTTTGTTCCGGTTGGTGGGCCGGGCATCACATTGGTGAGGGCGATGTTCCCGAAGTTGAGGCCATTGGTTCGAGGATTTTGTGCATCGCACCGGATATTTGTCGGTCGATGAAATGTGATCTATGGCCAGCCAGGCAGCATGCCCGAAAGCTTATGGCAATGGATCCCAACGAGTTTGTAAGCATACTCCGCCGCCACGAGCGATTCGTCAAAGGTCAGGCTGGCGGCCAGCGAGCCGATTTGAAGGAAGTGGATCTGTCCGGGCTCCGCCTGCCCGGAATAAATCTGCAATCCGCGTTGCTGGCAGGCATGAACCTCAAGAGGAGTATTGTGACGGGAGGCGACTTTCGCTTCGCGGATCTCTTCTGTGCGAATCTGGAAGAACTCGAGAGCAAGGAGGCAAATTTCTTCAGAGCGGACCTGCGCGGCGTACAACTTCACGGAGCCGACCTCCGCGGGGCAAATCTTCAGGAAGTGGAGCTCAGGCCCGGCTCGATGAAACTGGGTGAACCTGAACGGAGCGCAGACCTGTCTGACTGTCAGTTGGACCGCGCTCATCTGAGCCAGGCAAAAATGTCGGAGAGCTATCTGCCCAGTGCGTCACTGTGCCTTGCAGATCTCACTGAAGCGACGCTCGACCAGGTAGAATTGACGGGCTCGGACCTTTCCGGAAGCAATCTGACAAAGGCTGATTTCAGCTAAGCCAATCTGACCGGCGCGAATCTCGACAACGCGACGGTGCAGGACACAGATTTCAGCGGCGCGAACATGCGCGGTATCGACCTCGAGGAAGGCGATTTCTCGAACGCCAATCTGAACGATGTCGTAACGTCCAGCTCGAAAGAATCTCTCTCGCCCGAAATCCGCAATGTAATTGGCCAGCACGAACTGTGGAGCAGTTCTGGTGGTGCTGAGGGAACGCGGGCCAATCTCTCTGGTTTGGATCTTCGGAATGTCGATTTTTCGGGTTCATCTCTTAGTGGTGCAGGATTTCCCAAGGCGAATCTGTTCGGCGCGAACTTCATGCAGTGTGAGTTGATGTTCTCAGACTTCTCCAATGCGGAATTGTTCCGGTCCAACTTCTCATTGTCAGATCTCCGCGGCGTGAACTTTCGCAACGCCATTTTAAGGCCGGCGATGTTTCGGAATACGGTGTTCTCGCCCATCGAGTTGAGGGATGGATCAGGGCATTCAACCGGCCGGTCGTGGGCGAGTTCTCTTGCAGGTGCAGATCTTTGGTGCGGACCTCACCGGTGCAGACCTGAGCGAGGCCGATCTTACCGGTGCCAATCTCATGCGCGCGAAACTACAGCATGCGGATCTCTCCACATCTACTCTTGATGGTGCCAATTTGGATGGCGCCATGCTTGACGACGCAAAGCTTACGGACAGGAAGAGCTGAGAGCGCCCTTCGTTCTCTTTCATCGACCGACGTACTTGCGCTGGTCACGTTCGATTGAACGGGTGGGCACCCGCAACGGCCTGAATCTGAGACACTCGCAGACCTGTTTAGGGTACACTCCGTGCCAAATGTTGCGCTTACTCCTAGGTATCGCATTTGCGCTCGCGCTGACCCTGCCAGTTCGGGCGGAATACGCATTGGGGATGATCGCCTACGAGGAAGGCAATTACGCCAAAGCCTACGAGAACTGGTTGCCTTTGGCGGAACAAGGTCGTCCGGCGGCGCAATACAACCTCGGTCATTTGTTTCACAAAGGCCTCGGCGTGGACCAAGACCTTGAGGCAGCTCGTCGCTGGTATCTCAGGGCCGCAGCTCAGGGCGACAGCAAGTCGCAATACGAGCTTGGGGTCATGAACGAAACCGGAGACGGTGTCCCGAAGGATTACGAATCGGCGATAGATTGGTGCACGCGCGCGGCCGATTCTGGAAACTCCAAGGCAAGCATGAAGCTGGGAAACCTCTATCGCGATGGCCGTGGTGTTCCTCAAGACGCCGCGAAAGCCGCGCACTGGATCCTGATAGCTGCTCATCAGGGCGAGAAGTCAGCATAAATTTCCGCGAGTGTGTTGTATCGGGAGGGGCTGGGTGTTTCCAAGGACCTGGTCCAGTCGTACATGTGGGCTGCCATTGCAGCTCGGCGAGGAGAGCTGTTCGCGCACGCATTCATGGGTGCGATAGAGCTGAAGATGAGCGAATCCGAGATTGAGGAGGCCCGTGCCCGCGCCGATGCTTGGACTCCCAAGGTGTATTAGATCGATGATCTGATATGACGACCGACAGCGACAAAGCACCCATAGACGGCTTCCCTACGCTGCGAGCCAAATTATGTACGCGCAGGCTGGCTCGATTTGTGGCCTTCGTCGCCGTCGGTGTTTTATCGAGTTCACTGGCCTGGGCTGATATTGGGTCGGCGCGAAGAGCTGCGCAACAAGGCGATCAAGCCCGTGCCTATAGAGAGCTGGTGCCCCTGGCCGAGGCCGGAAACATTGATGCCCAGTACTATCTCGGTGGCCTCTACTAAAAGGGTGAGGGAGTCAGCAAAAATTACGAGAAGGCTGCGGAGTGGTTCGGCAAGTCTGCTGATCAGGGTAACGAAAAGGCGCAAACCGACCTGGCACAGTGCTATCTGCTCGCCGGGCGGCAACACAGGGGTATGCGCCGGCCGCGCTGAATCTGGCTACCCTGGTTTTCAGTGGGACCGGGACCGAGAGAGATCTCATTGAGGCCCACATGTGGGCGACGATCGCCATGTCCAAATTTGGCGGTGCGAACTACGAAGACGCTGTCAGAATTCGAACCAAGGCAATGCAATGGCTTCCGCCGGCAAAACTGGAAGAGGCTCATCGTCTGGTTCGAGAATGGCAGCCGGTCAAGGAGGAGTCGTAAGTCTCGCCACCCCTGCCCACCAGTCCGTTGCGCCCTGGAAGTTGTTGTTCCACCTCCAGTTCGAAGTATTTCGCCGCTCGATCATTAATACCTGGGAATTGCTCTGTTTGCGTTTCGTAAACCAATTCCCGCGCAAACTACCATCAGGCCCGCTTTGGGAGCGGCGTGATGGAAGACAACTCTACCTACCAAAGAGAAATGGCCGAGCACCTTGTCCAGTCGGTGGGCTGGTATGAGGCGATGGAGTTCGCGCGTGAGTACCAGTGGGAAGGCGTGATGATCCACATTCTTGCGCTGGAACCCAATCGGGGTATCAAGCCCACGCTTCAGTAACCGACAGGGTGAGATCAGGATTTGATCACTGAGGCATCAGTGA
>DEBC01000060.1:3602-12410 GCA_002348365.1 Alphaproteobacteria bacterium UBA2966 | reverse complement strand
CACAACGAGAGGCCATGTGATGAGCGGCGCAGGCTCTCCAGGCCAGCAGGTTTGAACCGGCAGCTTCGCCAAATCGATGTCATTGCCTGTGTAGACGACATCGTGGACCGGGGCTTTCGAGATTGTTTTCGGCTTCATGTGCAAAGCCGTTCTGAGCATCGGTATCAGGTCCAACGCCTCTCGCCATCCTCCTGGTGGTTCTGGTTGCCTCAAGAACGCCAGCGTTTCGCCAAGCTCCCGAAGGTCTGCGGGTTCGCGTTCCATTCCCAGGGCGACGCGCGCAACAGTGCCGAACAAATTCACCAGGACTGGCATGACACAAGGTTGGCCGTTCCCGACTACGGCGTTCTCGAACAAGACCGCCGGCCCGCCGTCTGCCAGAAGGCGCGTTTGAATTTCCGTCATTTCGAGTACCGTCGAGACGGGTCGTGAGACACGAACGAGCTGGCCTGCCTTCTCGAGCGAGGCGAGAAAATCCCTCAAAGAGTCATATGCCATAAGCGGTTCGCCCCGATTTTCGAATCCGAGAGTATATCGATGGTGTGATTTTGGGGCGACAATCGAGGCGCTTGGAAGTAATTTATGGTTAGAGGGCCAATATCGGGCACTATCGTTGTCCGATGGGAAGGTTGCCCCTTGTTAGGAGGCCACGCCAGAAGGTCGAGATACTTAAACTAATGGCGGGGTAAGACTTCTGCGATTGCCCGTGAGGGCGGGCGCGCAGTAGCAGTGTTGGTGATCTTCCCGAAAAATTGGCACTCGAAACGGGCCTGGTTTCCATGTGTTCCGAGTCGCGGTTCTTTGTGCTGTCCGGCGCTGAGGCCGCAGCGGGAATGTCTATGAGAACAGTAATGATGCTGTGTCGTTTTTGTATTGAGTGGTGAGAGTGTGGTGACTATGCCCTACCGGATCGTTCGTCGAGTGAGGCAGAACTGGAAAACTCCGTTTCCTGCGGAGCCAGGCCAGCTGCGAATTGAGAGCGGCAGACCATGACCCCCGATGAATTTCTCAACATTGTGCGCCGACACGAGAGGTTCGTGAACGGTTGGGTCGGTAGCGCGCGAGCGGATCTCAGTCACCAGGACTTCTCGGGCATGCGATTGACGAGCGTGAACCTCCAAAATGCCCAGTTACGGGGCATCAATTTCAGCGACTGCGATCTCACCGGCGCCGATTTCTCCGGTGCGGATTTGTTTCGCGCCCAATTTGAACGCTCGATCTCGCCCGCTACGAATTTTAGTGGCGCGGACCTCAGGGGTGCCCGTTTCGGCAGTGCGACTCTTTCGGGGGTCTCATTTTCGGGGCGCGTACATGCGCCCAGGCCTGCGATCTCTCTGGTGCAGATGTTTCCAACGGCGCCTTTGTGTTGGCGAGGCTGACGAATGCCAACTTGTCCCAAGCCGATGCTCGAGGGGCGGATTTTTCCGGCGCCGATCTCACCGATGCCTTGCTGATTTCTGCGCGGCTCGACGCCGCGGTTTTCGGCCTGGTGGAGATCAGAGGGACGGAGGGCGATGCCCAGGGGCGAAGCATGCCTGCCAATTTGACCCGTGCTGACCTCAGCAATGCAAATTTGACAGGGGTGGATCTCGGGGAAGCTGTGCTAAGTGACACCAATGTCGCCGGAGCAATCATGGACAGGCACTAGTGGTCGCGCTCAGCACCCTTGGTGGACTTACCATTCCGATCGGGAACTCCTCGCGCTTGCGAAGGAATACCCATACGTCGCGGTAGAGCACTCGTACATATTCGTCCGTGGTGCGCCTTACGAATTGATTGACTTCATCGATGATCCGCTTCGGGACGGAGTGGTTCGCAATCTGGCGGGTGAGACCGTTCCCATCACTCGTCATCTGGAAACACTGGGCATCCACGATGCTGTCCCGCTGAGCCGGCGTACTCCTGTACTGGCGTACGGTTCGAACGCAGCTCCTGCACAGTTAGCACGTAAATTTGGCCAGACGGGGGATGCGGTCATCCCAGTGGTCAAAGCAGATATCACCGGTATCGATGCAGTCTATTCCGCGCACATCACCCGATACGGTGCTGTTCCCGCGACCCTCGCCGAGTCGTCGGATACGACTCTGCACGCGTTCATCACATGGCTCTCAGGTGATGAACTCTCAATCATGCACGAGAGTGAACTTGGACGCTCTGGAGCGGTTCCGGGCAACTATGTCTACGGTGAACTCACGGGTGCGGGTGTGACCTCGGACTGTTTTTCCGGAGGTCATCGACTCCACGCCTACGTATCGCAGTTTGGCGCTCTCGCTCTCGGTGAACAGCCCACTGCTCTCGATGCGGTGGTCGCGACAAGCCGGATCTTCGCCTCGCTTTCGAAGGTCGACGTGTTGTCCTGCGTTCGCGATTCGATTTCGCCACAGCACGAATTGGACGACTTCATTTTGGATGCGGTGCGGATGGACGGTGTCCGTCGTGGATGGTCCCAGCGACTACGGAGATCAGCCCTACCGGATATCTTGCCGTGTTTTGCCGAACGATTTTGACAAGAGCTGATCGACGCCTACTCAGATGATGCTGCCCGAGATGATGGCAGCGAATACCAATGCGCCCAACAGGTGGTTCGAGCGGAATTTCGCCAGGCAGTCTTCGGTCGAATCGAAGTCAACCTTGAAGACCTGCCAGGCAAACTGTGCAGCGACGACAATCATGCTGGCATAAAACACCCAGCCAACCCCGACAAGCCAACCCGCTATCAAGATCCCGACTACTGTCACCGTGTAAAAGATGGCAAGCCAGGGCCTGGTGTTGTACCCCAGCTTGATGGCCATGGATTTCACGCCGACGAGCAGGTCATCTTCCTTGTCCTGATGGGCGTAGATTGTGTCGTAGCCTAGGGTCCAAGCTATACCCGCGATATAGAGAACCACCACGGCTGGTATGAGTTCGCCGGTTAACACCGCCCAACCCATTAATGCGCCCCAGTTAAAGGCCAGGCCCAGGAAAATCTGGGGAAAGTAGGTAATGCGTTTCATATGCGGGTACAGCGCAACAATACCGAGCGAGCCCAGTCCCAGTGCGATTGCAAACCCATTGAACGTTACGAGCACGGCGAGGCCGACAAGGGCCATGGCGACCAGAAAGACAACCGATTGGGTGAGGGAGATCTGTCTGCTGGCCAATGGACGAAGGGCCGTACGCTCCACCAATGCGTCGATGTCGCGGTCGACGATGTCATTGTATGCGCAACCCGCTGCCCGCATTGAAGCCGCGCCAACGTAGAACAAAAGGAGCAGGAGGGGGTCCGGCCAACCGTTCCCGCCCGAAACGGGAAATTGCCAGCCGATCGGCTGTTCGCGTGCCGCCAGGGCGAGCGACCACCAGCAGGGCCAAAGCAGGAGCCAATAACCGATGGGCCGATCGAAGCGGCCCAGTTTCAGGAAGGGCTTCAGTGCATTGGGGGCGAAACGATCGACCCAGTTGCCAGCCTTCGCATCTGCGATGAGTGCATCCGCCTCTCGTCTCATCTGAATAGCACTATCTTGCTTGCCACAATTGGACAACTCCACACTGTCCGCGTTGCGCTCTTTGGAGACTGATCGCGCTGTTTGATTCCTGCCGGCTGGCCTGCAAGTTCATCAGAAAGGGTTGACAATGCCCATAGCAAATCTGAGTGATTGGCATGGTTCGTAAGAGCAGTGTACGCCTTTTCGTCAACGAGACACTCGCCGAGGGGGCATCGCTTGAACTGACACGTGATGCCGCACATTACGTGTCCAATGTCATGCGACTGGGCGTCGGGGACCCGATTGTTCTGTTCAACGGCCGAGATGGCGAATGGCAAGGCACTATTCGGCGTGCCACTCGCAAGGGCTGCACGGTCGGTCTGTTGGGATCGTTGCGATCCCAGCCTGTGGAGCTCGACGTTTGGATCGCCGCGGCACTCGTCAAAAGAGCCCGCATGGATTTTCTCGTTGAAAAGGCGACCGAACTGGGCGTCACGCGCATTGTGCCCGTCACCACCCGCAGAACGGTGGTATCGCGCGCAAACGTCAATCGACTGACTCTTCGCGCAACCGAAGCTGCGGAGCAGTGCGGGCGGTTGTCGGTGCCCGAAGTTATGGAGGTGCAAGAGCTGGAGCTATTCTTGGCGTCGCTGGATGCTGGTTCGCAGGTTCTCTGGTGTGATGAATCTGGTGACAGCCCAGCTGTTAACGCGGTGTTGGCTCGGTTAAGTAAAACGGACCACTCCGGACCCTGGATCCTTCTAACCGGTCCGGAAGGCGGCTTCGATCAATCCGAGAGGAAACTCATTGGAGGCCATGCCAAGGTCACTGGTATTGATCTCGGTCGCCACGTGCTTCGAAGTGAAACGGCGGCCACGGTGGCGCTGGGGATTTTTCAGGCGTGGATGGCTGGTTCGTGAACACGAGACGTTTCGTCGCGTGGGTTCGACACTTGCTCAGCATCGGTAGGACTGCTAGTTGAGCAAATACTATTCCGTCGACCTGTTTGCCTATCCAGACCATTTGAGGAAATCGATTTGGCAGGTGCCCACGCCGATTCGCCTTTGATCAACGATCGGGCCGATCTCGTTTCGTATTTTGAGCGCGGCTGCAAGCCGCCTGTGAAATGGCGGATCGGGACAGAGCACGAGAAGTTCGCTTATCGGCGGGATGACTTTCGCCCTTTGCCTTATGAAGGCGAGGTCGGGATCAAGGCCATCCTGGAGAGGCTGCAACGTTACGGTTGGGCGCCGGTCCTCGAAGGTGAGAACGTTATCGCACTGACACTTGACGGACAGGCGGTGACCTTGGAACCAAGTGGCGCAATCGAATTATCCGGCGCGCCCGTCGAGAATCTTCACCAGACATGTCATGAGGTAAACACCCACCTCACACAGGTTAAGGAGATCGGTACCGAGCTAGACATCGGCTTCCTTGGTCTTGGGTATCACCCGAAGTGGCAGCACGACGATATGCCTCTTATGCCGAAAGGCCGCTACGGAATCATGAGCCGCTACATGCCGACACGAGGCTCTCTCGGGCTCGACATGATGTTCCGGACATGCACTGTTCAAGTGAACCTCGACTACGCGTCAGAGGCCGACATGGTCAAAAAGCTGCGGTTGGCGTTGCGTCTTCAACCGATCGCCACGGCCCTATTCGCGAATTCACCCTTCAAGGAAGGTAAGCCCAACGGCTTCCTCAGTTACCGCAGCTTTGTGTGGACAGATACCGATCCGGATCGCACAGGATTCCTGCCTTTTGCGTTCGAGGATGGCATGGGCTTTGAGCGCTATACAGACTATGCCTTGGACGTTCCAATGTATTTCGTCCACCGCGGCGAAGCATATGTGGATGTCGCAGGACGCTCCTTCCGGGACTTTCTGGACGGTAAGCTCGAAGAACTGCCAGGAGAGCGGCCCACCCTGCAGGATTGGGAAGACCATGTCTCGACAGCCTTTCCCGAGGTCCGGCTAAAACACTTTCTGGAACTGAGGGGCGCCGACGGTGGACCATGGGGCAGGTTGTGTGCATTGCCTGCGCTATGGGTCGGGTTGTTGTATGAGGCCTCGGCGCTCGATGCGGCTTATGAATTGAGCAAAGACTGGACCCATGCGGAAGTGGTGGCACTGCACGAGGATGTAACGCGTCGGGCATTGCAGGCGGAGTTTCGCGGCCGCCGCGTGCAGGAGATTGCGTGTGAGGTGATCAATATCTCCAGCCAAGGACTGCGCCGACGAGGAGTCCGCGACAGCATGGGGGACAACGAGGATCACTTTCTGAACCCGCTTCGCGCAATCGCCGAATCGGGCGTGACGCCAGCGGAGGAATTGCTTGAGGCCTACGAGACGCGATGGGGAAAGAGTATCGACCCTGCGTTCGAGGAATACGCGTACTGAAGCAGCAGTCTGCCAGCACAGTTTGCTGAGGACACCACGGTTAAGCGCGGGGCGCCGCCAATCACTGAAGCGTATTCCTAACTGAAATGTCCGATATCTCCACCGCCTTCGTTCTTGCGTTCCAGCTCATCGCAACTCTGGATGGGGAGTTGGTGGATATCGTGGGGCGTTCGCTCTTCGTGAGTTTGACGGCGATGGTGGCCGCCGCCGCGATTGGCCTGCCGCTCGGAGCTGTCATAGCGGTGTACCGGTTTCCCGGTCGTCGACTCGTGATTGTCGCTTTGAATTCACTGATGGGCCTGCCACCGGTCTTTGTCGGACTGATGGTCTATCTCTTGTTATCTCGCGCAGGGCCGCTCGGTGTATTGGGCCTCTTGTTTACGCCCGCGGCGATGGTCATAGCGCAAACGGTCCTCATCATGCCCATCATTGCCGCTTTGTCCCGAGATGCGATGCGGGATCTCTACGAGGAATATCGCGAGCAGCTTTGTTCGCTGGGTGCGCAGCCCCATCACGCCGTGCTGACGCTGCTCTGGGACGGCCGATTGCGACTCGTGACAGTGGTCATGGCGGGATTTGGGCGTGCGATTGCCGAAGTGGGGGCGGTGTTCATCGTGGGTGGGAATATCGCATACGTCACCCGCGTCATGACCACGACAATCGCGCTTGAAGCAAGCAAAGGTAACCTCGCCCTTGCTCTGGCCCTGGGATTGATCCTCGTCTTGCTTGCTGTTGGCGTGAATGGTGTCGCCGCGATGTTCGGCGGCGTAACCTCATATCGGCGGGCCTGAGCATGTCCGTCCTTCCACTGCTGCTAAAGGGGGTCTCGGTCCACGCCGGCGGACAGATCCTGATCGATGGTATTGATCTCGAGATCGAGGCGGGACCGAAGACCGTCATTCTCGGACCAAATGGGGCGGGCAAGAGCCTTCTGTTGCGACTCTGCCACGGTCTGATTGGTCCAACTGCTGGCAAATTGACCTGGTCTGGCTCGGACTCCACTCACGCACGCAGGCGCCAGGGAATGGTGTTCCAGAAGCCCGTGATGTTGCGGCGGTCGGTGCGCGCCAACATCGCCTACGGCCTGAAACTTCATGAGATCCCAACCGCGCATCGACAGGAGAGGATAGAGCGCGCGCTGGCCCAGACGGGGCTCGGGCATGTCGCCGAAAGGCCGGCGCGAGTGCTTTCGGTCGGCGAGCAGCAACGCCTCGCACTGGCACGGGCATGGGCACTTCAGCCGGAGGTCCTGTTTCTTGATGAACCCACAGCAAGCCTCGACCCCAGCGGCACCGGCGCGGTTGAGCGTATCATCGAAGATATTCATGCTGCCGGCACCAAGATCGTGATGACGACGCATGATCTCGCACAGGCGCGTCGCGTCGCCGAAGACGTGATCTTCCTTCATAACGGCCGGCTGACGGAGCGCGCCAGTCCAGCCAAATTCTTCAGTGCTCCGGAGAGTGAGGCCGCCCGCGCATTTCTTGATGGCAGATTGCTTTGGTAACTCAGAAGAAAGTGTTCGCACTCGGGACAAAGGCCGTTGCCGTCGCCTTCAGTGTGCTCGTTCTTGGCATCGATGGCCCGACATTGGCAGAACAGAGGTACATTACGCTGGCTTCGACCACATCGACCGAGAATTCCGGACTGTTTAGACAAATTCTGCCGGTTTACACCGCCGGTTCCGGCGTGGAGGTTCGGGTGGTGGCGGTCGGCACCGGCCAGGCCATCCGTCTGGCCGCCAATGGTGATGCGGATGTCTTGCTGGTGCATCACAGGGCTTCCGAGGAACGGTTCGTAGCAGAGGGCTTCGGTGTGAAACGCCAGGCAGTCATGCACAACGATTTCGTTCTTGTCGGTCCCCGGCATGATCCTGCCGGGGTCGCTGATTCGAAGAGCGCCGGCGCGGCGCTTACGCGCATCGCCGAAACACGATCCCTGTTCGCGTCTCGAGGCGATGACAGCGGTACGCACATGGCCGAACTGTCTTTGTGGCGGAGCATTGAAATCCACCCTGGTGAGGCAAGCGGGACGTGGTATCAAGAGATGGGAGCCGGGATGGGGGCAACCCTCAATGCAGCCGTGGCCATGGGCGCTTACACGTTGGTTGATCGAGCCACGTGGTCCAGTTTCGCCAACAAGAAAAGCCTAAATATTCTTGTCGAGCAGGATCCGGCCCTAAACAACCAATACGCGGTCATATTGGTGAATCCGGAAAGGCACCCTCACGTAAAAGCAACGCTCGGGAGGTCATTCATTGAATGGCTGCTGTCTCCCGCAGGGCAAGCGGCGATTGCCGCCTTCAGGATTGATGGCGAGCAGGTTTTCTTCCCGAATCCTGACTAGGCCGCTTCCGTGCCGCCAACGGTCAACCCGTCGATCAGCAACGTCGGCTGCCCGACTCCGACCGGTACGCCCTGGCCATTCTTGCCGCAGACGCCGACGCCGGGATCGAGTTCCATATTGTTGCCAACTGCGGAGACTTTGGTCAGCACATCAGGCCCATGTCCGATGAGAGTCGCACCCTTGACGGGTGCGCCAATCTTGCCGCCTTCGATGCGGTAAGCCTCAGTGCAGGTGAACACGAACTTGCCGCTGGTGATATCGACCTGGCCGCCACCGAAGGAAACGGCGTAGAGGCCGCGATCGACCGACTGCAGGATCTCATCGGGATCCCGCTCGCCGGCTAGCATGAAAGTGTTGGTCATGCGCGGCATGGGTGAGTGAGCGAAATCCTGTCGCCGGCCATTGCCGGTGGGTTTCATTCCCATCAACCGGGCATTCAGGCGATCTTGAAGATAGCCTTTCAGGATTCCGTCTTCGATCAGAATGGTGGGTTCTGTTGGCGTGCCTTCATCGTCCACGGTCAACGATCCACGCCGCTGATTGATGGACCCGTCATCAATGACGGTGACGCCGGGGGATGCGACGCGCTCGCCAAG
>DEBC01000060.1:0-3209 GCA_002348365.1 Alphaproteobacteria bacterium UBA2966 | reverse complement strand
GCTTCATGAAGCAATATTCCAGGCCAGCCAGGACCGAGGACAACGGACATCTCACCAGCCGGCGCGGGGACGGAATCCAGGTTGACCTGTGCCTGGCGCAGCGCCTCGTCGGCCGCTGCCTGCCAGGTGTCAGTACGGAGGTACTCGCCATACAGTGATCGACCACCGGTACCGTAAGACCCTGATTCCTGGCGACCCCCATCGCCCACCACGGTCGCGACGTTCAGCCGAACAAGCGGCCGAATATCGCCGATCTGCATGCCGTCCTGCCGGACAATCTGGACGGCCTGCCAGGAAGCAGACAGCGAACATGAGACCTGACGCACACGCTCGTCCTTGCCGCGCAGATACGCATCGATATCCGAGAGCAATTTGACTTTGGTCTCGAAATCGACATCTGCGAGCGGACTGTCTTCAATGTAGAGCCTTTGATTTGTCCCTGGGGGAGCCTCTGCCAGCACGCCGTCGTGTCCAGCGCGAACGGCGATTGCAGAGCTCGCGGCCCGTTTGAGGGCATCTTCGCTCAACTGAGAAGCATGGGCGTACCCGGTGGATTCGTCGGCAACGACGCGCAAGCCGAACCCCTGGCTGGTATCGAAGCTGGCCGCCTTGAGCCTGCCGTCGTCCCAACTGAAGCTCTCGGATTGGCGATATTCCAGGAACAACTCACCATCGTCAGCGCCCGACAGGGCATCGTCGACGATGTCCTGCACACGAGATTTGTTCAATCCAGCCTTGTCGAAGAACAATTTCTCGGCATGGGTGGTTTCGGTCATTTGCTGTATTCCACGTGCATTTGAAGACGTTGAGAAGCGCATTGCAGGGCTCCCGCGGAGAGTCTCAGAAACATAGTGTGATTGCGACGCAATTCATACCTCTCAAGCCTTTGAATTCTGCGGGATTCTATGGAGGTTCACAGTCTTGTTATCCGAGAACGGTCTGGTGTAATCTCCGGCCAATTGCGGTCCGGTCGATCGAGTGATTGGCCCGCATCGGGGGTGGCTGTACGACGAGCCGCCTGCACCTGCATTCGCCCGAGACAATAACTCATGTCGATAACCGTTTGGCTGTGCGGCGGAAATTGACTCTCGGGCCCCCGTAACGAGGAGACTGGATTCACAATGGGAATCTTCAAGTGGTTGGCAGCGATGACGGCAGGATTTCTGGCCGCATTAGGTGGTGGTGGATTGGCTCTCGCAGCACAGCCGACTCCATGGCAGATGGGGTTCCAGCCTGCGGCTTCTCCTGTGATGGAACGCGTCGATGGATTTCACGATTTCCTATTGGTCGTCATAACCGTGATCAGCATTTTCGTTCTTATCCTGATGATTTATGTGTTCGTGAAATTTAACGCCCGCGCCAATCCGACGCCGACGCGCACGACGCACAACACGTTGATCGAAGTTCTGTGGACGGTTATTCCCATTATCATCCTCGTGGTCATTGCGGTGCCGTCGTTCAAGCTGATGTACTACTCGGATCGGGCGGTCGACGCCGAAATGACGCTCAAAGTGGCGGCAAATCAGTTCTTCTGGACCTATGAATACCCTGATCATGATGATCTGACCTTCGACGCCATCATGCTCGAGGAAGAGGAATTGAAGGACGGGGACGTTCGGTTGCTTTCAACTGACAATGCCGTCGTGGTTCCGGTCGACACGACAATTCGTTTGCTGTTGACGGCCAACGACGTGATTCACGCGTGGGCCGTGCCCGCATTCGGTGTGAAAATGGACGCCGTTCCGGGACGTCTCAATGAAACCTGGTTCCGTGTCACCAAGGAAGGCACGTACTACGGTCAGTGCTCCGAACTCTGCGGAGCCAACCACGGTTTCATGCCGATTATGGTCAAGGCAGTCTCGAAAGAAGACTTCGCAGCTTGGCTGGTACAGGCGAAGAAAGAATTCGCTGCTGATAAGCATCCCGATCCCACTCGGATCGCCAGCGTCGGCCTTCGTGCCGAGTAGTTCAGGTTCAAGGTAAGGAGTTCCAGAAATGAGTGAGACGGGACACGCGGACGCCCACGCCGATCATGATCATCACGCCCCGACGGGCTGGCGCAGGTGGCTTTACTCCACCAACCACAAAGACATCGGGACGATGTACATCATCTTCGCCATCGTATTCGGTGTCGTGGGTGGCCTCTTCTCTATGCTGATCCGCTCCGAGCTGGCCGAGCCGGGCCTGCAGCTGGTTGCGGGCGATCCGCACATGTTCAATGTGTGGACCACCGCGCATGGACTGATCATGGTGTTCTTCTTCGTCATGCCGGCAATGATCGGTGGGTTCGGGAACTGGTTTGTCCCGCTCATGATCGGCGCGCCGGACATGGCTTTCCCGCGCATGAACAACATCAGCTTTTGGCTTTTGATTCCGTCCGCGATCCTGCTCGTCGGCTCCGCATTCATCGACAGCGGTGTGGGCGCAGGTTGGACGGTCTATGCGCCGTTATCGACATCGGGGCATCCGGGAATGGCTGTCGACATAGCGATCCTCAGCCTGCACTTGGCGGGAGCATCCTCGATCCTTGGTGCCATCAACTTCATCACCACGATTTTCAACATGCGCGCGCCGGGCATGACGCTGCATAAAATGCCGTTGTTCGTATGGTCGATCCTGGTGACCGTGTTCCTGTTGTTGCTGTCGCTGCCGGTCCTGGCGGGAGCCATTACCATGCTGCTGACCGATCGCAACTTCGGGACCGCGTTCTTTGAAGCGGCGGGTGGCGGTGATCCGGTGCTGTATCAGCACCTGTTCTGGTTCTTTGGACACCCCGAGGTCTACATTTTGATCCTGCCGGGCTTCGGCATGATCAGCCAGATCGTCGCGACGTTCTCCAAGAAGCCGGTGTTCGGTTATCTCGGCATGGCGTATGCCATGGTGGCCATTGGATTCGTCGGTTTCGTGGTTTGGGCGCATCATATGTACACCGTCGGCATGGATATCGATACGCGGGCTTACTTTGTTGCCGCAACGATGGTGATTGCCGTGCCCACCGCCGTGAAGATATTCAGTTGGATCGCCACGATGTGGGGTGGTTCGATTGAGTTCAAGACACCCATGCTCTGGGCATTGGGTATGATCTTTTTATTCGTGGTCGGCGGCGTGACCGGTGTGGTCCTGGCCAATGCTGGCGTCGATTATGCCCTTCACGACACCTACTACGTGGTGGCGCACTTCCACTATGTGCTCTCCATGGGGGCCATGTT